>CAZSRS010000024.1:0-58787 GCA_964609625.1 uncultured Desulfovibrionaceae bacterium
AGGCTTTTTCTAGATTATGCCAGAAGTGCGGAGCGAAGGCAATAGCCACGTAAATTTTTGCTTTTGACAAAGGGGTTTGGATTATTATTATGTCAAAAAAGTGAGAGTGCCTACAACAATGTCCAACGTTCGAAAAACATATTCCGTCAAAAAGAGCTACGAGGCGCTGCGTGAGTCCTTATGGCCTGGGCTTGACACTTCTCTCCTTTGGGATCGCAAGCGTTTCCGTGGGTTCGCCAGCGTCCCAAAGACTTTTCCATTGATTATGCGGCTTATCGATGTCCTCACGAAGGGGAAGCCCGCAGGTCAAACCTATTCGGCGCTGTGGTTCAACACGTTCGACGTCATGTTGATGGATGTCCGCGATGAGGCGTCAATCGCTCTGGAGTCTGGCTTCGAGGGGCCAAGGGCTGTCGGCACTTGGCGATCGCGGATGACCTCGCTTGAACAGTGGGGCTTTATTGCTAGCAAGAAGGGTCAACACGGGCCGTTTTCGCACGTTGTCATCTGGGATCCGCATGTGGTGTCGCGTCGGATTATAGAGACTGGCGTGTATGCTCGCAAGGACGCCAAGCGGTTTGAGAAAATTTATGTCGAACTGGTCAGGAAAAACAGCTTCCTACGTGGAAGCTTTGCGTTTGACTCGGACGATACAAGCTGGAAGCGGCTGAGTCCTTCAGTAAGGGAAGCCAATGCTGTAGATGTTGGCAGTGACGTCCAGTTTTAATCACATATGGCGCCCCCGGCTACGCCGGAAAACTATGCGCAGGAGGAGGTGATTTCCATGAGTCGTGATACGCATCGCGTGATGCCCCATCCGGACGGGGGTTGGCAGGTCAGGCGTGATGGTGCTGCGAGGGCGTCCCACAGAGCGGACACTCAGGCAGATGCCATTGCGATTGGTCGTGAACTCAGCCAACACCAGGGCACCGAACTGCAGATCCACCGCCCGGACGGGCGAATTCGGCAGTCCGACAGCCACGGCAACGACCCGTACCCGCCGAAAGGCTAACCGCGACTAAGGAGCAGCGTATGCTTGAAGGCCATAAGAACAAGCGGTCGAGTGCTGGAACACCCGACCGCTCTTGAGGCTGATCCGCGCAAACCGAAACCCTTGCGGGTCCAACTGGCGAGATGGCAAGCCTCTGGTTCGAGTCAAAGAAGTTACCAGATTACTCGCCAAGGTTCAAGGGGTTTCATTTCCGAACAAGGAGTTCGGGTATGAGCATTACGTTTTGCAATAAGTACACTGCTGAGGGACCTTACACTGACACAGGCAGCTTGAAAAAGAGGTCTGGGGTGTATGCGGTCCTGAGCCGCGCCAAGAACAACGACAAGTGGACTGTCCTCGATGTCGGCGAGTCGCACGACGTCAAAACCCGGGTTGAGAACCACGAAAGGGCGCCTTGCTGGAAGAGGAACAACAAGGGAGCCATCGGCTATGCCCCTTACTACACGCCAAACAAGCAGCAGGCAGAGAGAGTGAAGATCGAACAGGAGATTCGGGCCGAATACAACCCTCCTTGCGGAGACAGGTAGGCTCGTAGCATGTAACGCAACTGAACGGGCTTTGCCCTGTTCAGTTGCGAATATACCCTTTGCACAAATGGCGTCATAATCAGGAGGCGCATGTACCTTTTCTATGTTGACGAGTCGGGCACGCTGGACCCCTCCGCAACAGGGACCAGGGAGGATGGCACAACCTTCCAGAAGGAGTGGCTGTATTCGCTGACCGCCTTCGGCTTGTTTGAACACAAGTGGCAACGCTTTTACGTACCAATCGTCCGCAAAAAGCGTACGCTCATCGAAGCAATACACCGAAGGGATTCTGTCCGGCTGGAGTTGAGTCAGTGTGAGGTAAAATCAACCTGGCTTAGAATCCCCAAAGAGAAGGAAAGGCACCCGTTCATTTCACGCCTGACTCAGGTGGAAATCCAGGAGCTTGTTGACACGTACTATGCGACCATCAACCTTGTCCCTGTTCGCTTCTTTTCCGTTGTCGTAGACAAGCGTCACCTGGAACCGTACATGGACAGGCATAAGCTTCACAGAAAAGCCTGGGAACTGCTCTGTGAACGGATTGAAAACTTCATGTGCGAATTCCATCCCAAGCACAAGGCCGTCCTGGTGGCTGATGACGTCAGCAAGCAGGACAACATTTCCCTGGCAATGAAGCACGCCTTCTTTCTTGAGCAGGGAACATCCTCTGGTCTGCGGTTCAAAAGCATCATCGAGACGCCTTTCTTTGTACGCAGTGAGCTGTCTGAAGGTGTCCAGTTTGTGGACCTGTGCTCATACAACGTCTACAGGGCGTTTCGGAGGCAAGAGTATGATTATCCGTATTTTGTTCGCATGCTTCCGAAGATGTATAGCTCTCAGAATACGCATGCGGGCAAGGTTGACGGCATTAAGGTGTTTCCACCGTCAAGCCCTTTGGCACAGTGGCAAAACGAAGCGCCCCCGGCTGGCGGGGGCGCTTAGGTGCGTGATATCCGGCGGGGCAAAACCCTATCGAGCCGACAAGCGGCACCGGACACAAATAATATACGTACGGCCGTGGTAAACGTCAATATTAAAAAAACGCTGATTTGCCGATTGGCTTCTGGAGCCTGAAACGGCATCAAGCCGTTGTCGTTATGGCGTTGTACAATGTCATCCTAACGATACGGAAGATAGCCGTCAAGAGGCAAGTAATGCGCACTTTCGACTTTATAGAATACGCCGCCTCCCACGCCCCGGCGCTGATCCTCCTGGAGCAGCTCGGCTACGCGTACATCCCCCCGCCAAGGCTCTGGCCATGCGCGGAGTAAGAGGGGACAGGCAAATAATGTCTGTTCATCCACCCACGACCCCAAGGCCCTGTTCATCGTGGAGAACACCTTCAACGTCCTGGGCTCGTACTACTCCCGCCGCACGATCTATTGAGGCATCGGCCTCTTGCCCTTCCCGCACTTTGTGCTTACATGCCCGGACAAGGAAGTGCGGTACGCCGCGCCATGGGGCCTGAGCACGCACATCCCGAAGCCACCGCAGAACGCCATGAGTTTTCCCCGAGAGATACCCTGCCAGGACGTGATGGACTCCATCGCCGACGGCGTGTTCACCGTGGACCCGGAGTGGACCGTCACCTTTTTCAATGCCGCGGCCGAGCAGATCACGGGCATTGCCAAGGAGGAGGCCATCGGCCGCAAGTGCTGGGAGGTCTTCCGCTCCAGCCTCTGCGACAACGACTGCGCCCTGCGCCAGTGCATGGACACCCAGCGCTCCCTGAGCAACAAGTCCATCTTCATCATCCGCCCCGACGGCATCAAGGTGCCCATCTCCATCAGCGCCGCGCCCCTGCGTGACCCGCAAGGAAAACTCATCGGCGGGGTGGAGACCTTCCGCGACCTCTCTGACATCGCCCTGCTGCGCAAGGAGGTGGAGAGCCTCTACAGCTTCGAGGACATCATCGGCAAGAGCCAAGCCCTGCGCAGGATATTCGGCATCATGCCCCAGGTGGCGGCCAGCGAGGCCACGGTGCTGATCACCGGGGAGTCGGGCACGGGCAAGGAACTCTTTGCCCACGCCATCCACAACCTCAGCGAGCGCAAAAACGGTCCCTTCGTGGCCGTGAATTGCGGCGCACTGCCCGACACCCTGCTCGAATCCGAACTCTTCGGCTACAAGGCCGGTGCCTTCACCGATGCCAAGCAGGACAAGCCCGGCCGCTTCCAACTCGCCGCGGGGGGCACCATCTTCCTGGACGAAATCGGCGACATGGCGCCCAACGTCCAGGTCAAGCTGCTCCGCGTCCTGCAGGAGCGCACCTTTGAACCTCTGGGCAGCGTGAAAACCGTGGCTGCCGATGTCCGGGTCATCGCCGCCACCAACCTGGACCTGGACGAACTGGTGGCCCAGAACAAGTTCCGCCAGGACCTCTTCTACCGGCTCAACGTGGTCCGGCTCTCCATCCCACCTTTGCGGGAACGCCCCGAAGACATCCCCCTGCTCATCGAGCACATCATCACCCGGCTAAACACCCTCAAGGGCAGGAAGGGGCTGCCAGTGGCCTCGGTCTCCGAGGACGTGCGGGCCATCCTCATGCGCCACCCCTTTCCCGGCAACGTCCGCGAGCTCGAGAACGTGCTGGAATACGCCTTCATCCTCTGCAACGGCGACTTCATCCAGGTGGAGCATCTGCCCGATTACCTACGGCCGGCCGCGGCTTCTCCCGCCAACGGCGCCCGCAAACACCTGTCGCAGGCCGCGGACATGCCCCCCATGACCATGGACGAAATCAAAAGCCTGGCCGCCCTACGCGCCGTGGAGCGTAACAACGGCAAGCGCATGGCCGCCTGCCGGGAACTGGGTATCAGCAAGGACACCCTGCGCCGTCTGCTGGAACAGGCGGAGCACTTGGGCTTGGAATGAGCCGAAAGCGCGCCCCGGTGGGCTAATTTCTCTCCATCTCCCTCCCCGTTTTCATCAATACATACTGCAACACATTGACATCGTTACACAACATGCCGTGGCATTGTTCCTGCAGCTACGTGGGCAACATGACCCAAACGGGCGCTCAACGCCCCAAACGGTATGCATATGATTATTGGACTACCCTGCTCCGCCGAAAGGCTCGCAACCCTCTTTGACACAGCCGGTTTCTTCACGCTCTACAGCGTCGAGGAATCCGATTTTTCAAAAATTTATCCCGTGGGCAGCCTATCCCTCCCCCAAAACGACCCGACCAAGAAGATCACCGCACTGGCCGCCCACGGGGTAAACCTCATCATCTGCGGCGGCATCAGCCAGCAAGCCCTGAACGGCCTGACTCATGCCGGTATCGAATGCATTCCCTGGGTCTGCGGGGAGACCGGCGCCGTGCTCCAGGCCTGGTGTGAAAACCGCCTGGACCAGCTGCTCATGCCCGGCTGCCGCGCCCGTCAGGGACTCTGCCCCGGAGGGGGGCAGGGACGAAGGTTGCGCGGCCGTTCCGGCACCTGTTGCGGTATTCCACAACAAAAAGGCCGCCACGGCTTCGGCGGCCACAATGGAGGTAAATCATGAAAATTGCCATCAGTACCAGCGGCCAGACCTTGGACAGCCCCCTGGACCAGCGCTTCGGCCGCACCCAGGGCTTCATCGTCTATGACACCGAGACCGGGGAGCACAGCTACCGAAGCAACGACCAGAACCTCAGTCTGGCCCAGGGAGCGGGTATCCAGGCGGCCATGAACGTGGCCGACTCCGGCGCCAAGGCCGTGATCACCGGACACGTCGGCCCCAAGGCCTATCTCGCGCTGTCCAAGGGGGGCATCGCCATCCATCTCGCCCCCGGTAACGGCAGTGTCGCCCAGGCCATCGAGGCCTACAAGGCCGGGAAACTCTCCCAGGCCCAGGGACCGGACAAACAGGGGCATTGGTAGGCCATGAACGGGCAACGACAACCACGCATCGCCATCGCCAGCGGCAAGGGAGGCACGGGCAAGACCACAGTGGCCGTGAACCTCGCGGCCCTGGCCGCGGCGCAAGGCACCCCCATCGCTTTGGTGGACTGCGACGTGGAGGAGCCCAATTGCCACCTCTTTCTGCGCCCCCATTGGGAAATCGAGGTCGAGCGCACCATCCCCGTGCCCGAAGTGAACACCGCCAAATGCGTGGGCGAGTCCTGCCGCCAATGCGTCCAGCTTTGTCGCTTCAAGGCCCTGATCTGGATGGCCGGAGAGGTCATGGTCTTTCCAGAACTCTGCCACGCCTGCGGCCTGTGCTACGCCTGCTGCCCAGCCGATGCCCTGAAGCAGGGTGCCCGCATTATCGGCCAATTGCGCGGTGGCAGGGCCGAACGCGCCCCTGTCAATTTTGTGGACGGGCTGCTACGCGTGGGCGAGGCCATGTCCCCGCCCCTGATCCACGAGGCCAAGAACCACGCCGCTGCCGTGCATCATGACTGCATACAGCTCTGGGATTGCCCCCCAGGCACCTCCTGCCCGGTTATCATGGCCCTTGGAGGCGCGGATTATGCCTTGCTGGTGGCCGAGCCCACCCCCTTCGGCCTGCATGATCTGGATCTGGCCGTGCAGACCCTGCGACACCTCGGCCTGCCCTTTGGCGTGGCCATCAACCGCGACGGCATGGGCGACGACAAAGTCCGGGACTATCTCGCACGGGAGGGCATCGAGCTGCTGGGTAGCCTGCCCTGGTCCCGCGAGGCAGCCATTGTCTATTCCAACGGGGAACTCCTGGTGGATACCTTGCCAGAACTGCGCACCCGGTATGAGGATCTCTGGTACATCCTGCTCCAGCGCACGCTCGAGGCCATGGCCCGACAGATTGCCGGAGGTGTGGCATGCGCGAGATAGTCGTCATCAGTGGCAAGGGGGGCACGGGCAAGACCAGCATCACCGCCGCCCTGGCCTGCCGCGGCCCGGAAAAGGTCCTGGCCGACTGCGACGTGGACGCCGCGGACCTGCATCTGGTGCTCGCTCCTCACATTGTCGAGCGTCACGACTTCTTCAGCGGCGAGATCGCCTCGATCGACCCCGAAACCTGCTCCCTGTGCGGCCTGTGCATGCAGGAGTGCCGATTCCAGGCCATCCGCCAGGACCAGGACGGTTTCCACATCATGCAGGAGCATTGCGAGGGCTGCGGACTCTGCGCCTATCTCTGCCCCACGGGCGCCGCACAAATGCACACCCGCTTCTGCGGAGAGTGGTTCGTCTCCGACACCCGGCACGGTCGCATGGTGCATGCCCGGCTGGGCATCGGCGAGGAGAATTCTGGCAAGCTGGTGACCACGGTGCGGCAGAAGTCCAGGGAATTGGCCGAGCAAGCCGGCATCGGGCACATTCTCACCGACGGCCCCCCGGGCATCGGATGCCCGGTCATCGCCTCCTTGACAAACGCGAATCTGGCAATAGTTGTTTGTGAGCCCACGCTTTCCGCCATTCATGACCTGGAGCGCGTGCACGCACTGACCCGCCATTTCGGCATCCAGTGCATGGCCCTGATCAACAAGGCCGACATCAACCCCGGTCTGGCCGAACGCATCCGGAACATCTGCCTGGAGCGCGACGTTGCATTGCTCGGCGAACTGGCCTACGACGAGGCCTTCACCCAGGCCCAGATTCGCGGTCAAAGCGTGGTGGAACATGATCCGCAACGGTACGGCCCCCTGTTCGACAATTTCTGGCAGCGCATCGATGCACTGCCGGTCAACCCTTGACCTCTGTGTCTTCGCATTCCGAGGAGAATAACGATGAGTGATTCAGGTTGCAACAGCTGTTCGAGCGGCGCATCGTGCAGCAGCCAGAGCCAATGCGCCCAGGGCGAGGACAAACTCGCCAAGACCTTGAACCGCATCAAGCACAAGATAGTCGTGCTCTCGGGCAAGGGCGGCGTGGGCAAGAGCACGGTGTCCGTGAACATCGCGGTGTCCCTGGCCCTTGCCGGCAAGAAGGTCGGTCTGTTGGACGTGGACGTGCACGGCCCCAGCATCCCCCGTCTGCTCTCCCTGCAGGACGCCCATCCCCATGTAGGAGATGATTGCATGGAGCCGGTGTCCTGGCCCTATTCTCCCAACCTCAGCGTCATGTCCCTTGGCTTCATGCTGCCGTCGCGCGAGCAGGCCGTGATCTGGCGAGGCCCGGTGAAGATCGGCCTGATCAAGCAGTTCGTGCAGGACGTGTACTGGGGCAACCTCGACTTCCTGGTGGTGGACTGCCCTCCGGGCACAGGCGACGAACCCCTTTCGGCCCTGCAGACCCTGGGACCAGAGGCCATGGCCGTCATCGTCACAACGCCCCAGGGCGTGGCCGTGGACGACGTGCGCCGCTCCGTGAGCTTCTGCCACGAGGTGGGCAACCCGGTGCTGGGCATCGTGGAGAACATGAGCGGCTATGCCTGCCCGCATTGCGGCAAGGTGGAGAACATCTTCAATGCCGGCGGTGGCGAGGCCCTGGCCAGGGAGATGGGTGTCCCCTTCCTGGGGCGCATTCCCCTGGACCCGGAAATGGTGCGCGCCGGCGACGAGGGCTACGCCTTCGTCAAGGTGCAACACGACAGCCCCACGGCCGAGGCCGTGGGCCGTATCGTCAAGCCGCTGCTGGAGCTTTCCGGCTCCCTGCAGGAGCACAAGACCGTGGCCAATATGGCCTCGGGCAACGGCATCAGCCGCATTGCCATTCCCGTTGCCGAAGGCAAGCTGTGCATGCACTTCGGCCATTGCCAGCAATTCGCCCTGGTGGATATCGACCCAGAGGCCAAGACCATCCAACAGACCAGACTGCTCACGCCCCCACCGCACGAGCCCGGCGTGTTCCCCAAGTGGCTGGCCGAGCAGGGCGCCAACCTGATCATCGCAGGAGGCATGGGCTCGCGCGCCCAGAGCCTGTTCACGGAGCAGGGCGTGGCCGTGCTCGTTGGCGCGGCGCCGGGTTCACCCGAGGAGGTTGTCCAGGAGTATCTTGCCGGAACCCTGCAGACCGGCGCCAACATCTGCGACCATTAGCCATGCCAGGAAAGGAACGCCAGGGGGAGGCCCGTGGGAGGCCTTCCCCTCCTTTCCGAAGCTTGGCCAGAGATACCCTTTGTTCCACAACGGCCCGGGGCTTGCCCCCGGGCCGCTTTTTTTGTAGTGCGTTTCCTGTTTCATATGACGAACATCGACTGGAACAGTAGTGGATAACAAACGGTGCGTGCCACACCGTCACACGAACAACCCAACATGTCACATTTCCCTAAAACACCTCTGGATTATTTCCCCGTTGAAACGGGCACTGACTCCCCCACGCCTCGCCCCAAGCTGGAGGAACCCGCGACGCGGCCGGCCTTTTCCGAGTCTGGGGGCGGGTATGACGCTATGGTCCGAAACCTGTCCAAGAGCTTGGCCAGACGCAACGCCCAGGCCCGCAAGGGCGCGGGAGCGCCCAAGGATCGTTCCAGGAAGGCGCTCTCCCGTGTCCTCGAAAAAATCATGGACCAGGACTCATGACCCGAACCCGCCGGAAATCGCGCTCCAGACTCCTGCTCGCCCTGGTCTCGGTGCTCCTCGTGCTGCTATGCATGGAACTGGGGTTGCGGCTGATCGCCTACCGCAAGACCGCCAGGGAAGGCGGCTTCCATGCCGACCGTTGGGCCGCGCCCGATGCGACCCTGGGTTGGATCTCCAGGCCCGGTGTCTGGAGAGTGGATATCCACGACACCCCCATGACCATCCTCGAAGGCGGCGAACGCCTGACCACCGGCCAAGAGGGGCGCGACAACGCACCTGTCTGCCTGCTGTTCGGTGGCTCCTACATGCAAAGCTACGGCGTGGCCGACCAGGATACCATCGCCAGCGAATTGGCCCGATTGCTCCCTGACTGGCGCTTCGTGAACCTCTCCGTGCCGGGCTATGGCACGCATCAAGCCCAGCTCTTGCTCGAGCGCTGGGTGGCCGGGAACGAAACTCTGCCGCGCCTGGTCATTTACGGCTACATCGACCACCACGGCCTGCGCAACGTGGCCTGCTACACCTGGATCAAGGGGCTCAGTTCCTACAAGGGCATGCACCTGATCCCCCCGCATCTGGAACGCGACAAGGACGGCGCCTGGAAGGAGCACCCATACGAGGAGGTCAACTTCCTCGGCCTGGCGGACAAGCTCTCGCTGGTCTACTTCCTCCAGGACATCTTCCTCAAGATCACCCGCTCCGACGCGACGGACAAGGCCCCCCTGGCCACATGCGAATCCCTTGGGCGCATGCAGCGTTTTTGCCGGGAGCGCGGCATTGCCTTTGCCGTGGCCAACATCTGGAAGGACCGGGAGCACTGGTCCTCGGCGGTGCGGGAGTGTGCCGTGGAGCAAGGCTTTGCCTACGTGGATTGCAGCCTGGGCATCGAGTTCAAGGACAAGGAGTGGTTCCTGCACGACGACCAACGGGTCTCGGGGCATACCAACGAGAAGTACCAGGCCCGCATGGCCCAGTGCATCGCGGAAGAGATTCACCCGCTCCGATCAGTGCCCTGACCTGATCCCACATCCTTCCCTTCCGGCGGCCTGATCCAAGACACCGGAACAACGTACCCCACTACAGTCGGCTTTCCAGGTCCCGGACAATGTCCTCGAAGATCTCCGACGCCGATCTGTCTGCCTCGAGCAGCAGGTAGCGCTCCCTGTGCAGTGCGGCCAGAGTCAAATAGCCCTCGCGCACGCGGTGGTGAAAAGACAGGCTCTCGGCCTCGAAGCGGCCCTCGCTGGCTGTCTTGCGCTGTGCCTCGTTGCGGGTGAAGGCGCGGAGCAACCCCACTTCCGGGGGCAGGTCCAGCAGGTAGGTCCTGTCCGGCCAGAGCCCGGCCACGGCCACGTCGTTGAACTGGTGCAACCGCTTGGGGTCCAGCCCTCGACCATAGCCTTGGTAGGCCACAGTGGAATCGGCGAAACGGTCGCAGAGCACCACCTGCCCTGCCTCCAGGGCGGGGCGTACCACCTGCCGCACATGCTGGGCCCGATCCGCGAGATAGAGGAACAGCTCGGCCTCGCTGCAGAGGTCGGTGTTGGCCACGTCCAGGAGGATCCCGCGCAGGTCTTTCCCCAGGCGGCTGCCACCGGGCTCCAGGGTTCGCAGCACGGACCGTCCGCGTCCCTCGAGCCATTCTCCCAGCAACCCGATCTGTGTGCTTTTACCCGAGCCTTCTATTCCTTCGAAAGTAATGAACATTGTATTTCCTTTTTTGTTGCCGCGGGCGCGGCCGGAGCCCTGCCCGGAGTCTTCACGGGGCGGTAGAGGAAACGCTCCAACGAGCGCTGATAGGGTGACCAAATCCCGGCCTGGAGCGCGCCCTGATCGTCATCGGCGTCCCTGGCAAAGGCGTTGGCGAACTGGTTCATCTTGGCGTCCAGGTTGTCGGCATAGTGCAGGGCCATGGCTTCGGCTGTCTTGGGCCTCTTGGGCGAACCGAACTGATACTCGCCGTGGTGGCTGATGACGATGTGTTTGAAGTGCATGACCAGCTCGGATTCGAGCTTGGATTTCTGCAAAAATGGCTCGAGGATGTCCAGGCCGATCTGGATGTGCCCCAGCAGACGTCCGGGGTCGGTGTAGTCCGGCGCCAGGCCGCTGGAGAGTTCCCAGGCCTTGCCCAGGTCGTGGAACACGGCCGCGGCGAGCAGGATTTCCCGATCCAGGTCGGGGTAGAGATCGCAAAAAGCCATGCACAGGCGCGTCACCGCGAGGGTGTGCTCCAGCAGCCCCCCGACGTAGGCATGGTGTATGGCCTTGCCGCCGATGGCCGTGAGCAGCCGTTGCCGGATCTCCTCGTTCCGCAGGACCCTCTTCACCAAGTGCCGCCAAGGGGGGTAGCGCAGGTGCTGCCGGGCTAGGTCCTCGATGGCCTGCAGCAACTCCCGTGGTGGGGTGGCGCTACTGGGCACCAGCAGGGAAAGGTCCACCGGCGTGGGCGCGGTACAGGCGATCTCCAGCTCGATGGTCTGGACGTGGTCCACCTTGAGTTGCAACTGTTCGCGGTAGCTCACGGCCTGCCCTTCCACATAGGCCAGAGTCCCGGAAGCCAGGGCGGGGTAGTTCAGGCTCTGGGGGCTCCAGATGCGCCCCTCGATGCGACCGCTGGAGTCCTGCAGGGTCAGCCCCCAGTAGGGGCCGTTGCTGGCCTGCATCTGCTTGGCCTCGGCCAGCACGAAGAGGTCGGCCACGGGCTGGCCGGGTTGCAGATCGCGCACGAGCTGGCGTTTTTCCGGTATCATGGACCCTGTCCCCTGCGATCGTGAAAGGTTCTTGTGCCCCGCCCCAATCATAACCTACGGACATGCCATGGATTGCGGCCGTCCTTGCGAAAGCCGGCACTCTTGGGTAAACGTGCAGGCGCAAGCCTGCCCCGTGGGGGGCGGCGTTGTCAAACACCGAACAACCATGTTGTACGACAAAGCACGGGAACGGACAATGCGCATCCTGCTGACCAACGACGACGGCATCCAGGCCGTGGGCCTGCGCGCCCTGTATGAAGCCTGCAAACGCGCAGGCCACCAGGTGGACGTGGTAGCTCCGGTGACCGAGCAATCCGCCGTGGGACACGCCGTGACCCTGAGCATGCCCCTGCGGGTCAAGGAATTCAGGGAGGACGGCTTCATGGGGCGGGGGGTCTACGGCACCCCAGTGGACTGCGTGAAGCTCGGCCTCACCGCCCTGCTCACCCGGCGCCCCGATCTGGTGCTCTCTGGCATCAACGCCGGCGCCAACGTGGGCGTGGACATCCTCTACTCCGGCACGGTATCGGCCGCCACCGAAGGCGCGCTGATGTCCTTCCCGGCCATAGCCGTGTCTTACGACGCCTACAACCCACGGGACCTTGGTGCACAGGCCGACTACGCCATGCAACTCATCGCCCGCATCCCATGGAAGGAAGTGCCGGAGCAGACCGTGCTCAACCTCAACTTCCCGGATCTCCCCGTTGCGGATACCAAGGGTTTGAAACTCTGCCGCCACACCAGGGCCATGTACAACGACTGGTACGAGTGCCGCAACGATCCCCGCGGTCGCCCCTATTATTGGCTCGATGGCACCATTCCCGCCGAGAAGCTCTCGGCCGACTCCGATCGCGCCCTGCTCACCGCGGGGTACGTGACCCTGACGCCGCTGCGCTTCGATTTCACCGATCGCACGACGCTCACGGCACTGGAAGAAAAGCTGGGGTAGTCCATGACCCACCTGCTTTCCTCCCGCCGGCGGCGGATCCTGGGCAATTCACTGCTGGTGCTGTGCAGTGTGCTGCTCACCTGGCTGGCCCTGGAACTCCTGCTCATCGAGCCCCTGCTGCGCGTGCTGCCCAAGTCGTCCTTCCACTACATGGTGCGGGAGTTGCGCGTCCTGGGCCAGACCTCCTTTTCCGGTCAGCTGCCGGAACCGGGCTACGTGCTCATCACCGGCGATTCCTTTGCCCAGGGCAAGGGCGACTGGTTCATCGACCTGGGCTATGACCGGGGTTCACGCTTCCACAGCGCCCACGTGCTGCAAGACCTCCTGGGCCGCGACGTATGCAGCATGGGGCGCAGCGGCGCCGGCAGCTTCGACGGTCTGGTGCTGGAGCCCCGCCAGGTTACGACCATGCTCAAACGCCTGGACAGGGAACTGCCTCCACCGTCTTTGGTGCTGGTCTATTTCTATCCGGGCAACGACATCCAGAACAACCTCGACTTTCTGGAACGCTGGATCATACCCCGTTTCGGCGAGGAAACCGTCCGCGACCCCGAGGCCCTGCGCCGGGCCATGCAACAACTGGCTATAGAATACGCCACCGGGTATCCCGAAAAATGGAACGACACCCCCCTGGTGGGTAACTTCATCCTGCGCATCTTCCGCGACACCCTGCGCAACACCTTCACCCGCAAGTACATCGACGTGGAGCCCATCGTCCCTGCCGGCGAGGTGAACAAAGCGCTCGTGGCCGGAGAACTCACCCACCTGCCCGACCGGCTCCAGTCCGCGCCCCTGGAGGTCACCTCGGAACAACTGCAAAACGGCGTGGCGGTGCTGCGCGAGAGCTTGGCCCTGCTGGCCGAGACCTTTGCCCCCGCGCCCGTGGTCCTGGTCTACCTGCCCTCGCCCCTGGGATCCTACTGGCTGATAGGGGAGCAGGTGAGCACCTGGTACGGCGGGGAGCGTCCCTACCCTGTCCAGGCCCAGGCAGAACGGGACCAGGTGCTGTACATGGCCGTCTGCCAAGCCGCCAGATCCCTGGACATCCCCTGCCTTGATCCCCGCCCCGCGATCCGGGAAGTCGCCCTGGACCAGCTCGTGCACGGCCCCCGGGATTGGGACCACTTCAACAAGGCCGGATACCAGGCCCTGGCCAAAGCAGTGGCCGAACAGCTGCCCTCTCTGCCGCACCCCTCGGGTGTCCTACAGTAATCCCAAAGAAGGCTTTTCTGGCTTTGTGCCGATGTTCCGTGCTATGTCTCCGCCAGGGGTGCCCCTGCGCCCCGCCATCCACTGTATCCGGCAACCGTTCAGCACAACAAGGGGGCGAAGGACATGGACAAGTACACGGAAGTCACTTCCACATCGTGGTTCGGCCGAATGGGCAAGGCCTTCACCGGCGTGCTCCTCGGCCTGTTGTGCATTGTCGCGGGCATTGTCCTGCTGTTCTGGAACGAGGGGCGCACCGTGGAGCAGCGCAAGGCCCTGAACGAAGGGGCAGCCGGCGTGCGCAGCATCCAGCCCGACATCGTGGACCCGGCCAACCAGGGCGCCCTCGTGCATCTCACCGGCATGGCCACGACCACCGAAACACTGACCGACCCGGATTTCGGCATCCAGATTCAGGCCGTGCGCCTGCGCCGCAACGTGGAAATGTACCAGTGGAAGGAAAGCTCGGAATCACGCACCGAAAAGAAGCTCGGCGGCGGCGAGGAGACCGTCACCACCTACACCTACTCCAAAACCTGGTCCGATACGCCCATCGACTCCCGCTACTTCAAGAAACCAGAGGGGCACGAAAACCCCGCGGACATGCCCTTACGCGACCAGAGCTACTCGGCCATGGACGTTGGACTCGGCGCCTTCACCCTTCCCCAATCCCTGGTCAACTCCATGAGTGCCTGGCAACCCTTGCGTGTAGAAGACCACCAGCCCAAGCTTCCCGACTACCTGGCCCGCAAGCTCCAGCGCACCGTGGACGGCTTCTATATCGGCGAGTCGCCGGGCTCGCCCCAGGTCGGCGACCTGCGCGTTACCTTCCAGGTGGTGCTGCCCGCCGTGGTCAGCCTCTTTGCCCAGCAGAACGGCAACAGCTTCGCGCCCTACCCCACCAAAGCCGGCGCCTCGCTGCTGCGCCTGGACATGGGCACTCTCTCCGCCGCCGAGATGTTCGCCGAGGCCCATCGTGAAAACACCATGCTGATGTGGGTTCTGCGTGTGGTGGGGCTGGTGCTGCTGGTGGCGGGATTCGCCATGGTACTCAAGCCCATATCCGTGGTCCTGGACGTGATCCCCATGCTGGGCAACGTGGCCTCCATGGGCATATTCCTGGTCTCGCTGCTATTGGGGGCAAGCATCGGCCTGCTGGTGATAGCCGTGGCCTGGCTCTTCTACCGCCCCCTGCTGGGTGTGGGGCTCATCGTGGCGGCCGTGGCCCTGCTTGTGGGCCTGCGCAAGCTGCGGGCCAAGGCCTCGCCGCAACCGGCCATGGCCGGGGTCGGAGCCATGCCGCCCCCACCTCCTCCGCCGCCGACACGGGCGAGGTGAGCTCTTTCGGGCAGGGAGCCGGTTACCCCAGCGGAAGCGGATAGGCGCCATGCCGCTGCTCTGTTCAGCGCCTATCGCCTCCACCGTGGGGCGGACTGGGCATCTCTGCCCCCTTCGGCATTCTTCAGTCGTCGATAAGAAACGATATGAAGGTATGGCCGGAAATGTGGATATGCGTCACGTCACGGGCCATTTTCGCCAGCAGGAACAGACCCAGCCTGGACAGCTCCTGAGCGTCGGCGCAGCTTGGATGCACGGGCGGCAGGCACTGGTCCACATCGTCCACGTACGCGCCGTGGGTCACTTCCACAAACACGCCCTCCTCCCTGCGCTCGATGTTGAACAAACATTCCTTCCCCCCCTCGGGGACCTGCCCGATCAGGTGGGCGAATATCTCCTCGCAGGCGAGGCGCAGGCGTTGAAACCCCGTGTCCCCCATGCCCAGACGGGTACGGGCGTTTTCCAACGCATGCAGCAGGTTGGCCATTTCATCATGGCGCGGAAGCAGGCGGATGTGCATCCGGGGCTTGGGAAAAAGCACCAACAATGTGTTCAGGAAGATGGCCGTGAACCCGCCCATGGCCACCCCGTTCTGGAGAATCGGCAGCAGGGCCACGGGCATCACGTCGGGAAAAAAAATCCGGGTCTCGGCCACCAGTCCGGCGCACAGCGACAAGCCCATGACCAGCCCCATCTGAAAGCTCAATCCACCGCTCATGACCAGTCCGACCCCGGCGGAAAACAGCATCGCGCAAATGACTATGAGCAACCCTCCGAGCACCGCGTCGGGCAGGTCCAGCAGAAAACCCGAGAACTTGGGCAGAAAGGCCAGCGCGAACAGAATGCCCGCGCCCACCATGCCTATCCGGCGTGATGTCACGCGGGTCATCTTCAACAGCGGCAGGTTGTCGCAATACATCGCCACGGGGGGCGCGCCGAGCAATCCAGCCAGCCCCTTGGCCAGTCCATCGCCGTACAGGCCGTCCTGGATCCGCTGGTAGTCCACCTTGCGGAACCGACGCACGGAAAACTGCTGCACGAGCATGATGTTCCCAGTCCCTTCCATGCAACTGACCAGCGTGGCGATGATGAACGCCCCCAACAGGGGCAGGTGGGAAAACCCGATGTTCAGTGACAGTCCAGGCCATGCCCACTGCGGCAGTCCAATCCACGGGGCGGACAGGACACGTCCGAAATCCATGATTCCGAAATACGCAGCCGCTAGGCATCCGGCTCCGATCCCCAGCAGTGGTGTCCACAGCCGAAGCACGGCGTTGCCGAAAAGCGTCAACATCGCCACGGTGACAATGGTGACCACGCCAACGATATAGTTGCCGCGGGAGCCGAATCCAGGCAGGGCGAGATCGCCCCCTTGCCACAACTCGATGGCGATGGGCATCAGGCTCAGAGTCAGGAGGATGACCATGACGCCGCCGATCTGCGGGGTGACGATATGCCGCAGGAAACGCAGAAAATAGGAGTACAGGAATACTACGGGGGCGCTGAGCAGGGTCATTGTGGCCATCAGCTCCAGCCCCCCCATGCGCACGGCGCTCAAGGTGCAGACCAGATAGGCGGAATAGGAGCCCATGAAGAGCACGAAACCGCAACCGACCCGCCCCACTCGCAATGCCTGCACCAGCGTGCCCACGGCGGAAACCACGATGGTGGCGAAGGTGATGAAGAAGACCTGATCGGGCGGTGTTTGGGTGGCCTTGCCGATCATGATCGGCAGGAAGATGATTCCATCGAATATCAGGGAAACGTGGGTCAACCCCAGAACCAGGGTCAACCCCCAACCCGGTTTGTCGTCCGGGGCATAGAGGATCCTCTCCGAATCAGCCCGCTGTCGCATCACCGCTTATCCGGCTCGTGAGATGTAGTGTTGCAAGCGCGTAACAAAACCCTCCACATATGGCAATGATCCGGGCAAGCACTCTGCGAAGAAAGAACCTGCCGCCTCTGGATCCGCACGAAGCGTGCCGGGCATCCTGTTGCACCTTGTCATCCTTCCCCTTTCTCCTTTCCCGTCCCCTCCAGATGCTCCAGAAGGCGTGGCAGCACGTCTTCCGGCGCCAGTTCCACGAGACAACGCGGTTCGGGATACTTAGGGCAGGTGTTTTTGTTGCAGGGCTGGCATTCCAGCTCCCTGGCCACGTGGATATGCTCGGGCGCGGGAAAGGTCCAGGCCCAGCTCGTGGCGCCGAGCACCGTGAAGCTCGGCACGCCCACGGCCACGGCCACATGCCTGGGGGCCGAGCAGTTGCCCATGTGCATGGCCGCATGGCCGATGCAGGCCCCCATCTGCCGCAGCGTAAGCAGGCGTGGGGGCAGCAGCAACCGCTTCGCTGCCAACCCCGCGTGCAGGGCGTGCTCCCGGACGCGACCCACGGCTTCTTCCTCGCCTGGGCCGAAGAGCAGCAGGAACGTGAGGTCCGGGCGCGCGGCACCAGCCAGGGCCAGCAGGGCGCCCCAGTGCTCCAGTGGCCAGGCCCGGGACTGGCGGCGGTGGGTGGGGTCCACGCTGAGCAGCACGTCACCGGAGCGCAGTCCCAGGCCGTGCAGCAATTGGCCGGCTTCCTGCCGTTCTTCCGGCGTCAGGAAAAGCTCGAGGCACTGGCCGCTCCACTCGATTCCCAGGGGGCGCAGCACGCTGGCCTTGGCCATGGCGGCGTAGCCCGGCAAGGGGGCGGCCCAGTGCGTGTACAAGGGGCGGTTGTACCAGGGCGGCGTGTAACTCAGGCGGATTCGGGCGCCTGAAAAGGCCACCACCCAGCGGCAGCGCGGCAGTTGCTGGAAATCCACCACCAGGTCGAAGCCCTGCCGGGCGACCTTCCAGGAATAGACCAGCTCGTGGGCCAGGGTAGGCAGGGCCTGCTTGTCCAGGTCCCAGATGCGGGCGATGTGTGGGTTGTTTTGCAGCATGGGCGCGGAGGAACTCTCCGTAAGCACGTGCAGCTCGGCCTGGGGAAAGCGCTCGGCCAGCAACCGGATGGCCGGGGTGGCCAGAAGCACGTCGCCGATCCTGCGCAACTGGCAGACCAGAATCTTGTTCACGTTCTCGAGGTGCATACAGCTGGCGAACTTACAGGAAACCGTTTCCGCAGTCGATGCCCCCTGCTGTCCCGTCAGGACGCACCGTCCGGACAAAATGCTTTTCATCTCCCGTGAGTTGGCATAGACATCCCGGATGCTGCAACATCTACTGGAAGCCCTGGCCCTGTTCTTCGCCACCATGAACCCCCTGAACAAGGCCGCGGTCTTCGCGGGCCTGACAAGTGGCATGTCCAGGGGCGAACAACGGAGAACCGCCTGCAAGGCCGTGGCCGTGGCCAGCGGACTGCTGCTGACCTTCGCGATCCTGGGCGACGACATCCTGGCCTTTTTCGGCACCAGCATCCCCTCGCTGAAGATCGCGGGCGGGCTGCTCCTGCTGCTGTTGGCCATCAGGATGGTCCTGGGGGGCGGTGTCAAAAGCCATCAGACGCCCCAGGATCAACCGTGCCAAGACAATGGCGACGTGGCCGTCTTTCCCCTGGCCATGCCCCTGATCGCCGGTCCGGCTTCGCTTTCCGCCGCGGTGCTGCTTTTCGGCGGCGTGCAGGGGGAGTACCTCATCCAGGTGGTGATGGGCTGCGGCATGGTCGCGGTGCTGCTGCTCACCCTGTGCATCCTGCTGCTGTCGCGGCAACTGTTGCACCTGATCGGGCACAAGGGCATGGAATTCGTGACGCGGATCATGGGCCTGCTGCTCACGGCCCTTTCCGTGGAATTCATCGTGGACGGCATCCATACGTCAAAACTCTTCATGCACGCCGCGCCCTGAGGACGCGGCCTGCCCGCTTCCACGAAGCGGCGCACAAGGAGACGCTCATGACCATCACCCATCTGGAACTCGCACAGCGTGACGCCCAATCCATCTGCCACACCTACGGCCGCTACCCCTTGGCGGTGGCTTCGGCCTCGGGCGCACGCCTGCGTGATCTCCAGGGGCGCGAATATATCGACCTCCTCGCGGGCATCGCCGTGTGCAACCTGGGGCACTGCCGCCCCGAACTGGCCGAAGTCATGGCCGCGCAGGCCCGCAAACTGGTGCACGTGAGCAACCTGTTTTTCACCGAGGAGCCGGTGCTCCTGGCGGAAAAGCTGCTCTCCACCTGCCACGCGGACAAGGTCTTTTTCTGCAACTCAGGGGCCGAGGCCAACGAGGCGGCCATCAAGCTGGCCAGGAGACTGATGCAGAAGAAGCTCGGCCGCGACGCCGGCGAGATCGTCACCCTGCAGGGCTCGTTCCACGGTCGTACCCTGGCCACGGTCACCGCCACCGGGCAACCCAGGCTGCAGGATGGCTTCGCGCCCCTGCCCGCCGGCTTTGTCCACGCGCCCTGGGGCGACCTCGCGGCCCTAGAGCACCTGATCACGGACAAGACCGCCGCCGTGATGCTCGAGGTCGTGCAGGGCGAGGGCGGCATCAGGGTCCAGCCCCAGGAATACGCCGCCGGCGTGCAGCGTCTGTGCAGGGAGCGCGGCGTGCTGCTCATCGTGGACGAAGTCCAGGCCGGGCTCTGCCGCACCGGCAAGTTCTGGGCCTTCCAGCACTTCGGCCTCTTGCCGGACATCTTCACAGCGGCCAAGGCCCTGGCCAACGGCCTGCCCATGGGCGCCATGCTGGCCACGGAGCACGCGGCCCAGGGCTTCGAACCCGGGTCCCACGCCACCACCTTCGGCGGGGGCGGCGTGATCGCGGCCGTGGCCCTGAAGACCCTGGAGATCATGCAGGCCGAAAACCTGGCCCAACGCGCCGCGGACCTCGGGGCCTGGGCACTTGATCGCCTCGAGCAGGTGCGGGACAAGCACCCGGACAAGATCGCCGACGTGCGCGGTCTGGGCCTGATGCTCGGCGTGGAGTTGGCCTTCCCTGCCCAGGAGACCTGGAAACGGCTGCTGGAGAAGGGCTTTGTCTGCAACTACACGCAGGAGCGCGTGCTGCGACTGCTGCCCCCCCTGGTCATCGCGGAGGAGGACATCGAGGCCTTCGCCCGCACCCTGGACGAGTTGCTGGCCTAGGGGTGCTTGGTTACGACGCGCTTCACGTTTTCTCTGCCCCGACTCTTACCGGCACCCGACCGGGTGCCGGTAAGAGACCCAGGTCGATGCCCTTGGGCCGGGCCATGCGTCTGCCCCTGCCAGTCCCACTTCTCTGGTCTAGACTGGTCATGGCCGCGATAGTCACCCTGTACCCCATTTTTATCTTTGCCTCCGCCCACGGACTTGGTAGGTATTACGATCGCTCCAGCATATATACGCGTCATTTCCAGCAGACGAGGTAGTACCAATGCAGTACGATCTTCCCGAAAGCCACCTACCCTACACGGACAAGTATTTCATCCATGCCCGCGGGATCCTGGCGGCCGAGGGACTCAACCCGCGCGTGACCATGCAGGTTTTCATCCGGCGGGGACCGGCCAGGGTATACGGCGTGAACGAAGCCATGGCCATCCTCAAGAAGTACTCCCCACTGGAGGAGCACGGTGGTCGGGTCCTGGCTCTGCCCGAGGGCAGCGAGTTCGCCCCTGTCGAGCCCTTGATGCACATCGAGGGCCCCATTCAGGACTTTATCGAGCTGGAGACCATGTACCTGGGCGTGCTCAGTTCCCGGACCACGGAGGCCACGGACAGGCGCACGATCATACCGGAGGACGTGGGTCGGCACGCTGCGGCCATCCGTGAGGCCGTACCCGGCAAGTTCATCATGTATTTCGGCGCCAGGCACTGGCACTGGTCCATGGACGCGGCCATCACCAAGGCCGTGATCGAGGCGGGATTCGACGCCACCTCCACCGACATCGGCGCCCAGGCAGCCGGTATCGGCAAGGGGATCGGCACCATCCCCCACGCCCTGGTACTGGTATTCGCCCATGCCAACGGCAGGGAGCGCGCCACGGCGGAAGCGACCTTGGCCTTTCACCGCCACATCGAGACCGGCGCCCCCCGTATCGCCCTGGTGGACACCTTCAGCCGCGAACTGGACGATGCCGTGGCCACGGCCAAGGCCCTGGGAGGGGCCCTGAACGCTGTACGGCTGGACACCGCCGGTGAAGTCATCGCCCAAGGAGGTGTGCCGTTCGACGGCAGGCAGTTCATCACCGGTGCGGGCGTGACCGTGACCTCGACTCTGGCCGTGCGCGGGGCTCTGGACAAGGCCGGTTTCGAGGATGTGGACATCGTGCTCTCCAGCGGCTTCGGCAAGTTGGACAAGTTGCGGACCTTTGCCCGGGCCGAACAGGAGCACGGCCGGCTGTTCGAGTCCCTGGGCATCGGCGGCGTCTACGAGGCGCGCTTCGCTACGGCGGACATCGTCCAGGTGGAGGGGTGCGACCTGGCCAAATGCGGCAGGGCCTTTCGTGAGAACCCGCGCTTTGTCCGCATGTTATAGCAAGGAACAAGGAAACAGGAGATTCCCATGAGCAAGGCTCTGGTCATCGTGGACATGCTCCACGACTTCATCCGCCCCGAAGGCAAACTCCACTTCGAACGCGGCGCCGGCGTGATCGATGCCGTGGTCCGTCTGCGGCAGGCCTTCAGACAAGCCGGGCTGCCCGTGCTCTACGACAACGACGCACACCCTCCGGACAGCGAGGAGTTCAAGGCCTGGCCGCCGCACTGCATCGCGGGCTCTGAAGGCGCCCAAGTCATCGAGGAGCTGACGCCAGCCCCGGACGACCTGATCCTGGAAAAGGACTCCCTGTCCTTGTTCTCCATACCCAATGTGGCCGAACGGCTGCGCGACATGGGGCTCACCGATCTCTACCTGGCTGGGGTGGCCACGGAATACTGCGTGCGCTTCGCGGCGGTGGACGGCGCGGCCGCCGGCTTCCGCATGCACGTGGTCGGCGACGCCATCGCAGGGGTGGAACTCGAACCCGGGGACATCCAGGCCGCGCTGGAGGCCATGCGGAACGCCGGCGCCGTGTTCACCACCACCGAGGCCGTGCTCCGGGAACTGGCCGCCGGAGCCTGAACCACCGCGCCTCAGGCCGCGGTTGCCTCCACCCAGTACATGGAGTCGCGCACCGCGGCCAGCAGGCCGGGCACGTCCGAGGGGTAAAACTCGCCGATGCTGCCGATGCGGAAGGTGGCGGCGCCGGTGACCTTGCCCGGATAGATCACGTAACCCCTGACCTTGAGCCTGGCGTGGAACTCCTGGAAGCTGAAACCCGGGTGCCTCGGATTGTGGAACGAGGTGATGATGGGCGAGTGCAGCGCGTCGGGCAACAGGGTCTCGAAGCCCAACTCCCGCATGCCGCGCACCAGCAACCGCTGATTCTCGCTGTAGCGGGCATGGCGGGCGGCAACGCCGCCCTCCTCCGCCAATTCATCCAGGGCGTGGGCAAAGGCGCGCACCACGTGAGTAGGTGAGGTGTAGCGCCACTTGCCCCCTTTCTGCTCCATCTCGCGCCACTGGTCATAGGCGTCCAGGGACAGGGAGCGGGCGCGCCCCTCCAATTGTTCCATCTCCCGGCGCAGGGCGAGGATGAAGCCAAAGCCCGGCACGCCCTGGATGCACTTGTTGGCGCTGGAAATCAGGAAGTCGGCGCCCAACTCGGCCATGTCCAGGAGAATGCCGCCGAAGCTGGACATGGCGTCCACGATGTAGATCCGCCCCGCCCCCTTGACCACGGCGCCGATCTCTCGCACCGGGTTGAGCATGCCCGTGGTGGTCTCGCAATGCACCACGGCCACGTGGCTGATGGAAGAGTCCTGCTCCAGGGTCTGACGCAATCCCGGAACATCCACCGGCCCTGTCTCGCCGGTGTCGCTGACCGTGGTGCGGATGCCCAGGCGCTCGCCGATCCGCGCCATGCGCTCCCCGTAGTGGCCGTTGGCCAGCACCAGGAGGTGCCCGCCCCGGGGCAGGGCCGTGCCGATGCAGGATTCCACGGCAAAGGTGCCGCTGCCCTGCATGAGCACGCAGGTGTAGCCCGGCGATGCGGAAGCCAAATCCACCAGCCGCGCGCGGATGGCCTGGACGATGTCGTTGTACTCCCTGTCCCAGGTGCACCAGTCGCGGAACATGGCCGCGCGCACGCCCTTGGAGGTGGAGAGCGGTCCCGGCGTGAGCAGGAAATAGGGGTTGTCGGGGATCAGGTTCTTGTCCATGTCGTTCTCCTTCACTGCCTGTCGCGCAGTGTGGCGCGTAGGCTCTGGTGCAGTATGTCGGCCGCGGCGAAGAGGTCTTGTTCGGCGATGTTCAACGGCGGGGTCAGGGGCAGGATGTTGCCGTGGGCGGTCTTGCAGGACACCCCTCGCTCCAGGCAGCCGTACATCACGCCGTCGGCCAGGTCCGCGGCAGCCGCGGCTCCTTCGGGATGGCGCAACTCCATGGCCAGGGCCAGGCCCACACCGCGCACGTCAGCCAGCACGGAGTCCGTTTCCGGCCCCCGGAGCAAGGCTTCCAGTCGCTGGACGAACCTCGGGCCCAGGTCCTCGGCCCGCGCCGCCAGCCCCTGCTCCTGGATGGTCCTGAGCACGGCCAGGCCCACGGCCGCACCCAGGGGGGATTTCTCGTGGGTATAATGCCCCAGGGCGCGGTCAGCGGCCAGATCCAGATGGTTTCGCGCCAACATGGCGGCCATGGGCAGCAACCCGCCCCCAAGCCCCTTGCCCAGGGTCAGGATGTCCGGCACCGCGTCGAAACGCTCGCAGGCAAGGAGCCGACCCGTACGGCCCAGGCCCACGGCGGTCTCGTCGAAGATCAACAGGGCGCCATGGCGGTCGCAGAGCCGACGCACCTCGGGCCAGAATCCCTCGGGCGGTGGCAGCGCCGTGGTGCAGCGCAGGGGTTCGGCGATGACCGCCGCCACGTCGCCCTCGTGCTCCATGACGTATTCTATGTACCCGGCGCAGGCCAAACCGCAGGCCGCGCAGTCGCCGTCCGCGCGCCACTGGCAACGCCCCGGTTCCGGAGGGGGCACATGGATGGCGCCGGGAAGCAGCGGACCGGCCTGGGCCCGGAACAGGGCCTCACCGCCGACGGATACTGCGTCCAGCGATGCGCCGTGGAATGAATCCCAGAAAGATATGGTCTTGAAGCGCCCCGTGGCGTGACGCGCCAGCTTCAGGGCCATGCCCACGGCCGTGCTCCCGCCAGGTGCGAAGAGCACCTTGCCCAGGTCGCCGGGCGCCACATTGGCCAGCTCCCGCGCCAATTCCACGGCGGGGCGGTTGGCATAGCGGCGGGGACAAAAGGACAACTCGTCCAGTTGCCGGCGCAGGGCCTCCAGCAAGGCCGGATGCCCATATCCCAGCTGGTGCGCGCTGTTACCGTGGAAGTCCAGGTATTCGCGACCGTCCAAGTCCAAGAGTCGGGAGCCTTGGGCGCCTGCCAGGGCGTTGAGGCAGGGAGTGGACAGGGACTGCCGCAGGAACAAAACCTCGTCCTCGGCCAGGAGCTGTCGGGCTGCCGTGCCCAGGCGCTCCTGCCAGCGCCGACGGCGCGGCGAGAGGTTGCTGTCGCCCTCGCCAGGGGGCAGGGGATTGGCTGCGCTCCTGTTCATGGCCTATCGAAAACATCGGGATACAATGGTGTGCACCCCTCCCGAAGGCGTTCCTCCACGGCGTCGAGCACGGACTCCAGGTCTGCCACGCTCTCCACCACGAAATGCGCCCCGGCCTGGAAAAACCTCAGGCTGATCGCTTCCAACCCGAAACGTAACTCCTCGGGAGGCAGGGCAGCCACGCCGGCCTCGTCCAGGCCCAGCTCGTTGCCGGTGCGCGTCACGCCCACGCACCACATGCCCGCGTTGCGCCCCTCCTGGATGTCGCTCACCGTGTCCCCCACCTTGAGCATGGACTCCATGGGGTAGGTCCCCAGGGCCATGGCATTCTGGAAGCACATCCAGGGCCAGGGGCGGCCGGCCGGGACATCGCTGGCGCAGGTCCAGAAGTCCGGGGCGTAGCCGTTGGCCGCGGCCACCGGAACCAGGGCCTCCATCATGGGGCGGGTGTACCCGGTGCAGGAGCCGACGGCCACGCCGCGCGCCCGCAAGCGTGCCACGGCTTCCGGCACGCCAGGAATGGGCAGGGCGTGGGAGAGCACGGCCTCGATCATCAGGGGCTCGGTGCGCTCGTAAACCGCCGCCACGGACGCCTCGTCCGGCTCCCTGCCCTGGGCCTGCCGCCATTTCCGAGCCACGGACTCCAACCCGAGCATGGCGCGCACGTGGTCGATCTTCTTCAGCCCCATGAAGGGGCGAATCTCCTCCAGGGTCACCTCGACCTCGAACTCTGCAAAGGAGCGGCGGAAAACCTCGGTGGGACCGAGGCAGCCATGGTCCACGGCCGTGCCCGCCCAGTCGAGCACCACGGCCTGGACCCTCCCCACATAGGGAGCGGTATGGATATACGGTTGTTTCATGATGGCATCCTGTTACGGGTTCAGCGTCTGGTCCAGGCCTCGCCGTGGTTCTTCAATCCCCTGGTGGCCACGCCGTAGAGCATGCGTACCACGGTGTTGGCCGCCACGATGAGTATGGACATGGCGCAGGCCGGCGCGATGTCTCCGGCGTCGTCCATGTTCGCCACGGCCACCGAGGCCAGGGGAATGTCCGCGGAATAGAGGAAGATCACGGCCGAGACCGTGGCCATGGAGTTGACGAAGTAGAACATGAATATCTCCAGCAATGCCGGCAGGCACACTGGAGTGGTGACGCGGAAGAAGGTCTTGTAGAAGGGCACGCCCATGGACTCGGAAACGGTTTCGAACTCCTTGTCCAGCTGCTTCAAGGCCGTGGTGGCCGTGAGGAAGCTCACGGTGTAGAAGTGCACCACGTTGCTCATGACCAGTATGCCCATGGTGGCGTACATGAAGTTGAAGGGATTGGGGATGTACAGGCCCAGGAATTCCCAGCCCCTGGCGTTGAAGAAGAAGATGTAGGCCAGGCCGATGACCAGTCCGGGCAGGGCCAGTGGGATGATGGACAGGAAATAGGCCGCCGAGCGCAAGGTCCGCAGGCCGCGCGTCTTCTCGATGAGATAGGCGCTGCCAAAGGACAGTACCGTGCCGGCCAGGGCGGAATACAGGGACATGCGCAGGGAGTTGAAGAAGGCCGCGTAACCGCCCCCGCCCGTGCCACGGAAGTTGAAATGCCAAAAGCCCAGCTCCAGGGTGTAGGGCCAGACCTTGACCAGGGAGGCGAAGAACGCCGTGAGGTAGACCCCGACGATCAGGAGGCAGACCAGGCCGCAGTACCCCAGGAAGAGCGTGTCGCGCATTCGCTCGGCCTTGGGTTGCAGGGGCACGGATTTGGCCGCGATGAGCGCCGTCTGCCGGCGTTGGATGATGCGATCGACGATGAAGGCCGCCAGCGTGGGGATGAGCAGCACCACGCTGACCACCGCGCCCATGATGAAATTCTGCTGGCCGATGACCTGCTTGTAGATGTCCGTGGCCAGGATGTTGTAGTTGCCCCCCACGACCTTGGGCGCGCCGAAATCCGTGAATGCCAGGACGAAGCAGACGAACACCGCGCTGATGAGTCCGTATTTGATGCTGGGTAAGGTCACCGTGAAGAAGGTCCGCGACTTCGAGGCGCCCAGGGAGTAGGAGGCCTCGTAGAGCCGAGCGTCGGTCACCGAGAGCGCCACGGTGAGGATGAGCATGGCCTGGGGAAAGGTGTAGATGACCTCGGAGATGATAATGCCCACCGGCCCGTAGAGGTCGATGCGCAGGCCGGGCAGTGTTCCGAAAAAGCCCTGTGTGATCAGACCCTTGTTGCCGAAGAGATAAACCAGGGCGATGCCGTTGAGCAGCGTGGGCGCGAAGATCGGCACCAGGGCCAGGCCCTTGAACAGACCCTTGTAGGGCATGCGGGTGCGGGTCAGGGCATAGGCAAAGACAAAGCCCAGGCTCACCGAAAACACGGTGGTCAGCACGGCCACGTACAGCGAGTTGCCCAGGCTCTGGGAGAGCGCCGGTGTTTGGAAATATCTGACGAAGTTGGCCAGGCCCACGAACTGCCCTTGCTCGTTGAGCATGGCCTTGGACAACAGAGTGAACAGCGGCAGCAGCACCACCACGGTCATCCACACGCAGAGCAGCAGGATGAGCAGCCGGCATACCCAGACCTCGGTATCCAGGGATGCCCAAAAGCCAGCGGCAGAGGCCGTTGTTGCGTCCGTGCTCACAGGGCCGACTCCCTGCCCGCCGCGGGGACCTGAGCCGCGGCATAGACCCGGATGCGTTCGGCCGGCAGAAAAACCTCCAGCATGCCCTGCTCGCGGACGCGCAACCGCCGCACCTTCTCGGTGGGCAGCTCCGCCTCCAGCCGTGCCGCCTTGCCCGGCGTGAGCTGGAGCTCCAGTCCCAGGCGGTACACAGCACCCCTGTACTCCATGGAGCGCACCCGCGCGCGCAGGGCGTTCATGCCCTCGCGCCTGTCCGCGCCAATGAGCACATCCTCGGGGCGGATGGCTACCGTCAACAGGGTCCGGTCGTCGTCAGCAGCGGCCTCGAGATCGCCGTTGGTCAGTTCGAGATGCACCTCTCCGACCCGCAGGAGCCTCTCTCCGGCGGTGCGAGCGCCGTCGATGAAATTCATGGAACCGATGAACGAGGCCACGAAGGGCGAGGCGGGGCGCTCATAGATGTCCATGGGCGTACCATACTGCGCCACGCGCCCCTCGTGCATTACCAGGATGCGGTCGGCCATGGTCAGGGCTTCCTCCTGGTCGTGGGTGACCATGATGGTGGTCACGCCCAATCGCTTCTGAAGCTGGCGTATCTCGCTCCTGAGCAGCACGCGGACCTTGGCGTCCAGGGCCGAGAGGGGCTCGTCCAAAAGCAGCAGGTCCGGTGACAGGGCCATGGCTCGGGCCAGGGCCACACGCTGCTGCTGCCCCCCGGAGAGTTGGGCCGGATACTTGTCGCCCATGCCGGCCAAGCCCACAAGTTCGAGGAGTTCGTCGGCGCGGCGGCGGATGCGTTCGCGGTCGCCCATGCCGCGCGTCAGCCCGTAGGCCACGTTGGCCGCTGCCGTGAGGTTGGGAAACAGGGCGTAGCTCTGGAACACGATGCCGATATTGCGTTTGGACACGGCCAGGCTGGAGACGTCGCGCCCCTGCATGAGCACGCGGCCACTGGTCTGGGTTTCGAGGCCGGCCACCACGCGCAGGACAGTGGTCTTACCGCATCCGCTGGGTCCGAGGATGGTCACGAACTCGCCGGGCTCCGCCGAAAAGCTCACGTCCTCCAGGGCCGTGAAGGATCCGAAGCGTTTGGTGACATTCTGGACTTCGAGATAGGGATCGGCGTGGCGTGAGCGCATGGCGAGACCTCGTTATGATTGTGGGCGGAGGGCGACAGCCCCCCGCCCGTTGTGCCGCGCGGCTGTCGTTATTTAGGCTCGCTCTTGGAATCGTAACGCTTGCTCCACTCTTCCAGGATGCGGGTCCGGTTCTTGGCCGCCCAGTCAAAGTCATTCTTGATCAGCTGGGCTTCGGGATCCTTGGGATAGCCCTCGGGAATAGCGATGCCGGTGTCGTAGGCGGTCACCGGGTAGATCTTGGCATAGGCGGCCATGACCTCGGGGCTGATGGCCCAGTCCAGGAAGACCTTGGCCTCGGCCTTGATGCTGGCCTTCTTGACCAGGGCGTTGGCTTCAACATCCCAGCCCGAGCCCTCTTTCGGGAAGATGGTCTCGACTGGCTCGCCCTTCTGCTTCTGCATGATGCCACGGTAGCCGAAGGAGATGCCGATGGGCAGTTCGCCGGCGCCGGCCATTTTGCAGGGCTTGGAGCCGGAGTGGGTGTAGCGGGCCATGTTCTCGTGCAGCTTGTCCAGGTACTCCCAGCCCTTATCCTCGCCCATGAGCTGCAGGATGGCCGAGACCGTGAGGAAGCCGGTGCCCGAGGAGGCCGGGTTGGGCATGGTCAGATGGCCCTTGTACTCGGATTTGATCAGATCGGCGAAGGATTCGGGCACGGGCAGCTTGAGCATGTCCACTTCCATGGTGTTCACGCAGAAGCCGGTCATCCAGGCCTTGATGCCCACCCAGTGCGGGGGGTCGTTCTTGTCGCGCATCACGGGCCGCACGCGCTCCAGGCCCTTGGGCGCATAGGGCTCCAGGATACCGGCCTGGTCGGCCAGCATCAGGCTGGTGGCTGCGGTGCCCCAGACCACGTCGGCCTGGGGATTGTCCTTCTCGGCCAGGAACTTGGCAGTGATGATGCCGGTGGAGTCACGGACGATCTTCACCTCAATGTCGGGATGGGCCTTTTTGAACAACTCCAGGTAGCCGGGAATCTCGTCGTCCTCCAGGGCGGTGTAGACGAGTATTTCCCCGGACACGGCCGGAGCGGCGAAAGCCAGGCACAGGGCCAATACAAGCATGCGCAGCAGACTCTTCATGTCTTTTCCTCTCACGGGTTGGTGTTCTCGGAACGGCGCCAGACGACCACGGCCCACCGTGTCGCGGCTCCCTCCGCATTTCTCGGTACTGTTCACTCTCATCGAGGCAGTGCCCCCAAGCCTTTCAACTACGCGAAACACGCCGCTTCACTTGTGACGATTCCGTGAAGATCCGAAGGAGATTTGTCATCTCTTTGCCCGACAGCCCATTTCCGCCGCGCTGGTTCTGCTCCGTCTCCTGCCTGCCACTGGCTGCCACCTGCCAGCGTCACGCGTTTGCCATATGCGTCAAACTGTATTATTGGATGCGGACATCGCATCGGCGCCGGCGGGAAACCCGACATCAGGCGCGCACGTCCTGCCTGATCTTGGAGTACCTGGACATTTGACCACCTCACCCCTCTCCCTCCAGAACCTCGTCAGCATCTGCTCCGACCGGGCCTGTGGCCTCTCCCACGCGGGGCGGCGGCGCACGGACAACGAGGACGCCCTATGCATCCGCCTCTTGCGGGAAGGGGCACTTCTGGCCGTGGCCGACGGACTGGGAGGCGAGGCCGGCGGCGAGGAAGCCTCTGCCGCGATGATCCAGGCCCTGCAAGACCGCGATCTGGAGTTCACCAGCTTGGAGCGCCAACTCCAGGCTCTGGAACGCGCCGTCCACGAGGTGAACCAGGAGCTGCTGGCAGCGGCGGAGCGCGACCCTGACAAAAAGGGCATGGGCTCCACCCTCACCGCCGTAATCGTTCGCCGGGAGCGCCTTGGCTGGGTGCATTTGGGCGACAGCCGACTCTATCTGTTGCACGCGCGCGGCCTGGAGCAGGTCACCCGCGACGATCGATTCCTGCAGGGCTTCATCGATTCCGGAGAGATGACGCAAGAGCAGGCCGCCACCCACCCCCTGCGCAACTTCCTTGTCCAGTGCGTGGGGCACCACGGAATCACCGTGCATCGAGGCATTTGTCCGCTTCCCGAGGCTGGAAGACTGCTGCTGTGCACCGACGGCCTGCACGAAATGTGCGACTTCGATCAGATCCAGACCATCCTGCGCCATGCCAGCGACCCGGCCAACGCGGCACAGACCCTGCTCGCGGCCGCGTTACGCGGGGGCGGTCTGGACAACGTCACGGTCATCGTCCAGGACACCGGGACCTGAATCGGGGCCTGCGCTCCGCGACCACCGCCCCTGTCTGTCCAACAATTCCGCATGGTCATGAACAATGCGTGAGGAGGTCTTCCACCTTTCCACTGTCCGTGCCGTTCAAGAAGGCGGAACAGGCGCGGCTGCTCCCGAAAATAACGCGCAGCCCGCTGGGCTGCTCCCACCAACGGCTTGCAGCGTTCATCGCACTCCATGGTGCTTTTATTCACGTGAATCATGTAGTATACGTGGATGACTGTGGTTTATGCACGGTACCGCATGCCGACGGCGGTCCGTCACCAACAGCAGGAAAACGACTCCCGGGAGAGGCAAATGCCCCTTGCGAAGGATTTCGGCAACCGTCTCAAGGAACTGCGTTCCTTGATGAACTTGACCCAGGCGCAACTGGCGGAGCGTTGCGACCTCAGCGTCCAGTATATCGGCCGAATCGAGCGTGGGTTTTCAACGCCGTCGTTCAGCGTCATGGAACGACTCTGCCATGTCCTGGACACGGAACCCGCCAACCTCTTTCTTTTTCCCCCCATCCACGAACCGCCCGCCGGAGAGGGAACACCGGGAGCGGCTCCCGAGGACCATGCAGGTGCCTTCGTGAGCTGCGCCGGCATCTGGCGGCGTGATCTCGAGACGGAAATCGACCACTGGTCCAACTCCTTCTGCCTGTTTCTCGGCTATCCCTCTCCCTGCAATACCGCTTCCACGCAACTGTTTCTCGAACACGTGCACGAGGAGGACAAAAAGCGGGTAACCGAGGCTTGTGAGGATATCCTGCACGGCACCACGGTTTCTGCTCTTGAGTTCAGGATTAAACGCACGGACGGCATCGTGCGCGACGTCATCGCCCATGTGGACCGGTTCCCTCCCGCGCGGGGCAATGCCGCTTGCGTCCATGTCACCCTGATCGACATAACCGACTGGCGACGTTTGCATCTGGAGCTGCAGCACAGCCGGCACCTGCTTGAAGAGCAGGTGGCAGCCCTTACCCACAGCTTGAAAAATGCCGTGCAAGAACTCGAACAGGAGCATGGTAGACGGGTTACGTCGGAGCGTCGGTTGAAGATGATCCTGATGGTAACGGAAGACTCCGGAGACGCACTGGCCTTTGTGGACGCATCCTATGTCTATGCCGTGGTGAACCGGCGGTACGAAGAACTTTCCGGCCTGCCCCGGCAGGAGATCGTCGGCAAGCGGATCCCGGATCTCATGGGCGAGGAAGCCTTCGCGGCACGGATCAAGCCACACTTCGACAAGGCCCTGGCCGGGGAGCGGGTCCATTACCAGGATACCTTTGTCTCGCCTTCCCTGGGCCCCCGATACATGGACGTAACCTACACCCCCTACATCGAGCGCGGGAACGTTACGGGTATCGTGGTCACTTCCCATGACTTCACGGAATATCAGCTTGCCCGCCAGGCTCTGCAGGAGCGGGAGGAACGCTTCCGACTCATGGTCGAGAACATGCCCCTGCTCATCCACGCCCACGACGAACAGGGCCGTTACATCTACTGGAACAAGGAATCGGAGCGGGTCTCGGGATACAGCGCCGAGGAGATCTTGACCCATCCCGATCCCTTCCGACTGCTCTACCCGGATGACTCCTATCGCCAGGAAGTGTTCCTTCCCGCACACAAACTGGGACAGGTCTTTCGAAACCTCGTGCTCCGCCTCACCGCCAAGGACGGCTCGTCGCGCACCATCGCCTGGAGCAACATTTCCCCATTGTGCCCCGTCCCTGGCTGGCCCTACTGGGAGATCGGCATCGACGTCACCGAACAGATGCGCGCGGAAGAGGCCCTGTTGGCGAGCACGGAACTGTTCACCAAGGCCTTTGACAACGACCACATGGCCGTGGCCATCATCCGATGCGCAAACAGCGCCTACCTCGACGCCAACTCGGGCTTCCTCAAGATGACCGGCTACAGCAAAGAGGAAGTCGTGGGCAGAACGTCCCTGGAGTTGGGGCTCGTCACCGAGGAGCAGCGCCGGGCCATGCTTTCGGAAATCGACTCCCTGGGGGGGGTGAGGCATCAGGAACACACCTTCCAGGCCAAGACCGGGCAGTTCCGAACCGTCCTCCTCTCCGTCAGCCCCATAACCTCAATGGGGGAGGATTGTTTGATCATCACCATGGTGGACATCACCGGCCGTAAACTGGCCGACGAGGCTCTGAAACGCAGCGAGGCCTACCTGCGCACCGTCCTGGAATCCACCGAAGACCTGATTTGCACCAGGGATTCGCAAAACCGCCTGGTGCGTTGCAACCAGGCCTTTGCCGACTTCCTTCCCAGGATACTGCATGTGGAGGCCGAGCCGGGCTTGCGGACCCTTGACTTCCTGCCCAATGAAATCCGCAAGCACTGGGAGATGATCCTGAAGCGCATCTTTGCCGGAGAGCAACACCGCGAGTTGTTCTCCGTGGAAATGGACGGCAAGACCCGCTGGTACGACCTCTCCCTGCATCCCATTGTCCTGGACGGCTCCATCGTGGGCACGGCCGAATTCACCAGGGATGTCACCCTGCTCAAGGAAGTCGAGGAGTCCTTCGCCCGCAAGGCCGAGCTGCTACAGAAGGCGGAGGTCCTGGCGGACATGGGTGCCTGGGAGTTGGACCTGACCGCCGATGTGGGCACGTTCTCCGAAAACTGGCGACGCGTGTACGGAGTCACCAAGGAACACCTGACCAGAGAGGATTTGAATCGCGTGACCCTTCCCGAAGACCTGCCGCGCATCGAGGAGGCCTTCCGCCTGTCCATGGAGACCGGCATTCCCGTCAATGTCCGGCATCGCATCCTGCGTGGCGATACCGGCGAGATGCGTCATGTTCAACTATACGGCGAGATCGAGTTCTGTCCCAGAACCGGCGCCCCCCTGCGTATGGTGGGCGCCACACAGGACATTACCCGGCGCGTCCTTGAAGAAGGGCGGCTGCTCGCGGCCTATGTGGCCCTGGACAATTCCCGCAACGGCATCCTCTTCACCGACTTCGACGGTGTCATCTCCTACTCCAACCCCAGTTTCCACCGGCTGTTCCATTGCACCCTCTCCGAAGAGGTCACGGGCCGAATTCTCTGGGATTTCCTCACCCTGTCCGACACCGAGCTTGTGCTGCACGATCTGCTCGAACAGGGGCAGTACTCCTGCGAAACCTGCATCCCCGAGCCCGACGGCGGCTATCGCGACCTGCGCCTGGAGGCACAGCTCGTATGCACACCCGATGGCGAGCCCCTGTGCCTGATGTGGACGTTCCTGGTTTCGGGCTGAGACTCCTTTTTTTATACAGAACCAGAAGAATCGTTGCTCACTGGGCTACAAATATGTAAATCAATCGAGTAACCCCCTGTGTATCCCACCGCGCCCCGCGACGCCCAAGGGCCTTGAGCTGCCACTACATCATTAACAATCTTAAGCTATTACAGCTCATAATGCTTTTCCCTCCTCGAAGGATACCACCAACCCACTGTATTGGTTTTTCATTTTTGCAAACAATGCTCGGAACCCATTCGACAATATGAGCATCGCGCCATATATTACAATATGTTATCGTGATGGCACTGTTTGTGCTTACGCTCCTGGATGACCCACAGCCAGTACCGTCCCCGCTTTGAAACGCTCCTCGCCATCTGCGAGGTCATCGATCAGGCTCTGGACCTGGAAAGCACCCTGAGCGAGGTATTGCGCATCCTCTCCGAGACCTTGCAGATGCAACGCGCCACCATCACCCTCATGGACAAGGCCACGGGTCTGCTGAGCATCGCGGCCTCGCACGGGCTCTCGGTGGAAGAAAAGCAGCGTGGCATCTACCGCCTGGGTGAGGGCGTGACGGGACTGATCTTCAAGACCGCGGAGCCTTACTACGTGCCCGACATCTCCCGCGAGCCCCTGTTTCTGGACCGCACCGGCGCCCGTCGACTGGAGAGGGGGCGCATTTCTTTCGTGGGTGTCCCGGTCATCCTCCACGGCAAACCCATCGGCGTGCTCAACGTGGACCGCCTCTTTGGCGACGACGTCTCGGTGGAGCATGACGTGGATTTCCTCTCCGTTGTGGCCACACTGGTGGCCCAGTTCATCAGTCTCAACGAGAAGATCCGCTCCCGCGAGGAGGCCCTACGCCGCGAAAACGTCTCCCTGAAGTACACCATCTCCAAGAAGTCCAAGGGATTGTACATCGTGGGCGACAGCCAAGCCATGCAGGAAGTGGAACGCCAGATCGCCCGCGTGGCTCCAACCAGGGCCACGGTGCTGCTCCTGGGCGAGTCCGGCGTGGGCAAGACCCTTATCGCCAGGATCATCCACCAGCTCTCGGACCGCGCCCAACACCCTTTCGTCAAGGTCAACTGCGCGGCCATACCGGACAACCTCCTGGAGAGCGAGCTCTTCGGACACGAAAAGGGCGCCTTTACCGGGGCCACGGGACCCAGGGCCGGACGTTTCGAGGATGCCCACAGGGGCACCATCTTCCTGGACGAAATCGGCGAACTACCCCTGGGCGTGCAGTCCAAGCTCCTGCGCGTGCTTCAGGAGCGCGAATTCGAACGCCTGGGTTCCAACACCACCCGCACGACCGACGTGCGCATCCTCGCGGCCACGAATCGCGACCTTTCCTCCCTGGCCGAAGGCGGCGGCTTCAGGAGCGATCTCTTCTACAGGCTCTCGGTGTTTCCCATCATGGTCCCTCCCCTCAGGGAGCGCCGCGAGGACCTGCCCCGCCTGCTGCACCATTTCCTGGAAAAGGTGGCCAGGGAGTACGGCCGCCGGCTGACCCTCACGCCCGAGGCTTTCGATATGCTCAAGAATCACTCCTGGCCCGGCAATGTACGGGAGATGGAAAACCTCATGGAACGCATGGCCATTCTGGCCGACAACGACCGCATCGACACGCCCCTGCTCAAGGGGGTGCTGGTCACGGCGCCCGTGGCTGAAAAGACTGCTGGCGTCACTGGTCACACGCACCAGTCCCTGGAAGAGACCGAGCGCCGGGAAATCCTGGCTGCCCTGCGCGATAACGCCTGGGTCCAGTACAAGGCCGCTGTCAGCCTGGGCCTCACGCCTCGCCAGATGGGTTACAGAATCCGTAAGTTCGGAATGGATGAACTGGTGGCCACGGAACGCGCCCGCAGCAGAAGGCTTTCAGATAGTTGAGTGGCCTTGCCGGTGATGCCCGCGTAATGGCGGTGTTTTCATGGGGCGTTGCCGACATGGGACGTTTCCGGCGGCATGGGACGCGGGTTTTCATGGGGCGTTGCCCCATGCTCTATTTCGCCTGCCCCTTCAGGGCTGGTTATGGGGCAAGGCCATCAGACACGTCGATTCCCGTGAACGAAGCCCGGTGCCATGGAATCATGCAACACACCCCGAGAGAGGCGTAGGGGCGCTTCGCGAAGCGCCCAGCCGTTTCAGAACCATGCATCGGATAGTCGAGAACGCCTCCAAAGCCTCGAAGAGGCGGCGCCGATTACAGCCCGGCCCATCGGGCCGGGTGTATCGGGCCGGTTCCACACTGGGCCGGGAAAACGCGCCTAGCCACAACCGCCACCGCCGCCTCCACAGCCTCCGCAGGCCTTGGCCTTGTTCCCGCGCCCCTTGAGTACTTCAAGATTCGCGCCGGAGTAGATGGTCTGCAAGGCCATGGCGATGAGACCCGAGCACTCCACCGGGGGGGTACAATGGGCCGCGAGGATGCGCCGTGGCGTATCGCCCACGGCAGCCGCCAGCACACAACGGCAGTCCCCGAGCATCTGGGCCAGAGCCTCCCAACGGGCCGGACCACAGCCAGGGTCCGGGGCGGTGCGTGTCTCCAGCAGTTCGAAACCCCGCTCTGCCTGGGTCCAGATCTGGAGTTCCCGGGCCTCGCCCAGGTGCAGGTTCACGAGCATGCCCTCGCGGGTGGCCACGGCCACATGAGGCCTTGGGCGCTCCTGCTCCTTGGCCAGGCGCGAACAGCCCACGAGCACGCCGGCGCATTCCGCGGAGCGGTCCTGGTGCAGCAGGCCCACGGCATCTGCGCGGCAGCGCTTGCAGTGGGTCATCTGGGGAATGATCTCGCCGGCGCTCTTGCGCAGGCTCTTCAGGACCGCCGCGGGAACCTCGGACACTCCGGCAAAGGGCGTCTCCGGCGTTGGAAGCAGGGGGATCAGGTTCTGGATGTCCGCGCCCAATCCGGCGGCTGTCCTGGCCACGTCCACCAGGTGCTGTTCGTTGATGCCGGGAATGACGATGCTGTTGACCTTGACCACCAAGCCGCGCGCCTTGAGTCCAGCGATGGCCGCGAGCTGGCGTTCCAGCAGGAGTTCGGCCGCGTCGCGCCCCTGATAGACAACCTTGCCGTCGCGCACCCAGGCGTAGATGCGCGCGCCGATCTCCGGGTCAACGGCGTTCATGGTCACGGTGACGTGGCTCACACCCAGGGCCGCAAGGTCGTCAAGATGCGGAGGCAAGGCCAGGCCGTTGCTGGAGAGGCAGAACAGCAGACCGGGGTGGCGATCCCGCAGCAGACTCATGGTCTCCAGGGTTGCCTCCGCGTTGGCCATGGGATCGCCCGGCCCGGCGATGCCGGCCACGGTGATGCGCGGTTCCAGGGCCAGGATGCGATCCATGTATTCCGCGGCCTGGTGCGGCCGAAGCACGGCACTGGTCACGCCGGGACGGGATTCATTGACGCAGTCGTACTTGCGGTTGCAGTAGTTGCACTTGATGTTGCAGCGCGGCGCCACCGGCAGGTGCACGCGGCCACAGTCGCCCGCAGCCTCGCGGTTGAAGCAAGGGTGTCTGGTGATATCCTTGGTGATCATGGCTGTCTCCTCGCCTGAAAAGGTTACATGTAGCCGTAGCCCACGCGGCTTTCATTCTGTTTGCGCTCCAGCAGGGCGTTGACGATGCGGTCGAACAGGGACAGGGCGCCCCGGTAGCCCAGATGCAGGATTCGCTGCCCCCCGAACCGGTCGTGGATGGGGAAGCCCACGCGGAGCAGGGGTACGCCCCACTCCCTGGCGTAGCGGTAGCCCTTGGAGTGCCCCACCAGGAGATCCGGGGCCAAGTCCGCGGCCTGGTCAGCGATGTCCTGGAAGTCCACGCCCTCGCGCACCTCGGGCCTGTGGGGGGTGATGTCGCCGAGCACCGCGTCCACGGCCTGCCCCAGGCCCTTGCCCTTGGCACCCGTGGCGGCCAGGACCACCTGCACGCCGATCTCGCCGAGGAAGGAGACCAGCCCTGTCACCAGATCCTCTTCGCCATAGACCACGGCGCGCGTGCCAAAGACGTACTTGTGTCCGTCCACGAAGGCGTCCACGAGGCGGCCGCGCTCCAGGCGGTGGCAACTGGGAATGTCCCGGCCCGAGATCGCGGCCAGAGTGTTGAAAAAGCGGTCTGACTCGCGCAGGCCGATGGGCAGCCCCAGGCGTGTGTTGGACACGCCGAAGCGCTGCTCCAGGGCCGTGCCGGCACTGTCCTTGGGCAGGCAGCGGCCGAATTCCACGCTGGCCGCGGCGCCGCTCATGGCCTGGATGTCGTGGACAGGCGTGCCGCCGGAGGGGATGCGCTCGTAATCCTCCAGGGCGGGGCCGTCCAGGGTCTCGGAGTAGTCGGGTAGGATGCAGGCCCGGATGCCGAAATCGCGGCAGATGTCCTTGAGGTGGCGGATGTCCTCGCAGGAGACCATGTTGGGGAAGATGTTCACCCCGCCATGTGGCGCTGCCCTGTGGAGGCAAAGTTGTTCAGCCAGGGCGCGCACCGCGCCGTGGAAGCCGTCGGTGTGCGTGCCGCTGTAGCTGGGGGTGGCCACGCGCACCAGCAGGGGCAGGTCCAGGGCCGGGCCGTACTCCGTGTCCGCTCCGAACTCCCGCACGAACTCGGCAAGAAGCATGGGCACGTCGTCGCCGATGGTCTCGGTGAGGCAGGTGGTGGCCACGCCCACCAGTCTGGGGGCGTATTTCTTCATCACGTTGAGAATGCCTGTCTTGAGATTCGGTCCCCCACCATAAACCGCGTGCTTCTCGCCCAGGGAGGAGGAAGCGATGTCCACGGGCTCGCGGAAATGGGAGATGATGTAGCGCCGCATGTAGGTGGCGCAGCCCTGGGAGCCGTGCAGGAAGGGCACGGCGTTCTCCACGCCCTTGAAGGCCAGGGCCGCCCCCAGGGGGGTGCAGAGCTTGCAGGCGTTGGTGGTGGAAACTGCGTCAGACATTGGCGGCCTCCAGTGCGGTTCCGTTGCGGTTTTCCCTGCGGGGAACGAAGCGCCAGACCGGGCTCATGGCCGAGGCGTGGACCTCGCGAGCGAAATTGAGCATGCCCACGAAACCTTCCAGGGCCTCCTTGCGCTCGTGGTTGTGGTCACAGAAGCCCACGCCGAGCTTAAAGGCGATGGGGCGTTCCTTGACCCCACCCACGAACACGTCCACGTCCTTCTCCTTTATGAAGGCCGAAAGCTCCAGGGGATTGGCATCGTCCACCAGGATGGTGCCGGGGTCGGTGATGGCGGCCAGTTCCTCGTACTCTTCCTTGGTGCCGGTCTGGGAGCCCACCAGCACCACCTTCATGCCCAGGTGCCGGAAGGCCTTGATCAGGGAAAAGGCCTTGAACGAGCCACCCACGTAGATGGCCACGCGCTTGCCCTGGAGCTCGCGGCGATAGCGCTCCAGCTCGGGCATGAGTCTGGAGAGTTCCTCGCGCACCAAGTCGCTGGTGCGTTGCATGATACCGGGGTCCTTGTCCTTGAAGAACTCGGCCACCTGGTACAGGGCGTCGGCCATGTCCTCGATGCCCAGGTAGGATACCCGCATGAAGGGGGTGCCGAAGCGTTCCTGCATCATTTTGGCCAGGTCCATGGTGGCGCCGGAGCACTGCACCAGGTTCAGGGCCGCGCCATGGCAGCGGGCGATGTCCTTCACCCGGCCGTCGCCCGTGACGTTGGCCACCACGTGCACGCCCATGCGCTCGTAATAGTCGCGGATGATCCAGGTCTCACCGGCCAGGTTGAAATCGCCGAAGATGTTCACCGAGATTTCGGGAATGCCCGTGGTGTCTCCCGTGCCCACCAGCTTGTTCATGGCCTTGCAGGCGGCCAGGTAACCGGCGCGCTTGTTGCCCTTGAATCCCTCGGACTGCACCGGCAGCACCGGAATGCCCTTTTTCTCGCTCATGACGCGGCACACTGCCTCCAGGTCGTCGCCGATGATGCCCACGATGCACGTGGAGTAGACAAAGGCGGCCTTGGGCTTGTGGCGGTCGATGAGTTCGTCCAGGGCGCGGGTGAGTTTCTTCTCGCCGCCGAAGATCACGTCGCGCTCCTGCAGGTCCGTGGAAAAGGACAGCCGGTGCAGCTCCGCCCCGGAGGACAGGGCCCCCCGGATGTCCCAGGTGTAGACCGCGCAGCCGATGGGGCCGTGCACCAGGTGCAGGGCGTCGGCAATGGGATAGAGCACCACGCGGGAGCCGCAGAACACGCAAGCGCGTTGCGACACCGCCCCGGCCAGGGAATCCCGGTTGCAGGCCATGTCCATTGGGCCGGCGCCGGTGCGGTGGATTTGGTCCCGGCGGCCTTCGAGTATGTTGTCTGCTGCGGATACGGGAGACATGTCGCACTCCTGACGACGTCGTGACGCCGTGAAGGTTTGTGTTGATCAGCCGATGAGGTAGTCGGCCGCGGGCTCGCCCTCTTCGATGCCGTCGAGAATGGCGTCGATGGCCTCGGTGGAGGCCACACCCTTGAACCACCAGTTGTCGGGCTGCACCACCAGCACGGGGCCGACTTCGCACTGCTTCAGGCAGCCCGTGGCCGTGACCTGCACGTCCAGGCCGCGATCCAGGATCTCCTCTTCCAGATATTGCAGAAAACCGTTGGTCTGCTTGTGGCAGAGCCCCTTGGGATCACCGCCGGAGCGGAAGCTCTGACAGACCAGTATGATGCGTTCGGGAAGCGCCATGTTTGATCTCCTTGAAAGGTTGTTGCTCAGGATTGACGCGACTTCTTGCAGCCGCTCTTCGTACCCCCGCCGTAGAGCGCATCCACCAGCCCCTCCACGCCGCCCTCGCCGGGCAACACCCGCAGACCGGTCTCGGCGAGCACCGTACGGGGGCGCTGTCCCGCACTGGAAACCAGCAGGGCGAAACAGTCGCAGAGGGTCTCGGCCACGGCGTTCCAACGTGCGTCCCCGCCGCCGGGTTCCGGTGCGGGGCGGGCGCCGATCAGCCCCACCAGGCCGTCCTGGGTGCGAGGGCCGTAGATCAGGAACCGCACCGCATGCCCCAGGTGCAGATCCACCTCCATGCCGTTGGAACTGGCCACGGCCACGTTGGGGCGGCCCGCGGTCGGTCGCGGCAGGTGCATCGAGGGTGTGGCGGCAGATGCCTCCAGACCCACGATGTCCTGACCACACGCCTCGAAATGGGGCATCAGCTCGATGTGTTGCCGGACCTGGTGGCGCAGTTCGTGCACCAGGTCCGGGTCCGGGGCTTGGGGTTGATCGTCGTGCTCCACTCCCGCTTGTGGGGCGAAGGGTACGAGCGCCATGACGGACGCTCCTTGCCTCGCGGCCCAACGGGCCACCTCTGGCAGGTGTTGGTCGTTGACACCGGGGTAGATGAAGGCGTTGACCTTGACACGCAGTCCGGCCGCGACAAAGCCTTGGATGCTCGCCTCCTGGGCCGCCACCAACTCCCGCGCCGCTTGGTGCAGGGGCAGGGTATGTTTGGCGGGGCGGATCCAGGCATACAGAGAGGCCACGATCTCCGGGTCCACGGCATCCACCAGGAGAGTGACGTGGGCCAGGCCCAGATCGGCCAATTCTCGCGCCACGCCCCCGGTAACGGCCGCGCTGTTCAGGCCGTTGGTGCTCAGGCAGAGGGCCATGCCGGGAAAGGCCTCGCGTACCAGCTGCAAGGTTCGCAGGGTGGGGGCGGGCTCTGCCAGGGGGTCGCCCGGCCCGGTGATGCCCACGACGCTGATGGCCGTTCCGGCGTCCACGGCGGCTTTGAGTCGTTCCAAGGCCTCTTCCGGAGGCAGGGCCTGCCCCGTGGGGTGGATTCCCCATTTCCCTCGGGCATTGCTGCGCAGGGCCACGGGCAGGTGCATACGGCCGATCGTGTTCCGGGCCTCCGGGCTGCAACAGGGATTGTCAGTACTATTTTGTATGTACATTATAGTATGCATTTCACTCGCCACCTGTGGTGCCGGGGCCAGGCACATCGCACCGGGCCCCGCCGATCACGGTTTGGTAATCAGAACACCAGCTCGAAGCTCTGCTCGGGTGCGTCACGGTCCTTGCGGTCCAGCAGCGCCGTGAGGATCTTTTCCAGGAGACGCAGACCGCCCTTGTATCCCGCGGTGGGAAAGTACTGGTGTCCCTGCCGGTCCAGGATGGGGAAGCCCCAACGCACCAGGGGAACGTCCTCGTCGCGGGCGATGTACTTGAGGTAGGTGTTGCCCATGAGCAGGTCCACGGGGTCGTTCTTGATCCACTGGTGCAGCAGGAACATGTCCGCGCAGGAGCCGCTCTTGACGTTGACCGTGTAGGGAAGCCCCGCGCAGATTTCCTTGATGCGGCGTTCGAAACGCTTGCCCGGCGTACCGGTGACGATATGCGTGGGCCACATGTCGATGTTGACCAGGAATTCGGTCATGGCAATGAGCTGATCCGGGTCTCCGGCCAGAGCAACCTTCTTGTGGTAGAGGTACTGGTGCATGTCCGAGATCAGGTCCACCAGTTGGCCGCGCTCGTGCTCCACTTCCTGGGGCACCACCGTGCCCGCTATCTTGCGCAGGGTGTCGATGAAGCGGTCCGTGGCCTCGAGACCGTAGGGCATGTCCAGCACCGTGCAGGGCACCTTGTGCTTGGTGTCCATGAGTCGGGCGGCCTCGGCCGAGCACCACTCCCCGAGGGCGATGGTGCCAGAGGCGTCGCCCATGGACCTGATCTGCGCCACTGTGACCCCACCGTCCGGGAACATCTTGTACTCGCCGGTGAGCGGGGCATCGAGCACGCCCGAGGTGTCGGGCAAGAGCACTGTCTTGACGCCCACCAGGGCGGCCAGGCGCTTGATCTCGGCCATGTCCGCGGGCTCCATCCAGCCGGCGATGATGTTCACGGTGCGGTTCTTGACCCCGGTCTTCTCGACCAACTGGTCCACGAAGGCCTTGACCATGTTGGAGAAACCCGTGACGTGGGAGCCCACGTAGGAGGGCGTGGAGGCGCCGACCACGCACTTGCCCTCTGGTATCTTGCCTTCCTTCTGCGCTTTGTCCCTGATCTGGGGCAGGTCGTCGCCGATGGTCTCGGAGAGGCATGTGGTGTGCACGGCGATGATCTCGGGCTCGTAGACCGAGAAGATGTTATCGATGGCCTGGACCAGGTTGGCCTGCCCCCCGAAGACGCTGGCACCCTCGGTGAAGGAGCTGGTGGCGGCGGAGATGGGCTCCTTGTAGTGCCTGGTCAGGGTGGAGCGGTGATAGGCGCAGCAGCCCTGGGAGCCGTGGGAGTGCGGCAGGCATCCGTGCACGCCCAGGGCCGCGTACATGGCGCCGATGGGCTGGCAGGTCTTGGCCGGGTTGATGGTCAGGGCCTGGCGCTGCGTGAGGTCCTTGGGTGTGTGTCGAAGCAATGTCATGGGTCTCTCCTCCTATTCCCAGACGTAGGTCGCGGAGAGTTCGGGGTTTTTCTGCCAGGGCGCCTTCATGTAGCCCCAGACACGGGAGTTCACCAGCCGGTCGATTTCCTTATAAAAGTTCACTGCGCCCCGGAATCCCGCATAGGGGCCGCCCGAGTCGTAGCTGTGCAACTGCTTCATGGGCACGCCGAGCTTCTGGATGGAGAACTTCTCCTTGATGCCCGCGCAGAAGATATCGGGGCGCAGAAGTTCCACGAGCTTCTCTGCCTCGTACTGATTCAGGTCGTCGATGACGAAGGTGCCCTTGTTCATCTCCGAAATCATGCCCTCGTAGTTCTTGAACCTGAAGCCCGCGGCCTCCAGGCGTCCGGCCTGCTCCTCGTCCATGCGGGCCTTGAAGCGATCCGGATCCGCCTCTACCTCGATCTCCTCGATGTTGCGGGAGTCGGCGTCCACCTTCAGGTCGGGCAGCACATGGCGGCCTTCGTAGTCGTCTCGGTGGGCGAACTCGTACCCCGCGGACACGGTCTGCATCCCCATCTCGGCAAAGAGTTCCTGGTAGTGATGGGCGCGGGAGCCACCCACGAAGAGCATGGCCGTCTTGCCCTCGGTGCGGGGGCGCACTTCGGCGGCCGCAGCGGCCACGGCCGGCATTTCCGCGGCGATGAACGACTCGATGCGCTCCATGAGCTTCTTGTCGCCGAAGTACTGGCCGATCTTGCGCAGACTCTTGGCCGTGGATTCGGCGCCGATGAAATTGACCTTGATCCAGGGGATGCCGAATTTGGTCTCCAACATGTCGGCCACATAGTTGATGGAGCGGTGGCACATGACGCAGTTGAGGTCCGCGGTATGGGCCGAGGCGAACTGGTCATAGGTGGAGTTGCCCGAGAAGGTGGCGATGTTGGTGATGCCGCAGGCATTCAGGATGCGGTCGATCTCGAAGCCGTCACCGCCGATGTTGTACTCGCCGAGCAGGTTGATCTTGTACTCGCCGGGCTTGGCCGCGTCGTTCTCGCCCACCACGTGGCGGAAGATCTGGTTGTTGGCGATGTGGTGCCCCGCGGACTGGGACACGCCCTTGTAGCCCTCGCAGGAAAAGGCGAAGACGTTGCAGTCCTTGAACTTGTCCTTCATCTTCTTGGCCACGGCGTGGATGTCGTCGCCGATGAGCCCCACGGGGCAGGTGGCGAAGATCGCGATGGCCTTGGGATGGAAGGTGTCGTAGGCCTCCTGGATGGCGGCCTCCAACTTCTTCTCCCCGCCGAAGATGATGTCCTTGTCGTGCATGTCCGTGGAAAAGCAGTAGGTCATGTAGTTCTCGGCGCCCGGAGCCGAGGCGTCGGTCTGGTTGCGCCGCGTCAGCCAGGAATAGAAGCCGCAGCCGATGGGACCGTGGGTGATGTTCACGATGTCGCGGGTGGGGCCCAGGATGACGCCCTTGCACCCGGCGTAGGTACAGCCGCGCATGGTGATGATGCCCGGAATGGTTCGGACGTTGGCCAGGATCTCCGGTGTCTCGTTCTCCTGGGCCTCGTTGATGAGTATCTGCTTGGCGCGCTTGCGGGCCACCTTGGGAGGATACTTCTTGAGCAGTTCCTCCTTGATGTCGGTGGGACTCCACTGCACGAGTTTCTTCTTGGTAATGGCCATGGAACTCCTCCTCGCGGCCTGTGGTCTGTTGTTTCAGCCGGAAAAACCGGGTCCTCAGGTAATGGACTTGTGCCCGGTCTCGCCGGTACGCACGCGCACGGCGTCGCTCAGGGGCAGCACGAAGATCTTGCCGTCGCCCGGCTTGCCGGTCTGGTTGGATTCGATGATGGTCTGGACCACGGTGTCCACGTCCTGATCCGGCACCACCACGGTGAGCAGCCGCTTGGGGTAGAGCTTGCCCTTTTCCCCCAGGATGGCCGCGGCCTCCTCATAGCCCTTTTCCGCGCCCTGAAGCACGGCCGGGTTGACGAACCCCTTGCCCCTGCCCTGGGCCTCGTGGACGAAAAAGGCGTCCACCCCGGCCTCGGTGAGAGCCTTCTTGGTGCGGTTCATCATGTTCATCCGCACAACCGCGATCACCTCCTTCATGCCGCGGCCTCCTCTTTCGGGGGCGCCGTGTCGCAGATCCCCGAGCTGATGGTGTAGACATCCCGCACCTCGGAGACGAAGATCTTGCCGTCGCCAAAGGCGCCCTTGGCGCCGGAGCGGGCCGCGGCCATGATGGTCTGGATCACGAACTCCTTGTCCTCGCCCCTGACCACGCTCATGAGCATGGTCTTGGGAATCTCGTCGTAGGTGACCTCGCCGATCTTGATGCCGCGCTGCTTGCCGCGCCCGGCCACCGAGTATTTAGTCACTGCGGGGAAACCGGCGTCCATGAGGGCCGCCAGCACGTCGTCTGCCTTTTCGGGCCTGACAATGGCCCGGACCATGATCATCATTACATTTTCTCCAGTGAGTTGACGGTGAATGGGGGGCAGGGTTAGGCCGCCATCAGGCCGTAATCCATGAGCAGCTGTTCCAGTGCTTCGATGGCCAGGGGCTTGGGGATCACGAACATATCGTTGCCGTCGATGGCCTTGGCCAGGTTACGGTAGTGGTCGGCCTGGGGCGCGTCGGGCTTCCACTCGATGACTGTTTTGCGGTTGATCTCGGCGCGCTGCACCTCGTTGTCGCGGGGTACGAAGTAGATCATCTGGGTGCCGATCTTTTTGGCCAGTTCCTCGATCATTTCCTTTTCGTTGTCCACGTTGCGCGAGTTGCAGATAAGTCCCCCCAGGCGCACGCTGCCGGACTGGGCGTACTTCATGATGCCCTTGCAGATGTTGTTGGCCGCGTACATGGCCATCATCTCGCCGGAGCAGACGATGTAGATCTCCTCGGCCTTGCCGTCGCGGATGGGCATGGCAAAGCCGCCGCAGACCACGTCGCCCAGGACGTCGTAGAAGGCGTAGTCCAGTCCCTCGGACTCCTCGTAGGCGCCCAGGGACTCGAGCATGTTGATGGAGGTGATGATGCCGCGGCCGGCGCAGCCCACGCCGGGCTCCGGTCCGCCGGACTCCACGCACCAAGTGCCGCCGAAGCCGCCCTTGCGGATGTCTTCGAGGTCCACGTCCTCGCCTTCCTCGCGCAGGGTGTCGAGCACGGACTTCTGTGCCAGTCCGCCCAGCAACAACCGCGTGGAGTCGGCCTTGGGATCGCAGCCCACCACCATCACCTTGCGGCCCAGTTCCGTAAGCCCGGCAACCGTGTTCTGTGTGGTGGTGGACTTGCCGATGCCGCCCTTGCCGTAAATCGCTACCTTTCTCATGTTTTCCTCCCAGTGGGGGTTCCCGATGTTTTGCCCCACAAGGCAAGGGACGTGCCAACGGTCAACGTTAGGGCTCAAGGTCGCGAATCAATGGAAAAAAGTGACAAGACCCAGGGATGCTCCCTATGGTCGCAGCCAAGGTTGGCTACACGGATTACAAGACCAAAACGTGGGAGCCTACACTTTGGTAGGTAGACTCGACGTCTGCACACAAAACCAACTTCCCAGCAAAATCAAGCCAATAGGCAACGGTCGACAACTGGCATCCTATTTGCCTTGCCTCGTCCAGACAAACAACGGAGGAAGCCATGCTCATCGACAGCACTCTGCGCGAGGGCGAACAGTTTTACGGTACCTATTTCAGCGATTCCGCCAGAAAGGCGGTGGTCTCCGGACTCGTTGCCTCCGGAGTGGAAGAGATCGAACTGGGCTGCGTGGGACAGGAACACCTGCCAGCCCTTGCCGCCTGGGCCATGCGGCACGGCGGGACGCGGTTCTCGGCCTGGTGCCCCTGCCGGGAGGAATCCCTGCGCACCGCGGCCGGACTGGGCCTGCGGCGCGTCAATGTCGGCGTGCCCGTGTCGGATCGCCATCTCGGGCCGCGTCTGGGCTGGACCCGCTCCCGCCTCTTGCGCAGGCTGGAGACACTGGCCGAGACGGCCCATAACCTGGGGATCGTGGAGCTCTCGGTGGGCTTCGAGGACGCCACCGGGGCGGATCCCGGATTTCTGGTCGAGGCGGCGGCCACTGCAGTCCAGGCCGGGGTCATGCGCATCCGCCTCGCCGACACCCTGGGGCTGGCCTCGCCGGACGACATGGCCCGACTGGTGCGGGGCGTGGCACGCACGATCAACGCCCCCTTGGCGGTGCACTGCCACAACGACTTCGGCATGGCCACGGCCAATGCCCTGACCGCCTTGGACGCCGGCGCGACCTGGGCCGACTGCTCACTGCTGGGTATCGGGGAGCGCGCCGGCATCACCGCCACGGAGCAACTGGTCGCCTATCTTGTCACCACCCGTGGCGCGGGGTACGAACTCCAGCCCCTGCGTGCCGCCTGCCTCGTGGTTGCGGAGCAGGCCCATCTCCCCATCCCGCGCAACACGCCCATCGTGGGGTGCGACCTCTTCCGCTGCGAAAGCGGCCTGCACGTACACGGCCTGAAGCGCGATCCCACGCTCTATGAGCCCTATCCGCCGGAGCGGGTCGGCCTGGAGCGCCGCACGGCCCTGGGCGGCAAGAGCGGTCGCGCTGCGGTGCGCCGAGCCCTGCACGACGTGGGCGCCGCGCCCCAGGCAGCGGAAGGGGCGCAGTTGGACGCCCTGCTGGCCGAAGTGCGCCAATTGGCCCGCAGTCTGGGGCGCCCCCTGCTCGATGAGGAATTCCGGCGGTTGTGCTGGAACTAAGCCTTGGTTCGGACTTGTTGAGCTTATACCGGCTCTGTCCTTGTCCGCGCCATGAACCTGTCTTACGGTGCGACCGGTAATGAGAACGACACGCCTTCATCCATGAGGAGCAACGATGCCCACTTCCTGGCTCGAGCTTGGCGACATCGCCTTCACCGCCCCCTTGCTGCTCACGCTCAAGGTTGCGAGTCTGGCCACGCTGGCGACCCTGATGCTGGGCCTGGCCGCGGCCTATGTCCTCACTCGCCCCCGTGTCCCGTGCAGAGATCTCGCCGACGCTCTGTGCACCCTTCCTCTGGTTTTGCCGCCAACTGTGCTCGGATACTACCTGCTGGTGCTCATCGGTCGGCGGGGGGTGCTCGGACAGTGGCTGGAAGAAACCTTGGGCATCACCCTGATGTTCACCTGGCAGGGCGCGGTGGTGGCCGCCTCGGTGGTGGCCTTCCCCCTGGTGTTCAAGTCGGCCCGTGCGGCCCTGGAGGGCGTGGGCAAACACTACGAGGACGCGGCCCGCACTCTGGGGCAGGGGGAACTGGCCGTGTTCCTGCGCGTGTCCCTGCCCCTGGCCTTCCGGGGGGTGTTGGCCGGCGCCATGCTCGCCTTTGCCCGGGCCATGGGCGAGTTCGGCGCCACGCTCATGGTGGCGGGTAATCTGCCGGGTCGCACCCAGACCCTGCCCCTGGCCGTGTACTCCGCAGTCCAGGCCGGTGACGATACCCTGGCCAATACCCTGGTGCTCATTGTCAGTGTGGTCTGCGTGCTCATCCTCATGACCACGAGCCGGCTGCTGCGACCCAGACATTGAAACCTTTCCGGAAATTCCCGTGAAAACACGTTGCCACATCGCATGCCTGCTCGCCGTCTTTGTTTGTCTCGCCTCCGCCCCCCCCGCGAGGGGCGCTGAACTCCTGGTCTCGGCCGCGTCAACCCTGACGGATGCTTTCCAGGATGTGAAAAGCACCTTTGAGCAGGCCAATCCTGGCGTGCAGGTGGTGCTGAACTTCGGCTCCTCGGGCGCGCTGTACCGGCAAATCGAGCAGGGCGCGCCGGTGGATGTCTTTGCCTCGGCGGACAGCGCATGGATGCAGCGGGCTGTGGACGCGGGCATTGTCGACGCGGACCACGCGCATGTCTTCGCGCACAACACCATGGTTCTGGCCGTACCCGCGGACAATCCCGCCGGGGTCAAGGCCCTGGCCGATCTGAAAAGCGAGAGCGTGAAACGCATCGGCATCTCCACGCCCGACACCTCGCCCGCGGGGCGCTACGCCAAGACCGCCCTCAAGGCGACGGAGTTGTACACCACGCTGGAATCCAGAATGATCTTCGGGGAGACGGTGCGCCAGATACTGGACTACCTGGTGCGCGGCGAGGTGGACTGCGGCTTTGTCTTCAAGACGGATGCGCTCAAGGCCGGTGCCACGGTGCACATCGTCGAGGAACTCCCGCTGCCCGAGCCCGTGCTCTATCCCGTTGCCGTGCTCGAGGACGCACCATCGCCCGAAACCGCCAAGGCCTTCGTGGAGTTCCTGGGCAGCGAGGCCGGCCTGCTCCTGTTGGAAGCCCACGGCTTCACGCGGCCATAGGGCCGCTGGTACAAATGCCATGAAATTCGAACTCGACATCGCAAAGCGCATGCGCAGCGGACGCCAAGAATTCCTGCTCCAGGCCAGGTTTTCCTGCTCCCAACGCTGCGTGGTGCTCTTCGGCCCGTCCGGATCCGGCAAGACACTGACCCTGCAGGCCATGGCCGGCCTGCTCACTCCGGACACGGGGCGCATCAGGATCAACGGCGAGACCTTTTTCGACGCCGAAACCGGGGTCAGTCTCCCCACCCGACGCCGCCGCGTGGGCTATGTGTTCCAGGACTACGCTCTGTTCCCCCACCTCACGGTGCGGAAGAACGTGGCCTTCGGGCTCAAACCGCTTCTGGGGCGGTTGTCACGGGAGCAGGAGCAGCGCGTGGACGAACTCATCGAACTCTTTGGCCTGCGCGGGGTGGCGGGACTCAGGCCGTCGGCCATCTCCGGGGGGCAGCGGCAGCGCACGGCCCTGGCCAGGGCCCTGGCCATCCAACCGCGCATGCTGTTGCTGGACGAGCCCTTCAGCGCCCTGGATCAGCCCTTGCGCCTGCGCATGCGCAAGGAGCTTGCCCGGGTCCTGGAGCGCTTCGACATCCCCATGGTCATGGTGACCCACGACCCGGAAGAGGCGGAGTGCTTTGCCGAGGCCGTGGTGGTCTACCGCCAGGGGCGCGTTGTCGCCGTGCACGAATCCGGCCACATACCCCACGCCGCCACGGGGCCGGCCGAGGTCCTGCGCCTGGAGGCGACCCTTGCCTATGCCGGGTGAAGGCGCGCCTACTCGTCCAGCACCTTGCCGCTGCTGAGAAAGGACACACCCAGGCCGGACTCGGTGCTGACCATCACCGCCTCCACAATGGGCGTATTCACGGGCTGCTCCGAAGTCCAGGAGACGATGAAGTTGGCGCCCGAGCCGCCCACGGTGTCGCGCTGATGGACCATGAATTCCGCGGTCATCAACGGCGTGATCACCTGGGGCTTGTCCAGCTTGTGCCGTACCAACTCCCCAGAGGTGTCGTAGTAATCCACCCGCGTGATGGTCAGGGGAAGATGCATGTCCGTGTTGCGCACGCTCAGGATCACGGTCAGATCCAGGGGGCGGTTCTTGGGGCCGTGATAGATGTGCGAGTAGCAGGGCACGTAGATGGTCTGCCCCTGGGAGCGCTCCGCATGCACCGTTGCCGGAAGCAGCAGGCAGAGCGACAGAAGAACGAACAACGGCACGGTCCTGGTCATGGCCTCCTCCTGGATGATCGCCGCATGCTTTCCCCTGGCCTTGGATTGCACAGCACGCATCTGGCTCACGTTTTTTTCGGCTGTGGTGGAATCACGGCGCCGCACTTCTCGCACCGCACCTCCGCGTCCTGTTTTCCCTTGGGTACAAGCTGCCTGTGCTTGCAGGCTGGGCAGGTACGCGCCGTGTGCGTGACTTGTTGCAGGACATTGAACAGGACAAAGGGGTTCATGACCAACGGTCTCGATTGCAAAAGGTGTCTTGTCAGTGTTGCTTGCCTTACTCACCAGGGGAACACTCCGCCTGCAACAGGGGCATATTTTCCGGCTTGCCCAGCGCGATGAGCAGATCCCCCGCCCCGATGACGATGTCCGGGCCGGGATTGAAGAGCATCTGCCCGGCCGCGGTCTTGATGCAGACGATGATCACCTCGAACTTGGCGCGGATGCCGGAGTCCCGGATCTTCTTGCCCACGAAACCCGAGGCGTCGTTCACCAGGAGTTCTTCCATCTGCAGGTCGATGTCGCCGCGTCCAGCCAGGTCCAGAAGGTTGGTCACCGTGGGACGCAGTACGCTCTGCGCCATGCGCAGGCCGCCAATGGTGTAGGGCATGACCACGCGGTCCGCGCCAGCCCGTTGCAGCCGAGCGATGTGGGTCTCGTTGTCCGTGCGGGCCACGATGGTCAGCTTGGGGTTGAGCTGTCGTGCCGTGAGGGTGACGTAGACATTGGCCGAATCCTGGCTCAGTGCCGTGATCAGGCAGCGCGCCCGCTCCAGCCCGGTGGCGAGCAGGACCTCGTCCAGGGTGGCGTCGCCTTCCACAAACAGCCGACCTTCGTTCTCCAGGCGTTGCAGGGCCGCGGGCTCCTTCTCGATGACCACCAAGTCGTGCCCTTCCTTTTCAATTTCCTGGACCACAACACTGCCGATGCGACCGTAGCCGCAGATGATGAAATGATCGTGCAATCCCTTGATGAGCTTGTGCACCCTGCGCTTCCCCCAGAGATGTTGCAGCCGGCCTTCGATGATGATCTGCGTGAACGAGCCCATGAGGTAGGCGAAACTGCCCACGCCGCCGAGGATCAGGCCCGCGGTCATCAACCGCCCCGCGTCGGACAGGGGCTGCACCTCCATGTAGCCCACCGTGGAGAGGGTAATAACCACCATATACAAGCTGTCGATGAAGTGCCAGTCTTCCAGGATCATGTACCCGGCGATGCCCGCCGAGATCACGCACCCGAAGATGGTGAAGCCCACCCCCATGGGCCAGGCAATGGCGTGCCTGGTCTTGAGGCGCAGACGCAATGCCTTGAGCTTTCGAACGAGTCCCATCCTCTTCCTCACGCGGCCAGCTTTTTCACCCAATTGTACGACCGCGCGGGACAAAACGCCAGCCCCACCGGCGAGGCCTGTGCCAACTCGAATTGAAAGAGCCCAGGACGGACTCTTCAATATCCCGTCAGATACGCACGGCCGCGCGCTGGATCTGGTCCAGGTAGTCCTGGGCGTTGTCCAGATAGAAGGACAGGGCGCCGCTGAAGTGCTTGCCCAACAGGCCGTTCACCAGCATCAGGCTGACCTCCTTCTCGCGTTGCAACACGTACTGCGAGAGCAGGAAAATCTTGCGCTCCTCGGGCATCATGCTCCGCAGCATGGAGAGCATCACGGACCTGCCGCGCGGCTGGTACAGCCAGATATACATGAAATCCAGGGCATTGACGATGACGATCTGCTCCAGCCCTTTCTGCTCCGTGGAGATGGTCTCGATGAAGGCCTTGGGCATCTCCAACAGCTCGCTGACGTCGTCCTGCGGGTAGAGCATCTCCAACTGCGCGTGCGTATCGAAGAGCTGCTTCAGCTTCATCTCCAGGTCGCGCCGCCTGAGTGCCACGTACTTGCCCCGATCCGCCAGGCCCTCGATGACGCCGGCTACCATGTCCGAAGCCAGCTTGGAGATGATGGCCGCCCAATTTTGCAGGATCCCCGCCGCCCCTTCCACGCCCCTGGCCTCCAGCATGTGTTCGAGCAGGAGGTTGATGAGCAGGGCCAGGGGAATGGACAAGGCGCTGCGGAAGAAGTTCCCCACCACGGCGGAGCGCGGAAAGCCCCGCAGGGAGTTGTGCCCGGAGATGTAGGCCCCGTTGACCAGGGCCATGACCGTGTACAACAACAGCGGGCTCGTGGCCGTGGTGATGTCCAGGCCCTTGTCCAACAGCACGGTCTTCACCAACCAATCCAGCAGGGGCACGGAAAAGCCCGTGAAAAGCAGGGAATCCGAGAACCGGTCCCAGCTGACCAGATCGCGCCACTTCAGCAGCCGCGACCGCCGCATCCCACCGCTCCCCAGCACGGACTGGATGATGTTGCGCACCCCGGTGATGGAAAACCAGATCAGGGCGCCGAACCAGGCCAGCAGCCACCAGTCCTTGGTCAAATAGAAGGAAATGGCCGCGGGCACCAGCCCCAGCAGGATCTTCAGCCCGTTCTTCAGCTTGCTGTTGAGGTAGACCCATTCGATCCGCGCCTGCCCGCCCTGCTCCCCTCTGACACGCCCCTCTTCCGACTGCGCATCCTGGAGCGGCACGTTCACCTTGCCCCCCAGGGTGTACAGGCGGTTTCGGCCGTTTTTCGCCAGGCTGTACTCGCCCTTGACCCAGCAACGCGCCTGGTCGAAACCCAACCAACACCCCCACGGCATGCGTTGGAGCCAGGAGTTCACCCCCACAAACGGCAAGCGGGGGCGGTAGGTCACCTGCTGCATCACACTCAGGGCCAACGGCAGGGGTGTGAACCGGTCGTCCCTGGCCCTGCGCAGCCGCTTTCTGGCCCTGGCCGACAGGGTTTCCGGCGCCACGATACCCATGCCGTGGCGGTAGGCCGACTTGCCCGTGGAGTCAGTGCCCACGCGCAAGCGCAGGGGGCGTTTGCGGTACAGCCCGTAGAAGGCGTGCAACTGCTCCAGCTGCTCCGTGAGCCGCTCCACCTTTTCCATGGCCTCCGCCGTGCCCAGTCCGCGCTGCTCCTCCATGATCCTGTGCAGGAAGCGCTTGCAGCGCACCGCGTTGGCCGCGTTGAGCACATCGTGCAGCTCCATGACCTGGCGGTGGATCTCCTGGCCGTTGGCAAAGGCGCGCAGGTTGAAGGCCTCCACGTGCGTCACCGCGCCCCGGCATTCGTGCAGCACCAGCACCAGGTCGGCGATGTCCAGGCCTTCCGGGTCCAGGGTGATCCAGTTGTGGTAGTGGATGTCGCCGAGCTTGGTCACCAGCTCCGCCGCCCCCAGGCGGAGCAGCTCGGGCACGTCCTCTCCATCCGCGGGGGTGAAGGGGTTGGGGATGTCCGGATTGACTTCTGGCGCCAGCCAGCGCGACAGGAGGTAGTCGGACTCGATGGGCTCCTCCGGACCTGTTTGCAGGTGCTGGGACAGGTAGTTGGCGAACTGATCCACGCTGGGCTGGCCAGGGCCGAGAAACGCGGCAAAGGCTGCGGGATCGACCTCAGACGCCTGCACGGCCTCGGCGTCCGCCAGTTGGAAGCGCAGGGTGGCGTTGTACTTGTCCAGGAGCCGCCAGACGTAGCGCTGCTGAAAGGCCGAGACCTCCCTGCCCTGGCGCATGAATTCCAACACCGGGGCGGTGTTCAGGAACCCCACGAAGTCGTTGGGATCGGCCATGCCGCGCGGGGTCCAGAGCAGCTTGACGAAGCGCCCCATGTGGCGGGCGCGCAGCTCGATGCAGATGCGCACGGACAGGCCCATGATCTCGGCGGCGTTTAGCACCTCGGCGGCCACGTTCTCCGGCACGTGGTTGTAGTAGATGATGGTGAGCTTGCGCAGTCCCTTGATCCAGGCGTCCATGATCAGGTGGGACGGGGTCTTGCGCCCCTTGCTGTAGGCGTCGTGCACGTGGTCGTCAAAGGCGATCTGCTTGTAGTCCTCCTGCATTTCCAGGAGGTGGTACTTGGCGAGCTGGGCGCGGATGATGCGCGGCTTGCCGGTGACGCAGCGCCGGAAGTCGTGGGCCAGTTGCAGTTGCCGGACCTGATCGCCCCTGGAGCGCAACAGCTCCTTCATGATCTGTAGCAGCACGCGCGAGGTGTTGTAGCGCAGGGAGCTTTGGGGCGCGGTGAGCACCTCGTCGCGCAGGGAGCGCAGGGCCTCGATCCTGTCGGCGGCGCGCCCCGTCTCCAGCGAGCCGAAGAGGTTGATGACGGCGTAGGCCACGCGTAGTCCGAAGGTGGTGGCCAGCTCCTTGATACCGTTGGGGTGCAGGTATGGGGCGAGGATGCGCTTCCAGCCGGCGTATGGGCCGCGATCGAGCACGTCGTTGACGATGCGCAGGAGTTCGAAGTCCTGGCGGTCGAAGAGCAGCAGCCTCGGGAGGCCGCCTAAGGGGGCGTTGTTGGCGTCTGTTGGCGTCGTGATCGTGCACATGGAGGGCCTCATTGTCACCGAAACGCAACGATTTTGAGAATTATTTCACAATAGCGGGTGCAAGTAAAGGGGGGGCGCAAAAGGGACATGGGCGTGCAAGCGGTATGGTTCAGAGGGTCGCAAGGGGGCAGTTACGTAATGCAAGCACGGAGCAACTTAAAACAAGCTATCGATGTCGCGCATCGCCTGCAAGACCCTGACGACGTCGATTCCGTTCTGAAGGGGAACGTAGAAGATGAGATAGTACCCAAGCGCAAAGCTTCGCAAATCAGGACTCAATTCGCTTCTGCTGAAACCCATGCCTGGAAACGATGCAAGTGATTGGCACTACTGTTCGATCTTTTCAAGAAACCGATCCGTCGATTCAGGGCTGTCTCGCGCGATATACAGCCAGATTTCCTCAAGATCATTTGACGCCTGCGGTCGAATATGCACGCGGGATATCAGCTGCCGGCCTTGTCGTGCTCCATGGTCAGCCGCTTCCTGCCGCGCGCCTTGATCTCGTCCACATCCAATGGAGTGGATTCTCCACTCTCCAGCCCCTTCTTGATTTCGGCCCGTAGCTCTGCAAGGCGCGGAGCGCTGTTTCGGCTGGGTTCCGTCGTGGACTTCTTCAAGGTGATATCCGCCGGGGCTGCCCGGCTCTTTTTGGTCCCTGCAACTTCAGACCTGCGCCGGCTCAAAGAACTGCTTGACCTCTATGCTGCCTGCCCGTTGTTCGGCCTTGAACAGGTCGAATTGCAGTTGCAAGCGCAGCCACGTTTCCGCCGTGCTGCCGAACGCCTTGGACAGGCGGATGGCCATTTCCGGAGAGACACCGCTGTGCCCGTTCAGGAGTTCGGACAGGGCCTTGCGTGACACGCCCAGCCCCCTGGCCGCTTCCGTGACGGACAGGCCCAGTGGCTCCAGGCATTGATCCCTGATTATTTCGCCGGGATGCGGCGGATTGTGCATCGTGTGCATCGCCTTGTTTCCTCTCATGTTGTCAGTGGTAATCCACGAGGTCCACGTCTGTCGGACCCTCCGCGGAAAACGCAAATACGATTCTCCAGTTGCCCGACACCCAAACCGCCCATTGCCCCTTTCGCTCCCCCTTCAACTGGTGGAGCTTGAACCCCGGCAGGTTCATGCCCCCGGGGCCGGCGCATGCATTCAGAACGCCCAGAATTTGGGATATCCTTCTGGCCTGTTGGGCAGGAACGCCGCTTGTGGAGCCCGTCTTGAAGAACCGTTCGAGTCCCTTGTGCCGAAACCGGATGATCATCTGGCACCTGTAACGTGTCTGGTATCGACCGTCAAGTGTCAAGAGATGTGGTTCCCCTGACACACCTTCCCCAACTCTCCCAGGCATGTTGCGCGAAGCCGATAGGGGCGCCGTCCCCGACCTCCTCTGCAGTGGAGTCCTCCATCCCAGCTATACAAAAAGGCGCGGCGTTTCGGATTGCTTCGAAACGCCGCGCCGGGGGTATTGCTGCGGGCCTAGGGGGCTGTCATCGCCAGCGCCCGGTGACACCCGGAACCCGGAGGAAACTGCTCCCTGCTCAGGCCAGGTCGAACCGGTCGAGCCGCATCACCTTGTTCCACGCCGCCACGAAGTCAGCCACGAACTTGTCCTTGGCGTCCGCGCAGGCATAGACCTCGGCCACGGCCCGGAGCTGGGAATTGGCGCCAAAGACGAGGTCCACGCGGGTCCCGGTCCATTTCAGTTCGCCCGTGGCGCGGTCGCGCCCCTCGAACAGATTCTCGTCCGAGGTCGCCTTCCACTCCGTGCCCATGTCCAGCAGGTTGACGAAGAAGTCGTTGGACAGTGTTTCGGGATTCGTGGTGAAGACACCGTGCCGGGTCTGTCCGTGGTTGGCGCCCAGGACGCGCAGGCCGCCGACGAGCACCGTCATTTCGGGCGCGGTCAACGTCAGCAGCTGGGCGCGGTCAACGAGCAACTCCTCGGCTGTCACGGAGAACTTCCGCTTGAGGAAGTTGCGGAACCCGTCCGCGACCGGCTCCAGCACCGCGAAGGACGCCACGTCGGTCTGCTCCTGGGAGGCGTCGGTGCGCCCCGGCTCGAAAGACACGGTGAAGTCGTGGCCGGCGTTCCTGGCCGCCTGCTCCACGCCGGCGCAACCGCCCAGGACGATGAGGTCGGCGAGGGAGACCTTCTTTGCGGACTGGGCTGCATTGAACTGCTTCTGGATGCCTTCCAGGGTTTGCAGCACCTTTTGCAAGCGTTCCGGCTCGTTGACGTCCCAGTCCCGCTGCGGTGCGAGGCGGATGCGCGCGCCGTTGGCGCCGCCGCGTTTGTCCGAGCCGCGGAAGGTGGACGCCGAGGCCCAGGCCGTGGAGACCAGTTCGGACACGGACAGCCCCGAGCCCAGGATCGTTGCCTTGAGCGCGACGATGTCCTTGGCGTCTATAAGTGGATGATCTACAGGGGGCACCGGGTCCTGCCAGATCAGCTCCTCGGCCGGGACATCGGGGCCAAGATAGCGGGAGCGCGGCCCCATGTCGCGGTGCGTCAGCTTGAACCAGGCCCTGGCAAAGGCGTCGGCCAGTTCCTCGGGGTTCGCCAGATAGCGCCGCGCGATGGGTTCGTAGATGGGGTCGAAGCGCAGCGAGAGGTCCGCCGTGGTCATCATGGGGCGGTATTTCTTCGTCGGATCGTGGGCGCCGATCACCATGTCCTCTTCGTCCACGTCCTTGGCCAGCCACTGGTGCGCGCCGGCCGGGCTCTTGACCAGCTCCCACTCGTACTTGAAGAGCACCTTGAGGTAGCCCATGTCCCAGGTGGTGGGGTGGGGTTTCCACGCACCCTCGATGCCGCTGGAGATGGTATCGCCCCCCTTGCCGGTCCCAAAGCTGCTCTTCCAGCCGAGGCCCTGCTGCTCGATGGGGGCGGCCTCGGGCTCCGGCCCCACGTGGGAGGCGTCGCCGGCTCCATGGCACTTGCCAAAGGTGTGCCCCCCGGCGACGAGGGCCACGGTCTCTTCGTCGTTCATGGCCATGCGCGCGAAGGTCTCGCGCACGTCACGACCCGAGGCGAGTGGATCGGGATTGCCGTTGGGACCTTCCGGGTTGACATAGATCAGCCCCATCTGCACGGCGGCAAGGGGGTTGTCCAACTCCCTGTCGCCCTTGTAGCGGGTGTCGCCGAGCCAGGTGTCCTCCGCGCCCCAGTAAATGTCCTCTTCCGGCTCCCAGACATCCTCGCGCCCACCCCCGTAGCCAAAGGGCTTCAGGCCCATGGATTCGATGGCGCAGTTGCCGGCGAGGATCATCAGGTCGGCCCATGATATCTTCCTGCCGTACTTCTGTTTGATGGGCCAGAGCAGCCGGCGCGCCTTGTCGAGGCTGATATTGTCGGGCCAGCTGTTCAGGGGGGCGAGGCGCTGGCTGCCGGAGCCGGCGCCGCCGCGGCCGTCGCCCATGCGGTAGGTGCCGGCGCTGTGCCAGGCCATGC
>CAZSRS010000025.1:0-22311 GCA_964609625.1 uncultured Desulfovibrionaceae bacterium
GCCTTGATGAAAGGTTTCGCGATCTCCACGCCGCTTGGTGTAGCCATTGCGGATGCTCCTTTCTCGAAGTGAGTGACGCTCCAGAACCAGTCGAACCCAGAGAGGCGGTATGAAATGCCGTGAAGTCATGGGCGCGACCTTGGCATCTGCATACAATCCCAACGGCCTCGCTGTCCAGTCTGAATGCGTTCCCGGTCCAGGCCGCACGTGTTCAATCGGTCCTTTCGAACGATTGTGCGGGGCGCATGATCTCCTCCTGAAACAAGGGCAAGGTGAAGGTGACCGTGCTGCCCTGCCCCGGAGTGCTGCTGACACCGATGGTACCGCCGTGTTGTCTTACGATCTCCCGACAGATGGCCAGCCCCAGGCCCGTACCCTTGGGCTTGTTCGTGAGTGTCTCACGTGTCTGGTGGTACTTGTCGAAGATGGCTTCCAGATCCTCGGGTTCGATGCCCACCCCTGTATCGCTGACACTTACCGCGAGCATGTCCGGGAGGGTATCGGAGCGTCGGGCGCTCACCCTGACTTCTCCCCGCGGGGTGAATTTGGCCGCGTTGACGATGAGGTTCACCAGGACCTGGACCACGCTCTTGCGGTCGCAGAGCACGTCAGGGAGTTTCCTCGGGATGTCCAGGCAGAAATGCACGGCCTGGTCCTGGAAAAAGGGAGCGGTGGCATTGGCGGACTGGTGCAGCAATGGTTCCAGGGCGCTGCGCTCCATGAGAAAATCGTATTTCCGTGCTTCCAACTTGGCCAGATCGAGCACGTCGCTGACGAGCGCGGACAAACGTTCGCCTTCGGCGATGACGATGTCCAAATTTTCCTTGATGCGCAGGCCGCGTCTGTGCAGCGCGGTATCCTGTGCGGCGCGTGCGAGGAACCATCGCTCGAAGTCCTTTTCGATGAGCTTGGTGAAGCCCAGTACCGCGGTCATGGGGGTGCGCAGCTCGTGGGAGACCACGGCGACGAAATCGCTCATGACCCGGCTGGCGTCCTCGGCCAGGCGTTTGGCCCTGAGCAGGGCCTGCTCCACCTGCTTGCGCTCCGTGATGTCGTTGAGTATGGCCAGGGAGGCTGGCTTGCCCTCCCAGGAGATGACCACCACGGAGTTGTCCAGCCAACGCACCTCGCCGCTTCTGTTCACGACGCGGAATGCGTAATGGCTGGGAGCTTCCTCGCCGCGCATGCGTTTCGCGTAGTATTCAGCCACCATTGCCCGATCTTCGGGGTGCACGAGATCGATGAAGGAATGTCCGAGCAGGTCCTTGGTCTTGAACCCGGAAAGGCGCTCCACGACAGGATTCACGAAGCGCAAGGTGCCACCCTGGATGACCACGATGCCCTCGGCCGCGTTCTCCACCAGCAGGCGATGTCTTTCCTCGCTGGCGCGCTGCGCCTCCTCGGCCTGGCGGCGTTGTGCATTCTCGGTCTCCAGGGCTTCGTTGGCGCGGGAAAGCTCACGTGTCCGCGCCTGGACCAGCTGCTCCAGGTTGTCGCGATAGGCCTGGAGGTTTTGTTCGACGATTCTCCGCTCCGTGATGTCCCTGGCCTCGGCGATGAGCATGGTCACATCGCCCGCCTGGTTGCGCAGGGGTTTGAGGGAGAAATCCATGGCGAAAAAACCTCCCGGCGTGGTCTGGCTCTCGGCTTCGTAGCGCACGAATTCACCGGCCGCGGCCCGGCGCACCGCCTCCTGGAGCCGCTTTTGTCCGCTGGGACTGCCCTTCCACCAGGTGGTTTCCCAGAAGAACGTGTCGCGCAGTTCCTCGGCCTGGGCACCGATGCTGACCAGGGCGGTGCGGTTGACCTCCAGTACCCTGCCCTCGGTGGTCAGCAGGCCGGTGAACTGGAAGGTGTTGTCGAAGATGGCCCGGAAGCGGGCCTCGCTTTCCCGGAGGTCGGCCACGGCGCGTGCCACGCGCATTCGGAGCTGTCGATTCCAGAGCGCGGCCAGGCCCAGGAGGAGCAGCACGGCCAGGGCAGTGAACACCAGAATGCGCCAGGGCAGGGCGCGCTCCAGCGTGTGGCCGGCCCAGTTGTGCAGGATACGCTCCATCTCGCCGGGGGGCATCCTGTCCATGCCCTGGCCCACGAATTCCAGCAGGGTCTCGTTTCCCTTGCGCACCCCGGCATGGATGGTTTCGATGTACAGGGGTTCTTCGGTGTGCTTGAAGCTCCGTCCGTCGTCGTGTTTCGCGAGATGAAAGGAGGCCACCGGGGTGTCCGCGACAAAGACCCGGACCTCGCCGGCCAGGGCGGCCCTGACCAACGACTCGTAGGAGTCGAAGAGCCGCAGTTCAAGCTCGGGCATGGTGCGGCGCAGGAAGCTCTCCGCCGCGTCTCCTTGTTGCACGCCAACGGTGAAACCCTTGAGATCCTTGAGGCCGCGCAAGCCGTAGACCTGTTCGTGAAAAAAGATGTGCGTGGGGAGCTGGAAATAACTCCCCGTGAAGCTGAATTGTTCCAGGCGTTCCTCGGTGGAGAACAGGGCGCCCACCAGATCGGCGTCGCCCAGGCGTACGGCATCCAGGGCGCGGCTCCACTCCATGCAGTTGAACTCCACCTCGATCCCGGTGGTGCGGGACCAGCCGCGCCAAAAGTCGATGAACACGCCCTGGGGTTCGTTGTCCGCGTCCAGGAATTCGAAGGGCGGGTAGGCGCTGTCACAGACGATGGTGATACGCTCGGGCACCGCGTCCTGGCACCAGACGACGCTCGCGATGCCGAACAGGCTGACCGAGGCTATGGCGAGCAGGAGAAGATAAACCCGAGTGAAATGATATCTAGGCGGTTTCATTGAATAATACGTAGAGAGCCTCGAAATAGTGTCATGGGGGCGGACCGTAACAGAAAGGGTCGAGGAAAGAAACACCGTTATGAAAACATCGTTTCCTGGTCCGCGTCGGCATTGGCACTTGTGACAACTTGATCAACCCGTTGACATTTGGTACTTCCTGAAGGCCGCGACAAACACGCTGTACCAGGCGTCATGGCTTTGGTCAGTGCCCGCGCGCGATTGTCCATCCCCAATATCTCACAACACAGGGAGAAGAGTGAACATGACCAGGAAGATCACACACCTAACGCTCGGTCTCGTCATTGCCATGGCCCTTGTCTGCGGTGCGGCCTTCGCGCAAGAGAAGACCTACATCAATGGCATCGACTTCGGCTTCCCGCCCTTCGGCTTCGTGGACAAGGACGGCAAACCCGCCGGCTTCGACGTGGAGTCCGCGGACTGGATCGCCGCGAAGATGGGCTTCAAGGTCAAACACCAGCCCATGGACTGGGACGGCATCATCCCCGCCCTCAACGCCGGCAAGATCGACTTCATCGCCTCGGGCATGAGCGCCACGGCCGAGCGGGCCAAGATCGTCAACTTCACCATCCCCTACTACCAGGTCACCCAGGTCCTACTGGTCATGGACAGCAACGACATGGCTCTGGAAGACATGCTCAAGGGCGGCAAGAAGATCGGCGTGCAGCGCGGCACCGTGACCAACACCCTGCTGGAGACCCTGAAAAAGGACAATCCCGACTACAACTTCGAGATCGTGCTCTACGACTCCACCGACCTCTCCCTGCAGGACCTGCCCATCGGCCGTATCGACGGCTCGGGCATGGACAGCTCCATCGCCTACGAAGTCATGAAGGGCAAGCCCTACAAGGTCGCCGGCACCTTTGACGCCGCTCCCGAGAACTATTCCTACGCCGTGCGCAAGGAAGACACCGAGCTGCTGGAGACCCTGAACAAGGGCCTGGAGCTGCTCATGGCCGACCCCCACTGGCAGGAGCTGAAGACCAAGTACGACATCCCCTAGCCGTGCCCGTTTCCGGCTGACCGGAGATTGAACCATGCGACCCGGAAGGCTCCTGGACGTGTGACGCGGCCACGAACCTTCCGGGTCTTTTCAGGCCTGGACCCGGCCCGCGAAGGCCGGTACCTCGCGACGACTTCCCTCGCAACCGCGGAGAATGATCTTGGATACGGCCCTGCAGGCCATTTTTGACGCCCTGCCGTACATGCTCAACGGTATCTGGTTCACCATGGCGCTGATCATCGGCGCCATGGGACTGGGTTTTGTCCTGGGCGTGCCCCTGGCGGTGGGGCATGTCTACGGCGCCAAACCGCTGCGCCGCCTCGTGGGCTTCTATGTCTGGCTGTTCAGGGGCGTGCCCATCCTGGTGCAGCTCTACCTCTTCTACTTCGGCATCCTGGCCTATCTGGGCAAGTTCAGGCTGTTCGACGCCCTGCACCTGAACAGCGCCTTTGCCGCGGCCGTGCTGGTGCTCGGACTCACCAGCGCCGCCTACCAATCCCAGATCTTCCGCGGCGCCATCCTCTCCATCCCCGCGGGACAGCTCAAGGCGGCGCGCGCCCTGGGCATGAGCGATTTCACGGCCATCACCACCATCATCATCCCCCAGGCCCTGCGCCTGTCGATTCCGGGCTGGTCCAACGAGTATTCCATCCTGCTCAAGGACTCGGCACTGGCCTATGTCATCGGCGTCCTGGAGATCATGTCCCGGACGCGTTCCGTGGCCGCGACCACGCATCAACCCCTGCCTTTGGCCCTGTTCGCCGGAGTGATCTTCTTCATGCTCACCTGGATTGGGGTCAAGGCGCTGAAAAAACTGGAAGAAAAAGTCCATATTCCGGGTTACTCCCATTGAGGCCCCTTTTCATGTCGCAAAACAACGCCATTCTCCGCGTGGAGAACATCCACAAGCGTCTCGGAGGCCACGAGGTACTCACGGGCGCGTCCCTGTCCCTGAACAAGGGCGACCTCAAGGTGCTTATCGGCCCTTCGGGCGGCGGTAAGAGCACCTTCCTGCAATGCATCAACTTCCTCCTCACCCCGGACCAGGGCACGGTCTGGCTCGAAGGCAAGGAGGTCAGGCCCAGAGGCAAGAAGGACCTCTACCTCTTCCGACAGCAGGTGGGCATGATCTTCCAGGACTTCAACCTCTTCGACCACCTCAGCGCCCTGGAAAACGTGCGCATCGCCCTGATCAAGGTCAAGAAGCTCTCCAAGAAGCAGGCCACCGAACGCGCCGTGGCCGAACTCGCCCGCGTGGGGCTGGCCGACAAGGCAGCCAACTATCCGGCTCAACTCTCCGGGGGGCAGAAGCAGCGTGTTTCCATTGCCAGGGCCCTGGCCATGGACCCCAAGGTCATGCTCCTGGACGAACCCACCAGTGCCCTGGATCCCGAGCTCATCGGCGAAGTACTCACCGTCATCCGCGACCTGGCCACCGCAGGCATGACCATGGTCATGGCCACCCACCAGATCAGCTTCTCCGCCACCCTGGCCGACGAATTCCTGTTCATGGAGCAGGGGCGCATCGTGGAACGCGGCTCTCCGGCGGAACTGCTCTCCAAGGACAGCTGCACCAGGACCCAATCCTTCTGTTCCAAGATCAGCGAACTGGCCGGAGAGACAGCGGCATGAGTGACCTGGTCTCATTCATTGTCCAGGACGTGCTCCCCGGCCTGAACCACGGACTTTGGACCTCGGTGCGGCTCATCGTGCCCTCGGCCTTCCTCGGCCTGACCCTGGGCATCGGAGTGGGCGCCTGCCGTGTCTATGGACCGCGCTGGCTCAGGCGTCTTGCGAACATCTATGTTTCCTTATTCCGTGGCACCCCCCTGGTGGTACAACTCTTTTTCTGGTACTTCGCGCTCCCCTACGCCTCGTTCTGGGGGTATCGCATCGTCATGGGACCCATGACCGCCGCCATCGTGGGTTTTGCCCTGTGCAGCGCAGCATACCATTCGGAGTACATTCGCGGGGGGCTGCTCTCCATCAAGGTGGGGCAGCTCAAGGCAGCCCAGGCACTGGGCATGTCGCCCTTCACGGCGGTGATGCACGTCATCCTGCCCCAGGCCTTTCGCAGAGCTCTGCCCGGTTGCGGCAACGAGATCATCTACCTCATCAAGTACTCCTCACTGGCCTCCATCATCACGGTCAACGAACTCACCGGCGTGGGGCGCGCCATCGCCAAGGCCACTTGGCAGAACATCGAGGTCTACACCGTGGTGGGCATGTACTACCTGGCCCTGGTCACCGTGGCCACGCTCCTGCTGCATTGGGTGGAAGGGCGCCTGAGCATCCCCGGCTTCGAACACAAACGGAACTGAGGTCTTCGATGAACAGCACGGTCACCGCGCACTACACGCCGCTTTCCGAGGAGACCCTGGCCGAGCTGCGGAACATCTTCGGCAAGAACAACGTCCTGACCGGCGATATCCACAAGTACTGCCGGGACGAAGGCGGTCACGTCCGCAGCGCCGAGGCCGTGGTCTTCGCCACCGGCGCGGCCCAGATCGCCTCTCTGCTCAAGCTCGCCAACGCCAAACGCTTTCCCGTGACCCCACGCGGCACAGGCACCGGCCTGGCCGGCGGCGCCTGTCCGGAACACGGTGGTGTGGTGCTCTGCCTGGAGCGCATGAACCGCATCCTGCGCATCGACGCGGACAACCTCTACGCCGAGGTGGAACCCGGCGTCCTGACCCGAACCCTGCGCGACGCTGCCACTGCCCAGGGTCTGTTCTACCCCCCGGACCCCGCCAGCCTGGACACCAGCAGCATCGGTGGCAACGCCGCCACCAACGCCGGCGGACCGGCCTGCGTGAAGTACGGCACCACCCGTGACTACGTGCTCGGCCTGGAGGCCGTGCTCCCGGACGGCGAAATCCTGCAGGCCGGCGTGCGTACCCGCAAGGGCGTGGTGGGCTACGACCTCACCCACCTGCTGGTGGGCTCCGAAGGCACCCTCTGCGTCATCACCAAACTCATGCTCAAGCTCGTGCCCAAACCCCCGGCCGTGGCCACCATGACGGCTGTATTCCGGGACATGCACCAGGCCATGCGCTGCGTGACCAGGATTCTGGTGCAGGGGCACCTGCCCGCTGCCATCGAGTTCCTGGACCACGCCAGCCTCGATCTCGTTGGGGGGGTGCTGCCGTTCCCGCTTCCGCCTGGAGCCGGCGCCCTGCTGCTTCTCGAGGCCGACGGCCCCGAGGCCCAAGCCCGTGCCGACATCCAAGCCATGGGCACTATCTGCACGGAACGAGGCGCCCTGGCCCTGCTGTCCGCCACGAACGACAAACAACGCGAGGAACTCTGGCACATGCGCCGGCAGGTCTCGGTGCGCATCCACGAACGCTCCGCCATCTTCGTGCCCGAGGACGTGGTGGTGCCCATCGGCCGCATCGCCGCGCTGGTGGACGCCTTGCCCCGCATCGAACGCACGTACGCCGTGCGGGTCTATGCCTTCGGCCATGCCGGCGACGGCAACATCCACCTCAATTTCACGGCCCAGGACGCCGCAGCCGCCCCAAATGTGGAACGCGCCGTGCGCGAGATCCTCTCCCTGGTCCTGGACCTGGGCGGCACCATCTCCGGGGAGCACGGCATCGGCTTGGCCAAGAAACGCTTCCTGCCCCTTGAGCTTTCCCCCCGAAGCATCCAGCTGCAACGCGCCATCAAGGAACTCTTCGACCCCGGCATGATCCTCAATCCAGGGAAATTGTTCTGACATTTCTCATATGCTGGACTGGTGGAATGACGTGCTCCGACGAACGGACGGCTGGTGACAGGCCCTGCCGTCGGTTGTGTGGGTCATGTTCGCAATCTCGCCGTGGGAAGTGAATTCGCATCCGCCTCAAGCAGCCGGCTGTCGGGAGCCAGCCCACACAATACTCGCGGGAGACCGTAAGGACGGCAGGACGTTGCACCGCGAGCGAAGCTCCCGAAAAGCCTGGCCCGCCTTCCACTTCAGATTACAGCCTGTGTTGAGGGAAAGTGGTACTGGTCCTCTGGTGCTTGCACAGCGACAGTGTTGCGGCGACGGCTGCATGGTCGCGCTGTCGCCCCAAAACGAGAACACCGCCTGTACCTTATGAGGCGCAGGCGGCGTCTGAAATATGGTGGTGCCGAAGGGGAGAGTCGAACTCCCACGCGGAAACCCGCACTAGACCCTGAACCTAGCGTGTCTACCAATTCCACCACTTCGGCATCGAAGTTCTGCGTTCTACGCGAAGCGTTTCTCCTTTGCAAGTAAAAATTGCAACAGCAGGGAAAAAACTCCCCAATGCCTCAGGCGCTGGTCTTGAATACTATGCCGGCGTCGAATTCCGCCATGGGCGGACCACCGTCACTCAATTTCTCGGGAACCACGTCGGGATTCTCGTTGCGCAGTTGGACAGCCGTTTCGACAAAAGTTCGCAGGGAACTGGAGGCGATGCTGTGGCTTTGTCCGGAAAAATGCGTCGTCAGCTGCAAGTTCTGGATCTCGCTATCGGAAAAGGGCGCCATGGCAAACTCCTTGGGTGTTTTCTCAGCCCAGGGTATTCACGATCGTACCGCTTGAGGCTTCGATCATGGGGGTGACAGAGATCGATGTCGGAAGAATGTCCGGCGTGAAGGCCTGCTGCGTGGCAGTCACGCTGACGAACTGACGGAGAGACTCGGAGGAAACGCTGTGGCTCATCCGCGACGAGTCGCTCACGAATTGCAGCCATTGAAGCTGTCCTTCCACCACTTTCATGCTCAGGCTCCTTGCGGACGCATCCCGCACCAACGCCGTGTCCAGGGCGCATCACGCGCATGCCGGCAGCCTTCCATGGTTCCGGGCGGATAAGGAAACAGGGGGAGCGTTGCAAGAACGTTTGAAATCCGCTCGGCAACCCGGCTGTCTCTTCACTGGGGAAAGATCCGCGGCTTTCCGCCCCTGCCTCGCGACAGGTTCGGCATTTTCTGAGGATTTCTCTTCAGTAGAAGTATGACCAGAAACCGCCCCTGTCAACGACTTTGTTCACGTGCAACACCAACGTTGCGGAGGCGGAGCGGGTAATGTACACAAGGCTCGCGCGAGGACATTCCCCTCGCGGCATGGGCCTGCGGCTGCGCCGGTCCGATTTCAGGAGACCCACGGCTTGAGCAGCGGCAAGAACCCGAAACCCACGGACCAAAACAGCGGATTCATCGCCTTCTGCTTCCAGGAACTACGCCAGGGTGGCGTGTTCGTCACACTGGCCGTGATCATGGCCGCGGGCTTGGCCGTGCGATTGGCCTACATCGCACAGCCCATGCGCATCGACGAGTCCTGGACCTACATGGTCTTTGTCCGCAACGGCCTCGGTGCCGTGCTCAGCGATTACTCCAGCACCAACAACCACATCCTCAACTCCCTCCTGATCCTGCTGAGTACAGGGCTTTTTGGCGACTCGCCCCCGGCCATCCGCCTACCAGCCCTGTTCTTCGATATGCTGACCATCCCCCTGGCTTTCCTGGTGGCCGCCAAGGCATACAACAGGAGCGCCGGGCTCTTGGCCGCGGCCCTCGCGGCCGGATCGAGCATATTGATCGAGTACGCCACCAACGGCAGGGGCTATACGGCCGTCAACGCCGCGTTCCTGCTGCTGCTCTTGCTGGGGCTGTACCTTCGGCGACACGACTCCCGCGCGGCCTGGATCGGCTTCGCCGTGTGCGCGGCCCTGGGCTGCCACGCCATTCCCACCATGCTCTACCCCCTAGGGGGGGCGGTGCTTTGGCTCGGCTGCACCGCCCTGCTGGAACCCGTGCCCGGCGGGAGCGGACGCTTCCTGCTGCGCCTGGCATCCGCCTGCCTGTTGGGCGCGGCCCTGGTACTGCTGCTCTACACGCCGGTACTGCTGTTCTCGCCGACCCTGGGCCTGGACACGGTCAACCCCGACGTCCTGCCCAAGTCTCTGGGTTATTTCCTGAGCAACACGGCGCATGTGCTCGGTTCGGTTTTCTACGGCTGGTTCCGGGACTACCCCACGCCGTTGACAGTGGCCTTGATAGTGTCTCTTGCCGCGGGACTGTTCCTCCATCGCCGCATCGCCGGCCACCGCTTGCCCATGCTCGTGGCCGTGGCGACCTGGACAGCGGCACTGTTGCTGGCACAGCGGGCGGTGCCCTACCAGCGGGTGCTGCTGTTTCTCCTGCCCCTGGTGCTGCTCACCGCCGCGGGACCGGCCGGGCACCTCCTGGAGCGCTCGGGAGCGGAGCGAAGGCGCGTCCTGTTGACGCCGCTGCTGGCCTGTATTCTGGCCTTGGGCCTGGGCCTGAACGTCCTGGTCAGGGACAGCGTCGTGAACTCTCCCCAGACCGGCGTCATGCGCGACGGCGAGGCAGTGGCCGTCCACTTGAGCCAGGTGGTCGAACCCGCCCAGACCGTGGCGGCACGCACGGGCAAGTGGATCGTGGCCTACTATCTCCATCGGCTGGGGCACGGGGAGATGCTTCCCTCTCCTACCACCCCGTCACCGACATGGGTGATCTGCAACAACACGGAAGACTACCTGGAGACCTGGCCCCAGGTGCTGGAGCATTCCTTTCCGGACCTGGATCCCTCGGCGTTCAGGGCCGAGCTGGACAAGGAGTTCCCGACGGCCAGGGTCTACCGTCTGACACCACGCTGAGCCGGGGCGGTTTCAGAAATCTGTCCGTCCCTGTATCTTCTCGAAGCCACTTCCCTTTTACCTGGGAAAAAGGTAGCATTGCAGAACGCCTGGTAAAGTTTGCCGGATTTTTCCTCCGGCAACGACGCCCTGCAACTTGCAGCGCAACGCACTGCAACCACTATTCCCTGATGGAGGCTCGGGATGCGAAACACGATCCGGTGCGCGTTCATGCTTGCGGCCTGCCTGCTCCTTGCCGCGCCCAGTTCCGTCTTCAGCTTCGGCGGCTACAAGGACCTGCTCTGGATAGACTTCAGGGGCTACACCGTCCACGTGCTGGCCGACGGCAGCACAACCTTGACCAGCTTCCTGCGCTACCGCGAGGTCCGCTTCGAGGACAGCACCAGAAAGCCCGGCCATTTTCTCTGCACGCATGAGAATATCCGAAAGGAGATCCCAGTGCGAGACATCAAAAGCATCAAGCTGCGCATGGGCGCGGAGGAGTTCGCCACCTCGCCCCGCAACGACCGCCTGCAGCAGCTCGTGCTGACCACCCGCGACGGCCGGAGCTTCGACGTGACCGTGGACAAGAACATGGGCTTCAGCCTGGCCAATGATTCAGCCATCCAGTTCAAGTACTACGATCCCATCCAGCAGCTGTTTTCCTTCGGCTCCATATCGGGAGACTCCTTGCGCGAGATCTATTTCCATTAACCTGAACCCGAACTTCGCGGCGTTCCGGACTGCATCCAATACCCATGGCGCCCCTACGATGTGTTTCAGGGCCGCATGTCCTTTTATCCGTCGCGAAGCACAGGCACGGAGCTATCCATGGCACCACGCGCATTCACCGACAAGGAGATCAAGGAATTGGTGCACAAGCACGTCCACCAGCTCCTGGACATCGAGTTCATCGAGGACAAGGAATTCGCCACCCGCGCCTTTGTCCGCGCCTTTCACACCATCCTGCGCAACCAGCGGAGCGACATCTTCATGGATGACTTGCTCAACTACGTGGAGAGCAAGGACGACCAGAAGCACGTCTATTGACTCGAGTTACAAATGTGACCATTGCCTTCGCTCCGCAAGAGGACTGGACAGATACACCGGGGGGTGAGAACCTTTTGTAAAGAGGACTTCCCCCCGGTTATCAAGGCCTTTCCCTTTGCGAGATCAAAGAAAAAGTCTCCATAACAAATCGACGACCCCGGGCAAAGCCCGCGCAAGGCGCGGCATCACCGTGTTTTCACCAAGCCGTTGCAATCAAAACGCGAGATGTATTTTCGTTGCATCTTGGTATGCCACGGTGTTTGCCGCCATGTAGCCACTTCCTGTACTTCCCTTGTGCCAGGCCAGCAATTTGCGGCCCAGTGCCATATCGGGTGCCTGCGCCCATTCCCGCCCCTCGGCCACCCCCCTGAGCACGCCGGTGGCATCCTTGGCCACGTGCATGGGCTCCCCCTGCCGCAAGTGCAGAAGCAGCATGAATTCGTAGCCGATATCCGAACGTTGCTCCGGCTGGGGGACCGGTTTCACGGCACAACCGTCCCAGACACCCCGCGCCCGTGGTTGCCAGATCGCCCGCTCCCGCATGGTAGCCACCACGTGGCACGGACTGGTCTGCATGACCTCCAGCAGCGTTGCATGCCGTGCCCCCGGCTCTTGCCAGGGTTGAGGCTCACGTGCACGCCGGTTCCTGGCCACGCTTTCCAGCACGCCGCCCGGTCCGCTCCAGGGGCGGGACAGACTGTCCAGCACCAACACCTCGTAGCCCTGCCCGGCCGCCGCGCGCATGCAGCGCACGAAGCGCTCCGGCCCGTAGGGAGGCGCGAGCCGCAGCACGTCGAACTGAAACTCGTCGGCATACATGGCCGCGCCGCAACGTTCCGTGTCGATCACGGCGATTCTCTTGCCCAACCCAGAGGCCAGGGCCAGAGCGCCTCTGGTCTTGCCGCTGCCCGACGGACCGCAAAGAGCGATCCGCAACGGGGGGCGTCTGAACAATGCTCGCGCAAACATCGGGCCTCCTTTGTGGATACCGTTAATCACCGTCCGGAAGTCGGCCGGTGCCTGGGACAGGCCGACGCGGGGTGGCGAAACCCCGCGCGCCGGTCGTCGGACCGGGCAAAACGCCAGCGTTCGTGGCAGTCCCCGCGAGTGTGATGCGCCCGGCGTGCAGCGGACACTCCCTGCGTTGACAGGACTGGTTGCGGTTACATGCTGTCTGGCCTGGCGGCGCCATGCAACCAATCAAGGTTACCCTCGGCGCCACACCACTGGTCACGTAGTATACGTATTTTTACGTAATAGTCAAGAATTTTCTTTCGGAAGATACGGACCCGAAGAAGGGGAGGTGGAGGCCGAGGGGAACGCCCTGAAACAGCCCGCGCGACGCCGGTGCGGAAGGATCAATACTCCCTTGCGGACCAGACTACCCGTCCAATGATGCGCACGTTGGCATGTTCGTGCAGGGGGATGACGACCTTGCCGTACTCCGGATTCTCACATTTGAGGATCAAGGCTCCGGGTTCGATCTCGATGCGCTTGACCACAACGGTGTCGTCGATGCCCACGGCGTAAATGTGCCCGGGGAGCACGTCGTTCTGGGACTGGTCCACCATGACGGTGTCGCCGTTGTTGAGCACGGGGCTCATGCTGTGGCCGGCCACCTGGAACAGGATCATGGAGGCCGCACCGCCCTTGCGACGCAGGAAATCGGAGCGGAAGGCGTAATATCCCACCACTTCACCCTCGGTCTCGAAGGAACCGCCCCCACCGCTGAGTCTGGCCCTGACCATGGGCACGGTCATGAACTCGGTGTCCAGGCAGGTGACACTGGCGGGCTCTGCCGGCCGATGCAGCAGCGTGGCGCCGCGCTCCAGCATGGCCTCGTATGGCAAACCCAAAGCCGCGGCGATGCGGTGGCGGATGTTCACGGAGCCTTTGGCACGGCCGCGTAGGATATCGTTGATATACGACGGGGAGCGCTCCACGGCGGCGGCAATGACCTTCTGCACCCCGTGTCCCTGCTCGTCCACCAGGGCGGCAAGCGCCGCCCTGAAAAGTTCGTGTTCTTGGAATTTTTTTCGCATGCATGGATCATAGCGCATTTCCTGCTGAATGCCAATCTCTAGAGACTGTTTTAACCCATTTTCAGTGGGTGGAGGCACACCCGGCACCTTGACAATACGAAACTATTACGTAAAATTACGCCGAATAATTGGCCGCTCTTTGCGAAATCGGCAGGAATGCGAAAACGGCAACATGGACCTGCTCCAGATGCGCAGTGCACTTATCGCACAGGAATGAACACTGCTCTTGCGGCGTTGCATGCTGCAACATACCTTGAACAGGTGACTTCTGGAAACATGTCAAGAGGAAATGTGCACGCATGAACGGGCATGCTCAGCGCACAACGAATAACAGGAAATTTCCGTGATATGCTCCTCTGCTCAACCAGCAAAATGGAGAATTACCAATGCAACAGCTCACAACCAATGAAGCGTTGTACAAAAGAGAACTGGATTGGAACAAACTTCCCGCAGGCCTTGTCCATCTCAAAAATGTTGCCGGACAAAAAGCAGCCTTGGCACTGAGTGAGGCCTACGGTGGGGGCAGTGTCTACGTGCCCCGTCGCATCAAGCCGAACCACCCCCTGCTCCAACTGTTGGGGCCCGAAAGCGCCGCTAGACTGGCCGAACATTTCGGTGGCGACAAACTGGAAGTGCCCAAGGTCGACGCCGTGCACAGGCAACTGCGCGCCCGCTCCATCAGGGCCAGACGCGACGCTGGCGTGAGCATCGCCGCGCTGGTCAGCGAGTTCAATCTCTCCCGCCGCCGCATCCTGCAGATCCTGGCTGAAAATCGAGGAGGCCGTTCATGACCAGCCACCGCAACGCCTTGTGTTCACAGGCCGATCTCGGCGCGGGCAACACCTTTACCGCGCCTCTGCGCATACACGGCTGGGATCCGAACCTCGGCCGTCGCCCCTTCGACGTGGCCATTGCCGGCGCCTTCAGCGGCACCCTCTGCCTGCAAGTCTCCTACGACGAGGGGCAGACCTGGTTCGACAGCGGCGACATCTGGACAGAGCCGGGCGTGCACGTCTGCGAGGTGGCCACGCCGTGTCTGGTGCGCTGCGGCTTCAAGACCGGGGCCTGGGCGTCGGGCGCCGCAACCGTGAGGATCGCGCAATGAGCGTGGTGATCAACAGAAAGGGGGGCGCCGGCGGCATGAGCGACGCGGAGATCATGGCTGCGGTCAAGCGCCTGGACGGTCCGGGCTCGGGCCTGGACGCCGACACCCTCCGAGGGGAGTTGCCGTCGGCCTTTGCCCCGACATTAGCAGGCCTGCCTGCCGGCGCGGTGCTCTGGTTCTTGGCGGACGAGCCACCGGCCGGCTGGCTGGAGTGCGACGGCGCCGCCGTCTCCAGGAGCACCTACACGGCCCTGTTCACTGTTCTCGGCACCGTCTTTGGCGCTGGTGACGGAGAGACCACTTATGCCCTGCCCGACCTGCGCGGCGAGTTCGTTCGCGGCTGGGACCACGGGCGCGGAATTGATTTGGATCGTTCCTTTGGCTCACACCAGAATGATCTGCTGGGAAATCATAATCATACAAGTTTTTTTGTATCTTCATCTGCTGCAAGTAAGACGATAGCTACCGGAACTGACAGGGGAAACCACATGCTTACCGATGGAAACTATACTGGAAACACGGGCGGCTTCGAGACACGCCCCAGAAACGTCAACCTACTGCCGTGCATCAAGTACTGAGAAACTGACATGAATATCTACCACTATGACTGTCGTACTGGCGAGTACTTGGGCCAGGGTGTGGCCAGGCACGATCCTCTGGAGAGCAAGCCATTGATTCCCCGGCTGGCCACGACCGCGCCTCCACCAGAAGAGCAGCTCGGCCACGCGCGTTGCTGGGTTGATGGCGGCTGGCAACAGGTCGAGGACCACCGGGGAGAGGTGCTGTACTCCACGGTCAGCGGAGAGCGGCGCGAATGGTCCGAGCTGGGGACGGTGCCTGAAATCTGGACAGCGGACGCGCCGGGCGAGCATCAGGTCTGGGACGCCAAGGCCGGGGCCTGGGTCGATGACCCGGTAACGCGGGCAATAGCCCGTCGCGCCGCGATCTTGGCCGAACTTGCCAACCTGGATCTGTACCTGCCGCGCTCCGTGGAGGATCTGATCGAGGCCGGGGCGATTCCGGATGACGCCTTGAGCCAGCACAACCAGCAGCGCCTGCTGCGCAAGCGGGAGCTGCGCGTCGAGTTGGCCGCGTTGGCGGCATAACAACAAGAAAAGGAGGAAACAATGCCTGAACTCAACGATATCTCCCGCAAGCGACTGGCCACCTGTGACGATCGCCTGCAACGACTGGTCACGGCCGCTGCCGCGCGCTCCCCCTTCTCCATCTTGGTTGTCTGCGGCCACCGTGGCTTCGAGGAGCAAGAGGCGGCCTTTGCCGCCGGCCTGAGCAAATTGCGCTGGGGGCAGAGCCGCCACAACCACAGCCCCAGCCTGGCCGTGGATCTGGCGCCCCTCGAGGGCAAGCAGGTGCCCTGGAACGACATGGACAGGTTCGACGCCCTGGGTGCCCTGGTCAAGGACACAGCCGTGGACTGCGGCATCCGTTTGACCTGGGGGGGGGACTGGAAGTCGTTCAAGGACCGCCCCCATTTCCAGGTGGATGCCCTGGCCGGCAGCGTGCCGGCAGAGGACTGGGCCGGCATCCGGTACTTCAACGCGGCTGAATTCAGCGGGCTGGCCATGGACATGGGGCTGATCCGGGAGCTGGACCGCTTCCGGGAGGCTGTCGGCGCGCCCGTCATCATCCGGGAAACCACGGGCCCGCGGCGCTTTGTCGCGGAGATCAGGGGGTAGGAAATGGACAACGTGAAATCGTTTGTGGCCTCCAAGACCATCTGGGGCGTGATCATCAGTATGATCGCGCAGGTGCTCGGCCGCTGGGGGTATGAGATCGGCCCGGAACTGCAGGGCCAGGCGGTTGATCTGATTCTGCAAGGGGTGGCCCTGGCTGGCGCGGCCCTGGCCATCTGGGGCAGGATCACGGCCAGCCGCAGGATCGGGATCGGGCCGGGCCGGTGAGCGCAACGATGCGCGGTGACCATTGTACTTCGGCTGCCACGCCACCAGCAAGACCACTCCCTCAGGAGAACCGAACATGGATCAGGAAGAACTGCGGCAGGACATCCGCGACATCTGGAGCGCCGTGAACAGCCTCCGCGCGGGGCAGGACATCCAGAACAACATGCTGGCCGAGATCAAGACCATGTTGGCGGAGCGTTGCGCCGCACGGGCCCTGCGTATCGACGCCCTGGACCGCGAGATACGTGAACTCAGGCAGCGCGTCTGGACCTTCTCGGGGATGGCCGCGGTGCTCGCCTTCCTGGCCCAGCGCCTCTGGAACAGACTCTGGCCCTGAAAACACCCTATGGGAGCAACGAAATGAACGAACTTTCCGACATGCTTTTTCCCGAGGACCCTGTCCTCACTCTGGACTACGAACTGGACGCGGACCTGGAGGACGAACTCATGGGCGACGAACTACCCTGCCCCTTTCTTGCTTCGGGCACGGTCGATCCGGCTGACGTTGACATCATCCCGGACGAGGCTTGAATCATGGAGCGCCCTCGCGACATGCAGATCCAATGGCGCGACCCCCGGCAACTCACGCCCGCTCCCGGCCACGCCAAGGCACATCCCGAGGCGCAGGTTCGACGCATCGCCGCCAGCATCGGGAGCTTCTCCTTTGACCAGCCCATCGTGGTGGACGGCAAGGGTGTGATCGTCAAGGGCCACGGCCGGCGCGAGGCCGCCATCCGCCTGGGCCTGGCCATGGTGCCCGTGCTGGTGCGCGACGACCTGGACCAACCGGCGCGTCTGGCCGCCGCTTTGGCCGACAACAAAAGCGCAGAGAGCCACTGGCTGCCCACGGAATTGGCCACCGGCCTGGGTTCGCTGTTGGAGCAGGGGCGGGACTGCCGGGACACCGGCTTCAGCCCGGAGGAGATTCAAGGGTTGGTGCAGGCCGAGCCACCCCCTCGAGCGGCCTACCGAAGGCCCGATCAGTTGCGGGGGCGCGCCCTGGTCAGGTGCCCGCATTGCGGCAGGATGCTTGCCGGATGAACTATCCCCGGCTGCTCGCACAGGCTTGGCGGTTGCATCGCGCTCCCAGAGAGCTGTTCGCGCCCACGCTGGTTTCGTTGTTCGCCGGCGCGGGCGGCTCCTGCCTGGGCGCATCCATGGCCGGGTTCCGCGAGCTGCTCGCGGTGGAGCGGGACGACCACGCCGTGGACTGCCTGCGCGCCAATTTTCCCCGTCTGGCGGTACACCAAGGCGACATCCATGCGCTGGACGACTCCCGGGCCCTGGCCCTGGTCGGGCTGCTCCCCGGCGAACTGGACCTGCTGGAGGCTTCGCCACCGTGTCAGGGATTCAGCGCTGCCGGCAGGCGCCTGCACCACGATCCGAGAAACCAACTCTACCAGGAGTTCGTGCGACTCCTGAGCGGCTTGCAGCCAAAGGCCTTTGTCATGGAAAACGTCTGTGCACTGGCAGGGGGCGCGCGACGCCCCCTGTTCATCAGACTGCTGCACGACCTGACGCGGGCGGGATACAGGAGCAAGGCCTGGTTGTTGAACACGGCACACTTCCTGGTGCCGCAGAACAGGCCTCGATTGGTAATCATCGGTCTGCGCAAGGACCTGGGCCTCATGCCCACGCCGCCGCTTCCCACGGGCTGGCCCATGCCCCTGGGCGCGGCCATCGCCGACCTCTCCGAGGAGCAGTGCCCGGCGACTGGGCATGTCTGGGTGGATGAGTCCCCGACCGGCAGGAACACCAAAACCTGGCGTCTGGCCGCGGCAACACCCCAGGGCGGCGTGTACGCCGGATACCAGCGCCGCCTGCGTTGGGACTTGCCCGCGCCCACGCTCACGACCAGCGCCATCCAGGGCCGCGATCGCCCCCCGTATCTGCGGCGCATGCACTGCCACCCCCTGCGCACGCGCACCTTGTCCCTGGCCGAGTTCAAGCGTCTGACCTCCTTCCCGGACGCCTTTGCCTTCCCCGACCCCTGGTACCGGGGCGTCAGCCGCATCGGCAATGCCGTGCCGCCCATGTTCATGCGAGCAATCGCCGCGCACCTGCGCGGTCTGTTGCAGCGGAGACCAGCCCATGCCTGAAAAGCGTCCTGCCGAAATCAACAGCCTCTGCAAACTCACCCCGGCCAGGCAAAAGACCCTCTGCAAGTACCTGGCCCGAGGCAACTGCATCAGCGCCGCGACGGCCATGGCCGGCATCAGTACCGCCAGTTTCTACGTCTGGATGAAGCGGGGGCGCCGGGAGTTGGATCGCCTGGAACAGGACCCCACGGCCAAGCCTCGCAAGGACGAGGCGATGTACGTCCGTTTCTGGCTGGCCGTGGACGAGGCCATGGCCAGGGCCGAGGTCCGCAACATCCAGGTCCTGGAGCGCGCGGCACAAGGGGGTACCGAACTGCTGGAAACCGTGGTGGTGCTGGACCGAGACGACCGCCAGGTGAAGAAGACCTCCAAGCGCAGCCGGGCGCGCTCCCAATGGCAGGCCGCGGCCTGGTGGCTGAAGAATTGGTCGCCTCTCACCAGGGGGAGCAAGGCCTTGAAACTCACCGGAGTGTCCGGGGACGAGGTGGCCTTTTCCCAGGAGATCGACCTCGCCCGGCTGAGCGATGCCGAACTGGCCCAACTGGAGGCCCTGCTTGAGAAATGCGCCACACCTCGGGACACTGCTCCTGGTGAAGACCCAACGGGCTGAGCGCTCCCTGCGGGAGTTCTGCGCCCAGGCCTGGCACGTGTTGGAACCGGCCACCGCATTCGTTCCGGGTTGGCACATCGACGCCGTGTGCGAGCACCTGGAGGCAGTGACCAGGGGGGTGATCAACCGGTTGCTGGTGAACATACCTCCCCGGCACATGAAAAGCCTGGCCGTGAGCGTGTTCTGGCCGGCCTGGGTCTGGTGCCGTTTTCCCGAGCGCCGCTTCCTTTTCGCCTCCTATGCCAGGGGGCTCAGCGTGCGCGACAGCCTCAAATGCCGCCGGCTGCTGCGTTCCCCCTGGTACCGGGAACGCTGGGGGGAGCGTTTCTCTCTGACCGAAGACCAGAACACCAAGGAGCGCTTCGAGAACGATCGCTCCGGCTTCCGCCTCGCCACCTCGGTGGCCGGGCAGGCCACGGGTGAAGGTGGCGACTACGTGGTCGCCGACGATCCGCACAACGTCAGGGAGGCCCAGAGCGACAAGCGACGGAGAGCGGTCCTCGAATGGTGGGACCAGACCATGAGCACCCGCTGCAACGACCCTCGCCGGGGCGCATTGATCATCGTCATGCAACGGTTGCACGAGGCAGACCTCAGTGGCCATGTCCTGGAACAAGGGGATTATGTGCACCTCAGGCTCCCGGCCTCCTTCGAAGGGGAGCGCATCTTCTCCACGGCGCCCTCTGATCTGGGGTTGATCATCCGCGACCCGCGCCGCGAGGAAGGAGAGCCGCTGTGGCCCAAGCGCTTCGACCAGGCGACCCTGACCCGGCTCGCCACGGCCATGGGCGGCTACGCGGCTGCCGGACAGTTGCAGCAGCGTCCGGCTCCGGCCTCGGGCGGCATCTTCAAGCGCTCCTGGTGGCGGTTCTTCCAGCATCCGCCGGACAAGGGGCTGACGCTCCAGTCCTGGGACACGGCCTTCAAGACCGGCGAGACCAACGCGTGGTCTGTGGGGCAGACCTGGCTCCAGGCCGAGGACGGCTTCTACCTCTTGGACCAGTTCCGCAGGCGCCTCGAATATCCCGAGCTGCGGCGCGCCCTGGTGGAGCAATACGAAAAGTGGCGGCCCGACGTGGTGCTGGTGGAGGACAAGGCCAGCGGCCAGAGCCTGGTGCAGGAGCTGAAGCGCGCAACCCGCCTGCCCCTGGTGGCACTCAAGGTGCCCAGGGGCGACAAGATCCTGCGCGCGCATACCGTCTCGCCCCTGGTGGAGGCGGGCAAGGTGGCCCTGCAACGGGGCGCGCCCTGGCTGGAGGAGTTTCTGGACGAGACCAGTCGCTTTCCCAACAGCGCCTACGCCGATCAGACCGACAGCATGACCCAGGCCCTGCACTACTGCACGGGTAAAAGCCGCTACCGTACCTCCGGGGAACGGCATTGGAAGTGATGGAATCCATGATCGACAACAGCGAGGAGCACACCATGGACCTTGGCCACATCGAAGACACCCACCCCCTGTATGACATGTTCGCGCCGCAGTGGCGCTTCATGCGCGCCGCCTACGAAGGCGCGGCAGCCCTGGTGCGCCTGGGCGCCGTCACCCGTCACGAGCGCGAGAGCGAACGCAACTTCCGCCGCCGCCTTCAGGAGGTCTACACCCTGAACTACAGCCGTGGCATCGTGGATCTCTTCTCCCACTACCTGTTCCGCAAGCCGGCACGCCGCGACCTCGGTCCCCTGGCAGACGACCCCCTCTGGCTGCAATTCGCCGACGACTGCGATCTCTGGGGCTCGAACTTCGAGGTCTTCCTCCTGGAGCAACAGCGCGTGGCCGCCATCATGGGCCATGCAGGCGTCCTGGTGGACAAGCACGCGCCCCTGGACCGGGACCCCGCAGGCATGACCAGGGCCCAGGAGATCGAGGACGGGCTCTACCCCTATCTCCGCGCCTACACCCCCCTGGACATCCTGCACTGGGAGCACGGCCGGAACCGCACGGGCCGCCCCTTCCTGCGTTATCTCAAGCTGCGAGAGCCGGACGGCCTGTACCTCATCTGGCGGCCCGACAGCTGGGAAACATGGCAAGTCACGGAGCGCGGCCAGGCCCAACTCGTGGAGCGCGGCCACAACCCCCTGGGCGAGATTCCCTTTGTCTGGCTCCATAACATACGCTCCCTGGAGCATCGTGGCGTGGGGCACTCCGACCTGGCGGACATCGCGGCCATCGATCTCTCCATCCTGCGTAACCTCTCCCAGTGCGAGGAGGTCATGGGCCTGGCCGGTTTCCCCATGATGCGCAAGCCCATGCGCGAACCAGGGGATATCGCCCCGGACCTGACCGGCCCCACGGCGGTGTTGGAGTTCAACCCCGAGCACGGCGAGGCCGGCAAGCCCGACTGGCTCCGGGCCGAGGTGGCCGCCACCGCCGCGGCCATCCAGGACTGGATCTCCTTCAAGGTCAAGGAGATATACCGCGTCGCCAATGCCGGAGGGCAGGCCGTGACCGAGAGCGCGACCCAGGCCCAGAGCGGCGTGGCCCTGAAGACCAGGTTCCAACTGCTGAACTCCAAGCTCGCAGCCAAGGCCGTGAACCTGGCCGAGGCCGAGCGCGGTATCCTCTGGTACTGGCTCAAGTGGCAGAACCAGGAGCGCCTCTACCCCGAGATCAGCATCGACCGCGCCACGGACTACGAGGTGGAGGACCTGCACGCGGACCTGGCATCCATGGTCGAGGCCGCGCGTTTCGTGGCCACGCCCGGCTTTGGGGTGGAGTTGCGCAAGCGAGCGGCCCGTGCCTTCCTCGAACACCTGGACGACCGCCGCCTGGCCGACATCCTGCGCGGCGTCGAGGAGCACGCGGTGGAAGAACAAGCTGTGCCCGAGTAGTCCAACGGTGTGTTGATTCCAATGGGGCGATGGAGTCCATGGGGCGTGAATTCCATGTCGTGCGAATTCCATGGGGCGATGCCCCATGCTCTATTCCGCCCCGCCCCTTCAGGGCACCTATCCGGGAGTTGGTATGGTTCGGTTGTGGGACCGCGATATCCGCGCCACAAGATGTGGCGCACGCGAAGCGTAAGCGCAGGCAAGACCACGCTCTTGCCGGAGCGC
>CAZSRS010000025.1:22411-57415 GCA_964609625.1 uncultured Desulfovibrionaceae bacterium
AGGATGTGGCGCACGCGAAGCGTAAGCGCAGGCAAGACCACGCTCTTGCCGGAGCTCACAGCGAATCCCGCCCCAGGACGGGGCGGGGCGGGGCCGCGACATCAGATGTAAGGGCAGGACCGCGATATCCGCGCCACAGGATGTGGCGCACGCGAAGCGTAAGCGCAGGCAAGACCACGCTCTTGCCGGAGCTCACAGCGAATCCCGCCCCAGGACGGGGCGGGGCCGCGATATCTTATTGACAAGAACAACCAGATTGGAAGATGCACACGGAATGACCGACACCAAAGACATCCCGCCCCCACCATCCGAGGAAGCGGCCGACACCACGGTCGAATCGTATTCCCCTGGCCGAGGCAGCCTCGTGGCTACCCTGGCTCGCATCAGCGCCGAGACCGCCCGGCTGGAGGCGGCTCACGCCGCGGCCAAGGAGGAGATCCACCAATTCGAGGAGCGCCTGCGGCAGCAGTTCGCCCTAGAGAACAAACGCGCCCGGCGGCGCTTCCTGCTCTGGCTGGGCCTGGTGCTGCTGGCCGAGGCCGTACTCCTGGTGGGCATTTTCGTCTTTTTCATGCCCTCGTCATTTTGAGGGCACCGTGCGGCAAGGCGCGGACGCAGTTCTTGGGGATTCAGCCTTTTATCAGGTGGAACTCAACAAAATCACGCTCAAGATCCCGACGCGGATAGCGGGACAACTTTTCATGAAATCGCTTGTAAAACTCTTCGTCAAGCGGTGTTGTTTTGTATGACACCGACTTGATCTTGAACCCTATCTCCCGGATGTAAACTTCATAGTCAGAGGCTGACAGACAGTTTACCCATGATGGCTTCCTCGGTTCCTTGCCCCTGGAAACATAGTATTCTTCAAAGACTTCATCGGAAAAAAGCAGATGCGGAAAGGGGAAATATATATCTCTGTAGAGATGTGAAGCTTTTGGACCACGGTAGAGATTGGCGGAGAAAAAGAAGTTGCCTTTCTTCTTGAGCAGCTGGTGCACCCGTCGTAGCATGCTGCTGGGATGGAGAATATGTTCCCACACCGCAAACGAGTAGACAAAATCAAAGTCCCTGACACCCAGATCCGCTTCGGTTTGTGCAAGATCCACCTGGAAGGTCCTGACCGTGTCGGGCAGTGATTTCCATTCCTCATACAATGTGATGTCCACGCCATAGGCCCGACACTTGTGGTTCTCCGCAAGCGCCCGCAACACCTCGCCCCTGCCGCATCCGATCTCCAGTACGGTCTTTCCCGCGATCTTGTGTTGTTTCACCAATGCCGTTGCCCGCTTCGCGCCCCGATCACTCACAATGGCCGGAGCGTATCGCGGAGGGCTCGGGACAAGAGGCTTAGCGCGGTACTCCTCGTTCAATTCCTTGAAAAGTGCCAAGTCATATTTCATGTTCGGCTCCAACACGCCTTCTGTATGTCCAATTCGTTGCACATGCGGTCAACATACCATGGAGCGCCGGATTGGCCAACCACTGAAGTCGCTGGACTTTTTCGCAACCAGTCTCGGCCCCGTTTGCCGTCAAGCTCGAAAGGTGAAAAAGACCGCTCCCAGCAGGCACAACCCGGCGTAAAGGTGATTGCTGTTCAGCGGTTGCCCCATATACCAAATAGAGAAAGGGGCGAAAACCAGCAGCGTGAGGATTTCCTGAACCAGTTTCAACTGGGGGAGGGTCAGGACCGTGAAGCCGACCCTGTTGGCCGGCACCTGGATCATGTACTCAAAAAAGGCGATGCTCCAGCTGAAGATCGCCGCGATGTACCAGGCCCTGTTGTTGAGGTGTTTCAGATGTCCGTACCAGGCGATGGTCATGAACAGGTTCGATGCCGCAAGCAACAGGATGGTTTTTACAATGGACGCATTCAAGCATCACTCCCCCTTCCATGGATAATGACGTCCCCGTGGGCCTGTCCGCACAGCCGGCACAGGCTGGACCCGGACGAATCGCTGTAGATATGGCCGGACCCCGGCCGCGTCAAGATGTTTTGAAAGCGGGCGCTGAGCGGTGAACCGCGGTCAGACAGGTCCGGTTCTCCCTCCATCCCCCCTGTTCAGTCCCTTGAAGTGAACACGCAAGTCGTTTACAGTTTCCTCCACGAGAAGATTCAAAGGCGTTCGCTGTGCACGGGCAATCCCAAACCACGGAACAGGTCCAACATGAACAAACGATCCTTTCTCTGCTTCGTCTTTCTCGCACTTCTCTGCGCCCCGGTCCAGGCCATGGAACTCAACGAAGGGTTCCTGGGCTACCGCTGGGGGAGCGACATCGCCGCGAACAAATCCTTTATCCTGAAGCACTCCGAAGGCATCGTGGACTACTATGTCGACGAGGCCAAGTCCTACTCCATCTCCGAGGTGGATTCCGCCTATGTGGTCTTCGGCGCCGTGGAGGGTCAACTCTACGCCGTGTTCGTGGGCATCGACACCCCACAGGGCTACCAGCGCGCCCTGGACTATCTGCGCAGCCGCTTCGGCACCTCCAAGGTCAAGGACCAGGGCCACGTGTTGGAGCACTCCTGGGACAAGTACGACTTCAATGTCAGGGTCAAGCTCAAGAAGGACCAAGCCACCGGGGAGATGAAAATGGCAGTCTACTACATGCCCCTGGTCCGCACGGAGATTCCGGCTTTGCCCGAGACCTTTTCCTCGTCGCCCGGGATCCATTGGCGGGCCAAGACCTCCGCGCCCTCGGCCATCCCCTTGCTTGCTTTCTGATTTTTCATCGACCCGATACACGACAGGGGGCGGTTCAAAGCCGCCTCCCGTCCGTATCACGGCAGTCGTGACCTGCCTCCCTAACCGCTCCTGTCTTTATATCACCCTGACGCCACACCCACGCGCCGGCGTTTGGTGACCCCGCCTCCCCATCTGACCATGAATATCCTTGACGCTCCGCCCTCAACCATATCGTTGCGTGCGCGATCAACATAAACCCACCTTGCACAACCCAGAGGGCAACGCCATGAAAATATCGGCAACCAGGCCTTCATCTCCCCCATGGTCCAGACCATCCTCGGCACCACCAGACAGGGTCTGGCACGAGGGCAAGGCCATCAAGCACGGCTCCAAGGAATAGATGTCTCGAGGAAGGGGCTTGCGCGATGCCGGGCATGAAGGATAACAGGGGCGGAGTCGTACACCCCAAATCCGGAGCGCCCCATGATCAGCTGCAAGCTCTTCCTCGCCTGCACCCTGTCCCTCACCGACGCGGAGACCGGCGCCGTCAGCTACGTACAGGTCATGGAGACCATGACCGCCGCGTCGCTGCCGTCCTCCATGCCGGACTTCCACCTCTGCACGGTCTTCGAGAAGACCTCGGCCGGGCAGGACGCCGCGCAACTGCGCGTCCTGCTGCAACGCCCTTCCGGCGAGGAGGCGGTCATCGTTCCGGCCAAGGACCTGGCCTTCGAATCCCTGCGCTTCCGCTTCAGCTTCAGGATCGGTGGTCTGGGCATCAGCGAGCCCGGCTTGCACTGGTTCCGGCTGGACTTGCGCGAGAGCGCCCAACACCCCTGGCGCACCGCCGCGGACTGGCCCCTGTTCATCGGCCTGCGGGAAGGGCAGGAGCAGCAGCCTACGGAGACGTAGCGCGCATGCGCCCCAGCCGCCAGAGCAAGGCCAGCCCGATGACGAAGAACACGATGAGCGAGAGCAACGCACCCCTGGAACTGCCCGTGGCCTGAGTGATCACGGCGAACACGAACGGCCCGGCAATGCTCGAGAACTTGCTGACCACCGAGTAGTAGCCAAAGTACTCGGCGCTGGCCTCTTTGGGGATCATCCTGGAATACAGGGAGCGCGACAGGGCCTGGGAGCCCCCGAGCACCAGCCCCACGGCGCCGCCGAGCACGAAGTACTCCCAGGCCTGCTCCAGGTAATAGCCATAGACCGCGATGCCGCACCAGACCACGAGCCCCAGCATTAGGGTCTGCCGCGTGCCCAGCTTCTCGGCCAGGCGGCTCATGCCCAGGGCGCCGAAAATGGCCACGAACTGGATCAGCAGCAAGGTGAGCATCAGCGTGGTGGTGGAGAGTTTCAGTTCCTCCTTGCCGTAGATGGTAGCCATGCTGATCACGGTCTGGATGCCGTCGTTGTAGAACAGGAAGGCCAGCAGAAACACGAGCAGGGGCTTCTGTTCCCGCAAGTGGCGGGTGTGCTCCCGGACCCTGGCAAAGCCCATGCGCAGGTAGGCCCAGGGTCGCGCCATGCCCTGCAACTCCGGAGGGAAAGCCTGGGGGCGACCGTGCTCCTCCAGCCTGGCAAAGGTGATCAGGGCGAAGCCCCCCCACCAGACCCCGGCCGAGGCCATGGCCAGCCGTGCGGCTAAGCCGTGGTCCAAGCCCAGTGTGTCGTGCCCCGCGATGAGCCCCAGGGACAGGGCGAACTGCAATCCGCCCCCGATGTACCCCAGGGCGTAACCCTTGCCCGAAACCCTGTCCTGCAGATGGGGGGGCGCCACGTGGGGCAGAAAGGCGTCGTAGAACACGTTGCCACCGGTGAAGCCGATCTGCGCCAGCATGAACAATCCCAGGGTGAAGAGCACCAGCCCGGGCCCGGAAAAGAACAGCCCCACGCTGGCCAGGCTGCCCAGGCAGCAGAAGCCGATCAGCATGCGACGCTTGGCTGCCGAGAAGTCGGCCATGGCGCCCAAAAACGGTGCCAGCACGAAGACCAGCAGCGAGGACAGGCTCACGGCGTAGCCCCACAGGGATGTGGCGCTCAAGCGTTGCCCCAGGAATTCCCACCCCCCTTCGGGCACCACGGCCGCGGCGAAATAGGCCGGCAACACGGCCACGGCCACGGTGGTCACGTAGGCCGAGTTGGCCCAGTCATACATGGCCCAACCGAATATCCCGCGCTTCTGCCCCGCGCTGAGCGCCGCGTCGCTGTCGTGGATCATGCTTCCCTCCCTGTGCTGTTGCCGGTGCCTTGCCTGCCTCCGGAGCCGCCTCCAGAGAGCTCTTCCCGACCTACTCCCTTTTACCGGCTGCCTCAAGCCAACCCCAACCCGCCGCCTCACAACCGAACCACGCCAATACCCGGACACCGGCCCTGAAGGGGCGGGGCCAGAATAAAGCATGGGGCATCGCCCCATGGCATATGGACCATTCGGGGGGAAGGCCGTCACTCTGGGAACCTTTGTACCCCTGCTCTATCATGCCGCCCAATGGAAGCACGCATTCGGAAACGTCCGGCGCCGCGCCCCCAAACGGTCGGACACAACCGCTGAACGAGGTTTGCGCATGTTTGAAGATCTGACCCTCCCCGAAGACTGGCAGGAGCACCCCGAGGTGCAGGCCCTGGTGGAGAAGGCCGTGCGCGAGACTCGCGCACAGTTCGCCGGCGAGCGCGACGCCCTGAAACAGGAGCTTGCCGCCCTCCGGCAGGAGCTGCACGAACTCACCGAGGCCCTAGCCCGCAAGGACGAAGAGGACACGGAATCCAAGACACGGGACAACGGCCATGCCGAGCCGACCGCCGTGAAACAGTTGCAGGAGCGCATCCGGCACCTGGAAGAGGAACTCGCGGCCAAGAACAAGCGCCTGGCCGAGGAAGTCCTGGAGCGTGGTTTGCGCGAGGCCGTATCCAAGGTCGGGGAGGTGTTCAAGGACGCCTGGCCCGACGTCATCGCCCGGGGCAAGGAACTCTTCTCCATCGACGAGCAGGGCAGCCCCGTGGCGCGAAACGCGGACGACTCCGTGCGCTACGGCAAGGACGGCCTCACGCCCCTGGGCTTCGAGGAGTGGGCGCAGGGTCTGTTGGCCGAGGCGCCGCACCTGTTCAAGGCCAGCGCCGGTTCAGGCGGCACGGGCGGCCAGGGCCAGGGTGCGGGACAGGGCGGCAACCCCGTGGTCATCAGCAAGGAACAGGCCCGCAATCCCCTGCTCTACCGCCGCGCCAAGGAACGCGCGGCCAGGCTGGGCAGCGAACTGATCATCCAGTAGCGAGGTAACGACATGTCCAATCTGCTCACCGCATACCAGCCCACCTTTTACGCCCAGGAAGCCCTGCTGCATCTGGAAAAAGCCCTGGGCATGGCCGTTCGCGTGCACCGCGGCTATGACGCCGAGCGCGGCGGGGCCAGCCTGGGCCAGTCCATCACCATCCGCAAGCCCAGTTCCTTCGCCACCCAGAGCGGCGGCTCCGGCACCACCCCGGACCTGCACACCGAGACCGTGACCATGACCCTCTCCAACTGGCGCGAGGTCAAGTTCGCGGTCACCGACAAGGAGCTGGCCTACGGCGGGGAGCGCCTGGTGGACGAGCACATCGCCCCGGCCTCCTACGCCCTGGCCAGCTACGTGGACGCCCAGCTTACCAACCTCTACCGCTACGTGCCCTGGCAGATCGATTGCGCAGCCTCGCCCACCGAGGCCGACGTGCTCGCGGCACGCAAGATCCTGCGCAACAACGCCGGCTCCCTTGTGGACATAGGCAACGTGCACTTCGCCATCGACTCCGAACTCGAAGCCGCCTTCCTTTCTCGCGACGTGTTCCACTCCGCCGCCATTGCCGGGGGCGAGTCCACCGCCGCCCTGCTCCAGGGCTCCCTGGGCGTGCGTTTCGGCGTGGAGCACTTCGTAAACCAGAACCTGCCCATCCATACCTCGGGCACGGTGGTCTCGGCCGGAAACGACCATCAGGGCAGCCTGAACGGCGCCCATGACAAGGGCGAGACCGCGATCTCCCTGCAAGGCCTCTCCGGCACAGAGACCCTCGAGGCCGGCGACAGCTTCGTCATCGCCGGCAACTCGCAGCGCTACGTGGTGCTCGCCGACGTCACCCTCAACGACGGCGCCCACTCCCAGGTGCCCATCCATCCGCCCCTGGTCCAGGATTACGATGACGACAGCCTGGTGAGCTTCGACAACGGCGCGGCCACGGGCGTGCACGCCGACAACTACCACGCCAACATCATGTTCCACCGCAACGCCTTTGCCCTGGCCTTCGCGCCCCTGCCGGAAATCGGCGACGGCGCCGGCGCGAACATGGCCGTGGTCACGGATCCCCAGACCGGCATCTCCATCCGCTCCAGGCTGGCCTACATCGACGCCTCGGCCACGGTGAACGTGACCCTGGACGTGCTCTTCGGCGTGGTCTGCCTGGACCCGAACCTGGCCGTGATCCTGCGCCGCGACCACTAGCCCTCCCCCCGGCGGACGGTTCCGACGCCGGATCGGTCTTTGGCCGCCGGACCGTCCTCCTTCACCTCCAACCCTCGCAAGGAGCACGCCCCATGCCGTTTTCCACGGATCTGGACCTGGAGCGCCGGCGCGCCGGCATCCTCGACCTCCTGCCCAAGGGCGCGGCAGCGCTGCGGGAAGTGGCCGAGGAGGAACTCCTCGACGACGTCGAACGCCAGTGGTACCGGCCCGCGGCCGCGGCCATGGGCCTGGACTGGCGCACCGCGCCCCTGGACCCACAGCGCCTGGAACCCACGGCACTCAAGCGACTCTCGGTGCTCAAGACCCTGGCAGTGGCGCACGAGCACCTCATGAAATACAACGCGGCCGAGGCCGACGGCTTCGAACGGCATCGCGCTCTGTACCAACGGGAGTACGACCAGGCCCTGGAGCGTCTGGTCCGCGCCGGACCGCGCTACGACTGGGACGACTCCGGTCAAGCCACGGCCGGCCGCAACACGGTCCCCTGCCGCCGTCTGGAGCGCACCTGACCATGGCCGCCACGCCCCGCTCCCTGCTTGGAGTCCTCGCGGGTTCCTCGCCGGCCCTGGAACATTGCACACTGTTCATGCGGCGTTTCCCCGAGGAGCGAGCCCCGGTCTTCGACCGCGCCTCCTCCTCCATCTTCCTGCCCTACACCACACGGCGGTTCCTGTTCCAGGAGCGTACCGGGCAGCACCACAGCCCCTCACGGGTGCCGGGGCACCCGCTCTTCCGGGAACGGGACGCGCCCCTTGCCCGGACCCTGCACGTCCTGGTCGCCGCATTGGAGGACCCCCATGGCTGAAGCAAGCAAGCGCGAGCTGATCATCCGTGACCTCGTGGACACCGTGACCGGCCTGCACTGGGCGCGCACCGTGGCCAGACGCCCCTATGCCCATGCCGAGGAGTTGGACTGCTTCGCCCAGACCCAGTTCCCGGTGCTCTCGCTGCTGGCGCACCTGCCCAAGCCCGTGCAGGAGCGCCGCGCCGGCGCCGGCAAGGAGTTCGTCTCCACCCTGGACGTGGATATCTACGTCTTCGCGCTCCAGGCCCGGACCCCGGACGAGACCCTCTCGGCCATGCTCGACGACCTCTGGCGCGTGCTGTTCCAGGACCGCCGGCGGGGCGGTCTGGCCCTGGACACCACCGTGCTGCCCGAGACCGAGGCCGCCCACCGCCCCCCGTATGTGGGAGCCTGGTTGCGCGCCCGCATCTCCTATGTCCACGACCATCGCGGCATCTGACCCTGAACCAACCGACACAAAAGGAGCAGCACCATGCCCACCGGCTTGAGCACAGACAAGGGCTTCATCGGCACCGGCGACCTCATGGTCCGCAACCTGAGCGAATCCGGGGCTCAATTCCGTCCCGTCGGCAATGCCACCCTGTTCCAGTTGACCCCCAAGATCGTCCAGGTTGAGCGCAAGAGCTTCCAGCGCGCAACCAGGGGGCAGACCCTGGAAACCATCAAGACCATGGACGGCGTGGAGGTACGCATCGAGATCGACACCTTTGGCCGCGACAACCTGGCCCTGGCCCTGGCCGGCAGCGCCGCGAACCTGACCCAGGAGCCGCTCGCGGCCCAGGCCAAGACCCTGAACCTGCCCCACGGCCAGTGGGTGGAGCTTGGCGCGCTCAATGTCTCGGCCGTGAGCATCGTGGACAAGGTCGAGGGCGAGGATTTCCTGGTCAAGCCCGAGGCCGGCATGATCATGGCCCTGGCCTCCGGCGCCATCGTCGACAACGCCGAAACCGAGATCACCTTCAACGCCGCGGCCATCGTCGAAGGCGAGGCCTACTCGGTCAACGGGGGCGCCGTGGCCGACACCCTCCTGCGGCTCAGGCTGGACGGCTATGACGAGGCCACGGGCAGGAGTGTTATCACCGATGTCTGGCGCGTCCGCGTCAGTCCCCAGGAGACCGTGAACTTCCTGACCAACGAATTCAACAAACTCGTGCTCACTGGCCTGGCAGAAACCCCCGAAGGGGGCGACAGCCCCTTCCGTACCAGGGTCCTGCCCGCCATGAGCCAAGGAGTCTAGGTCATGCTCAGGCACGGCAAGGTCGTGGAACTCTCGGTCAACGGCCACACGCGCCGGGTCACGGTGCTGGAGATCACCCCCCTCCTGGCCGAGCGACTGCACGCCGTGATCCTCTCCGGCGTGGAACAAGGCGAGGCGCCCATCACCACCAAGGATGTGGCCGATCTCATCGTGGGCGACGCCAGGGGCAAGCTCGAACTCCTGCAGGAGTGCAGCGACCTGGGGCCGGAAGTCCAGGACCTGGGCGGTCATGCCTTCATGCTGCTCTGGCGCGCCTTCGAGGAGGTCAACGCCCCTTTTTTGGAACTCCTGGGCCAGACCATGACCCAAGGCCTGGAGCGCGTCCACCGGGCACTGGACGAAACGAGTCAGGACCCGGCGTACCTGGACGGCCCCGGCCCATAGGCAGCCGGAGGGAAAACGCCCCCCGCAGGGGAGGATTCACCAGGCAGACGCTCTGCACCGCCTGTAGCGAACTCCTCGCCCTGGGGCACGGCCAAGTCTACGAATACGGCTGGGCGTGGTTCCAGGAGTGCCTTCGGGCCGCGCGCGCCCTGCGCCGACGGCAACGTCGGGAGGCTCTCCTGGACGCCCTGGCAGCAGGCCGCGCCGACAGGCAGGCCCTGGAAAGGCACCTGCACAAACTTGAACAGGAATGAGACGCCTCTCTTACCGGCGCACATACACAAGCAATAAGGCCTCCAATGCACAGCAAGCATCTCAGTCTCGTCATCGACATCCGCGAGAGCACGACCAAAGCCCTGGAGCGCCTGGCGCACAAGGCCGATGCGGCGGATCGGAGCAGCCGCAGGGCCGCTCGCCGCCTGGCCGGCCTGGGCAGGGATTCCCACGACAACGGGGACGGTCTGGGCCAAGCCCTGACTTCCGTCGAGCGCATGCATCGCGCCTTCGCGGACATGGGTAGCACCGCGGCGCCGGCCGGAGCGGGCCTGGAGCGCGTGCGCTCCCTGCTGGCCGACCTCCGCCGCGGGACCGGGGGGCACCAGGCAACAGCGTTCCGGGCCGCGCCCCTCCTCGCATTCGCCGGGGGCGGCGGCGTGCTCTTTCAGCGCCCAAAGGCGCCGCTGATCACCGACGGCGCGGGGAGCGCGGACGACGTACCCGCTCTGCTCACGCGCGGGGAATACGTGGTGCGGCGTTCCGCCGTGGACAAGTACGGACTGCGGCTGCTGGACGCGCTCAACCAGGGGCGCCTGCCCATCGACCTCATCCCCAGATTCGCCGTGGGTGGCCTGGTCCTGCCGCCCCAGGTCCTGGACCTGGTGCCTCGTTTCGCAAGTGGCGGCGGTGTGGGCGTGCTGCGCTCCGGTGTGCAAGGCGGGGCCGGTTCCGGTGGCAGTGACATCTATCTGAGGTACTTCGCGACCTTGGCCGCCCAGGATCCTGATCAGCTCATCCGCCGGTTCGGCGGCCTCACGGAACGCGAACTGCGCAATGGCATGGAAAAGCGCGTGGCCAGCCTGCTCCAGCGCGTCAAGCTGGAGCAGTTGCGCAAGACCCCGGAAAAATACCTGGGCAACGCCCTGGGCCTGGTCACGGACTCCCTGGAGGTCTTCCAATCCATGGGGCTCACTGACCCGCCCGCAGCGCGCTCGGCCTTGAGTGGTGCCAGCGTGGAACTCGCTTCTCAGGCCGCGGCGCTCAACGAGGAATACAAGGCTCGCATCGCCACGGCCAAGGAAGAGGGCGACGAGCAGTTGGCCACCCTCCTGGAGAATCAGCGCCTGGAGCTGGATGCGGTCATCGAGGATCTGCGCGCCGCGTTGGAGGAGCTGCTCCACGACTACCTGGACGGCATCGAGTCCCTGGCCGACAAAACCGTGGCCGAGGCCAGGAAGTTTGGCGAACAGTATTCCGCCGAGGCCGAGAACGTGGCCGCGGAACTGGCCGCCATGGGCTCGCGTGGCGCGGCCACCGGCAACCGTGTCCTGGGAACCTTCCGCACCAGCAAGGAGCGCAAGCTGGCGGACATTGAACGCCAGGCCATGTTGGCGGCCAAACGCCTGGAACGCAACCTGGAGCGCGGCATGCAAAAGCAGCTGCGCGACCACTCCCGCCTGGCCACCACTGCCGAACGCGAGCACGCCCAAGAGGGCGTTGCCACAGAGACACGCGGCCGGCTCGATTTGCGTTCCACCTTCGGCGACTACAAGCGCGGCATCCAGGACCTGGAAATCGAGTGGAAGAGCGCCTTGCAGGACCTGATCAACTCCATGTCCAAACTGAACATCAGCGGCTTCAAACACTGGATGGCCAATGGAGGACTGGTGGGCGGAGCCGCCGCACCCCTGGCCCTTGCCAGGGGCGGCCCCGTGCCCCTGCTCCCCGGCGCCGATCCCCACGGCGATTCCGTGCCCGCCCTGCTCACGCCCGGAGAGTTCGTGCTGCGGCGCGACGCGGTCCAGGCCGTGGGACTGGCCGAGCTTTCCAGGCTCAACGCACTGGATGCCTCCATCGTCGGTTCTCTGCGCCAGGTCCTGGCCTTCGCCGACGGCGGCCCAGTATCCGGAAGCGCCCTGACCTCCGGCCTGCGCGTCGACGATCCGGCCCAACTCGGCAGCATCATCCTGCACGTCGGGGAGCGGGATTTCGAGGCCCGCATGAGCCATGGCGTGGCCCGCTCCTTGCGCCGGGAGCTTGCCAGACAACGCAAGGGGATGATCGGATGAACGACACCAGAAGACTGCAAGCCCTGCTCGGCACCCCTGCCAAGGACGACGTCGGCCCACGCCTGGCCGAAGTGCACAGCGTCCTGGACCAATCGCGGGTGGTGGTGCGCTTTCCCTCGGGCGCCCTGCGCCGGGTGTACGCCCACGGCTGGAGCGCGGCCCGGTCCGGCGCCACGGTCCTGGTCCAGGGCGAGCGTCTGCTCGGCGAGGCCGACAGTCCGCACACCACCATCCTGTACATCCCTTGAGGATTTGCCATGGCCATCACGCTGGACAATCTCACACTGCCCCCAGACCTGCTCTGGCAGGACGAATTGGAGCACTGCCGGGCCACGGCCTTCCGGCGTCGTACCCTGCAGGGGCGGCTGGTGCTGTACGTCGCGGCCTGGTCCAACGACGCCGGCCGCCCCCTCACCTTGGGCAACGAGCATGCCTGGATCAGCCGCGCGGACCTGCTCACCCTGCACGCCTGGTCCCACGAGCCGGGGCGGCGGATGGCCCTGACCCTGCACGACGGCCGCGGTTTCAGCGTGTTCTTCCGCCACTGGGACGCCCCGGTGCTGGAGGCCGAGGCCGTGACGTCCTTGGCTCGGTACGAGGGTGGCGACATGTTCAAACTCCTTTCCCTGAAGTTGGTGTGCCTGTGAACGACATTGCCACTCTTGTACTCGATTTTGGCCAAGCCGGAAGCCAGGAGGAGTGCCCCCTGCTGTATCTGGAGGTGCCCCAGGACGAAGTCGCGGCAGGCGATGCCGTGGAACTCCGACTCTGGGGCCCCCAGGCCGCCCTGCGGGGGTGGAGCATGACCTGCTTTCACCAGCCTCTTGGACCGGGCGTACCGGGACGGCTGCAAGACCCGGCCTGGACCCAACAGCTCGACTTCGCGGCCACCCACCACGCCCAGCTCGAATACCCCTTCACCAGCATCGAGAAGGTGGAGACCCTCACGCCCCTGGTTTCCATGGATCCGGCAGCCCCTTACCCCCCGAGACTGTGGGCCGTCAAGGGCAAGGACATCACCGGCATGTGCAGCCGCAAGGGGTATTCCTGTATGCGCGTCGGCGACAACACCCCACTCCATGGCTCGGTGTTGGCAACCGTGGAACGCGTGGCCACATACCGTTCCTGGTTCTGGACCGTGCCCGAGAACACCTGGGGCGACGTCTGGTTCTTCCTCTACAGCGACCCGACGCGCCCCCCGTACCAGTCCTTTGCCCTGGCCCTGCCCGAGTTGGCCGCCTCGGCCGAGGGTGTGCGCAACCTGACCATCCGCACCGAGGACTTCGCCACCGAGGCGCCTGTCTCCGGCGCCGCCATCCACATCGCCGGACTGTTCAGGGGCGTCACCGACGCGGAGGGGCTGCTGCACGTCGCGGACGTGCCCACCGGAGTGCATTCCTTCCGGGCTACGCGCGAGGGCTACCTGGACACTGACCTGGACGGCCTGTCCAACGAACAGATCGTGGTGCGTTGAGAAAAGAGGTACCTGAATGGCCTTGATCACCGGCAATGGACAACGCATCCGCCTTGCGCGGCGCACGCCCGTGCACATGCGCATGCAGGGCGCGAACCCGGGTGCCGAACCGAGTCAGGGCCTGCAAGCCGGCTTGTACAGCCGGCAACCGGAAGACGCCCCCTTGCGCGGCCCGTACGAGACCGGCTGCGTGCGGCCGGGAACCCTGTGCTACGACCTGCACTTGGCAAAAGGCCGAAGCGACCGGATCGTCACGCTGTTCATGCAGGAAGAGTACATCCCGCCCGTGACCCTGAAGCAGGTGGCCTGCGGACGCGACGCCATCTACGGACTGCTCACCGACGGCACCGTGATCATGTGCGGCCAGGGTCTGGGGCGCGGTGAGAGCGATTGCGAGGATTGGACGGACATCGTCTTCATCGACGGCTGCTACGGCTACGTGGTCGGCATCAAGTCTGACGGCTCGGTTGTCGTGGCCGGCGAGCCCTTCAGCGGCTACCTGGGCGATTTCGCGACCTGGGGCAGCGTGGTCAAGGTCTCGGCCGGCCAGTCCTACTGCATCGGCCTGACCGCGAACGGGGCGCTGCACACGGCCACGTACAACGTGAAGACGTGGAAGGACCGCGCGGGCACGGTGGCCGACTGGACCAACGTGACGGACGTCACCGGAAAGGAACAACACATCGTGGCCTGCTTCCAGGACGGGCACGTGCAGGTGGGCGGGTATGTCGCCGCGGGCGCTGTCCATGTCACGGAAGTAGATGCTTGGACGGACGTCGTGCAGGTTGGGGCCACCGCTAATGGTTCATACGGTCGCAAGTCCGATGGTGACATGCTGGCCTGTGGGTCTTTGACCAACAATTACCAGTTGATCCAGACCGTGAGTAGCTGGACGGGCATCACGGACTTCAGCGCGCAGGGCAGTGTCCTGGGCCTCAAGGAGGACAAGACCGTTGTCGCCGCTGGACAACTGTTTGAGACTTACGGCACCCGGATTCAAGATTGGACCGGTATTTTGCAGGTGGCCAACTGGGCGTCCCTGTTCGCTGGGCGCCGCTCCTGCGACGCTCTGGCCTCGGGCTCGAGCAGCGGCCCTGTGGGCGACATCGGTCTGCTGGACCATTGCCTGTGACCCCGCACTCACTGTGCCCTTGTGTCTTTTGGCATTGCCTGGAGTCTTCATGGCACAGTGAGTGCGGGACGAAAACCAAGGAGAACCCATGAGCATCCAAGCCAGTGAAATCCTGTTTTACAAATCCGAGATGGTCACGGACACCGGCGCCAACGGCGGCCGCATGGGGGCGCGCGCCACGGCCCGGATCGCCACCGGCGTCAAGAACAACCTCTTCCCCGACCCCAGCCAGGCCGAGCGCGCCTCGGGCAAGACCCGGCTGCGCAAGGTGTTCTGCGCAGTGGAAAACGCCGAGAACCTGGCCCTGACCAATGCCGTGGCCCACCTCACCCGGACCACGGGCGCCGACGACTTCGTGACCCTGTGCGTTGCCGGGCAGCGCGAGACCCAGGCCGAGATCGGCGTCCCAAGGGAGTACGGCGCGGCCGTGCTGGCCGCGGCCATCACGGCTGGTGACACTTCCATGCAAATCACCCTGGAAGACGTGGACCTCGACGTGTTCCAGGATGGCGATTCCATCTGGATCGGCGACGGGAGCAACGAGGAGTACTTTCACGACGTCACCATCTCGGGCAGCGCGCCGAGCCTGACCGTGACCCTGGCCGGCGGGGACCAGCTGGCCAACGCCTACGCCCAGGGGCAGGCCTTCGTGGCCAGCCTGCTGCCGCACCCAGGCAGCGATCTGCAAGCCGACGTGAGCGACTGGGCCGAAAGCAGCGGCGCCGGGACTTACGACGAAGACGCCCATCCCCTGGAGCTGGAGAACATCGGCAGCGTGGAGGATGACTGGACCATCACCTTCACCTCGGCCAGCGCCTTTGTCGTGGAAGGGGTGTACAGCGGCGCCCTGGCCTCTGGCTCCATCGGCGCGGACTATGCCCCAGCCAATCCCGAGGGGGGCGTGTATTTCACCCTACGTTCCGCCGGGTTCGGCGGGACCTGGGCACCGGGGGACACCATCACCTTCAGCACGCACCCCGCGGCCTGGCCCGTGTGGCTGAAGCAGGTGGTGCCCGCGGGAGCGGCCTCGGCCGGTTCCGCCGGCACGGGTCTGCGCCTCCGTGGCGAGAGCGCCTGACCGCTCCCATGGCGGCTGCTTGCCTACGAATCCTGAACCGGCGTCCACAAGGAGATCCCCGTGAGCATTGCCGCTTCCCTGTCCTGCCCCTGGTCCCTGCCCCTGGCCGAGGATCTCTCGCTGCCCACCGGCCTTGCCGCCCTTCATGCCGGGCTCCACTGCCCATGGGCATTGCCCACGCCTGTGTCGGCCCTTTGCGGCATGTCCTGGGTCCTGACCAGTCGGGTCGAGGCGGGATTCGACGCGGCATACGCCCTGGTCGAGCGCGACATCGTGCAGGGCGCCCTGCTCTGCCCCTGGGCCTTGCACGACGCGGGCCTGTCCATTGCGCCGGGCATCGGCGCAACCCTTGGGGGGCGCCTCCTGGAGCTGCTGTCAGTGGAACTCAGCGCCAGCGAGGATGCCTGCTGCCTCTCCGGAGTGCTCGAAATCGCGCACCCCGCCGACTGGCGGCGCGCCACACAGGGCATGGAACTCGTGCTCAGCGTGGGGGACAGCCCCATTGTCCTACTGGTGGACGACAAGACCAGGACCGAGGAATTCGGCACGTTGCGTCTGGAAATCGAATGCCGCAGCCCGGCCTGCCGCCTGGACGCGCCCTATGCCCTGGCCCTCACCCGGACCTGGGAGAACACCACGGCCCGCACCATCGCCCAGGAACTTTGCGACGCCGCCGGCGTCGCCCTCCGGTGGGACACCTGCGACTGGCCCGTGGCCTTGTTCTCCGTGGAGCAGCGCGCGCCGTTGCAGATCATCGACAGCGTGAGCACCGAGGCTGCCGTGCTCGTCTCGGACTTCGACGGCACCCTGGTGGTGCAGTACCGCCACCCCGTGAGCCCCAACCGCTACGCCCAGGTCACGCCGGCCCTGATCATCGACGACCACGCCCATGTGCTGCGGCTCTGGCAGGAGACGGAATACCGCCCCGGCTACAATACCGTGGACATCGTCTCGGGCACTACGGACAGCGGCGAGGGACTGTGGATCGAGGAATGGAGCGCCGCTCCGGACGGAGAAGACTATCGCCTGGCCCACTGGCAACGCATGGTGGCGGTGTTTGCCCACCCCTGGCGCGCCGTGTGCCTGGAGGTCTCGGGCTGCCCCGTGAGCATCCACGACCAGGGCGTGCTTTCCTTCGAGCAGGAGGAGTATGTGGAGATCAAGGCCGGCCGTGGCAAGCTCGGCTATCCGGTCCGCACGGTCCTGGAGTTGGAGCACCGCTGCCAGGACCTGGGCGCCGTTACCTGCCAGGGGCGCGACGTGAGCACGGCGGAACCCGGCTACGGCATGTTGCGCATGCGTTACCGTACGCGCTGCCGCTGTTTTCTGGTGGAGAGCGGCGTCGCCGAAAAGGTACAGGTCCGGGCCTCGGCCTCGGGCTCCTTCCCTGTCGCGGAGGCCGGCCAGGCACCCCTGTTGGCCAGGGTGACACGCGCTCCAGGCGATGTTCCGGCTCCCGGCCTGGTCATGGATCCCCTGTGCACGGCTCCGGCCATCGCCAGGCAGCGGGGGCGCAATTTCCTCGACGAACAGGGCTTCGACAAGCTGCGTTACGAGGCCCAGACATCGCTCATGCCCCTTGTCCTGCCGGGGGCGACGGCGGCCGTGGGACTCACGGGCTTTGCCGAAAGCTTCAGGGCCAAGGTCACGGGCTGGAGCCTCACCGCGGGGCAGGACCAGCCCCCGGTCCTGGCCTGGGACCTGGAGCGCAGCCTGGCCCGCGGGTCTTCGGATGGATGAAATCAAGGCCCCGCATCGATCCGGAAGGCGGAGACCCCCTCTCCACGCGATAATCATACAAGCATTGCCTTGGGTTGCGAAACCCTGTACACAACAGAGGCATCTACAATGCCTTAACCCTCGACTGTATCATGATCGACAAGCTTTTGGAATTCTACAAGGCCCTGTTCGAGGAGCGTGACCCGGAAAAGCTGGCGCACCTGTTTCTCCAGGCCCTGGTCACCGTCCAGAACGTGGAGCGCGGCTCCCTCTGGGTGCGACGCGACGGCAACTACATCTGCGTGGAAGCCACGGGCCCCCAGAGCGAAGCCATCCTGGACCTGGAAATCCCGGCCGAGCAGACCAGCGTGGTGGGTTGGGTCATCGAGCACGGCGAAATGACCATCGCCAAACCCGGCAAGGACAGCCGCCACTTCGCGGCCGTGGAAAACAAGGTGGACAAGAAGTCCACCCTGATCCTCTGCCTGCCCCTGATCCTTCGCAGCGGCGAGGTCTACGGCGCCGTGGAGATCATCGACACCTCGGCCGCCGGCGACCAGCTCAACCTGGACAAGGAATACCTCAAGCTGCTCCAGGCCCAGGTGGCCATCGGCGGCATCGCCCTGTCCAACTCCCTGGACTACTCCCTGCAGCACAGGGAAAACCTCCAACTGCGCCAGACCCTCGACGGCCTGCGGGGACAGGGCGCCATCATCGGCCGAAGCCCGGCCGTGGAGCAGGCCCTGCACCTGGTGCACGACTACGCCCGTACCGACTTCCCGGTGCTGATCACCGGCGAATCCGGCACCGGCAAGGAACTCTTCGCCAGGGAAATCCACCAGCAATCCCGCCGCAAGGACAAACCCTTCCTGGTGCAAAACTGCAGCGCGATCCCGGAAAGTCTGCTGGAAAGTGAACTCTTCGGCTACAAGAAGGGCGCCTTCACCGGCGCCACCCAGGACAAGGTCGGGCTGTTCGAAGCGGCCGACGGGGGCACCGTATTCCTGGACGAGATCGGCGACATGCCCCTCAACCTCCAGGCCCGCATCCTGCGCGTGCTGCAAAACCACGAGATCAAGCCCCTTGGCGGCGCCAAGACCAAGACCGTGGACGTGCGCATCCTCTCGGCCACCAACAAGGACCTGCGCCAAGCCATCGCGGCCCAGGAGTTCCGCGAGGACCTCTTCTACCGGCTCAACGTCCTGCCCCTGCACCTGCCGCCCCTGCGCGAACGCCAGCAGGACATCTCCGTGCTCCTGCGCTATTTCCTGGAGCGCGAGGCCCGGCTGATGGAGATGCAGACCCCCCGCCTCACCGCCACGGCCAAGGAACGCCTGCTGCGCCACCCCTGGCGCGGCAACATCCGGGAGATGGAGAACTTCGTCAAATACCTGCTTACCACCATCAGGGCCGAGCAGATCGACGTCACGGACCTACCCGAGCACCTGCTGCCGTCCGAGGCGCCCGGCGCCACGGCCCGACCGGACCAGGCCGCCGAGGCCCCGGAGCCTTTGCGCGACACTTCCCTGCCCTCCCTGGCCAACCTCAATTGGGAAGAACTGGAGCGGGCCTACGTATTGGAACTCATGGAGCGCACACGCTGGAACATCAGCAAGGCGGCGGCCATGGCCGGCCTCAACCGCTCCACGTTCGATTCGCGCATGCGCAAGCTGGGCATCCGGAAGTCGTGAGGGGGAGTCCCAAACAATTCCACCCAGGTCATGCATTCATGCTCCGGCTACGAGGTGCATCCTGCCCCCTACTCTGGCGCATCTTCCATGGGCCAGTGCTGTTCCTCGAACTTCTCGACCAAAATGGCCAGCGTCTCCAGGTCGTCGGCCTCGGGCGATCCTTCGGAGGCCGACAACAACACGTCGATCCGAGCGAGGGCCGCTTCGTAGTCCGCCTGGGTACAGATCGGCTTCATGGTCCCTGCCTTCATCTATGAATGATTCTCGATTTCGGGGGCTGTACGAGCAGATTCCGGAAATTGCCTTCTACAAGTGTTTCACACACGACCGCAACCGCCCCCTTTGTCCGTAACGATCCATAGTCCACATTGCATGTCGCGCCAAGGGCAGGAGGATCAATACTACCCGCCGTACAACACAAGGCCCCAGCCGACATCCTGCAATGTCGGCTGGGGCCTTGATAATTCTCGTTGCCGGTGTTCCCTCCGGCGCATGACGCGGGAGCACTGGGCGCAAGCGCCCTACGCCGCCTGGGAAGCACCCTCCTCGTGGCAGAGCAGTTCGTCCATGTGCCGGATCTTGTCCCGCACGCGGTGCACGATCTTCTTGAACTCCATGAAATCCCTGTGGGTGAAGCTACGGGCGCCGTGGGCCAGGCCTGCCACGTCCATGATCTCGTTGTACAAGTAAGGCACGGTCAGGGGGTCGTGACGCAGGTAGTCGTGGAACCTGGCCAGGCCCTCACGAATTTCCCGCTGCTTCGCCGCGGGCTTCTTGAACAGCTTCTCCATGAACTTTTGGGCATTGCGCAAGGACGCTCCCCACCCAGGCAGGCGCGGTTCGAACACCGGAGCCTGGCGGGGCACCCGCGCCAGCAGCATGGTCTCCTGGAAGCGTTGCAGACTGCCCGGAGCGGATGCGAGCAGGCCCTTGCCCTGAAGCTCTTCGGAAGTGACGTTCTCGGCGCCTTGGATCACGGCCCCTCCGCCGTAGAGATTCAGGACCTCGATGCCGGTCTGCTGGATGTCGCGCTCCATGTCGCGCAGGGCCGTGACATAGGCCAGCGCGGAGTGGAGGGTCTCGCCCTCGAGATTCTTCAGAGTCACGTTGGACTGTATGGTATGTCCGGTCGCATGGTGACCGGCTGCGTGGCTGGGTCCGTCCTTCCAGGCGAAATCCTGTCCGCAGAGCACGATGCGGGAGACGCCGCAGTGGGTCAGGAAGCGGAACATGGCCACGCTGACGTTGCCGGCGGCGTCCAGGATGTAGTCGTTGCCTTCCATGACGTAGGTGGCCAGCCCACCCTTGGTCCAGAGGGGAATCTTGGGACCGGGGTACTGGGCCACCACTTGGGGGTCGAGCTTGGTGGAGTAGATCAGGGGGATGTCCTTGGCCCAGGCCCTGTCCAGCCGCTCGAAGACCGCCTTCATGCCGGAGCTGTAGTCGATGGCCATGGCCAGGTGCGGCTTGATGCCGAGCCGTTGCACGGCCGGCAAGGTCTGCAGGGCCGTCGCGAGGAACGCCTGGCCCGGATTTCGCGCCAATTGGGGACCGTGTTGCTGCAAGGAGGGGCCGGCGCCCAGGATCACCACCGTCATGCCTCGCGCCGTGTCCTTGACGTCACGAAGGCTGCCGTGGGCAAAGGCCTGGCGAAAATTGCGCAGTTCGTTGCCCACCATGGTGTCCTGACGCTTGCGCAGAGTGGTCAGCTCCACCGAAAGCCCTTCCAGACACTCCTGGAGAAAGCGGGTCCAACGCGCGTACTCCGGCCCCAGCTGCTGGCTGGGAATGTCGACGCGCAGGTAGATGCGACCGAAAAGGAACTGCTTGTCGGCCAGCTGCACGGCCCGGCGTACCGTCTCCCGCTCCGGAGGAAGGAAATGGAGCTTGCCGATTTCAATGAAGGGAGTGTAGTCTGTCTGGCCAAGACAGGCCATGAGCAGTTTATGGTCCGGCTCCAGGACAAGCACCTTGTGGCTGTTGGGCGTGTTCACCAACACGTGGTTCAGGCCGTAACCCAGATTGCAGCCCACGATGATGCTGGCGCTCTGGGCGAGCTTTTCGTCCTCGGTCTGCCAGCCCTTGTAGTAGGCGGCAGGGGGAAAGCTCTCGAACAGGCAGCCGCCATCCGGCAGCTTCCAGTCCAGGAGTTCCCAACGGTTGACGAACAGTCTGTCGGCCACGGCCGCATCATCGGGGCGCTGTCGCGCCAGCCAGAACACGGCCGGATTGTTGACGGCCGCCAGGGCCTCGAGATTGCGTTTGAGGAAAGGGAGCTTGTTCATACGACGGCAATTTGCAATTCCCTTGCCATAACCACCGCACTGCACCACGGCACGAGCCGGCAGCGCACCTGCATCGCAACTGGATGAAATGACATGTTTTTCAAGAACGTCGTCGCGGCCATCGGCAACACCCCCCTGGTGCAGGTCAACCACCTGCACGCGATTCCCGGCGTCAAGATTCTGGCCAAGATCGAGAGCACCAACCCCGGCGGCTCCATCAAGGATCGCGTGGCCTTGGCCATGATCGAACGCGCCGAACGCCTTGGCGAGCTGACACCGGGCATGAGCGACAAGGTCGTCATCGAGGCCACCTCCGGCAACACGGGCATCGGCCTGGCCATGGTCTGCGCCGTGAAGGGCTACCGCCTGCGCCTGCTCATGAGCGAGCGCGCCTCGGAGGAACGCAGGAAGATCGTCCAGGCCTACGGCGCGGAGATACAACTCACGCCGGGGCACTTGAGCACCGACGGCGCCATCGAGGAGGCCTACCGCCTGGCGCGGGAAGAACCCGAGACCTACGTGCTCATGGACCAGTTCAACAATCCCGCCAGCATTGAGGCCCACTACAACGGCACGGGGCTGGAAATCTGGGAACAGACCCAAGGGGCGGTGACCCACGTGGTCTGCACCCTGGGCACCTGCGGCACGGCCATGGGAGTGACCAAGCGCCTCAAGGAGTGCAACCCCGGGGTCTGCGTGGTGGCCGTGGAACCCTATGCCGGCCACGCCATCCAGGGCCTGAAGAACATGCAGGAATCCTACCCCCCGGGCATCTACGACAAGCATGTCCTGGACCGGATCATACGCGTGGAGGACGAGGAGGCCTTTGCCATGGCCAGAACCCTGGCCCGCACGGAGGGCATCCTGGCCGGCATGAGTTCCGGGGCGGCCATGGCCGCGGCCGTAAAACTGGCCGAGGAACTCGGCGCCCAGGGGAAACAGGCGCTCATCGTGGTCATCCTGCCGGACAGCGGGGAGCGCTACCTGAGCACGCCACTGTTCGCGCCGAAACTGCGTCAGGGCGTCAAACTGCACGGCGTGGCCGCGGCCGAACCCGTGTACCTGGAGCCGGGCAAGGGCGGCATAGGACTGTTCACCATGGGGCCGTCCCCCGATACTCTGGACTCCCTGGACGCCTGGCGGCGCATCGCGCTGCTGGACGTGCTGGCCAGGCACCTGCGCAAGGCCGGCGTGACGGTGCGCCTTGCCGTGGGTCTTGCCGACATGGACGACCGCTCCATCGCGGCCATGCGTGCCTCGAACCTACCCAAGCCCGCCTACTGGGAGCAGGTTCTGACCGGGCTGGCCCAACGCGCCTCCTTCTGGGGAATCAGCGACGCCACACATTTCCACGCCGCGTCCGAGAGCGTGGAGACCATCCTGGACCTCTGCCGCAAGCTCCTGCTCAAGGGCGCGGCCTACGAAAAACTACGCTCGGTCTACTTCGACGTCTTGCGCTTTCCTTCATACGGCGCCCTGGCGCCCCAGGACCTGGAGTCGCTGATCCTGGGCAAGACCGTGGATCTGGCCGACTACATCAAGGAGAATCCCAAGGACTTCACCCTGCTCAAGCGCGCCTCCCTGCAGGATCTCAAGGACATGGACTGCCTGCAGACCGAATGGGGCAACGTACGACCCAGTTGGTTCCTGCAGCATGCGGCCGTGGCCCTGGATCGGCTGCCCGGCGTGGACGTCTGCATGGCCGGCGAGAACCAGCATTTCCCCCACCTGGAGAATCTGCGCGCGCTCTGGGCCATGGCCCGCAGCCGCGCCCCCCAGGCCTGGCTCATATGCAGGGGCGTGGCCGGCGGTGAAGAAACCCAAGGTCTGCCCGACTTCGCCCAGGGCGTGGAGCCCCAGGCCCTGCGCATGTGGCTGCTCTCCAGCGCGCCCAGGAAGCACCTGACCTTGAGCCCCAGCAGCCTGGACATGTGGCGCAGCAACTGGAGCAAGGTGCAGAGCCTGGCCGCGGCCCTAAGCGAACTGCTCTTCGACAGCGTCAAAGTCGATGAAAGGGTGCCCCTTTCTCCACAGGTGGAGCAATGTCTCGTGGACCTGCGCACCGGCTACAAACGCGCCCTGGATGAAGACCTCAGCCTGCACCGCTATTGGGGGGCGCTTTCCACCTTCTGCCGGGAGATCAGGCGCATGCAACAGGAGCGCGACCTGCCCCCGTATGACGCCGTGGCTTGCCTCAGGCAACTCAAGTCCCACGACGCGGTGCTCGGCTTCCTGGACCAACGGCACATGCCCCTGCCGCGCTCAAAGTGGCCCACGGAGGTGGCGCGGCTGGCAACGGAGCGCGACGCGGCCCGCGCGGCCAGGGACTATACCAGAGCCGACGCCTTGCGTCAGGCCATCGTGGAAACCGGGTACCGACTGGAAGACACGCCGGCCGGCGTGCGGCTGTTCCCGACCTGATCCGCCTGCCGGGCCGGCCAGCGTCCCAACCGATACGTGAACAGGCCCTGGGGATCTGTGTCGCGAACCGCCCCAGGGACTGTTCCAACTCCTCGTTCACCTCCTCGTTATTTCTTGCCGCCGGGCTTGGCTCCCGGCTTCTGGGGCTTGGCGGTGCCGAGCCCTTCCACTGCCTGCTCGATGGTCTCGCCGACCACGGTCTCGGCCCCAGCTGTAGCGATCGCGGTCACAACGGCCTTGTCCAGGACCGCTTCCGCCCCTTGCGTCGCATCTTCCGCCACTTCCAGGGATTCGGGCAGTGGCTCCGGCTCCGGCTCGCAGGAGGAGACCTTGAAAGGAGTGTCTGACTCCGCGCCAAGTTCCTCCCGCCAATTAAGCTCGATGCAAAGCTTCTGCTTGCCCTTTTTCTGTGCGGCCTCGACCTCGAGGTCGATGGACTCGCCCGGCGTGAGGGTCACGTATTCCTCGCCGCGCTGCACACAGAGCTTCCGCTCCTTGAAACTGCGGACCACGTCCTCGAGAAACGCCACCACCGAGGCGTAATCCATGCTGCCTTTGATGACTATGCCTTGCTTGCCCATGTCCTGTCCTCCCCAGCGTTTGTAGGTTGCGGCAACGCCTCCAGTCGAGGAGCGTTGCGGGTCTCATGCCGACCAGCGCTTCAGGGCGTGCCCTGTTGCCCAAACGCGCCTTTTTCCACCGACGTATCGAGCGATTCACCCTCCCCCCCACCGGCGGCGATGGCCTCGATGGTAAGAAGTCCAGAGCCTGACACACCGCTGTTCTGCTCCTCCAGGAGTTCCTGGATTTTTTTCTCGGCCTTTTTGAGATATTTTTCCAAGGCCTTGTCCACTGCCGCGTCCACGTCGAGCTTGCGGCCGAGCAGCCTGGAGGCCTCCTTGGCCTTCTCGAGCCGCTCGGCAAGGCGGATGTCGACGTTGAAGATCACCCGCTTGAAATCCTTTTCCTTGATGAAGACGCTCATGGCTTCCTCCACGTACGGAATTTGTACAAAATCTGTGCTTACTATGCGCCAATTTTTGATCGTGTCAAGGGTATATCTTCCCTATCGTGGAATTTTTATTATGGTAAATTAGTGCATTATGGTCACAGGAGGACAATACCCCGCGCGTTTGGCATGAATTATCCGGTTTCATATTTTCAAACATTGGAGCAACCAACACGGCTGTTTTCAGCGATATCCGTTACTTTTTCAACCTGAGGCGGGACATGAAGCCCCATGGAGGCAACAGAAAAATTTTTGCTCCTAGGTAAGAAAAGTCTTTACATAGGAAAAATTCTGATTATAATCTGTAGCAAGTGGTCGCACCGGTGGCAGTGACGCACGAGGAGGCCGGCGGGAGGCTCATCCCGACGGCGACGTCACCACTGATTCGCCACCCGATTCGTCAACGAGCCCCACTTGTGATGCCGTGCCTTTGACGCCGGTCGCCAAGGGGCCAAATGCCAGCAGGAGGCAATCATGGAACTGCAGAATTTCTCGCATCTGGTCATCGACTGGGACATGTCCCCCGAAGACGCGGTCATCCTTTATCTCGAATGGGGCAACAACGACTGGCATTGCAAGCACCCGCCGGTGCGCTCCAAGAATGACTTCTCCAACTACTTCCTGGTGGACAACTGGGGAGAGAGACCTGAACTGCGCCTGGTACGCCGCAACTCCGACGGCGCGGACGAACTGCTCTCCATGCATCTGCCCGAGCACCTGGAGCGGGCGTTCAAGGAAGAGTTCGGCGACCTCAGGGGTGTGTACGAACCCCCGACCTACATCAAGTCCTGGCTCAAGGCACAACTGGAAAACTGAACGAAACCACTTCACTACCCCCGCCCGGTTCCGTCCCGGGCGGGTTTTCTTCATCCCGCGCCACGTGCTATACAGGAGCATGTCCAGTTGTTCGGCCGTGTTCCCCTCTCGTTGCATGGCACTGCTTTTCACGGCGCTGGTCTGCCTCGCGCCCCAGGCCCAGGCCAGCGACCTTGAAGGCGTGCTGGTCAGCTTCGGCTATCTGCGTATCCTGGACAACGGCGCCCCCCTGGTGGAACCTTCGGACGATCTGCTGGTACTGCCAACCACCTTTTCGGAATTCACCAAAATCGGCTTTGTGTTGGACTTTCCACGACGCGGCATCTGGAGTTGGAACTGGCGCCTCACGGGGCCGGCGGCCTTTGACGTGGATAACTGGGACGGCCCCGCCCTCCGCGTGGTGGACCAAGACCCCCGGAGCATCACCAGGGTAGAGCCCCTTTCCTGCTCCGAATGCAAACAGGGCCATGCCTGGTTCGGCCTGGATGCCGACAATCCCAACGGGTTCTACTCGCTCGACGTGCTGGTGAACGGGGTAGTGCTCCGGAACTTCCGGTTCAAGGTGCTCCTGGTGCGACAGGGCTCGCTGAACGGGGGTGACACGCGAAAAGGGGCTACTCCCCCCCGGTTCCGGGAAAGCGCAGGGAGCCACTCTGCTCCACATCGTAACCTGGCAGTGCTTCCTCCAAGGCCCTGAACTCCGCCGAGCGCAGCAGTTCGAGAAAGGCCTGCACCGGTTTGTCGAAAAACCGTTGCCTGGGTATGAGCAGGTCGAAGCGCTCCCAGCGGAGGGGCAGGAAGTCCAGGGGCAACATGGCGGTGACAGCCTGGATGGCCAGTCCAACATCCGCCTGGCCGGCGAGGATACGCAGGCCCACGTCCAGATGGCGGCGCACCTCGTGCTCGTATCCCGGCACCTTGGTCGCGTCGATGCCTGCGGCCTTCAGCTCGCGGTCCAACAGCAGCCTGGTTCCGGTACCCAAGGGTCGGTTGACGAAACGCAAGCCCCTGACCGCGGCGTCGGTCAGATCGCGCACGCCAAGGGGATTGCCCTTGGCCACCAGCAGCCCCTGCCGGCGCAGGGCGAAGCAGACCACCGCCGGTGCCAGCTCCAATTCCCCGCTGGCAAAGGCGAAGTTGTAGTCCCCGTCCTCGTCCTGCAGCAGGTGGGAGCATGCGATGTCGCAGAGCCCGCGCTTCAGGGCTTGGATGCCGCCCATGCTGCCCACGTTGGCAAAGGCCGCCAAATACTCGTTCCTGCGGTTGGAAAACAGGGTGCAGGCGCGCTCCATGAGGATGTCGTTGCTGCCGGCCAACACCAGGAGGTTCTCGGTGCGACCCGGTCCGGCGACTGGCGTGGGGTAGGACTGCGTGTTGTTTTCCAGCCATTGCTCCACCAAGTGTAGGGGAAAGAGCCATTTTCCCGTGACCTTGGTGGCGGGCAGCCCCTTTTCGTTGATCAGGGTGTAAATCTGCTTCTCGTTGACCCCTAGGAACCGGGCCAGTTCCTTGGTGGAGAGCAGACGCATGGATGGCATTGCGGACTTCTCCATCGTGGTTCGAGGTGGCTCAGAGCAGGCTGACTCCGAGGTGCATGGCCGAACACTCGAAGTCCTTGTTGTTTTTTTCCAGATCGAGCAACTGAGCGGTTTCCCAATCCACCACCGCCTGGATGGCGGCGCGACTGAAGGCCTGGAGGAAGGCAGCCGCCTTTTCCGGATCCGTGGGAGTTTTTCTGCGCGAGAGCAGGAGGCAGTAAACCGGAGTGCGCGCTCGCAGGGAGAACAGGCGCCTGGCGTCGGCCAGCAGGGCCAGGCCGCCGATAAAGGCCCCCTTGGCGTAGCCGCCCACCACGCGGTTGTCCCGCAGGAGATCGAGCTCACCGTCCAGGATGTAGTAGGCTTGGTGGTCCTCGTCACCCTGGATGAAGAGCGTGTCCCCCGCCTTGTAACGCATGCGCCGGCAGAGATAGGCCATGGCCCGGATGGCGTCCAGGGGGGCCTCGCGGAACTGGGGTAGTTCCCTGAGGATGGCCAGGTTGCCCTCGTATTCGCAGACGTTTTCGCTATTGCTTCGGCTTTCCATGGATGAGTTCATAGAACGTCCCTTGCTGGTCTATAAGTTCCCGATAACTCCCCATTTCAATGATCCTGCCGGCCTTCATCACGGCGATCTTGTCATAACCCTTGAGGGTGTCCAGGCGGTGCACCACGGCGATGACCGTGCTCTTGCCCTTCCACTTGCGCTCCAGGAGGTTCTGGATGCGTGTCTGCGAGGCGTTGTCCAGGGCCGAGGTGGCCTCGTCCAGGATGAGCAGGGGGGGTTCCTTGAGAAAGGCGCGGGCCAGGGCGACTTTCTGCCGCTGCCCCCCGGAGAGGTGGTCGCCCATGCTGCCGACATTGAAGTTCAGGCCGATCTCCACCACGCGCTCCAGCACGTTCTCCTCGATGAGCAGCTGCATGATCTGCTGGTTCACGCGTTCCTCGGCGCCCGCGGAATCCGCCTTGATGCGGCCGAAGATGATGTTGTCCAGGATGTTGCTGGAGACGATGTAGGAGTCCTGATGGTAGAAATCCACGGAGCCCGGTTTCTCCGCGGCGATGCGCTCCATGAAGTGCCTGCGCGCGTCCACCACCTTGAACATGAACTCCGTGCTCACGGCCACGAGCTTGTGCCGCCCCGCCTCGTAACGCAAGGCCAGTTGCAGCAGCTGCGCCTTTTCATTGTCGTCGACTCCGGCCAGACCCTTCTTTTCGAGATGTTCGACGATGCGCGTGAAGCCCTCCACCGCATCGCGGGAAATGGGCAGGTCCTCGAAGATTTCCGCACTCTCGCCGACACTGAGGAGAAAATCCACGGAGGTGCGCGCCAAGTCCCGCCCGATTTCCAGGAGCGGGGTTTTGAGGTTTTCCCGGTCGAGAAATTCGAGGAAGAATGGATTCTCGTGCAGTTTATCGTGCCTGAAGGACTCGTCGTTGGGCGCGCCAAAGGTCAGGTTCACGGCCAGGCTGCTGTGCAGCAGGAAGCTGTCCTTGTTGAAGAACTCCACATCCTCGCGGACTTCCCCGCCGTGACGCTGCTGGAAGTTATGGCGGGCGCTGATGATGTTCCGCACCAGATCCTTGTTTGCCTCCATGTCCAGAGGCTCGCGCAGGCCGAAACGCAGCACGTCCAGGAACAGGCCCACCTGCTGCACGGTCTCGATGATCCTGTCGAGGTCGGGCATGCCCTCCTCCCCGCACTTGCCGCCGGCAAGGGAGATGGACTCGCAGGAGTAGAGCAGGTTTTCCTTGACCGTGCCGCCGAAGATGAAGGGATGCTGCGCCACCATGCCCGTGTTGAAGGCCATGTCACGCTTGGTCAGCTGGTCCACCTCGTGGCCGTCGATGAGCACGTTGCCCCCGGTGTACTTGTAGAGCTGTCCGATGACCAGGGCCAGACTGCTCTTGCCGCTGCCGGAGAAACCCACCAGGGCCATGTGCTCCCCGTGCTTGAGTTCAAGGTTGATGCGGTCCAGGAGCTTGATGTTGCCGGCCACCACGTAGGAAAGGTCCTTGACCTCGATGTCGCCGCGCAGCGTGTAGGGTTCGCGGCCCTCGGGCACCTGGACGTGCTCGGGCTCGTAGTCGAAATAGTCCATGACCTGGGCGTAGCGCACCTTGGAATCCTGATACACCTGATAGAATTCCATGAGTTCCTTCCAGGGGTCGTAGAGCTTCTCGTAGGCCGAGAGAAAGGCCACCAGGGCGCCCAGGTCGAAGTGTCCCTTGATGGCCATGTAGCCGCCCACCAGGAAGAGAAAGAACGGCCCCAGGCTCTGGAAAAAGTTGTTGGTGAGCTTGATACCGAACTTGTAGACCCCCATCCAGATGTTGGCGGTATAGAGGTCCCTGCATGCCTTGCCGATCTTTTTCACCTCCAGGGGGTGGCTGGCATTGCCGTGCACTTCGTGCACGCCGGTGATGGACTCGCCCACCAGTGTGCTGACATCCCTGGTGCACATGATGCGCCGGGAGTTCCACCTGTTGAACCGCCGCTGCACGTAGGGGATAACCGCGAACTCGGCCGGGTAGATGACCAGGCTGATGGCGCCGAGAATGGGGTTGAGATAGAACATGTACCCGGCCATGGCGAAGAAGGTGAGCACGTTCACCGCGGGCTGTGATATGGCGCTGCCGATGAAGGTCGGCATGTGGATGAGTTCGTTGGTCATGGAGGAGATGACCAGGCCGGGCGAGGTGCGCCGAAAAAAGGACATGGGCAGGGTCAGGATGTGGTCGATGAGTTTGTCGCGAAGCTCCAGCAAGGAACGCTCGCCGATGTAGTTCTGGATCAGGTAGATGACGTATTTCAGGCCCTGGGCGCTGAGCACCGCCGCCATGTAGAGCCCGCAATAGAGGAAGAGCATTTCAAGGTTCTTGCCGCCGATGGCATTGTTCACGATGCGTTTCTGCATCTCCAGGGGCACGACCCTGGTGACCACCGTGACGCCGATGATGGCCAGGAGGATCAGCTGCAATTTTGCATTTCCGTGCCAGACCCAATAGTACATGGAGCGTTTCGTCACACGGACATTGTCTCGCCCGGCATTGGCGTCATTGACTGTTGCCATCGGCTCATTCTCCTCGACATGGTGGGTTTTGGGCAGCATACGGAAAAAATTGCGTCCTGAGAAGAGGGGATCGCGTCAACAAGTCAAAATAATCAGGCTGGTTGTCCAGATCACACCCCCGAGCCTCCGTCGGCCTCGGCTTCAAAGCCGTCCTTCTTTGCTATCTGGACGTATGCCGGCATATCGAGTAATGCAGGGAGCAGATAACATTCACGATGCGCCCGCCCCAACCGGACCGTCGCGAACGAGACAACAAGCCGGGCACGCCCAAACAGCGTGTCACCACGTGGCAAGGACCCGTGTACATGGTTCACGCGGATATGTCGTTACGCATTGCGCCGGGGCAAGGCGACTTCACCCTCTGCACCAGGGAAGTGGAGAAATTCGCCGAAACGCTTGGCCTGTCACCCAAGCTCGTCTACCAGCTCACCCTTGTCCTGGACGAGTTGATCACCAACATCATCTCCTACGGCTACGACACGCCCGGCTGCTACACCATCGACGTGCAGGCCTCCTGCGACGACGGCATCCTGGAACTGCGGGTGGTGGACGACGCCCGCCCCTTCAACCCCATCACGGCCCAGCCCCCGGAACTCGACGTGCCTTTGGAGGATCGGGCCAAACCCGTCGGTGGCATGGGCATCCACCTGGTCAAGTCCCTGATGGACAGCGTGGACTACCAGCGCAAGGACGGCAAGAACATGCTCTTTCTCAGAAAAAACCTCGCCCTGTGCCTGCAAGGCAAGCAATGAACAACAACAGGAGTCCGCGACATGGGTCTGACAAACCGCTACGACAACGGCGTCACCATCATCGCCATACACGGCAGGCTTGATCCGGAAGAAACTCAGGAGCTCGAAAAGCTGGTCCTGGCCAGCGTGGACTCGGACGGCAAGCGCCTGCTCTTCGACTTCAGCGAGTTGGAATACATCAACAGCTCCGGGCTGCGCGTCCTGGTAATGGCCTACCAGCGCATGAAGCAGGTCCAGGGCAAGGTGGCCATCTGCAACATCCGGGACTACATCCTCGAGGTCTTCGAAATCTCGGGCTACGACAAGATATTCTCCATCTTCCCCACCCCGGAGCAGGCGCTGGAATCCTTTCAGTAGCCCGGCGTCCCGCTTTGGGACACGGTCTTGACGACCACGAGGGTGATGTCGTCGTCCTGGCGCATGCCTCCGCGAAAGGCGGTAACGTCGGCCAGCACCGCGTCGAGAATCGCCTGGGCGCCTTGATGCGCGTTCGCCCGCAACGCGGCACGCAGGCGCTCCTTGCCGTACATCTCACCTGAAGGGTCCCTGGTCTCCCAGATCCCGTCCGTGCCGACGCACAATACCTGCCCTTGCTTCAGGAGCGGATACTCCGCGGCCTCGTAGACCCACGCTTCCTCAACACCCAGCGGCAGCCCCCCGGAACCGTATTCCTCGAACACATCGCCCTCGGAATCGTAGACAATGGCGGGGTCATGCCCGGCCGAGACCACGGTGAGGCCGCTGTTCCCGTTTCCCAGCAGCAAGGCGTACAAGGTCATGAACCGCCCCGACCCGAAGAGGTCTTTGGCCAGATGCCGGTTCACGTCACTGACGCACTCCGCCATTCCGCCCCCCTGGCTCATGCGCAGCCTGAACAGCGCCCTGGCCGTGGCCATGAGCAGCGCCGGCCCCACACCGTGGCCGCTCACGTCCCCCACCGCCACGCCCACATCCAGGCCCTTGCCGTCCACGTCGCACGCCGGGCCGCAGTGCTCGAAAAAGTCGTAGTAGTCCCCGCCGGTCTCATCGCTGTAGACACTCGCGGCCGCCAAATCCAGCCCAGCCACCCTCGGAGGGGCGCTGGGCAGCAGGTTCCGCTGCACGTCCCGCGCCACGGACAACCCCTGCTGCATACGCAGCCTGTCCCGCAACCCGTCGATCATGCTGTTGGTGTGCCCGGCGATGAACCCGAATTCATCCTCGGTCATCACCGGCACACTGCCGTCCAGGTCCCCTTTGCTCACCCGTGCCAACACCCTGGTCTGGTTGCTGAACAGCAGTTTCAGATTTCTGGAGTAGGAGAGAATCAAATTGATGCAAAGCAGAAGCAACAGGCCCATGACAAAGGCGATTTCCACAAAGACCTCGGCTTTGAGCACCTCGATCATCGCTCCCGTGTCCCGCGCCGCACGGGAGAGCCAGACCAGGTCGCGCCAAAACAACAAGGCGACGATCATCGACACCAGCAGCAGCACCGCTGTGGCGATGATGCTGAAGGTGCGGGTCAGGGGGTACAGGCGCTCCGGGGGGAGCATTCCTCCCGCTCCAAGTTCCTGAGCATTCAGGATCAACCACCGCTCGCGCTCGAGGGCCAGATCCACCGAGGCGAACAAGCCCACCGCGACCATCCCGAGCACCAGCTTGGACCCGCTCCCAAGCAGGGGAAACCCGTAATACCAGAGATTGAACAGGGAAACGCCCACTCCGGCGAGGAGAAACAGACCGAAATCCAACCTGAACTGCATGGAGGCTTGGCGCAGCGACGGCAGAGGATGCACGAGCAACGGCACCAGTTTCAGACGAGCAAGGAAACAAGGAGTCAGCACCCCGGCCAAAATCAACGCCAGCTCCCAGACCGGGAGCCTGTCCAGCAGGGGTCAGACCTCGCCGCCGTACACCGAAAGCGCGGCTATGGTGAAGAAATAGTACAGGACGGCCCGCATGGCCCCCACTCTCGGGTCACTGATTCCTGCGCAGGAAATGCAGCGCCGGTTTGTCGGCCCGCACGCCCGATCCAGGCGCTCCTAGCTGTCTGATCTCCCAGACCTCGCCGTATTCCCGCAGAACATACTCCAGCAGGTACAAACGACCTTGCCGGATGAACTCCACGGGATAATGCGCCAGCAGCGTCTCGGCCGGCACGCCCAGTTCCTTCTCGACGTCATACACGGGGCGCACGTTGGTGACCAGCTCCCTGTCCGACCAAGCTACCAGGATATCCAGCAGGGGACGCACCCTGCCCTTGCGCACCTTGTTGTTGCCTATGATGTCCAGCATCATGGCCACGTCGAATTTCCGTGGCGGCGGCGCGGCACCGAAGTCCGCGAGCACGAACTCCACCTGGGGCATGGCGTGGGCCGCGGCCAGCAGTCGGCCGATACGCACCACCTCCGGGCCGAAGTCAAAGGCCTGGACCTCGGCGGCGCCCAGCAATGCCGCCCAAAAAGCATATTGCCCGATGTTGCTGCCCAGGTCGGCCACGCTCTTGCCCTGAAAATCCAGTTGCCTCAAAGACTGGGCCAGATGGTCGTCGGCTTCGGGCCTGCCCTGCCGCAGCAATCGCCGGACACGCTCCACCGGATGCCACAGGGCTGCCGCCCCCACGTGTTCGAGGGCGGCGGAAAGTTCTCTCTCAACTGTCATGTACCTCTCCTGATCGCCACGGCCAGGTCCTTCGGTCTCGTGCGTCGCCTCAGCCGATCTCCGTGAACAACGAGGCGAAACGGCCGAAACGATCCATGGTCCAGCGCCTGCAATCGATGTGGCGGTAGTTGTACCCGGACAAGGTCTCGTGAACAAATATCCGGTAACTGGGCATGTGCAGGTCGTCCAGCAGCAGATGCGTCCTCGCCGAGCAGAACCGCTGCAGGGTTCGCGGAAGATACCCGTTCCGGCTCGGGGGGCGCTCCACGTCGAAAAGCACCAGATCGAACGCCCTTTCCGGGGCCTGATCCCAGAGAACGAAACCTCCGTCGCCGAGTCCCTGCGCCTCCACCCAGCGGGCTGACTTTTCCAGCCAGGCGGGGTCAGTGTCCACGGAAAACACCTCCATGTCCAGGAGGTCGAATTCCCTCCGACAATGGCGCAGCACCCAGGAGGAGAAGCCGCTGCCCAGGTCCAGGGCCCGAGCGGGGCGCAATATACCGCATAACAGCGTGAGACAGACTGCGGTGGACAAGGACAGGGCCATGTCCTCTTCCGAGACTTGGCTTACGTATTCCTGATGGACGGGGTACAATTCCTTCTTGCGTCTGGCGAAATCCAAGCGCACGGCCTCTGCCAAGGCGTCTGGGGAGAGAGAAAGACTGGTGGGTGTGGTATGCATTCCAGACCCTTACCCTGAGGCTCGTGGCTGGTCAACACCGCTGTTTATATTTTGCTGGACATCCTTTCTCTGTCTGGATATAATTTTTAATTCGAGTACGGTAAAATATTGCAGCGTACCCGAACCCGCGCTCTGGGGGCTGTTTGATCGCGGGCACGAGTAGTTTTCGCCAGGGAGCATTTTTTCCTTGACAAGGGAACCAGCCGCATATAACAGGGCGGTTTCCAGTTTTGCTGGCGTAGCTCAATGGTAGAGCAGCTGACTTGTAATCAGCAGGTTGCGGGTTCAAGTCCCATCGCCAGCTCCAGAGGCGGAGGGGTTCCCGAGTGGCCAAAGGGAACAGACTGTAAATCTGTCGGCGTAAGCCTTCGGAGGTTCAAATCCTCCCCCCTCCACCACCAGGCTACAAGGCTGTAGAAGACGCTTGCAGTCGCGGGACTACGGCTGTGAATAGTGCGGGAATAGCTCAATTGGCTAGAGCATCAGCCTTCCAAGCTGAGGGTTGCGGGTTCGAGTCCCGTTTCCCGCTCCACTCGCCTTGTTCTCAGACGTCGCGTGAAGTGGCTGGGCGTTCTAACCGGCCGTTATGTATGAGAGGGAATAAGCCCACGTAGCTCAGTCGGCAGAGCACTTCCTTGGTAAGGAAGAGGCCATCGGTTCGAGTCCGATCGTGGGCTCCACAAGTTCAACCTTACGGAGCGAAGAACAGCATCCAGGGGGTAACGAGACCATGGGTAAGGCGAAATTCGAACGCACCAAGCCGCACGTCAACATCGGGACCATC
>CAZSRS010000026.1:0-57169 GCA_964609625.1 uncultured Desulfovibrionaceae bacterium
TTTCAGGATACTAACCGTTGTGTTACCTGTTGGAGCAAGTCCGAAAGTCGAGTACATAATCCGAAGAAGCATTTTTGTACGCGGCTCAGACCCGCAGCGTACTCCTTTCCGAGATCGAGTTTCCGTTGGTTTCAGTCTTGTTACAGTCTTACCCCCAGCAACTCCAGAAGGTCATCGTTGTCCTTGATGTCCTCGTATTTCAGCCCGCCGATCATGGGCTCGCGTTGCAGCGTGCCCTCCGAGGCGTCGTCCAGACTCAAGGCGTGATCCGCCCTGCGATACAGACCATGGTAGGGTTTGAGTTTGATGTCGGGGCACTTGACCCAGACCGTGAAATACCGCTCGGAAGGATCCGCCCCGGCTTCCCGAACCAGTTCGCTGAGCCAGAACGCGTGGAAGGAAAGCGGCTGGAGTTCTCGGTGCACGATGTACATACGCCCCCTGGAATCGTATATCTCCAACCGGTAATGGGCGATGCGCTTTTGCCTGCGGGACAAGGGATTGTAGGTGACGATCAACAGGGAATCATAGGCATCGTCCACCATTCCGGGAGCGAAATGGTTGCTCAGTTGCAGGGGCGAGTAGGGGTACTCCCGCACGTTGGGCAGCCTGGCCGTCAAGTAGAACGGAAGGTTGGTTTCAGCCGGCGAGCCCTTGAAGGACGTGGCGAGTGAAGGAAACTCCGGGTGTTTGTACCCAAAGACCACCAGACATGATTTGGACAGGGTCTCCTTGCCCATCCAGTCCGGCTTCAGACAGAAGAAGCCCCCCTTGTCCAAGGTGACGCCAACTCTCTCCAAGTATTCCGCGATATTGAAAAAAATCGGACTCGCTCCTGTCAGCTTCACAGGCTCCTGGTGCATTGTCCGGTCCTCGTGATCGATCACCTCATAAATAAAATCCGTGTTGCTCGCCAGGGTAGGCGACAACAGGCCGTAGTGGGCGTGGAGATTGAACCGGGCTGGCAGGACCGGGATGCGAATGGCCCACGGGTCAAGCCTGTGCCGGGCGAAAAGCCTGAGCTGCTTCGCGTCGAGATTGTAGGAGGGCAGGGCCCAATGGCAGGCCATACCGCCGGTCTGGTGGTAGGTGTCCACAAACTGGCGTGTTCCCCTTCGGGCTATGTAATAGTTGGGACGATGCAACGGCTTGTCGCAGGTGAGCAGGACATATGCCGCGTTGGCCCCGCTGCAATCGACGTCGGCGAACAGCTCGGTCATGCTCTGCAAGGACATGAAACGCGCCGGGACCGGTGAGGCCTCCCGCTCAGCGGTATGCTCGCGTCCGTTGCGTTCGAAATGCAAAAGAGCGCGGGGGGTGACCTCGGTGTCGTTTTCATTGTAAAAACAGGCGACGGCCTCGAGGTCCGGAGACAAAGGGAGGTAACCGCGATTGAAAACAGTATCCGCCGGCCAGGGTGACCATCCGGACTGGTGGTTACGGCAGATACCGGCTTCGCTTATATAGTCCGCCCAGAAGTGGATGAACGGCTGCACGCGGGTTTGCAGATTCTCCACCTCCAGTTCCACACGGAAATACCCTTCAAAACCGGACAGGCCCATGTCCGAGCTGTCGAAAACGCGAATGCCTCCCGGTGGGATGACAACCTGGCCGGCACGCACGATGCTGCCGTCGCAGGTGTGGATGGTATAGCGCAGGTCGAGAGGAAAACTCACTCTGTATATTCGATCATAATAGTGGCTGATGTAAATCTTGGTTTCCGAGTCGCCAGAAAAGAAGTCCATATATGCGCTTATTTGCGTAGTCTGCCCCCCGTATAACCGGGTGATGACCTGGTCTTCCTTTCCGTTTTCCAACAAGGCCTTGGCCAAGGTGAACGCGGCAGCGCGGGAAGTGGAGGCAACCAGCCAGCCGTCGCATTCGGGCAAGGTCCAGTCCAGCCCCATAAGTTTCACTCTTTTTCCCTGGAAGGTCGCGCCTTCGAGAGTGGCGTCGAAAGTCCAGAAGGTCTCGAATCGGCTGACTTCGAGCAGGTCTTTCTCCATTGACGTGTGGTCGATGTAGACGGCACATCGCTCGATGCCATAAGTCTGGAAACGCTTCCGCAGCCATGCCGTACTTCTGGGAGGGATCCTCGATCCCGCCTCCAGCAGGGGGCCGGTGAGTGGACGGGTGGTGCTCATATGCTGCGCTCCTCCGAGACAGGACTCGTTTGCAGGGTTAGCAGAAGGGTGAAAACCGGTTGTCCTTCCAAGGCTTGACAGCAATGGCCTCCATTTCCACCAACCATGTCGGTCGGCAGACGGCCCCTTTTACGAATATTGTCGGAATAGCAGACGACAGTGATGCTTTCAAGAAGTCCTCGACAACATGGGTGTCTGACGTGTCGCGAAGATAGACAACAAGCAGTTTGATGTCTTCCAGGTCGCCACCGTAGTTGGTCAACAAGGCGCGGATGTTGGCCAATGTCCTGCTGCACTGCCTTGACACATCCCCGACATGCAGCACATTGCCGTGACTGTCGATGCTGGCCGTCCCCGAAATGTAGTAATGACTTCTATCGGAATACACCAGCTGGGTTCCACGTTCGAAGGTCACCGCGTACTCGTGTGTGGGGCAGAGATGGTCTTCCGCGGCCATGTAGCGAATCTGCAGGGGAGAAAGACCGAGGACAGAGAGGCTGTCCATGGTCACCAAGTCGTTGACCCGAGGTCCCAGTCCCTCGATTCCGGTACTGGCGATATAGTGGGTGCTTTCGTTGAGGCCCACAAAACGAAAGAGTTCGCGTCTGGCGTCGACCATACCCCGGTAGTTGTTGTCCACGTCTCGTACAAAAATCCAGGTACGCTGCACGTCATCTTCCAGTCTGGCGCCGAAACTGTGCAGCCACTGTGAGAGACTGCCGAAGATCTGGTGCGTCTGCTGGTAAGAAGACTCCACCGACGACGGTTGTGTGGACATCCACAGGGACGTGTAGTTGCCGTGCTTCACGGTCAAAACGCCGGGTTCGTGCAGGACTTTGTTCACGGGCTTCGCCGCCTTGATGTGGTAGGCCTGGAGGGCGAACTTGCCGCCACGTGCAGGTGGCTGGCCGACCACGGAGAGCAGGAAGTCGCGTTGCCGGTACGAGAAGGACTGCAAAAGGGGAGTGAGCTGATTTGCAATATCACTGAGGTGGACACGGACCATGATTTCGGTCTCGCTCCCCAGCCCAAGGTCGCGCTTGCCCCCTTCGTATGCGTCCGTCAGTCTGGCAATGCTGTCGGCAACGTTGAGCCCGGTGGGTGTCTCCAGAGTTATGAACCATTCCTCGCCGTATTCGTTGTTGAGCGTAGCGGTCTGCATCTTCATGATCAATCCAGTGCTTCACGTTGCGTGGGAAAGTCGGTGCGCAGTTCAGCGGAGTCCGTGCCAAAGTCGTTCTCGATCACCTCGGGTGCACAGTGGACAAGCAGCGTTGGAAACGGAAACCGGGTCTTGTCAGCGTCAAAGGGAGCGCGCACGCTTGCCAGGCCTCCGAAAAGCAACGGCTCTGGCAGTGTGTTGAGCGTCTCGGCCAGGGACATGCCCAGCCCCGCCATGAACTGCGCGTAGCCCTCGTTATGCGAGCCCAGATCCATTCCCTTGGCCAACAGCCCTGCTCCTTCCGGCATGAGCGCGCGGATTGCGCGCAACCCGTTGCGCCAGCCCTGCCCCAGCCGCCAATTCAAGGGGTGGCGGACATGCCGGACCACGGGGCTTGCGACACGTGCCACGCGGCGTTGCTGGCCAAGGGCGCACGCCGGGAGCAGGTAATCCCACCAGGGCGTGCCCAGGGCCACGTCCTGGGTGTGCACATCACCGGCCCAAGCTGTGGGAAAAAGGAAAAAGTCAAAGCCGACGTTGTAAATCCTACCAACAGGAGCGGCATGTGACGCGACATCCGCCCGGGAGCCAAACACCATCCGGGAGGCGGCGCACGTCCGCAGCCAGGCACCAAGGTCCGGCTCGGGCGCCAGAAAGATGTCGGCATTGACCAAGCCGCACAGTGGTTCCGACCTTTGTGCGAGGATCTCCAACATGTCGTCGACATACACGCAGGGCCTGCCCAGTTCCTCCCGGGCGTCCCGCCGCGCTCGGATAAATTCAACCTCCGGATATGCCCGGCCGAGTCCGGTCAACTCGTCTTCCGCATTGAGCGAAAGTATCCGGAAGCCCTGCCGCAGCCAGCTGTCCACACAGGACCTGTACAGTGTCGGAACGCCGGGGGGGATGCTGGTGGCAAGGATGCAGTCAAGGGGAGCGTCGGTAGGATCCAAGGCACTCGCCAGGCCGAGGTTGATCAGGGCCGCATCCGTGGGAAAAGGCGACGCCGCCACGCTGCGGAACAGCGTCGTGGCCTCTTCCCCGCGCCCCTCTGCCAAATGCAACTGCCCCAGCAGGGTGGCCACTCCCGTGTGCTCCGGAGAGCGAAGCAATGCCTGGCGGCAGATCTCGGCCGCCGCTGCCTTCTCGCCTCTGGCCTGGAGGATTCTGGCGCACAGTTCCTCCACCACCACGGGAGCGGGCGCGGGAAACGACGCCTCGAGCACGGCCAGGGCCTCGCTGTCCCGACCTTGCAGGAGAAGTCGGCGCGCCTGGCGGTACGCATCGAGGCTATGCTGCTCCCCGATCCAGTCTTTCTCGAAACTTGTCAGGCAAGGCTGCGTGTCCATCGGCTCATGGGTGCGAGAGGAGCACGGGCTCGACATAAAAAGGCTGCCCGCGCAGCTCGCTCATATGGATGATGTTGTCCCAGGGAACAACGTCGTCCCTGTCATGGGCCGGATCGTTCCGGGGGTGGAAGCGTGGAGGGACGATGTTATCGCCCACCACGGGAACATGCGCTGGAAGAATCCGGTAATGGGGGCTCTGGACATAGTGGTGCGGCTGATCCGAGTTGTTGGTGCTCTTCAGGATCGCAGGCGAGGCCTTGTAGTATTCCCGCGCTTCGGGCGAGCTGAAATAGGCCTGGGGGTCAGCCTCGCCGATATTGTACAGGAAGCTCGGCTTGAGCCTCTCTTCAAGAAACAGGGGTGGAGTCGGTGCTGACAGCCTGTGCCCCGCATAGTCGAGAAACTGGTTGAGGTTCACTCCTTCTGGAAGAAGGACATGCTTTGTGCCGACCCGGTGCAGGACGCTCTTGCGCGTCTGAAAACGCGCTCCGGAAGCCACGGCTTGCGCCAGGGCAAAGTCTGCTTCCGTGTCGATATCCACGTCCTCCTCCCGGCTGATGTGGATTCGCAGCGCCCGCTCATGCGCCGTGTAGCCGTAGCGCCTCCACGCTGGGTTTTGCCAGTCCCTGTGGGAAAAGCCGTAACAGGCGGACATGTGGCCGACGAATACCGCCGGGGGGCGGAAAAAGGGCTTCACCCCGTTTTCCACGGGGTAGTACATGTCGCGAGAGCCGCACACCTGCTCCGAGACGGACACCACCCGCAACAAATGCCCCGTATGCAACTGGCGGCAAATTTCCTGGATGATATTTACCTTGCGGAATGGATGCGTGGGCAGAAACACACCGAAGTAGTCGAGATCCGGGGTGTTCTCGAGGTAGTGCGCGACGACCTTGTGCATCGGCGCACTGTTGGTGGCCAAGGCCGCGGGGCGGTGGACGATGCGGACTTGGCTTTCCGCATACTGACCGCGGACAAGAGCGGCGATTTCGTCGCTTTCCGTGGAGACTGCAACGTCGTCCAGGCAGTCGGCCTCGAGCAGGACGTCCAAGGTCCAAAACAGCAGAGGCTTGCCCCCGAGATCACGGATGTTCTTCCGGGGAATCCGGCTGGAGCCGATTCGCGCGGGAACAAGGGCGCCAATTCTCATCTGCAGTCCTTGTGTGGTGAAATGAGGTTCATGATCAGCCTCCCATGGATTGTCGGCGGTCTCAATGCAGTTTCCATGCCGTGGCCGAAGCGAGAGCCTCCAGTTCGTGCTCGTGCAACAGCCCCTGGGAGTGGAAGTGGGCAGCCAGCTCGAACCCGTAATCCCAGCACCCCTCTAGCGCGCAGAGCAGCAGGGCCTTCAGGGCGCGCGAGCGGCTGACGGTCTGGCCTGGCGGAAAGACGAGGTCCCGCTTCCAGGTTCCCTGGCACCAGAGCAGCTGCTGTTTCGGGCTGACCTTGCCCAGGGGGTTGTTTCTGGGCTGGCGAAACAGTTTCAGGTCGAAGAGCAGGAATCCGTGGTCGCGCAGGAATGCATCCACCGCGGCAAAGGTGTCCTCGCCCTGGTAATTCTCCAGGAAGCCGGGCTCGGCCTCGATGTACAGCGCCTGCTCCACGATCCTCGGGCCATGCTCCAGAATGCGCCTGTCCAGACCTTGCGAATCCACTTTGATGACGTCGACTGTCAGAGACCTGAGATCCTCGACGTCATCGAGCTGACGCGTTGCAATCCGCTCCGTGCTCTCCACGGTAAACAGGTCCCGATAGGCGAAGCGGTCGAGCCAGGCCGTGTTGGGGGGCAACAGGGAGTGGCAGTAGATGGAATGCGTCTTGTACAGCGGGGATTCATGCCCGTCAAAGACCGCGTACGGGAGAAACAGTCTGGAATTGAACTGTGAAGGCTCCGCGTTCAGCCGTCGGCACTCCTCTGCGTTGGGGTCGAAACCGATGTAATTGATGAGCGACGCCAGAGGCGCCCACTTGTCGTCGAGATGGCCACTGCAGCCGATATCCACGAGGTTAAGCCCTCCTCCGAGGTCCTTGACCGAAAGACTGTTCAGCATGTGTCGCTCCTGTCGTGTTGCGCCGGGAAGTGTCGCCGCGTGAGTATCTGTTGGTAGAGGCGGATCATGTCCTCGGCCCTGCGTGAAATGTCAAAGCGGTTCACCGCCTCGGCCCGGCACGTCGCGGCGAGTTCCGCGCGATGCGCCCTGCGGGATACGACCCAGCGGATACCCTGGATCAGGTCGTCCACATCCTTGGGGCGGGCCAAGTAGCCGGTGCTTCCGTGATCCACGATATCCGGCAGGCCGCCGACTCGAAAGGCGACCACTGGTAATCCGCAGAGCTGCGCCTCCAGGACAACATTGGGCAGATTGTCCTCGATGGACGGCGCCACCAAAGCGTCGGCCATGGAATATTGCGTGGCAAGGGTCTCGCTCCCGGTGGAATAGCCCAGGGCGGTCACCGGAAGCCCCACGTCGAGCAGAGCCTGATCCGGCTCGGGACCGAAGACCGCGAGCCGGAGCCGGCCGGCGTCCTGTGCGGCCAGTTCACGCAAGGCATGCAGCAGGTATTCCAGCCCCTTGCGCCTGGTTCCGGAGTCCGAGCCGAAGAGAAGCACGGTGTCCTCGGCTCCGAACATGGGGAACCGTTCCCTCGCCCCCTCGTGGATGGAAAAGGCGCTGATGTCGATGCCGTTGGCGATGTGGGCATGGTGTCTAGCGCCGAGCAATGAGCTTGCGGTGGCCTGCTGGAACATCCAGCGGCTCGGTGACACGCAGGTGATGTCCAGTCCGGCATAGCTCCGGCGTTTCTGATCAAGGATTCGTCGACTCGCGTCCAGGTTCTCCCCGCTGCCGAGCTGGAAGCAGTTGCCGCATGCGCTGGTGTGATGATCACAGCCAAATGAAAAGTGACACCCGCCGGTGAACGGATTCATGTCGTGCAGGGTCCAGACGATGGGGAATTCCCGGAGCCAGGGATGCGGTTCGTCCAGGGGTACCAGGCCGCAAATCCAGTGAAAGTGGAGGATGTCAGTGTCGTCGGGAATGAAATGCCGCAACCCCGGCAGGGCGCTCTCAGGTGTCGAGAACATCTCCAGACCTCGGGGGCGATTCGGGTAGCCTTGCACCAACTTACGCCACCGATCAACGGCGTGTTGAAACTCGGGAACGCGCCTTACGACGCTCTGGCCGAGGCTGTCGGCCAGGACAGCGTCCCCTGCCAGCAGGACGTGCTCCGCTCGATGCACGGCCGCGGTGGTCAGAAAGCGACTGTCGACCCCGAGGGCACGCAGGCCGGCGTGCAGGCGAAACGCGGCACCCCCTGCCCCGCCGTGATCCTGATGGCTGATATGGACGACTTTCATGGCTCCTGGTCATGCTCTCGGTTTCGTCCACCAGACTTCACCCAGGGGGTCTGTCTCCACAAGGCTTACGGTAATGTCGTGCCGCTCCCTGTACTCGTCCACGGCTCTCCTGCATCCGGTCCAGGTCGTGTAGTCGTCGACGATGACCACGCCTCCTGGCTGTATGAGCGGGTACAGGTACTCCAGGCAGACGCGCGTGGAATCGTACCAGTCACCATCGAGGCGCAGCACCGCGATGGGCGGCATGGTGCTGCTGACGGCGGGGATGGTGTCCTTGAACCACCCAGGCACCAGGATTGTATCGTCCAGCGGCACGCCCCAGGTTCTGAAGGTCTCCAGCACGTCGTGCCGCGTGGCCCTGCACATGCCGACGAACTCGCCGCCGTGTTGCGCGTCCTCCGGGGTCTGATCGGGCAGCCCCTCGAAGGAGTCGAAGCCATAGACCTTCCTGCCCCGGCTTTCCGCATGGGCCAGGGAGGCCATGACGGCAAGGCAGCCGCCCCTCCATACCCCGCATTCCACGAAACAGCCCTCGGGTGAGGCAAGGCAACGTTGGACCAGGTTGCTGATGCGCAAGGCTGGAACCATGGTGCGGATGCCCGGATGGATGTCGATATCCTTTTTCGTCATGAATGGTTCCGCCTGTTGTTGATGGAAGATGACTCGGACCATCGCAGGACCGAATCCAAGGCCTTGCGCGGCACATCGCCGGATGTCTGCATGTACGCGAGTTCCGCAGGGGCGGCAGGGGGCGCGTCGTCAAGGGCGAGGCCGATCTCCCGCACCAGCTGCCGGGCCGTGGTGGCGTGGCGAAAGGTTCCCCGGGAGATGGAGTCCTTGTACAACGCGGCGCCACGCTCTCCCCAGAGAACCGTGGGCAGCTTGAAATGCAGTGCCTCCAGGCAGCAGGAGGAATAGGCCGTCACATGGCAATGGCTGGCACTGAACAACGCGTACAGCGGTAGTGTGGAAGCCGCGCGCAGGTCCCAGTTGTCCAGCCCGGCTGCTTCCAGTTGCTTCTCCAGTGCGTGCAGGTTGTCCTTCTGCCCGGGGTGAGCGCGCACCAGCCAGAACCACGTGGCCGGGGAGTCGCGCATGGCCTGGACAATGATCTCGGGTACGTCCTGCCAGGCTGGTTGCAGGGTCGTCAGCACGACCACTCTGCCCCCTGCGCGTTCTTGGACCCGTGCCACTTCCGGCGTGAGAAGAGAGGCGCTATCCTCGACCCAGAGCCCCAGCCAGGGTGCCCCGCCCACGAGGGCCTCCGGAATGCCGTTGCGCTCTTTGGGCAACCAGCGCTCGATGCTCTGCCTGGATGGTTCGCCCCAGAGCCAGAAGTGGGTAGGCAGCATGTCCCAGCCACCCTGGGGAAAGACGGTCCAGTGGCTGTAGGCCCCATGATTTTCCCCCTGCTTGCCGTGCTGCACGTCGACACAGGCGATGCCCCGTTCGTGGCAGGCCTGCATCAACCCATTGAACGGGGGGTGGTAGTAGCAGACCAGGAACACGGCCCTGGGCCTGAGCATGTCCAGTACCTGACCGAACAGTCGACGGTAGGAAGCGGCCACGAGGGCGTCCTTGACGATGATGTCGCGCCCTGGCAGGCAGGGAACCAAGCCGGATGCCTTGTCCTCGAATTCCTCGAATCCCGGTACAGGGTCTTCGGGGAACGTCCCCGCCTCCCCGAGGGCAACTGAATAGGGCACGGGTGGGCACCAGGGTTCCACGCCCCCCAGGCCTGTATCCTCTTCGAGCTTCACCCGCGAATGCCTCGGGCCGAGGGCTTCGACCAGGGGGTCGATAAAGGGGTTGTAGTGTTTGCCTTGCAACCGCTCCCTGTTGTCCTGGGGGCGCGAGAGAAACAGCACGTCGCGCTGCCCCAGGGTTTCCAGAACATCCAGGGACTTCCGCGCGAGGACGTGGCGGATGTCGCGTCTGAATTCCGCGGGCAAGGAGAGGTTGTGCAGATGCGGGTTGATCAGCGTGCACCACAGCCGTTGTCGCAGCAGCGGCCAGACATGCACGCCCCTGAACGTCAGACGTGTGATGTCCATGCCGTGCTCGATGGCGTGGATGATCTCCATGGCTTGCCGGTGCATCATGGGCGTGCGAGGTCCTCCAGGCGAAGCGGGGTCATGGCGGGAATATCCGCGAGTATCGCGCGACCCAACAACTCAGGTAACATGGTGGGCGGCAATCCGGGCTCCCCCCCCGTGCGCAGGAAGCGGACATCCTCTTCACGCAATGTTCGGCCCGCTGGCAGATCAATGGCCGCGACGATGCTTTTCTTCTGAAACTTTCTGTAGTTGCGGTCAGACTCCGTCAATGGCCGCACGGTTTCGCTACCCAGGGCCTTTTCCACCAGCCTGATCAGTGCGACATAGCGCATGAGTTCATCCGGCTCCAAGGCTGCCTGGTAGTCCGTTCTTTTTTCCGAACGGTCCAGGGTGAAGTGTTTTTCCAGAAGGCAGGCTCCATATCCCAATGCGGTGAGGTCGACGTATTGCGCCGCGGGGTCCGAGGCGTCGGTGTGGTCGGCATACCCTACGTTCATGCAGAAGGCAGACCGCAGCAGCGCGATGCGGCGCAGGTTGGCGTCCTCAAGGGGGGTAGGAAAGTTCTGGACACCGTGCATGAGGATCACGTCAGTGGCTCCGGCCTGCGTGAGGACATCGAGGGCCTGGGCGATCTCCTCCAGGGTGGAGGCGCCGCAGCCGAGGGTGAGTGTGGCTCCCAGGCTTGCCGCGGCATGCAACATGACTGGGTTGGAGAGGTCCGAGGAATTGAGCTTGACGCCGTCCACGCCGAGATCCCTGGCGAGTTCCACGCTGGGGGGGTCGAAGACGCAGGCCCAGACGTCCAGCCCACTCTGCCTGGCGTGCTCATGGATGCGACCCCAGGCATCGTGCCCCAGTTGGATGCGTAGCAGGGTCTCGTGGATGGGGTTGTTTGGCGTGACTAGTGCTTCCGTGTGAAAGAACTGCAACTGCACGCCATCGGCCCCGGCCTCACGAGCGGCATCGATCAGCCGCAGGGCCCTGTCCTCGCTTCCGTCGTGGGAACAGGCCATCTCCGCGAGGATGTAGACCAACCCGTTCGCTCCTGCCTTGCGTCTTGCCATGGTGATGGGTTGGGCCATGCTCACGCTCCTGCCAGTTTTCGAATCACTTCACGGTCCGCCTCGTCCAGTCGCCGCAGGGGGCGTCTCTCCCAGGCAGGCATGAGGGAGTGGGCGGCCAGGGCCTCCTTGAGCGCCAGATGCCACCCCAGGCGGACGGCCTGATCGAAAAATGGGGTTTCATAATTATCGATGATACGCCGCGCCTCGTCCATGTTCCCCTGCGTCAAGGCGCTGAAGAAATCCAGTTCCACCTTGGGCGCGAAATTGCCCACGCCGACGAGATAGGCTGGTTGTCGCCAGACAGAGGCCGCGAGAAAAGCGCGCATGCAACCCGCCCCCCCGATGATGCAGAACCGCTCGTGAAGCAGCCGGTTGTAGGCATAGCAGAGGTGCATGTTGTTGCTTTCCTCCTTCATGCCCACCATGCCAGGCAGCCGCGCGATACGCTCCACCAGTCCCGGCGAGTAGTTGACCCTGTCGCCCAGCCCTGCCGGACCTGGGAGCATCGGCGCCAGATGGATCATGACGCCGATGTCGACGGCTTCGGACACCTCGCGGAAAAAGTCGAAGACGGCCTGTTCGCCGTAATAGCGCTCGGGGTAGACAGCGAGCATGGCGTCCGCTCCTGCCGCCGCGGCATGCCTGGCGAAGTGCACGGCCGTGGACAAGGATCCGAAGGGTGGGCCGGTGACTATGGTGTAGGCCCGCTTGTCCACGGCGGCAATCACCGTTTCGTTGACCATGCGCATCTCGTCGTGGTCCAGCAGTGAAAAGCGGCTGGTACCAACGGTGACCATGATCGTCCTGGCGCCTTGCCGTACCAGCCAGTCCACGTAGGTGCGGAGCGCGTCCCAGTCCACGGCCTCGTCCCTGGTGAAGGGGGTTGGTATGGGAAAGACTGGTCCCTTGACTGATTGCAGGCACCTGCGCTGTTTTTCAGAAATCACGTGCAACTCCATCTGTCGTATTTGACTGATGCCCTACCCCGCTCGATCAGAGCTGTTTCATGTCCTGGACATTGCGCTCCGGGTCGAGCAGCGACACGCCTACGTTGCCGGACGGGCTGCACCCTGCCACGCCGACGGCTTCCAGGGCCGCGAGGGGAATGGATTCCTCGTCGAACGTATAGCTCCACCTGCGAAATGGGGCATCGCAGTCGAGGTTGTCGGTGAAATATCGCCCCCCTTTGGTTTTCAAGGCCAGGAAGGGCTGTGGTCCGAAAAGCGGCTTGTCGGTCTCGATGTGCAGGACCGTGCCCTGCAATTGCAGATTGAAGGTGAAGGCGTCGCCAGTGTCCAACTGCATTGCCCTTCGGAAGGCCTCCCTGGCCGTGCAATGGCGGAAACGCGTGCCCGGGAATCGCCGCGTCGCGTCCAGGAGCATACCATGAACAGCCGCGATATCCGGCCTGATGTCGCGATGGTCGTGGTCGGCAAAGGCCAGGATGACGGGTTCGCCCTTTGCTGCCTGGGCAAAGGCCCTGTCCACTTCCTCCTGGTACAGGCAGCGGGCGCGGGAACCGATGTTCAGGCAACGCGCGATCCATCTACGACAGTCCCCCGGCCGTTGGTAGTCGTCGTGCGCGGGATGGTAGGGGCGCCAATCAACAGGGGCGCGTCGCCAATCCACGAATCGCCCGGTGGTGCGATCGGGCTGCGAGCGATCCGGGGCCTCCACGGCCTGGTTGGCGAAATCGAAGGGGATGTACTGCTCCATGAACCAGTGGCTGTCGGGTCTGGTGACATTGAAGCCGGGGCGGTTGGCGCAGGGGAACCAGTTGTGGTCGACAACGCGCCTGGCAAGGACCTGGAACAGAGTGTCCGAATTGAAGAATAGGTTGGCGCAGCGATGGTTGGCCTGACGGCTGAAGGGTACCGGATGATAGTGGAAGCCGATAGTGTCATGCAGGCTGGTGGCACCATCGAGGCGTTGGAGGTAGGCGTCGAAGATGCCGTGGTATCCGAAAGCGCGCCGCCTCGGGTTGCCTTCGAATCCCACATGGTCAAGACAGAACCAGTTGCATACCCAGCCGTTGCCAAAGGAATCCACGTACCGTCCACGGAACGTCGTGCTGAAGACCTCGTCCAGGACGCTATCCAGCTTGTCCCAAGTGTCCAGGTATTCCAGTTGCTCCCTGCTGACCATGCGGGCAACGGCCGCTTCCCAGCCCCCCAGGTCCAGCTCCCTGGCCCGCAATTTCTCCAGATTTTCCAGCGAGGGCGCCAGGCAGACGCCAAAGGCCTGCCGCAGGCGTTCGAAAGTCGCCTGCAAGGATTCGTGGAGCGGGCCCTCGGCATCGATGCAGTGCACCACGTGGACGGTATTGTTCGAGTCAATGCGATTCACGAAACTCCTCCCTGCCCCGTTTACGCCAGTTCTCCCGCTTCAGGGGATCGGTGGGAAACGCCTGGACGCCGACGCCAGAGACAATCCAGTTCCTGAAATAGCCGCTGATAACGTCGTCCGCGGCGAACAGCCTGAACACCGCCAGCCAGTCCGGGACGTCGTCTGTCAACTTGTAGCCGAAGCGCTGCATCAGGGGGCCACACACCGCCTCGGTCAGGCTCCGCTCCTCGCGGTTGAGCAAGGATTTCCGCTCGAGTGCCGCCTGCGTGTCAAAACAATCGCCCCTGTTTTCGGGATTTTGGAAGCAGGTATTCGAATTCCAGGGCCGACCATAGGAATCCAGCCACCTGCCTTGCGGGGTCAACGGAAAACCCGGGTCCAACCCCAGGAAGCGCCAGATGGAGCGTGTCGTCTCCTCCGGCCTTTGTACCGCATCCTCGTAGCGCACCCAGAAGAACGATTCCGGGTAGTTCTCGCTGTATTCGAGGGCTTTTTGCATGGCGTCCAGACAGTTGAACACCGCCCCCAGATAGGCGGGAGGAGGCGCATAGGTGAAGCGCTTGAAGGAGGCCAGCACGGAGCGGGGGTCGCGAATCACCATCAGGGCCTTGCCCCGTGGCATCCGCTCCAGAAAGTATGGGATCTCGCGCCAGACAAGCTGCACCTTCTCGGCCCAGTGCCGCACCCGGTCGTCCAGATACATGGTGGTCATCACGGCATCGTACAAAGCGCAGTAGTCCACCGCGGACGCCTCGTCCAGTGCCTGGATGACTACCCCGACATCCAGCTCCAGGGCGTAGCGCTCGCGAATCCGTTGGGCCAGGCCATGCACGGCACCGACGTAGTTCTCCCTCTCGTGAATCGGATCGAACCGCCCCAGGGCGAAACGCAGGACATTCACACGATACATGGTGGCGCTCAATTCCGGATGGCTGTCCAGACAATGGGTGACGAACTCGGTCCCGGAGCGGTAGACACCGGTGATGAGCGTCTGTGACAGGCTCGCGAGGCGTTTTCGCGATGAGATGCTCATGCGCTGCTCGTTCCCTTGCGTTGTCGCATCATGAAGTCGGCCACCTGGAACTGATACTCGTAGTCGATGTCGAAGGAGCGTTCCGGGGGCATGACGTAGTGCAGCATGGGACTGTCGAAAAAGGTCTTGTCTTCCATGTAGCGGTCCGTAGTCGCGATGTAGATGGACCCATTCGGCAGGTAGAACGTCTCCATGTCCTGACTGCGTGTGGTTCGCCTGTATGCGTCGGGTTCACGCATCTCCAGCAGGAGTGCGTCAACTTTTCGCAGGGCCAGCTGGGGCCTGTCGCAGGCGCTCACGCCGACGAGCCGCGGGCACCTGTCCCTGTTCTCAAGGAATATCCGCATGGCCTCGGCCACGTCGTGCCTGTCGCGAAAGGGACAGGTGGGCAGGCACATGGCGACGTTACTCCAAGCGTTGTCCGGCAGTTTGCGCTGCAGAAATTCGTATACCACCTCGGTGGCCTTGATGGTGTCCCCGGCCATTTCCGGGCTGCGAACGTCGACGGACGCACCGTTGTTCAAGGCGAGTTCCATAATCGGCATGTCATCGGAGGAAACAAAGACCTCGTCGAAACACCGTGCTTCCAAGGCAGCCTCGAGAGTGTACAGCAGAAGGGGCTTGTCAGCCAACGGACGCAGATTCTTGTTGGGCAAACGTTTCGATCCCCCTCTGGCGGGAATCAGGCATACCGTACGCATGGTATTCGACGCCTCCTTGTCGTTTCGTCCAGCTATGGACAACAGGATTTCCGAAGCCCGGCCCTTCCCGCCGTCGTGGCGGAAGGGGGACACGGGCTTGCCGCCTTAGGGCCTTGACCGGGCCCGCAAATCGATCACCTTGTAGTTGCTGTTGGGACGGCATTCGAACCGCTTGGACGGCGATGGACTGCCGGGTAGCGTGAAATGCAGCTTGTCCACACCACGCTCGCGGGCCAGGGACTCCGCCCGTTCGAGGTCCTCGTCCGTATCGTTCCATTCGAAGAGGAGATACTTCCAAACGATCTCGACCCCTGCTCCAAGACTGTCGCGAAAGCGATCCAGGTTTTCGAGGATGCCCAGGATTTTCTCGAAATCAAAAGCCCTGGTCATGTAGGGCTCCACACTGTCCTGGCTCGATCCATGGATGGAAAAAAGCAGCCGATCCACTCCGGATGCGATCAGCCGTTGTTGCTTGTCCTCGTTATCGAGCAACATGCCGTTTGTCGCTATCTCGACGAACATCCCCTGCTTTTTGAGGAACTCCACAACCTCGATGGCCCGTGGATGCACAAAGGTCTCGCCATAATTGTAGAGTCGGATGCGCTTGATCTGGTTGGCGCAATCGGACAACCAGCGCATCAGCTGGTCAACGTCCAGCAAGGGCCTTGCCCTCGTGGAGGGGATGTCGAAGCGGTACTGCATGCACCCTCTGCATTTGAGATTGCAGATCGAGGAGAGTTCGATGACGGCTCTCTCGGGGCCTTTTACCAGGGACTCCGCCGCACGTTGCGCGGTCTCCTGGTCGCAGAAACGCATGGGGCCATTGCCGGCGTGCTCCGTCCTGGTGACGCCCTGGGAAGCGAGACAGCGCGCGCAGCGAGGCACCGAGTATGGATCGTCCATGATCTGTTGCGCAAGGGCGAGGCGTCTTTCCAGACCCGCCCGATAGTCCTCTTCGAAAATCGATGTATAGGCGTTTTCGCCCAGGGGGTCCATGCAGCAGGTACTGCACCGCCCATCGGAGAGGATGACCATTTCATCCAAAAACTTGCAAACAAACCGCATATGTTGCTCCTTGTCCATGCAGGCCGTGCTTCACCGCAGCATGTGGCGTATCAGGGCGTCCAGCTCCAAGGCCCGCTGGTCAAAGGAATGTGCCGCGAGGGTCCGGCGTTGCCCGGCCTTGGCCATGGCCTCACGCTCCGCCGGATGCTCCAGGAGATAGCGGGCCTTTTCCACGGCCTCCTCCGGCGTGCGATACGTGGCGATTTCCGTATCCACGGCGAACAGCTCGGCAAGATTGTCGGCATGGTCGGTCAGAAGGCAGGCGCCCACTCCCGTAGCCTCGAACAGCCGCATGTTGTTGGCGTGCCCCAGGGAGATGTCGATGTGTGTGTTCAGGGCCACGCCACTTGCCGCAAGGGCGCGGTACATTGCCAAGCCGAACACGGGCGCCCGCTGGTCGGCCGAGGACAAGGCCGCGACACCGCCCACACGGTTCGGCGTCATGATGGTCAGAGGCATGCGCGCGGCGATGCCGGTCAGCAGTTTCAGCCGCGACATGTGGTAATCGGCGTGGTCAATCATGGAGCCGATGAAGGCGAGGCCATTGCTGGAAGGAGCGGGCGGAGCGGGCTGCCGCATGCGTCGCAGCACCACGGGAGAGAAACCGTGCCGGAACAGCCGCACTGGATGCCCCTTGCGACGCAGGACGTCGTGGACCCAAGGCACGTTGCTCAGGGTCAGGTCGTAGGCCGAAAAGACGTCCATGTCCCCAAAAGGGGCGCCGCACCAGCCCAGGACAAGTCTGACGGAAGGGCAGCGCCGGCGCGCCTCCTCGAAGAACGCACGGCCGAAGGTGTGATGGTCGTTGACCAGAACCACGTCCGGGGCAAAGGACTCGAGCTGTGCCAGGGAGATGTCGTGCAGCCACCGGCTTTCGTCGTACTCCACCCCCTGCTCCCTGGCCCACTGTTTCTGCTGTGTCTCCGCGTTACCCACCGGCTCCCAGACTGCATACCCCAGAGGATCCAGGCCGTGTGTCCAGAAATCCGCCCAACCGTAGCAGTCCTCCATCAGCAATCCGTGCTGCGTGGCATAGGGGTGCGCGGCGAGTTCGCGATGTCTCTCGTAAAACCCTTGCAGGTATCCGGGGTTGTTGGTGCACAGTCTGAGTAGCCGCATGGGGAATCTCCTGGAGCCTCAAGGATTGCCGCATGAGTCCGGGAGTGGTGGCGGCCCGGCTTTTTCTTTGCCGTAAATTGCGATGACGGAGTGCCCCACGGGCCTCCAGACCGGGTCGGAAAAGACAGGGAGCAGGTCGGCCGCCATGCGGGAAGCCTCCCGCTCGAGCCGCCTGAAATCCGGGCTGAGGTCGATCAGTCCACTGCCGCCGATCCCCTGCTGTTTCTTGAGCTGCTCGAGGCGGAACATCGCGCAGAACCAGGGAAGCGTGACGTCTTGCAGCGGTTCATGGTGCAGATGCTCCAGCTCCAGACCAAAGCCGGTCATGTGGTGGAAGGTCCTGTCGGGCCAATGTGTCACATGGTGGGGGGGCATGGCCAGGGGGCTGTTGCACACGCAGCGCAGGAATGAATCAAGGCTTGGCGTGGAGAGAATCAGTCTGCCGTCTGGGTGGAGGCAGGACAAAGCCTTCTCGATAAACGCTCCGGGCCGGCGCAGGTGTTCCAGGACCTGGAAGGCGCATACAACGTCAAAAGGCTCGGGATCCGTGGCGAGAAACGTCTCCAGATCCATGCCGCAGAGGGTGCCGGCGTCCTGGGGCACGGCTGATACAGTTGGATGGGGCTCCAGTCCGACGTATTCCCGCCCAGGCAAGGAGCCCGCGAATGCACCCCCGCCACATCCGATGTCCAGGACCCTGGCGCCGTGGGGAATGAAGCCACTGCAATACGTGAACTCGTACTTGTGGGGCAAGTGGTACCAGTCGAATCTGCGCAGCTGCGTATAGAAGTCGGCGCCGCCCGTTGTGCCCGGTGAGAAGAAATGCAGGCCACACTCCGCGCAGGAGTAGTAGTCCTCGTACTCCACCCCGCGAAAACTGTCCGCGATACGGATGTCGAACGTCACGTGGTACAGTTCGATTATATCATCCGTGGCAATGCGTTCGTCAACGGCGACATTGGAGGAACCGCACAAGGGGCATCGTTGGTCTGCCATGAGAGATCCCGTCGAGAACCGCGACCGCCACGCTCAGGTTCTCGTACATTGTTCTATTCCCGCATTGACCACGGAAACGACTTTGTATGCCTCGCTCTCCGTCATGCCCACCCAGCAGGGGATGTCGATGAAGCGACTGAATATTCTCTCCGCCCTGGGAAAATCACCTTCCTTGTAGCCGAATCGGGAGCGATAATAGGGTTGCAACGGGATCAGAGGGAATGAGAGGCGATAGTCAACGCCGTTGCCGTGCATGAACTCCAGCAGCCTGTCCCTGTCCACCGAAGGTGCGACTTTGATGCAGTACATATACCATGTATGCCTGGTCACGTACTCCGGAATCCATGGGGTCTCCACGAGTTCGTTGCCGGAGAACGCCTCGTTGTACAGATGGGACAGCCTGTTTTTCTCGGAAAGAAACCACTCCACGCGTTTGAGCTGTTCAAGGCCGAAGGCCGCGGTCACGTCCGTCATCCTGTAATTGTGCCCCAGCATGATGTGCACGTAGCGCTCCGACTGCCCCTGATTGCGCATGATCCTGCACGATTCCGCAAGCTCGAGGCTGTTGGTGGAGACCAGTCCACCTTCTCCGGTGGTAATGCTCTTGTTGGCGAACATGGAAAAGGAGTGGATGGCGGCCTGGCGCCCCACCCTGACACCTTTGTACGCGGCGCCAAAGGATTCCGCGGAGTCGGCCAGCAACGCCACGTTCCTGGCGTTGCAGACCTCCAGAAGGCCGTCATAGTCCACGGGCATTCCCTTGAGATCCACGGCCATGACGACCTTGGTTCGAGGGGTGATACGCTCTTCGACGGTTTCGGGGCTCAGGGTGAAGGTTCGTTCGTCTTCTTCGGCAAAAACCGGGGTGGCGCCGCAGTACAGAGCCGCGTTGGCGGAGGCTGCATAGGAAAGTGTCGGCACCAGCACCTCGTCGCCAGGGCCCACGTCAAGGGCGACAAGGGCGGCGTGCAGCGTCGCGGTGCCACTGTTCATGGCCACGACGTGCTCAACGCCCAGGTACTCGGCCACGGCCTGTTCAAAGGCCTCGACCGTCCGCCCCATGCTGATCCAGCCGCTCTTGACCTGCCTGTGGACGGCCTCGGCCTCTTCCTCGCCGATGAAGGGTTTGGCTATGGGGATAAAATCATGCATTGTCATGGTTCTCGTGTCTCGAAGTGGTTCCAGTACCAGTCCACGGTGTCGACCAGCCCCTGCTGCAGGGGTATGCGGGGCTCGAACCCCATGCCACGCACCTTGTCAATGGCCGGACAGCGGCGCAGGGTCCCGCCGGCTGGAAGCCTGCCTGGCAGAACGGCGATGGAGATCCCCAAGTGCCTGCCGATGGCCGAAAGCAGCTCGCGGATGGTGGTTTCCTTGTCCACACCAAGGTTGTAGATTTCCTTATCAACGCCCTTTTCAGCCACGAGGAGAATGCCTTCGACGGCATCGGCTATGTGGCAAAAGGCCCTGCTCTGGCTCCCATCGCCCTGGATTTCGATTTCCACCCGGTTTTCCCGGCCCTTCCCGCACGCGGCGTGGATCTTCCTTACCAGTTGTGGAATGACGTGCTCGAAGCCCATGGCCGGGCCGTAGATGTTGTGGGGCCGGAAGATCACCCGCCGCATTGGGTGCTCTTGCCGGTAGTGCAGGGTCAGCAGTTCGCAGGCCAACTTCCCCCCTCCGTAGGAGTAGCGGGGATTCCTGACGTCCGGGACGCTTCCTGCTACATCCTCGGGCGTGGGAATGCGATCGGGAGTCTGATACACTTCCGAGCTGCTGGCATGCACGAACGTCTCGACGCCGGCTTCGGCACAGGCGTCCATGACGTTGAAATGGCCGCGGATGCCTACGTCCAGGACCAGCCCCGGATGCCTGTAGAAGTTTTCCGTGCCATTGATGAAGGCCAGATGGAAGACTTCCGAACAGCCTTGCACCGCCTCGCGTACGTCGTCGATGCTGCGCACGTCCCCTTCCACGAAGCGCACCAACTCCCTGACGGCGCCGATGTTCTCCGACGTGCCCCGGTAGTTGCTGTCAAAAACCGTCACCTCCCGGCCACGTGCTGTCAATTCCCGCACCAGGGCAGAGCCGATGAAACCGGTGCCACCGGTGACGCAGACCCTAGCCATTGCCCAGTCCCCCGTAAAGGATGCCGGGATGCCGTTTGAAGTACAGGGAGGGGAAGATGTTCCAGGCATCCAGGAACACCGCGGGCTTGTTCATTTCCTCCAGGCATTGCCCCAGGTTCCAGGTCTCGTACTCCTTATGGTTGTTGAGAATGACCACGGCGTCGGCATCCGTGAACAGGTTTTCAAGATCCACGGGAGTAATGCCGAGGTTGCGGATATCCTGGTCGCCCACCACCGGGTCGTAGGCGTAGATATTCCTTTTGTCCTGGAACAAATCCAGGAACCACAGTGAGGTGGAATCCCTGAGATCCGAAGTCTCTGGCTCTCCCTTGAAGGCGAGACCCACGAGACAGATTTTCCCGCAGTCCTCGATCGTCTTGCCTGCCTGGGATAAAAGCCGACGAAGCTTACCCATGAGAAAGCCGGGTCCGGACTCGTTGACCGTGCGCACGTTCAACAGCAGGCTGTCGCTTAACCCCGCCTCCTGGAAGGCCATGCCCAGGATGTAGGGATCCTTGCTCAGACAGGGTCCGCCCACTCCCGGCGAAGGCTTGGGTACGAAATTGCGGGTATAGCCCAGGTTCACCGCCTCGATCAGCTCTGAGATGTTCAGGCCGAGGTGCTCCGCCAGCGGTACGAGGTTATTGGCATAGGCAAAGAGATGGTCGCGAAAGGTGTTGTCGATCAGCTTGCAGAGTTCCGCCGCCTCCAGGGAGCCGACGTCGATGATAGTGCTGGTGAAGGTATTGAACAACGCCGAGGTGAGCCGGTAGGCGTTGGCGTCGTAAGCCCCGATAATCTGCGGATTGAAGCGCAGTTCGCGCAGGGCTTGTCCTTCGGCCGTCCGCTCGGGCGCGAAACTCAACAGGAAGTCCTTGCCGCAGACAGCCCCGGATTCACGCTCGAGAACCGGAATGGCGTGCCGTCGGGATGTGCACACCGGCACGGTGGAGCGCAGGATGACGAGACTCCCGGGCTGCATGATGCGCCCCACGCTGACGAGCGCGGACTCGAAATGCCCGATGTCCGGGGACCTGGAGCCCTTCCGCAGCGGCGTGCCCACGGCGATGACGTAGACGTCGGCTCGGGCGCCCCGCAAGTCGCTCGTGAACTTGATGGCCTTGTTGCCGTGCTGCGAGAGGTACTTCTGCATCCCCTTTTCATGGAAAGGACAGGTTCCCTGCCGCAGCTGCCCGATCAGCTTCTGGTTCACGTCATAGCCATAGACCCTGAACCCGCAGTCCGCCAGGACCAGCCCCAGGGTCAGCCCCACATAGCCCATGCCGAAAATCGAGATGGAACGATCCCTGATGGTGTCCTTGAACACCTCCTGATGCGCGGAGTAATACCCGAGGTATTTCTTGTCCTTGTCCACCACGGGAATGATGCTCATCCGGTCGGAAATAATCTTCTGGATATCCTGGGGGCGTATCTGCTCGTTGACCACGATGGGGTTGCGATTCATGGCCTCGCTGACGGCTATGCCCAGATCGGCCCTGTCGATGAGCACACGCCGGATATCGCCGTCGGTCAGCACGCCACGGAGCGTGTCCTGGGCGTCAACGACGATCAGATGCTTCTTTCTCGTCGTGTTCAGCAACACCAGTGCATCGAGCAGGGTCTGCTCCGGATGGATCAGAATATCGCGTTCTCGTATCATGGCGTTCTCAGCGCAACATCTCTCCAAGTTTGTGGTAATGCTCGGCGACCATGCGAAATGGCTTGTTCCGCGCTTCCAGCGTGGCCTGTCCGACGACTCCGAACAAATCTTGCAAGATTCGAACCGCTTCGCCGTCCAAGGCAGGCAGTTCGTGGTCGTCGGTCACGCCATCGGCGCCGGAAATATGCAGATCCAGCACCCGGCCGGTCGCTACAATCTTCTGGATGAAAGCGTGCAGGGAAAAACCCATGACCCGGGCCGAAATTGCCGCATGGGCGATATCCAGAAGAAATCCGCAGCGCTCCTCGCCCGCAATTCGCGACAACGCCCAGGAAATATCTGCCCAGTCGCACAGGAAAGAATAGTTCTGTCCCTCGGGGGGCGGAAACTGATTCTCCAGTGCCAGGCACACTCCCAGGTTCGAAGCGTGGCGGCACAACTCCTCCACGGACCGGCCCAGTGCGTGCAGCCCCGCCTCGCGCTCCACCGCTGCCGTATCGCTCAGATGGAAATGCTCCTTGTCCGCCCTTAATTCCAAGGCAGCCGCGTAGCCCGCGTGTATGGAATACATGTCAGCGCCCAGGCATTTAGCCAAGTGCATGGCCCGCATGGCAAAGGCAACACTGCGTTTACGCAACTCCTCGTCCACGGCCGCGATGTTGAGGATGAAATGCCCGTCGACCGGCGGAGGATAATAGTTGTGCACCTTGAATACAAAGCCTCGTGCGACATACCCTGCAAACGACTCAGGGCGGTCAGGCGCGATGTCGAATCCCCCGCTCAACTCGATGTGATGGATGCCTGCATCCTCCGCAGCGTCCATGAAATCATCGAACCGCTCGCCACTCCAGCAGGAACTCGACAGATAGAGAGCCTCATGTCCCATAGGCATGCAACCTGTTCGGATCGATCCGCCCGCCTCGCGCCACTTTCAACGCGGGAGACCATCCGTTTCGCTAGGTGTCCCGGTCCGAACACCCCCGTATCGTCCCGTCCAACCGCGAAAGCATCGGCGCTCTCCGCATTCCGGTCAGCGTGCAATTCTGGTTCCATGCACTCCGAAGACCCGCTCGCTCTTGGCCACATCCGAGAGCACCACGGCATTGGCACCCACCACCGCGTTGTCTCCCACCGTCACCCCCTGGGCAATGACCGCGCCCATGCCCACGAACACGCCCGCCCCGATGCAAGCGCGCCCCCCGACGCGGACCCCGGGCGTCAGGTGGGAAAAGTCACCCAGCTGCGATTCGTGATCCAGAATGGCTCCGGAATTGACCAGGGCTCCCACGCCGATACAGGCCTGGGCGCCCAGAATCGCCCCTATGCAGACCACCGATGCCGACCCGCGTTCCACGGCCAAATCCAGCCTTGCCTCGGGGTGCACCAAAGGGGGCATGTGCAGCCCTGCCTGTTGCAGCGTCGCGTGGACCGTCCTGCGTTGCGTGTTGTCGCCGATGGCGATGGCCACGCTGTCGAAGCGCTCCCGTTGGTGCAGCATGTCGGCCAGCCGTCCAAGAACCGGAGCGCCCAGGATGGTCTCCCCTGGCCGATAGTTCTCGTCGTACACGCCGTACACGTCGGAACCACGCTGCCGCAACAGCGCCACCAGCACTCGGCAATGGCCGCCGGCTCCGTATACCGCGAAACAGGGGGTCACACCTTTCTTCCGAGCATGGGGAAGTCGAGCATTTCGCCTTCGGCTATGTTCCGCGCCGCTTTCCGGCCGAACACGACGCGTGCGTCGAGGCCGCCGATGCCCGTTGCGGGGCGTTGGAAAATCATATTGGACCAGTCCAGTATCTCGCCTTTGGCAATGCTCCCACGGGCAAAAAGGCTGCGTCGCATGCCGGCAATATTACGCGCCTCCGCGGCGGCGGGGGCCTTTCTGGCGGAACCGAGCGCGGCCTCCACTTCACGGATGCCCTCGACCATCGCGCTGAAGGCCTCGGGGTCCGCGGAGCAGCTGTGGTCCGGGCCCTCCATGGAGGTGTCCAGTGTGAAGTGCCGCTCGATGACGCAGGCGCCCAACGCTGTCGCGGCCAAGGCGCAGCTCGAGGATATGGTGTGGTCGGAGTAGCCGTACAGGGCATCGAGCCCCATGCCCATGGTCGTCATGGCGCGCAGGTTCGCGTCCTCGATCCTGGAGGGGTAGTTGGTGGTGCATTGCAACACTACCAACTGCTCGTTGCCTGTACCGCGGATGGTCTCTACGGCCCGTGCCACCTCGGACATGGTGCACATGCCCGTGGAGAGCAGGACGGGCTTGCCTTTGCGGGCCACGTGTTCCAGAAAACCGAGTTCCACGGCTTGACCCGAGGCGATCTTGTAGGCATCCGCACCCAGGCGCTCCAGCAGGTCGGCATCCTCGAAGTTGTAGGGTGTGGAGAGGAAGAAGACGCCGCGCTCCTTGCAATGGGCAACGATGCTCTCCCAGTCCCGGGTGGCGAGTTCGAGCTTGGCCAGCATCTCGAGCTGGGATTCGCCGGGATCGGTAGTTTCCAACTGGTAGTCCGCCTTTGCCGCGCGGGGCGATACCACCCGCTCCGCCTTGAACGTCTGGAATTTGACGCAATCGGCGCCACAGGATACGGCCCTGTCGATCATCTCCCTTGCCAGTTCCAGGGAACCGTTGTGGTTCACGCCGATCTCGGCAATGATCAGGACAGGGGCTCCGTTACCCACTGCACGCCCGGCGATCTCGATGCCCTTCGCACTCATGGTTGTTACCTTTCCCGGGATTCGGGCTCGATGGAGGCGGCCATTTCGCGCGCTTGCAGCGCAAGTTCGCGGGATTCCTCGTCCAGGGCCGAGCCATGGCCGTGAAATCGCACGGAATAGAGCACCTTGGGCACGTGGACGAATTTGGCGCCTGCCCTGGCCATGCGCAGGTACCATTCGTAGTCGTTGGCCTGTTTCCACGCCTCGTCCATGATGCCCACGGTTGCATGCAGCGCGGTACGATGCAGGGTGGAGACGCCTATGTGGAACCACGCGGCAAAGCACTGCTCGAAATCGTAAGCTGGCTTGCGCACTTGCCTGAGCACCTGGCCCGCGTCGTCCACCACGCGGAAGTCCGAGTAGGCCAGATCCGCCCCTGTGGCGTCCAGAGCCGTGGCCAACTCTTCAATCATGTGCGGATGCGGCAGGTCGTCGCCCACGACATACGTGCAGCATTCCCCTGTCACCGCCCTGAAACCAGCGTTGTAAGTGGCAGTACGACCAATGTTTTCCGTGAAGGTAAGAATTTTGACTTCCCGATCGGGATGTACGGCGTGGGTGTCTTCATGATAAGTGCGGCAGGCTTTACGTACTATCCCCTGTCCTTCGTCGTAGCGCAACACCGGAGATGCCACCCGCGAAGCGATACGCTCGGGCAGCGTCCGCAGGTATTCCTTTGTCCCGTCAGTGGAGCCACCATCCACGATGATCAGCTCCAGGTACTCATGCGTCTGGAAGTAGCAATGGTCCACGCAAGCCGGCAAATATGCAGCTTGGTTGTAACAGGGTATGACGATGCTGACTTTCATGCTCTTCACGCCGCCTTCATGGAATCTGTCAATGAAAATGAGAGACCTCGTCACCGCGGAGGTGATCCCCAATCGTTGGACAGTTTTGCGGCTCCGTTAAAAACATATCCGGCACATGTATTGCTATACCCACGCCCTTCGGAAGGTGATGATCGCACAGGCCAGCTTGACAGACGCAGCATGTCGTCTCGATGAACGACAATAGCGGGTGCGTATGCCTCGAAGACCTTTCAACCAAATGAATGTTTGTTCTAACACCCATCACCAGGAGGGATTCCCCCTCTCCTGCTTATAGAATTTATCTTGCTCACGTGATCTGATATGTCCTGTAAAGGCATTCATGGACACTTCGCTCCTTACTCGTGCAAAATCACATTCTTCATCAAGGCATGAATTGTGGCCAGAAACCTCCAACGACACATCAAGAACATCCAATGAACCGTTCATATATAGCTGTGGCAAGAAGGCTTTCGTGAACATTCCCTCCGACACCTACAACGCAAAGAGGTACTCCGGATTGCTCTCCGTGCATGTGTATCTTCGTGCCTGATCGCCCTCCCTCCGTGAATGGCTTCCTGTATCCTCAGTCGCATCTTCTTCTCTCGTACTGAAGACTGAATCAAAGATACACCAATTGACTACTATAAAGATCTAGTGCTTGTTTTTCGTGATAGTATCCGAGTCATACTCTCCTTGATTTCATCAAATACACCATGCCCTACCCAACAACTGTAGTGTTCATGAACAGCGGTTATTGAGCCATACTTTCTGGGACGCAAACTCAATTGGCAGCCCGTTATTAAGCGGTCGTTCATTCCATTCGGCATCATTCTGAAGGAATTCAGAGGACTACCGCCTGATCGTTCCCGCCCGAGAGGCTCAGTGAGCGCTTCAATCATTTACCACAATTCGCCCGCATTTCGGTGAAAACGCTTATGGAGTAGTCATGAGCAAAGTATAGACAAATTCTACAGAACTAGCAAGGCTTACACCGGATGTACTCTAAGAACTCTCCCGGAAAATAACGGCGCCGGCGAAGCGCGAGCCCCGCCGGCAATGCATCTAGCTGGTTCCCGTGGAGGAATTTGTCAGAACACGTACACTCTTGTCGCCGGATCGACCATCATCCTTACGATTTCCGGCCCTCCCGTGATCGTGGCACCCTCGATGATGTCGTCCGGCCCCACATACCGTTTGTCCGCGCAGGCCTTGCAGACATGCAGGAGTCCTTTGTGCTCCACCAGCTTGTCGAGCAACTCCTTCATATGCTCGCCGGTACTGGCGCGGATGCCCTCGGCCATGCCCAACTGCGCCCAATGAATGCCGTCGTCGATGAGGGCCACGTAAATCTCCTCGCCCATTTCAGCGGCCAAGGCGGCGAATTGGACCGCCCTGGTGGCACTCCCTGATTTCTCAAATCCTTTGGAAACCATGAACAAATGTTTACCCATCTCTGTCCTCCTCGATGTGTGATTCCTCTTGATGCGCCATTTCCCTTACCGAATATCGCTTATGAGGGCGCTCCCACGGCACGGTGCGCCCTTTCATGCTGTCTGCTGGATCAAGACTCCTCGTCACACGGCTTCACGTTGCGGTGCACGCTGATCACCGGAGGGCTGTGGTGTACGGCCACCCGCATGGTCAGCGAGTCGAGTTCAGAAAGTGCTTCACCCCCGTGGTTCTGGTGCGCCATGACGATGAGATCCGCATTGTAATGCCGCGCCGCTTTCAGGATCTCCACGTAGGGTACGCCCTCCTCCGCGTGGTAACTGAAGTTTTTCGGCACCAGGTGCCGCGTGTACTCCCGCTCCATGCGTTCGAGGGCTTCTTGCAGCAAGTCGTTGCCCTGTTCGAAGTATTGCTGCTCGGAAAGACCTCCGGGGCCGATATCCAACACGTGCAGCAGGTGTAGATGGGCATTGAAGTGCCGGGCCAGCTTGCAGCCATAGTTCACGGCATTGTTGGAGGCCTCGGAGAAATCCGTGGCGCAAAGGATGTTGTTCACTGGAATACTGGTGCTGTCGTACGCCCGGGAGACCACAGCCACGGGGCAGCGCGCCTTGGCCGCGACGTGTTGCAAGGTGGACCCGGCCATGCCCCAGTATCGTTTGCGGTTCTCCGTGTCATACTTGGTATTGGGGCCCATGACGATGATGTCCGGCTTGTGCTTCCAGGCCAGCTTCAGGAGCTGCTCCCGACATACACCGGGCTCCACCACAACGCGCCAGTTTTCGATGCCCGAGGTCTTGTCCGCGTAATAGTTCCGCATGTCGTTGGCCACGTCGTCCGTGAGGCCGGAGGGCACATAGTGACGCACGGCTCCCCAGCCGTGTTCCATGGGACCGAGGGCATAAAAGATGATCAGCTCGGCCTTTTCTTCTCGCGCCAATGCCAAGGCATAATCAGAGGCACACTGGCAGACCTCGTGGGGGGTGGTGGCGAGAATGATCTTCCTGAACATGACGTTCTCCTTGTTTCTAGTGGCCCGCATGCGATTGCCATGGCTGGGCCCGTGGTTCGAGGGGCGACCGGCGGCTACTCCGGGTCATAGGGGGTAATGTTCTTCCAGGGCTTGAGTACCGAGACAAAGGTCAGTGCAAGAAGCAAAGTGGTTTGAACCGTGCCGAGCACGATGTTGGTCGGTGATTTGTACTGGTACACTGGATTGTCCATGGCCTGGGCGCCCAGGTCCTGGAAGGCGAGCAGCATGTCGTGGATTCTTGATCGGACCAGGAACGTGCCGATCAGCAGCCCCCAGCCTGAAAGCGCCACCTTGGCGATGATCCAGGCGTGTCTGGCGATGCCCCAGCGGGTGAGCATGGCCAGGGCCAGCCCGCTGATCACGCTGGCAAAAGCCGCGGGGGTGATGATGTAGTTGTCCAGGGTCCGGACGCTGAGCAATATGGTGAGGTAGGCGTCGTCATGATGGGCAATTTGCTCCGCCATGAAGGAGAGCACCGCCACGGAAAAGGCTCCGCCCACCCAGAAGATGCAAAAGAGCAGGTGCGAGGCTTTGACCCAGCGGGCATGCTCCGGCCGCATCATAAGCAACAGACTGGTCAGGGGTCTGGGCTTCACGGCTGTCAGAAAGGTGAAGGCCAAGGTCAAAACCATGTACGAGAATGACGTGATCAGGGCCAGGACTACTAACGCGGCCAATATGGAGCCAATGTACGTGGTGAGCATGAATCCGGGCTCCTTTTCCTCATTGTTGGTTGAGCACGCGGCGGGGGGGAAGGTTCCCCGCCGCGTGCAAGGGGGTTACTGCTCCGATTTCTCGGTTACTTGGCCAAGGGGCAGTTGCTTGAAGCGGCCGCCGTGGATGATGGGGTCACCCTTGTAGCCCAGGGCCTTGAAGTCGATGTAGTCGGTGGTGCCGATGAGATGGCCCACGTCGCGCCCCTGCTCGTGCATGAAGGAGAAGTCCGCGCCCTGTTTGACCAGCTTCTTGAAGTCCATCTCGCGGTTGTCCTGGTGGCAACGGTCGCAGGTCTTTTCCTCGGTGAGGCTCTCGTGGCAGTGCACGCAGGAGAGCGCGCTATCCTTGGGCATGACCTCGTGCTCGATGCGCCAGTGCATGGTTGTTCGTATCCAGCCGTACTCACCGCTGAACTCCAGATTCGCCGCCTTCATGCCGACCTCGAAGGCCGTCGGCCAATAAGCGCTCTTCCAGAAGGCGGTATTGTCATCCGGATTCGAGGGGAACAGGTGAGGCACCAGCAGGTAGTTGTGCTTGGTATCGATGGGCTGTACACCGCGCATGATCTTGAACGGCGATATCCTGGATTGCGGGTCCTTCATGCTCCCCAAGGGAGAGGTGAGGTCGACGAACCTGCCGGCTTGCTTCTCTTCCTTGCTCATGTCCGGGGTCACCAGGGCGCCGGTGGTATCAATGACGTCCCCGATACGCACGCGCTCCACATAGCCGTTGTACCAGGCGTACTCGGGCTTTGCCGCTTCCTTCCAGCTGAATTCGCCCTTCATCCAGTTGTAGTCCGGTTCACCGAACTTATCCTTCACGGGCTTGCGTTCCTTGTCGCCGGCCACGGACCAGTCCCACCAGGTCTTGGTGGCCTTGCACTTGGAGTAGACCGGGGAGTGGCAGGTGTTGCAGGCCATGTGCTCGCAGTGTTTGTTCAGATGATGATCCAGGATGCTCTCGCCGTAGTGTGGCTTTTCGGTGTGGCAATCCACGCAGCTGCGGGAGCCTTCGGCCACTGGCGCCGAGGAACTGCGGCCCCAGATCTTGTGGTTGCGTGTCGTGTGACATTCGGTGCAACTGAAGTCGTAGCCGCCCATATGAATGTCGCAGTTCCGTTCGGGATAACGCAACACACTGCACATGTCGGCGTGTTTCACCGAATCGCCCCCACCACCCTCGAAGTGGCACTCGCCGCAGGTGTTTCTGTTGCTCTGACCCACATTCTTGGCCACATGGACGAGGTCGACCTCCGGGGTGGGCATGCCCGCCTTGGGAGGGTCTTTTTTGTAGCTGCCCGTGGTGTCATGACAAACCAAGCAATCCATCTTGCTCATGTCGCTGAAGTCGAAGGTGGCGTCTTTCCACCCGTACCCCGCGTGACAGGAGGTGCAACGCGGTTCGTTGGAGGGCAAGGCGATGCAGAAGTTGTTGATGGTGTTGGTGGCCTTGCCGTCCATGACCTGCTTTTGCTGCCCGACGGTGTAGGGGGAAGGCCCGCGCCAGAGCCAATGCGCACTGGTGAGCATGTCCTTGCCCGCGTCCTCGTGGCAGCGCAGACACTCCCGCGTCACCTGCTGGGGCGTGGGGTCGGCCGGCAGTTGCACCAACTCCCGATGATCCACGTGGCTTTCCGCGTGACAGCCGGTGCAACTCACGGGACCTTTTGCCATGGACTTGTGGCAGTCCATGCACTGCTGATGATAGGCCGCCTTGAGGCCGATGCGATCTGGAGTTTCAGGATTGAAGGCCTCCTGGTGGCAGGCGCGGCAGGCCACGGTCTCCGGCATGTTGGGATCCTCGGGGCGGTGGTGATGGCACAAGGCGCAGTTGCCTTCCAGGGCGGCCGCATGTTTGGTGTGCATGAAACGCACGGGGGTGTACTTGTCCTCGAAGGTGTTCACGAACGGACTCTCCAGCCAGAAGTAGCTGTTGGTGATATCCTTGATTCCGAGACCAAGCTCACGGAGCCGTTGCTGCCGCAGGGCGATGTCCTCGAGCTTCACGTCCTTGATGAAGGGGATTTCCTGTCGCGCGCGCTCCAGCGCCTTGGCCTGGTCTGGAGCCTGCCAGCCTTCCGGCACCGGAAAGCGATGTGCGCGTACCTTTTCCACGGGGCCGTCCTTCTTCTGTTCGGTCGCGCCACCGGCCTGCAGGGCCATGAACACGGTCGCCAGCAGCGCCAGGATAAGGACCAGGCCCCCAATTCTTGTATGCATGTACCTCATCGGGACGCCTCCTTTGGTGCGGCGCTGAGCACCGGCAGGTATTTCACGAAGAGCCGGTACAGGAACATGATGGTCGCCACGGCGCCCACCGTGATCAATATTTCCCCGATCGCCGGGAAATACGGATGGGGCGACGTCTGTGCCTTGAACGAGACAACGAAGACATTGATGCGATTCAAAAGGACCCCGAGCACTATCAACAGCGAGGCGGTGAACAACAACCTTCTGGACTGGCGTACCCGCGTGAACAAGAGCATTGCCCAAGGCAGCACGATCCCGAACAACACTTCCGCCAGAAAGGCAAAGGTCTGTCCGTCGTCCTCGAAGAGATGCGTCCAGGCGCGGCGCGCGGCGAAGTCATATAGCTTCACCACCATGTAGGTGCCCAGGGTGAAGATCATGATGGCGGACAGACGGGAGAGAACCGGCATTTCTCCGTCCAGCTTCAGTGAATTCGTGGCGATGGTGGTTTCCACCACGACCATGGGGTAACCCACGGCGAAGGCCGAGAGCAGAAACAGCAACGGCAACCAGGGTGTGTACCAAAGGGGGCTGACCTTGGTGGGCGCGATGACCAGCAGCGTGCCCAGGCTGGACTGGTGCATGCACGAAAGCACCACGCCGAGTACGATGAACACCCACATCACCTTGCGCAGGCCGGCGTTCAAGCGCTTGAGCAGGGGAATGCGCTCCCCGAAGCGCTCGGCCACGATGGGAATGAACTCGATCCAGAGCACGTGCAGGTAGACCACCACGCACATGGCCACTTCAAAGAGCGCCGAGTCGTGATTCTGGAAGAATATGGGTTTCCAGATGGCCCAGGAGCGGCCAATGTCGATGAATACCCCAAAGGCCACGAAGGTGTAGCCCAACGCCGCGGTGAGCAGCGCGGGCCGGACAATGGGTTCGTAGTAGTGGCGCCCCATGATGTGGCCCAGAAAGGCCGTGGTGAAACCGCCCGCGGCCAGGGCCACGCCCGAGGCCACGTCCACGCCGATCCACAGCCCCCAGGCCGTGGTGTTGTTCAGGTTGGCCACGTAGCCGATGCCGAAGATGAACCTTAGGGCCAGAGCCGTGCCGCCCATGAGCATGAGCGCCAACATCACCAGCACGCCCGGCGTCCAGAAGGGCCTCTGCTCGATGGGGTAGGGATGACTACTCATGGTCGTCCTCCTTGTGCTTCTTGTTCGTCATGGCCATGAATCCAGACAACCCGGCGAACAGCACTATCGGAGACCAGAGATAGCTGAACAGGGCGTGCTGGATGGTCTCCGTGGTTTTTGGCGGAGGCGCGTCGGGCACCTTCAGGAACCCCAACTCCGAGAAGGCCTGCCCCGAGATGTACAGCCAGGATGTGCCGCCGACTTCTTTCTCGCCGTAAATGTGTTCGATGTACTTGCCGGGGTCGTTCTTCATCCGTTCCCTGGCCATTCGCAACAGATCGTCGCGCTTGCCGAAGGTGATGGCCTCCACCGGGCAGATGGAAACGCAGCCGGGCTTGCCCCCTTCCTTGGAAATGCGGTCGAAACAGAACGTGCACTTCTGCACCTTGGGGAGCAAGGCCTTGTCGTACTCGTAGGCGGGTATCTCGAAAGGACAGGCCACCAGACAATAGCGGCAACCGATGCACTTCCCGACGTCATAATGCACGGTACCGTTCTCCTTCTTGGAGAGCGCGCCGGTGATGCATGCCGATGCACAGGCAGGGTCCTGGCAATGCATGCACTGCACCTTCACGAAGGTGGGCACGAGCATGTCGCTGGGGTCCTTTTTGCCGGTGTAATAGCGGTTGATCACCGTGAAGGTGGTCACATCCGGACGGCGTTTGTGATCGAGCACGCGCAGATCAGTGAACTTCACCTCTGGTTCGGGCATGCCGTTGACCTCGTTGCAGGCCTGCTCGCACTTGCGGCAGCCCACGCAACGCGTCAAGTCAACAAGGCAACCGTAAGGGTCCCTGGGAGCTTTTGACTCCCAGGCGCCCGCAGTGGCCGGCCGCACGGCAAGCGCGGCCGTGGCGCCCACTGTCTGCAGAAAGCGGCGTCTGCTGACGTTCATCTCCAGGCTCCTTCGCGTATGGCCGCCTGGCGGCACGGTACTGCCCGTGGCGGCGCGTCAATCCAGAATGGCCCCTGCTTGTAGCTCCGCACGTGCAAAGCTCGCGATGGCCAATTCGAGATCGCCGATGACATTGTCGATGATTCTGACACCGCGCTCATGGAAGAACCGCTCGCACGAGTCCATGAGTCCCCCACAGACCAGCACCTCCACGCCCAGCGAGGCCACGAAACGACAGATTTCCAGCCGCTGCATGTGGCTGGTGCCGTAATTCTCGCGGGACACGACCCCGTTTTGTTCGTCAAAGACGATCACTTCGACGCCTTGCGGCTGATCAAAGCGCGGGGCGATGCGGCCATGCAGTACACAGAATCCTACAATCACACCTGCGACCTCCGTTCCAGAATGAGCACGAAACGTGCCAGGAGATGAATAGCTATTATTTCACCATGATAACAAAATTTGTGCAAAAATAAACTGTTTCAGCTGAAACTAAATGCTTCAAAGATGTTTCACTACTTGAAACATGGGCCGCGTCCTTCTGCGTGGGGTAAACAAATCGTTACAGCGGATTGCAACGGACTCAACCCGCCCCCTCTCCCTGGTCCAGGACGTCCAATCCCAGCTCCTTCATCCGCCGCCACAACGTGGTACGGCTCAGACCCAAGGCCTGGGCCGCGCGCTGCTTGTTCCAATGGTTGGTTTCCAGGGCCTCGAGGATCCGGTCGCGAAGGTCGTTCCGCCCCGCTCTTCCTCCGCCAATCGCGGCTGGGGCGGCAGCTCCCGGCGCAACCCTCGCTGGGCCGCGCGGCTGCCCGCATTGCAGAAAATCCTGCGGCAGGTCCTGGGGTTGGACACGCCCCTGTTGGTGCAACAGCAAGGCATGCTCGATGATGTTTTTCAGCTGTCGCACGTTGCCCGGATAGTCGTGCGCCATGAGCAGTCGCATGGTCTCGGGCTCGAACACGGGCTCGGGGACGCCCAGGGTTGCCGCCCCAATCTGGGCAAAATGTTCGCACAACAGTGGAATATCTTCGCGGCGCTCCCGCAGGGGCGGGAGATGCAGCACGCCCACCTGGAGGCGGTAATAGAGGTCGCGTCGGAATTCTCCTGTCTCCACCATGGCTTCCAGGTCGCGATTGGTGGAGGCGATGCAGCGCGCGTCCACGCGGGTTGGACTCGTGGCGCCCAGGGCGTAGAACTCCTGATCCTCCAGGACCTGCAAGAGCTTGGCCTGTTGGGACAGGGGGAGGTCGCCGATCTCGTCCAGGAAAATGCTTCCTCCCTTGGCCAGCTCGAAGCGGCCGGGCTTGTCGCCGCGCGCGTCGGTGAACGCGCCCCGCTTGTAGCCGAACAACTCGGATTCCAGCAGGTTCTCGGGCAGGGCCGGACAGTTGACCTTGACGAACGGCCCATCCCGGCGGGGGCTGGTGTTGTGAATGGCCCGGGCCACAAGGTCCTTGCCCGTGCCGGTCTCGCCCAGAATCAGGATGGTGGCCTGGGATTCAGCCAGGGGCGTGAGCGCGTGGAACACCCGGCGCATGGGTTCGCTGCGGCCCTTGATGTCCGCGAAATTGTAGCTGTCGAGGACCTGCTTTTCCAACTGTACCCGGGCGCTGTCGTCCACAAAGGATTCCACCGCACCGATGACCTGTCCGTCGGCGTCGCGCAACACCGAGGCCGTGACCTCCACGGGTATTTCTCGGTTGTGCTTGTCCAGGATGGTCACGCGCTTGCGCACCACTGGCTCGCAGCTCTGCATGGCAGCGTGCATGGCGCAGCCCTTGAGGCAGACATCGGAGCGGAAGATCTCGTAGCAGAACTTGCCCAGGGCCTGCCGCCGCAGGAAACCCGTGAGCCGCTCGGCCTCGGCATTGAAAAAGGTGATGCGGAATTCCTTGTCCACGGTGAATATGCCCACTGCCAGGCATTCCAGAATCTGGCCCGTGATGAAGCTATCCTTTTCAGGCAGCATGGCGGTTTCTCCCCTGATCCTGAATTCCTGCACCCCCTGGCGGGTGTTGCGGATCACGACAAGCACCCATGACACGGGGCATACAACACATTCCAGATCTCCCGCAACATGCGGCGGTGAACCTTGCGCGCGGGGGACAATGATCCAGGGAAATCACTTCGTTTCCCGATTCCTGGACCGCGTGGCCGTGCCCAGCGGCACGGTGCCGCTCCCTGACCGCTTCTGTTCCGCCTATCGTTTTGAAAAAGGTCTTGACTTACTGACCGCTGGTCAGCTATTAAATGACCAACGGTCATTAACCGCTGAAGGGAGGGGCAGAACAGTGAAACGCCGACGACTGCGTCCCGATGCGCGCCGGATCGAATTGCTCGAGGCCGCGCTGCAGGTCCTCAAGGATCGTGGGCCGATCGATGCCCGTGTCGAAGACGTGACCGCGGCCGCGGGCGCGGCAAAGGGGACCTTCTATCTCTACTTCTCCTCCTGGGAGGATTTGTTGGTTGCGGTCCGCGCGCACCTCCTCTCGAACTACGTAACCGAAATGAAGAACAGATTCCCGGATGAAGGGCTCGCTGACTGGTGGAGCGCGTTTGAGAATGAGTGCATCCATTTCATTGATTTCATCGATGAACTCGGCGACCTGCATAAAGCCGTGTTTCATGGACCTATCGCGGACCGCCCCATAGACGAGGCACTCTCCTCCACCAGGATCATCGCGGCGATGTTACGGCAAGGGATCGCATCCGGTGCCTGTCGCTCCGTTGCCGTCGACCCCGCGGCCCGACTCGTGTTCTCGGTCATGCACACCACGGCTGACAGCATCGCCCAGAGCGGTGACCGCGAATCCCATCTCGCCGCGCTATTCGAACTGCTCAGGGCCTGGCTGCGCGCTCCCGCTCCGATGGTAACGGAACAGTCCATGCCTTCCCGCGGGGAAGATAGGGACGAGGGCAACAATCCGTCCGCGCCGCCTCGTATGACGGCACGAAGCAAATGACAGAGGAGAACTGCTGATGGCACACAAACATCTGCCTGAACCCATGCCGTACACAAAGGCAAGGCATTTGCTCAACCCCCTGCGCGGCCTGATCTTGCCCCCGAAAAAGTTGGTGCATCGCCTGGGCTTGCGGCCGGATGCAATGGTGTTGGAATTGGGGCCGGGGCCGGGGTATTTCAGTCCGGCGGTCGCGCGAGCCATCCCGGACGGCACACTGCTCCTGGTAGACGTACAGCAGGAAATGCTGGACATGGCAAGGGAGCGCCTCGACAAGGCAGGCATGGATAACGTCGCATACCGCAAGGGAGACGCGACATCCCTGCCCGTGGAGAGCGACAGCATGGACGTGGCGTTCCTGGTTGCCATGCTTGGCGAAGTCCCTGACCGCCGGACCTGCCTGCGGGAGCTTCACCGTGTCCTGAAAACAGACGGGCTCTTGTCCATCACGGAAATCACATTGGGTGATCCGCACGCCATTGCCAAGGCCGACCTGCTGCAACTCGTCGAATCCGAGGGCTTCAGCCTCCTGGCCCGACATGGCGGACTCTTCCATTACACCGTCAACTTCGCAAAGGTGCCCTGACAACCCTGGCTCGTACCTGGATGTGGTCGCGCCTGTAGGCTGCACTGGGCGCGCATCTCTGTTTGCTCGCCCCGGTCAGGGGCGCTGGGCCAAAGCCGATAGCCGCTGGACAGTCCCACGAGCCTCCGGAAACGTGACCTTTCTGTTGTCTCGGCAAAGCGAACGACCTTGATTTCCGAGGGGGAAAACCTCTTTGAAGAGGTTCTTCCCCCTCGGGCTCCCCCTTTCCAGAATCCTCCCTGCTTGGCATGACAGGTAGTTATATATGCCCTTCGAACATGGCCTGGTGACAATCGTTTCGTTACCATTGCGGCGCAAAAGATAACAGCCACCTCCGGTAAACACGTCCGGCACGTACATGTAAATCTGGCTTGCCCTATGCAGGCATTCCATGTTGTTCACAATTCTCGTGCTCCAGGAGAACAAACGCCTTTCTACATAGCCGAGTCGAAGGATTGCCATTGCTGGTTGATGGAATCCGGAGCGCACCGCACAGGCTTGACTTTTTCCGCTCCATGGAGAATGGTTATCCTGTGACGACAAACCAACGCCCACCGGAGGTGCGCCATGGGCACGACGACAGGCGAACGAACCTATCAGCTCAAGGCATTGACGGATTTGTGGACCGGTGATGCCGGGGGCAATCCGGGCCGCCTGATCACCACCGGCCTGCTCGGCTCCATCCGCTGGTGGTTCGAGGTGGTGGTGCGCGGCCTTGGGGGCCATGCCTGCGACCCCACCGGCACCAAATGCGAAGACCGGAAGCACTGTGTTGTCTGCGAACTCTTCGGATGCACCGGCTGGGCGCGGAAGTTCCGCTTCACGGTCCTGGATGCGGCGGGCAATGTTCGGGAAGGGAAGAAGGAAGACAAGAAAGGTAGCACTCAAGGAAAAGATGACAACAAGGTGATATCGCCCCAGATATTGAAAGGGGAGACATTCAGCCTCCGTTTCACGCCCCTTCGCCCGATTTGCGAGGAAGAATGGGCTCTCCTGAACTTCACGTTGCGTCTGATCGCCGAGTATGGGGCCATCGGCGGCAAGACGGTATTCAAGCCATCGGACGAATCCCATCGGGCGAACGCACCACATCATCGGGACTATGGTTTGGTGAAACTTGATCACCCTGTGAAAATATCTTGTAATGAAGAAGCGTTGAAGGCGTATGTAACACGGAGCACGTGGCTGAAACGCAGCCATGATGGGTTTGCTTGGGCATCACTTAAGTATTTTTGGTTTGTCGAAGGTAAAACTTTGAGCCGCGATGGTACTGGCTCCAGTACATTCAATAAAGCACTTGGCAGAGACGAAAGCAAGGAATACAGCACGTGCAATCAAGTACATAATCCTCCGGAGAAATGCAAAAAGACAAACAAACACCCAAAACGCAAGAGCGAGTACATTATAATAGATGCCGCTTCAAAATCCAAGTGGCTTGCCGGCTCCCAGCAGGAGAGTAAGAAAGTGTTCAGCTTCAAGGACCCTGCACGAACATTTGGCTTCGTAAACCCTGATCTGATCGATTTCGACACCATGGGAAAACGCTTGCCCGAGGGGTGGGTTGTTCTCGAGGGACACGAAATCATGAAACGCCTTTTCCCCAAGAAGGGGGAGCCCAGATGATCTTTGATTATTATGCATCCCTGGACCAGAATGACTACCGCCCGCAGCACTGTAACGATTTCATTCTCATCTCGGACCTTGTGGACCAATGCACGGTCTGGTCCTGTCGTGACGGGGAGAAGAACGAAGCACGCAAATGCTACATGAAACGGACTGCTCAACTGACGCTCAATCTCCCTTTGACGCTCAATCTCCCTTCGGATTTTCACCTTAAACCCGACTTTGCTTCCCTGCCGGACCCCGCCTGGTTCGGCATCGAGGTCGGCTTCACCCTGACCTCACCCTGGTATTCGAAGGACGACCGCCCCTTTCACGTGCTGGACAACCCGGTGCGCAAGGATCGGGTCTTTGGCGTGCCGTTCATGTCCGCGGCTGCCTGGAAGGGGCTGCTGCGCTGGGCCTGCCGGATGAAGGCGGGCCTGGCCACCCATCTCCAATCGCGGAACATGACCATGGATGGCTGGAACGATCCTGCCTGGATCACCCATCTCTTCGGCAATGAGAAAGGCGCCGCCGAGGAATTCCGCTCCGGCGCCCTTGTCTGCTATCCCACGTGGTTCGACCGGATCGGCTTCGAGGTGATCAACCCCCACAAACGCGGCACACGGGCCGGAACCCAGCCCATTTTCTACGAGGTCGTTCCGGCCGAGACAACGGGCACGTTGCGGCTGCTCCACGCGCCCCTGCCCGGGGAAAACGAACGGATCAAGGTCACGACAGCAGAAATCATGGACAAGCTCATCGACAGCATCGAGGCGCTGCTCGAAACCTATGGCATCTCCGCCAAGCGCACCGCCGGGTGGGGCGCGGCGCGGATCGATACCTGGACAGGATATTCCGACGGTTCCAAGCTCATTACCGCTAGTGACACGGCTCAATTCAAAGAGGAGCTGAAACAACACATTGCCTCCAGGGGAGGTGCCCCATGACTGTAGAGCAACACCTGGACACGCTGCGGGACCACCGCCCCCTGCTCCTGGCCTGCGAGGCAATCGGCTGGCTGCACATGGCCGGCAAGGCCAAGGCCGATTTCCTGCGCGGACACGGCGGCCAGAAGAGCAACTACGAGGAGCTGAAATGGCATGAGCTGGAAGTCCCACCGTTCCCCTGGGATGACCGGCTGCAATGGGTGAAAGACACATTCAGCCATGGGAGCATCAAGTGGCCAGATACCCTGACAGCCTTTCTCTCCAAACACCGGCAGCAGACAGATGGGCTGCTCGCCTTGCTCCAGGCCGGCCACGCCATGGCCTCGGGTATCGAGAAGCAGAGTTACCCGCAAGCGTCCGTGAAGTACCTTGGCCAGGATGTCACGCACATGTGGCTGTCCTCGGCCTTTGGCCGACCGGCGCGCAATCTCCTGGCCGATCCGCCCGAGTTGCTGACCCAGGGCGGCTGGGACAAGCTGCTGAGGCGGATCACAAAACTGCTGCAAGATCTGGAGGCCCTCGGGAATCCGATCACACCACATACGGCAATCGATCTCAAGAACTTGTGGAAGTGGCGCGAGGAGGCCATCGGCATGGCCCCGGTCGGCTGGCTGCGCAAGGCCCTCGGCAGCACCCTGGCCGAAACCAGGCTGCCGAACAACGACGTCACGCTCTTTGACCAGTCCTATGTCGCGGCCGCCCTGTTCAAGAGCGCGACCGCGGGGGCGGTCCTCGAGGGCAAGAAATTCCCCTGGGTCAACAACGGACTCAAGCAAAAGACCCGGTGGCGGCTCTTGACCATCGGCATGGGCGCGGACCATTTCCAGGCCCGGGCCGTGAAGATCGGCGACTGGACAGGGGCGCGGCAGGCGCTGGACAGATTTTTCAGGAAAGTCCGCCTGTTCGTCGAGGTCGACCTGGCCATCGGCTCCCTGCTCCACGCCGACGGCGAAGTCGCGGTCTTTTCGTTCCCAGGCGAGCTGTCCGATTACGGCCAGAATGGGTATCAGGGTGGTGACCTGCAGATCGAAGACTGGAAGAGAGTACTGACCGAACAACTCGACGACTTCGCGGAAAAGGCCAGGTTCGAAACGCCCCCCTATTGCTCGATCAGCGAGCCCTCACGCTCTCTCGTGGGCATGACGGTGGCCATCCGCAAGGCACGGCAAGCGCTGGCCGTGCCCCTGCACCGCACGTGGCAGATACCCGGCCAAAACACGGGGGATGGCCATGTCTGCCCCGTATGTCTGGTGCGCCGAAGCACCAAGGAGAACGGATCCCGGAAGCTCCCCCCCAAGGATAAACCGTGCGACACCTGCAAGGATCGACGGACCGGCCGCCTCGCCACCTGGCTCGAGGGCACGGATGCCAACGACACCATCTGGATCAGCGAGGTGGCCGATGCCAACGATCGCGTGGCCCTCGTCAGCATGAGCCTGGATCTCGAGCCCTGGCTCGACGGAACCCGCCTGGACGCCCTCAGGACCCAGGCCATTTCCGAGTGGCGGCGGTTCAATCCTGTCTTGGATGGTCAGGCGAATCCCATTGATCCGTTCAACTGCTTCGACAGCCTGTTGCAGTACATCGAAGGAAAACTCCAGTCCTTTGACAAGGCAGACCCCGTGCTGAGCAGCCTCCAGGAAGGATACAAGCACGAGAATGATTGGCCGACCTTTTTCTCCAAGATAGTGGAAGACCGCGCGCCAAGCAACCAGCCTGTATGGAAAGCAGCTGATCCCGGCCATAATGCCAACTGGCTCGCGCATCAGCTGCTCCGCAAGCTCCCCTCGCCCGGCCGCATCTATCGCTTCGAGCGGCAGGCCGAGGAATTCTTCACGGCATTGCTGGCCGAATTCCGCGAGCTTGCCGCCAAGGACCGGAACCGCTGGCGTGTGCGCAGGCTGCTCCTGATACCAGACAACACAGGCTGGTGGGACAGGGAACCCTACGCGGGGCGTTGCAACGACAAGCCCCTGGACCTGCTGTACCTCCAGGATCAGGGCGGATTCATCACCATCTCCAATCTGGGCCGCTTCCTGGAGGAATCCCAGGGGATGCAGCAGCTCAGCGGCCAGGACATCCCCCTCAATGACGACAACAACACGCCGGCCACACCGCTGAAGATCAAAACAGCAGGGGAGGCCCCAGACGGTTTGGGGGTCTATTCTCCGGTGCTCCCCCTGGAATTGTCGCCCGTGCGTTTTCGGGTGCTCCTGCCTCTGGAGGTTGCCTCCGCCTGTGTGGACCGGACGCTGGCGGCGTGGAACGAGCAGTTCGCCCGCGTTTGGGACCGGCTGCCGCTCCGGGTGGGCGTGGTGGCCTTTCCCAGGCTCACGCCGTTCCAGGCCGTGCTGGAGGCGGCGCGGAACATGGAGGACGACCTGATCGGCAACGACAAGTCGGAGACATGGCGCGTGACGGCATGCGAAACACGAGAGGGCGTCACCGCCCTGAGCCTCGCCCCCCCCGACGGGCAGGAGATGCTCCGCACCATCCCTGTCGCGCTCCCGGATGGCCGGGTGGACGTATTCTATCCCTACCTGGCCGTGGAAGACTCACAGGTCCGCTTTCCCCTGGATTTCCGGCACCCCGAGGGCCAGGTTTTCCGCCACGCCACGGACCTGCGCGGCGGGGACGGAATTGTCGTTCACCCCGCGCGCATCGCCACGCTCTTCATGGACAGCACGGCCAGGCGGTTCGAGAAGCTGTCGTGCAGGCAGCTCGCGCAGTGGCCCCGGATGCGTGAACTCTGGACCCTGCTGGAGCGGCACGCACCGAGCCAAACCGCGCTGCGCGGCACGTGGGCCGAACTGGTGGAGCGGCGCGAGACCTGGCAAGGGGCGGATGGCACGTGGCCGCAGGGCGGCAAGGAGGCCTGGCTCGACCTGGCCCGCGCCATATTCCACGAACGCCTCGAACTTCGGGGCGCTGGCCTCGAGGCCCTGGTGCAGGGCGCCGCCAACGGGCTCCTGGACTGGAGCCTGGACTGGCACCTGAGGGTGCTGAAAAAGAACGTGTCCGGAGGTGACCGATGACAACAAGTTACGAGCCGTATCAGTTCGCCGGCCTGGCCCTCGACCCCATCCACGTGGGCACGGGCGGCGCCCGGCTGGGGCGGGTGGACAACACCATTGTCCGCGATCCGGTCACCCGGATACCCAAGATTCCGGGCTCGAGCATCGCGGGAGTCATGCGGGCCTACACGGCCATGAAACAGCAGCTTGATAATCCTGCCCGCAAGATTGATGGAAAAGACAAACCCTACTACCCCGACTGCGCCGGCCAGGGTCAGCCAGGGGGCGGCGGCACTGGCGGCCACTGTTGCCAGCCCGATTGCCCCGTGTGCACCGTGTTCGGCTTTGCCACGGGCATGGGCTCCAGCGGCGGGTTCGCGGGGCTGGCCTCCTTCAGCGACATGCAGGTGCTGCTCTTTCCCGTGGCCTCGCAGCTGGGGCCGCAGTGGATCACCAGCCCCATGGCCTTGCGGCAAACAGGCATCGCCGAGTTCTCACAACTGGCCGACCTGCCGGATCAGGAGGTGATCTACTCCCAGGAGAACGAAACAACCGCGCGGCAATCGTTGAATCTCGGCTGGCTTTACCTGCCGGTCAAGACGGATTGGGCGAAAATGACAACCGTTACCGACAAGATAAAGGGATTGGGAATCCCAAAATACATCCTCGACCGCTTGGGTGTCGTCTCCGACAAGCTGTTCGCCCATATAGTAAACAGCAACCTGGAGGTGCGCACCTCGGTGGCCATCGACCCGGCCACGGGCGCGGCCGAGGAAGGGGCGCTGTTCACCTACGAGGCCCTGCCCCGGGGCACCGTGCTCGTCTGGGAGGTGACGTGCAGAAATCCCAAGCACTTCAAGATCAACGGTAACGCTGTGAAGGTCGAAAAAAACTCCGAGAATGAAAAGGATGAAGCAGTATCAATTGATACAGTCAAAAAAGTTGTCACCAGTGCCCATCCCTATCTGGAGCACCTCGGCATCGGCGGCATGGGCAGCCGGGGCATGGGGCGGTTGCGGGTGCCGCCAACAAATGATTCAACCAGTACGACCACAGCGCAAGAGGAGGCGTCGTCATGACAGCGCCGACCCTCGAGAACCTGGACCTGGCCTGCGCCAAAGTTGGGAAAACCATCGCCGAGAAGCCGTCAAAGGAGCTGAAGAACCTTCTGCAGAACGCCCTTGCCGTGCTGGAAGAGCAGGGTCTTTATGCCCTCTTTCTTTTTCTTGATAAGGGCGTGAGCGGCAAGGTCAAAAAGGAGTTGGCAGAAGGTATCTGCAAAAAGCTTCATGAGTTCCTGAAAGAGACACCGATGCAGGCGCCCGTGCTGACATCCAGTGCCGACGTCTTTGCCGCGCTTCAGGAGCTAGGCAAGGTCCTTGACACACTCATGCTGGCCCGTGATTTGGCCCGGCAAGCACTCGTCTACGCCAGTTATCACGCGAACGTGCCGCTGCAGGAGGAGGAGCGCTCATGACCTGGACGGCATTTCACTGGGTCTGGCGGTTGGAGGCGCCGCTGCATGTGGGCATGCCCCCGGCAGGGACCTTGAACCGTTGCCGCACCTATGTGCCGGGGCGCGCGCTCTGGGGAGCCGTGACCGCGGAGATATCCAGATCGAGGAACGCGGACACGTTCCCGGATTACGGCAAACTTGGCGGGGAAATCGCCGGCAACTGCCGCTTCACCTATCTTTTTCCGGCCGAGAAGCGGGGCGACAAGCATCTTGTCTGGCTGCCGCGATTCTCAGATGAGACCCGAGGAGATGACCGTCACCGAGGCCGCCCAGGCGGGAAACTTCGTGTCTGGCTGCCGCGATTCTCAGACACACAAGACCTCAAATGGCTCTGTGAGGGTGGCCAGGAAACACTGTCGGACCGCGCCTTCAGGCGTCGTCTCCTGGACTCCCGCCCCGGTACGGCCATCGCTCCGGAATCCGACGCGGCCCTCGCGGGCAGCCTCCGGGAGACGGAGTGCATCAATCCCTGGTGGCGTGATGCCGACCAACGGCACGAGCAGGCCCCCGTATTTCTGGCAGGCTATGTCTTCCTGAAAAACAACTATGACTCTAAGGAATTGGAAGCTCTCCAGATCCTCTTTGTCGGTGGCGACACCAGATACGGCCTTGGGAAAATTCGCCTCGAGGTGTGGAAAAAGTTGCCCGGTGGGGCCGCCGTATTCGGGCAGAACGTGGACCTGGGCAAGGACAATCCAGAGATACACAGCGACGTCGTCCTGGGGCATGCCCTGGACGGCCAGCCTCTCGGCAAGGACATGCGCGGAGCGCGGGAGCTTCTCGGCGGGTGGGAGCACGACAAACTCAAGGCCGGCACGCTTGCCTGGGCTCCAGGCTCGTTTCTGAAAAATGAGGCAACCTGGTCCCTGGAGGACTCCGGATTCTGGAAGTTGTAGCACGGCATTCCGTCTGGGAAGAAAACCACCACACAACAAGGGAGACCGCCCTTCATCACTCCAAGGCGGTCTCCCAGGATACGTGTGTAGCGGGCGCGCTTCCTACAGCCCCACCTCCTGCAGGTCCTCGCCCAGGTAGCTGCGTTCGTTCTCTCCAAGCACGCCCATGGCCAGGCAGATCAGGGTCCAGAGGTGCGTCACCGGGAAATGCCCCCCAAAGTGGTGCGAGAGGTCGTGGATCTGGGAATGGCAGTTATGGCAGGGGGCGATGCAATAGTCCGCGCCCGTGGCCATGATCTGGTCGAACTTGCGTTTGCCGTAGGCACGGCGGGCGTCGGTATATCCGGACTGGAGGAATCCGCCCCCGCCGCCGCAGCAATAGTTGTTGGAGCGGTTGGGGTGCATGTCGATGAAGTGCTCCTCGCCGACCACGGATTTGACCACGAAGCGCAGGTCCTCGGCCACCGGGTCGCCGAAGCTCTTGCGCACCAGCTGGCAGGGGTCCTGCACCGTGAAGGTGATCCCGAGTTCCTTGTTCCAGTCGGAGCTGACCGGGAGTTTGCCCTCGCGAATCCAGCGGGCGTAAAGTCGGATGATGGACTCGATCTCGAAGGAGGCCTTGATGCCGAAGCGTTGCATTCCGTACCGGAATGCGAAGAGTTCGTGCCCTCACTCGGTGTTGAGCCAGTATTTGCACCCGAGCTTTTCCACCTCCGCGACCTTGTTGCGGACGATAGCCTCCCAGCTCTTGTCGTCGGCCAGGAACATGCAGTAGTTTTCCGCTGCCCAGCCCTTGTCGCTGTAGGTCCAGTCCGCGCCGGCCAGGTGCAGGATCTTCCACAGCGGCACCATCTCGTCGGGTTCCGTGGCCGGCTCACGGGAATTCTGGTTCAGGAAGTAATCGGCACCCTCCTTGTTGATGTTTACCGTGATTTCCTTGCACAAATCCTGGCTTTCCCGCACTTCCTCGAGGATGTCCTCCACGACGAAGACGAAGTCCTCTGGTTTGACGCCCATGGCGCTGTTGGTTGGCGTTTTCAAGGCCGCATCGCAGGAGCCGCGGATGCCCTTGGGGCGATTCTCCCGAGGCCAGGACTCCCTGGCGTAAAAGATCAGCTGCGGGATGTTGATCTGCATGGGGCAGGCGTAGATGCAGCGCTGGCACATGGTGCACTCCCAGACCCAGGGCGAGGCCGCGGCCTCGTCACCCAGGCCCAGGGCGCACATGCGCAGGAATTTCCTGGGGTCCATGTCTTCCAGACCCGTGGCCGGGCAGCCCGCGCTGCACAGGCCGCAGGTCAGGCAAAGGTTCAGGTTACCCTGGTTGGGGACAAGCTCCAGGGCTTTTTCCATAAAAGCGGATTTCGTGATCCCCTTGATGACCACAGGCCCTGGGGGCGGTGCGGATGCAGGGGTCTGGGTGACTTCCGTGTTCATGTTTCCTCCTTGTCGCCTCAGGATAAAAGTCACAACGGCGTCTGGTGCGGCATGCTTTGGGGAACTACTCCGGATGCGCGGTGCCACGGGACAGCGGCTGCCATGAATACACACTCCCTGCGCAGTTCCGCTGTCCCTGGTGCGCTACCATCAACCCGGCAATCCCACTTCGGCCAGCTCAGGTCCGAGGTAGGCGCGTTCGTTTTCCCCCAACACTCCCAGACTCAGGCAGAGAATGGTCCACAGATTCACCGTGTGCCACCCCCCGTGGTAATGCTTCGACAATTCCTCCACTTGCGCGTGGCAATTGTGACAGGGCGTGATGACATAGTCCGCACCTGTCGTCTTGATCTGCTCCGCTTTCAAACGACCGTAAGCAAGTCTGGCTGCCTTGTAGCCGGACTGCAGAAAACCCCCTCCGCCACCGCAACAGTAGTTGTTAGAGCGGTTGGGGTGCATGTCCACAAAGTATTTTTCTCCAACGCAGGCCTTGGTGACGTAGCGCAGATCCTCGGCAAAGGCGTCCCCCATGGACTTGCGCACCGCCATGCACGGATCTTGCACAGTGAATCGCAGGCCAAGGGATTCATTCCACTCCGAGCTGGGGCGCAAGCGCCCATCGCGTATCCAGCGGGCATACCAGCGTACGATGTGGTCGAACTCCACGCCGGCGTCGATGTTGAAGCGCTGTAGACCAGCCCACACCGAGTAAAAAGAGTGCCCGCATTCGATATTGATCCAGGAGGTGCAGTCCAGTTTCCGCACGCCCTCGACCTGTTTTGTCAGCACCTTATTCCATTTGTCGTCGTCCGCCGCGAACATGCAGTAATTTTCCGCACCCCAGCCCTGGGAGCCGTAGGTCCAATCCACGCCGGCCAGATGCAGGATCTTCCACAAGGGAACCATCTCCTCCGGTTCCTTGACCGGTTCCCTTGAATTCTGGTTAACGAAGAAGTACGCACCCCGCTTATCGATGGGAGCTTGCAGATCCCTGAACATGGGCTGGTTCTCATGGACCTCATCCAGCACGTCCTGTACGACGAAGCGGAAATCCTCACTGCTGATGCCCACCGCGCTGGCGCCTTCCGTCCGCAACCCTTGTTCGCAGGAGCCCATGATGCCCTTTGGCTTCTTTTCCTGCGGCCAGCTTGCACGCGCCTCGTAGATGAGCATGGGAATGTTCACCTGCATGGGGCATACCCGCATGCAGCGGAAGCACATGGTGCACTCCCAGACCCAGGGCGAGGCCGCGGCCTCGTCACCCAGGCCCAGGGCGCACATGCGCAGGAATTTCCTGGGGTCCATGTCTTCCAGACCCGTGGCCGGGCAGCCCGCGCTGCACAGGCCGCAGGTCAGGCAGAGGGTCAGGTTGCCCTGGTTAGGGACAACTTCCAAGGCTTTTTCCACAAGGGCGGATTTCGTGATCCCCTTGAAGACCATAGGCCCTGGGGGCGGTGCTGATTCAGGGGTCTGGGTGACTTCCGTGTTCATGTTTCCTCCTCGCTACCGCGATGTGTACGGAACCGGAGGGCGCTCGAGACGCCCTCCGGATTGATGGATCAGGCGGTGGCTTCCTCCTTGCTGATGACGTTGCCGCTCTGGTCGTACATCATGCCGCAGCGCAGATCGAAGTGCCTGTTGATGCTCATGGTGGGGCATACCGAATTCAGGGAGACCTGAGCAACCACGGACCCCAGGAAAGCCTTCTCGGGATCCTTTTCCGTGGAGTGGTGCGCCATGAGGATCATATCCACGTCGCGCTGCCTGGCGAGCTTGAGGATCTCCATGGCCGGGTTGCCTTCCCAGGCCTCGTAAGAGACCTTCTTGATGCCCGCGAGGAACTTGTCGAAGTCGGTGCGCATGCGTTCCTTAGTCATTTCGGCCTTCTGCTGCAGCTGGGTCTGGGTCAGCCCTTCCGGCGAAAGGCAGTTGAAGACGATGAGTTCGGCCTTGTAGTGGCGGGTGAGCTGCCCTCCGTAGAGCACGGCGCACTCGGCCTGCTTGGAGAAGTCCGTGGCCGCGAGGATGCTTTGGAAACGCTGCTCCTGCTGAGCCTCGCGGGTGACGATCATCACCGGGCAGTTGGCCCGCTGGCTCACGCGTTCCAGCGTGGAGCCGGCCATGCCCCACATCTTGGAACGCTTCTCCATGAACTCCTTGGTGTGCGGGCCCATGATGATCAGGTCGGCGTTGACCTTGCGCGAGATGCGGATGATCTCGTTGTGGGGGATGCCGGCCACGACCTTGACATCACAATTGGGGACGCCCTCCAACTGCTCCTTGTAGTACTCGCGGATGTTGTCGCGGATGCGTTCGGTCTCGCCGCTGCTTTCCAACCACTCCATCTGGCCCCAGCCCTGTTCCATACCGGTAACATGGAGCAGAGTGAGCTTGGCCTCGAAGCGCTTCGTGAATTCGAAGGCCTTGGCCGCAGCATGGTGGCAAATCTCCGATGGCGTAATGGCCAACACGATTTCCTTGAACATGGTCCACCTCCTTAGCTTTGGGGCGCGGCCTCTTCGCGCGCCTCGATTCCTGCCAATACCCTCGCCACAAAGGCGGGGTCGACAGCCAAGTTGCCCGACAGCTTCATGTCCTTTTCACTCATGCCCATCGCCAAACCCATAAGCTGCGGCAGATAGACGATGTTGCGCCTGCCGCTTCCATAATCATTGCCCAGGGCATCTTTCTGATAGGCCTCGAGGTTCATGTGGCACATGGGGCAGACCGTGACGATGGCATCGGCTTCCCGAGCGGCCTCGAGGATGTTGCGCACATCGCGCAGGGCGGCCTTCTGATGCGTGGCCATGAGCGAGGCCCCGCAGCACTTGCCCGCATAGTCCCACTCCAGGACCGTGGCACCCAGGGCCTGCAAGACCCCGACCATGCTCCTGGGGCGTTCCGGATCGTCGAACACCGGGTACGGGCGCAGGATCTGACAGCCGTAATACGGCGCCAGGACAACCCCTTCCAGGAAGCGGCTCGCCTCGCCGGTAATGCGTTTCGACCCTACGTCGTTGACGAGCACGTCCAGGATGTGGCGTACGCGTATGCCTTCGGGGAGGTGCAACTGGTCGATGGACAAGGCCTGGTTGACCCGCTCGTGGAGGTTGGGGTCTTGACCGCATTTTCTGATCACCCTGAGCAGGTTGAGGTAACAGGCGCTGCACGGAACCAGGACATCGAGTCCCGGCAATTCCTTGGCGGCAAGGGCCAAGTTGCGCGCCGGCAAGGCCAGGCTCAGGAGTTCGCTCACGGCCTCGGCCGCGCTGGCGCCGCAGCAGGTCCAGTCGGGGATCTCCACCAGCTCCACGCCCAGGCGCTCCAGCACCCGACGGGTGGAGACGTCGTATTCGTGGGCCGTGGCTTCCAATGAACATCCAGGATAGTAGGCGTAGCGCATCACCAGCCCTCCATGGCGCCCACCTGCTGGAACAGGGCTTCAAGTGACCCCCTGTACTTGCCGGACGGCGCGTGCAGTTTTCCCTTGGCCAACATGCGCAGCCCCAGGGGCGTGTAGGCCAGCGGCAGCCTGGGATCGCGCTTGCCAAGGAAGTAATCGAACATCAGCTTGGTCTCCTGGACCCGGCCGTAGCGACGGACATTGTCCATGAACAAGCGGTAGAACAGGGTGTCGGAGCCCTTGCGTGTGGTGCGCTCCCGGGCCGCGGCCAGGCGCTTGAGGGCGTGCACCGCATCCGTGAGCGTCAGGCCGCGGGGGCAGCGCAGTGTGCAGGTGTAGCACGAGGAGCAGAGCTTGAAGGTCTTGGACGCCAGCACCTCGTCCACAAAGCCCATGAGCAGCATCCTCCACATCTGCCGGGGAGTGTAATCCATGTTTGGAGCGTTGGGGCAGGAGGCGGAGCAGGTGCCGCACTGCATGCAGGCCCTGACCATCTCCTGGATGGCCGCCACGCTCTGCACCAGGGACTGTGTCTCGGGTGCCTGACGGGTTTCGTTCCGAGTAGCGGTTTCCATGTCGCCTCCTGTCTTGTGCGTTGTTCTCGGCAAGTCATGCGTCCTGCTGGGAGGTTTCTTCCAGACTTGGACGCTCGATCCTTCTGCCGATGTCCTCCAGAGCCGCGTCGATGATGGTGAGCACCTGGCTGTCCTTGTAACCGCGCAGGACACTGGCGCTGTTGGGACAGATGGCGGCGCAGGAACCGCAGCCCTGGCAGAGCACCTCGTCCACCAGGATCTTCTGGAAATCCGGCGACATGCTCCGCGCCCCATAGGGACATACGGCAATGCAGCGGGCGCAGAGCGAGCAGAGGGAGTGCCGGACTTCGGCAATGACACTGCCGCTGACCAGGCGTTTTTCACAGAGCACCCGGATGGCGCGCTGTGCCGCGGCCTTGGCCGAGACGATGACCTCCTCCAGGTTGCCTGGAGCCCTGGCCGTACCGCACATGAATATGCCATGCTTCATGAAGTCCACCGGCCGCCATTTGGGCTCGGCTTCCTTGAAGAAGCCATGCTCGTCGCATTCGATGTCAAAGAGTTCCACGAGTTCCGCGTTGTCCTCGGGTTCCAGGCCGCTGGCCAGGGAGAGGATGTCGGCGTGCACCTCGATGTCGCGGCGCAGTACCGGGTCGTGGCAGCTGACCACGGCCTTGCCCTCCTCCATCCTGAACGTGGGTGGTTGCTCCTGGTCGAAGCGGACGAACTGGGCGCCCAGCCGGCGGGCCTCGGTGTAGAAGGACTCGGTGAAGCCGTAGCTCATGACGTCGCGATAGAAGACGAAGATGGGCAGTTCGGGCTTGCGACGCTTGAGTTCCAGCACGTTCTTCAAGGCTTGGCGGCAACAGATGCGGCTACAGTAGTTGCGCTCCTCCTCCCTTGAGCGCCAGCACTGGATCATGGCCACGCACTTCAGCTGGGAGACGTCGAGAACGCCGTCGACGATGCGCTGCTCCAATTCCTGGTGGGTGAGCACGTTCTTGTGCACCCTGAAGCCCCAGTCGTAGATCTTGGATTCCTGGGCGCCGGTGGCGATGATCGTTGCGCCGTGGTCCACGGGCACGCTGCCTTCGTCGGTACTGACCACGGACATGAAGTGCCCGGCCCGGCCGATGGCCAAGGCCACCCGCGCATTGGTGTACACGTGGATATTGGGGTGTTTTTCCACCTGATCGATGAGCCACTCCATGTGCTTGACGGGCTCTTCGCCTTCCAGGGTGCGGCGAATGTCCATGGCTCGGCCGCCGAGTTGTTCTGAACGCTCCACCAGGTGCACGGTATAGCCATGGTCCGCGATACCGTGGGCCGCGGTAAGGCCCGCGAGCCCGCCGCCGATGACCAGGGCATTGGGCGTGACCGGTTGTGACGGAGGCAGGGGCGATGGATCGGCGCCCAGGAGTCTGGCCACGGACATGCGCAGCCTGGAGACGGCCTCCTGCTGCGTGCCGGTTTTTTCTTCCTGCCCCTCGCGTAAAAGCACCGAGGCCAGGTCCACCACGTCCATGAGCGCGGGATTGAGGTTCACGGCCCGCCCCAGTTCCTGGAGACGCGGAATGTAGGCATAGGGCATGCATGCGCCGATGCACAAGCGGTTCGGTCTGGATTCTTCCACGGCCTTGACGATGGTCTCCCAACCTTGGTGCGTGCAGGCGCGATCCACCTTGATGACCTGCCGCACCCGCCCCTCGTGCATCAGGAGCTGTTCAACGGCTTCCACCTCCATCTTGTCCAGCAGCTTGGGGCAACTGGAGCAGAGGGCCACCATGACCTTGGGCGGCTCCCGGTTCACGTCGCGATACTCGGGTTCGGGCTCGGGCTGCTTTTCGCGGATGGGGGCGTAGATATTGATGAGGCGGGAAGCGCCCAGGGCCGCGGCGTCAGAGTGGATCAGGCTCTCGGCGATGTCCTTGGCACCGGCAAATGATCCGGCTGCGAACACGCCCAGGCGGCTGGTACGCGTTGGCTCGAAAGGCATGGGCTTGCAGAAGCCCCAGGCGTTGGTCTCGATACCCGTGGCCTTGACCAGGCGGTCCATGCTCTTTGGGGGGCGTGCTCCCACGGCCAGGACCAGCATGTCGAAGCACTCCTCGTGCAACTGCCCCTGATCGTCCAGATACTCCACCCGCACGCCGCCCTGCTCCGGGTCGGGGCAGGGAATGGCTGAGTGGATGCGGCTACGGATGAAACGCACGTTCCGCTCCCTGGCCTGATCGGCGTACTGCTGGTAACTTTTAGCGAAGAGGCGCAGATCCATGGAGAAGATGGTCACCTCCGCCGGCCCGCCCTCCTGGCCCGCGGTCTTCTCCTGGGCCATGAGCGCCTCCTTGATGGAGATCATGCAGCAGATGGAGGAGCAGTAGTCCGCGTTCTTTTTCAGGTCGCGAGAGCCCACGCATTGCAGCCAGGCAATACGGCGCAGTGGTTTGCCGTCGCTGATGCGGGAAAGCCGCCCCTTGCTGGGGCCGGTGCCGCTGCAGTAGCGCTCGAACTCCACCGAGGTAAGCACGTCGGGCAGTCTGCCGTAGCCCAGCACGTCGCCGACCTCCGTGGGGTTGTAGCATTCGAAGCCTGCCGCGAGGATCACCGCCGCGGTGTCGATATCCACGATTTCGTCGGCCACGATACGCATGTAGAGTTTGTCCAGCCAGGGCACCGCCGCAGCGGCGTCCAAGGGCTTTTCCAGGAAGCCCACGGCTCCCATTTCCATGAACTGTTGGGCCTTCCCGGCCATGGAGGCGTCACCGGTGACCACCACCGGCAGTCTAGGGTGCAGCTCGCGGCTGCGGTTGAAGATACGCTCCGGATCGGTGTCTTCCAGGCCAAGATCGAGCATGAGCAGCTGTACGTCGCCGCCCTCCGTGATGTAATCCAGGGCCTCGGAACCGCTCTGGATGTGCTTCACCGGGAAGGGACGCTTCTTGAACCAGACGCCCAGCTTCTCGGCCAGCTCGGCCTCGCGGTCCAGCACCAGAATGTTGAAACTGCCGCGCTCCTTGAACTTGAAGTCGATGGCCCCGGTGGGGCAGGCCTCGAAGCAGCCCCAGCAACGCGCGCAGCTTTCCAGGTCCACAATGTAGTGGTTGGGGATGTTGTGCGGCACGGGCAGATGCACGGCCGATCGCATCCCCTTTTCGGCGTTGAACTGGTCCGGCACTTTCACCGGACAGACCGTGGCGCAGATCCCGCAACCGATGCAGCGGGTAGGGTCGACAAAAGTCGAGTGGGTGCGCAGCACGGCCTGGAACGCGCCCGGGTCGCCTTCGAGGCTCTCCAGTTCGGTGTTCAGGTAGATGTCGATGTTGCTGTGGAACAGCCCCTTGCGCATGCAGAACTGCGAGGAGGACTCGCGCTCGGTAAGAGGGAGCATTCTGCACATGCCACAATTGTCCGTGGGAAACTGGCGGTCCAGCTGCAGCAGCAACCCTCCGAGGTGTGGCTTGCTGTCGATGAGCGCCACTTTTTGTCCGGTTTCGGCGAGGTCCAGTGCAGAGCGAATGCCTCCGATTCCCGCGCCGACCACCAAGGCGTCGTAACTCTTGCTCATGGTCTTCTCCTTGCGGGCTAGGCGCCCACCCCTCCGGTTACCTCTGCGAACTCGTCGCGCTTGAACACGGACAGGGGTGGCGCTTCATCGACGCTTCTTCCGGCTTCATAGCCAAATGCCGCCTGGGTCTTCGAGGCCACCAGCCTGAACAGCTCCATGACCGGAATGTCGTTGGGGCAGGCATTGCTGCACTGACCGCAGCCCACGCAGGCGGTGCTGGAGTGCGCCAGCCGGGTGAGGTGGTAGAACATGGTGTCCACGGGCATGCGCAGCAGCCCCTTGCGCTTGGCCCAGCCCAGATATTGCCAAGGCTCGTGCTCGAAGACGTCGGTGACGAAGACGCACTCCCGGCAGTAGCAGACCGGACAGGCCACCCGGCAGTTATAGCAGTTGACGCAGTCTTGCAGATATTCCGCGAGCAGCTTCGGAGACGCGGTCAGCGCGGTGGTCTCGGCGAACATGGCGTCACGGTATGCGATCCTCTTGGCGATGACGGCGTCCATGGTCTGCTGTCTGGAGTCGCTCAAGTCGTGATCCTTGAGTCCGATGCGATTGAGCAGACCCTCGCCCGTGGCGCTCTGGGCGATGATAGGAATCTGCTTGTCCAGATCGGCGCCGAACAATCCCATGGTGAGGTCCGCACCAACCGGATCCGGGTGTTCGCAGGCCAAACAGGCCCGGCTCAGGGCGGGACGACCGTCGGTCCCGTCAATGAGCCCGCCGGTCGCGGCCCTGCGCAGGAATTCCAATGTCAGGTCGTTGAAATCCTTGTCGCCGCGTCGACGCATGATTTGTTGCCAGTCGCGGTTGGTGTAGGCACCGTGACAGTCCGCGGCGATGATGCAGAGATTTTCCCTGCTGCCCTGGTTGAGCTTGACCAGTTCCACGAAGGCCCTGATCTCGCAGGGGCGCATCACGGCCACCAACATGCCTTCCATGTCGCCACGGGTAAGCTTGGCCACATGGCGTGCCGCGTTGAGGGTGAAGGCCGGCGCCAGGGGATCGGCCTTGCTCAACTGCTGCGGGTCGGTGACCAGCGAGGGCATGATGTTGCCGCCAAGACGCAGGGGCACGAACAGGGCAGCCACTTCCTCGTCACGCAGCACCTGCTTGAGAAAATCCTGGGTGGCGGTCACAGGGTCGCTGCCATGTACTTCGAGGCGAGACGTCGTAGCCATGTCAAATCCTCCTCTCTCGCTACATGTCGGCCACTGCGGCCATTTCGCAGGGCCCCAAGGCCTTGAGTTCAGCGACCAGCTCGTTCACCGTCTCAGCGAACTCGTTGCCTTCACTGGCGCCGATCCAGGTCAGTTTGACACGGCGCTTGTCGATGCCGAAGCTCGTAAGAATCTCGTTGAGCAGTTTGATCCGCCGCCGTGCCTTGTAGTTGCCGTTGATGTAGTGGCAGTCGCCGGGATGGCAGCCGCTGATGAGCACGCCGTCGGCGCCACTGAGCAGGGCCTTGAGCACATATTTTGGATCCACCATGCCTGTGCACATCATGCGGATCAGGCGGACATTGGGGGACTGCACCATGCGCGCGGTACCGGCCAGGTCCGCGGCGGTATAGGTGCACCAGTTGCAGACAAAGGCCACGATGGTGGGTTCAAAATCGGTCATGGAACACTCCCTCCTCAGGCGGTCGGACGATCGCCGGTCTGCTGTTGTGAACGCGGGGGCAGGCTTTCCGCTCCTTGAAGCCCGGCTTTGGGCTCTGTATCCTTGGGCTCGTGTGCGAGGTGCCGCTGCACCACGAGGTCTTCCTGAAGTCCGCCCGGTCCAAGCAGACCACTGAGTTCGGTGAAGACCTCCCTTTCCGTGAAGTGTCTGATCTGTGCCGCGCCGCTCGGGCAATGGCCTGCACAACTGCCGCATCCCTTGCACATGGCCTCGTTGATCACCGAGACCTTGCGACGCTCGTCAAACTCAATGGCCGAGTAGGCGCACAGCCCGATGCAGATCTTGCAGCCCACACAGATGTCGGGGTTGATCCAGGAGACTGTGGGAGCGATGGAGACCTCGCCCCTTGTGACCAGGGCCAGTGCTTGGCACGCTGCACCCGCCGCATGCGAAACAGCGTCGGGGATGTCCTTGGGTCCCTGGCAGGTCCCGGCCAGGAAAATGCCGTCCGTGGCCGTGGACATGGGTCCCAGCTTGGGGTGCTCTTCCAGGAAGAAATGGTCCATGCCCTGGCTGATGCCGAAGATCCGAGCCACTTCCTCGGCGTCGTGGCGGGGCTTCATGGCGGTGCAGAGAACGACCATGTCCACTGGCACGCGCACGGTGCGCCCCAGCAGGGTGTCTTCGCTGATCACCACGAGCTTGCCCTTTTCCTCCGGGGTCAGGGCTTGGTCGGTGATCTCGGCCGGCCGCCCCCTGATGAAGGTCACGCCCTCCTCCTGCACCCGGCGCAGGAACTCCTCGTAACCTTTGCCGAAGCAACGCAGGTCGATGTAAAAGTTGTAGACCTTGACGTGATGCCCCAGCTTGTCCTTGATCAGATGGTCGTACTTCAGGGCGTACATGCAACAGACCCTGGAGCAGTACTCATGGTAGTTCTTGTCTCGGCTGCCCACGCAGTGGACAATGGCCACGCTCTCCGGCGGCGTGCCGTCTTTCCTGAGGATCTTGCCGCCCGTGGGACCCACGGCGTTGTTCAGGCGCTCGAACTGCAAACCGGTGTAGACCTCTGGAAAACGGCCAAAGCCGTACTGCTTGAGTGGTGTGGGGTCCAAGATGTCGAAGCCCGTGGCCAGGATGATGGTGCCCACCTGCAGCTTGACCTCCACTTCCTTCTGTTCGTAGTCTATCGCCTGAGACGGACAGAGCTTGGCGCAGACACCGCACTTCTTGCCGTTGAGTGTGCGGCAGTACTTGGCGTTGATCACCGGCTTGTTGGGCACGGCTTGCGGTGAGTAGCGGTAGATGGCCCTGCTGGTGGTCAACCCCTCCTCGAACTCGCTGGGGATCTTGGTGGGACACTTCTCCATGCACAGGCCGCAGCCGGTGCACTTGTCCATGTTCACATAGCGGGGCTTCATGTGTACCGTGGCTTCGTAGTTGCCCACGAACCCCTCCAGCCCCGTGACCTCGCTGTAGGTCATCAGGTTGATGTTCGGTTCCTGGGCCACGGCCACCATCTTGGGCGTGGAGATGCAGGCCGCGCAATCCAGGGTGGGAAAGGTCTTGTCAAACTGCGCCATGTGCCCCCCGATGGAAGGGGCGCGTTCCACCAGATGCACCCGGTGTCCTGCCCTGGAGATGTCCAGGGCAGCCTGGATGCCGGAAATACCGGCCCCCACCACGAGCACGTCCGGGTGCACGGCCTGCTTCCTGGAATACAGTTCCTCGTGGTAATTCACGCGGCTCACGGCGGCGGCCACAAGGTTCTTGGCCTTGAAGGTGGCTTCCTCGCTGTCCTCGGTGATCCAGGAGCAGTGCTCGCGGATGCAGGTCATCTGGAACATGAAGGGGTTGAGTCCGGCGCGCAGGCAGGCGTTCTG
>CAZSRS010000027.1:0-54092 GCA_964609625.1 uncultured Desulfovibrionaceae bacterium
CTTCACCTTCGGTTGGGTGGACAAGGCCTCCGACACGTACAAGAAATTTATCGACCAGTACAAGAAGATGGTCGGCGAGCCAGGAGCCTACTCGGCCTACGCCTTTGACAGCGCCTGGGCCGTGCTTACCGCCATCAAGAACGCCGGCGGCTCCACCACCCCTGACGACATCCGCGCCGAGCTGATGAAGCTGGAAATGGCCGGCGCCTCCAAGCACATCAAGTTCATGGAGAACGGTGACTCCGGCTCCAACTACATCATCTACGAGGTCAAGGGCGACGATTTCGTGCCCTATTTCGACCCCGGCACCGGCACGATGTTCTAGCCTCGATCCGGATTACGACCGCGCCCGCTCCCAGCAAAGGGGCGGGCGTGGTCCCCTGCCCGTATTCGATGCGGGCCCAAACATACAGACAGCCGGCACCAACATGGAATTTTTCCTGCAGCAGCTCATTAATGGCATTACCCTGGGTGGATTCTACGCCCTCATCGCCCTGGGCTACACCATGGTCTTCGGCATCATCCAGCTCATCAATTTCGCCCATGGCGAGTTCTTCGCTACCGGGGGATACATGGGCGTGATCCTCCTGAGCTTCATGGCCTCGCAAGGGTATATGGACACCCACCCCTGGGTCTGTCTTGCGGCTTCCTTCGCCCTGGCCATGTGCTACTCGGCCATGCTGGCCATGGCCGTGGAAAAGGTGGCCTATCTGCCCTTGCGCAATGCCTCCAGGCTTTCCATGTTGCTTTCGGCATTGGGCATGTCCATATTTCTGCAGAACGGCCTGATGTTGACCCAGGGCGTGTACGACAAGACATACCCCAGCGTGTTCAAGACAGGGGTGGTGCACATGGGCATGGTCAGCATCAGCTACATGCAGATCCTGCTCGTGGTGATCACGGCGGGGCTGCTGCTCTCGCTGAACACGCTGGTGTTTCGGACCAAGCTGGGCAAGGCCATGCGCGCCACGGCCCAGGACAAGGTCATGGCCGCCCTGGTGGGCATCAACTCCAACAGGATCATCTCCTCCACCTTCGCCATCGGTGCGGCCCTGGCCGCGGCCGCCGGTATCATGGTGGGCATGTACTACGGCGCGGTGCGCTACGACATGGGCTTCGTACCGGGGATCAAGGCCTTTGCCGCCGCCGTGCTGGGGGGCATAGGCAACATCACCGGCGCCATGATCGGCGGGTTGGTCATCGGTCTTGTGGAGATCTTCGCGGCCGCCTACATCTCCAGTCAGTACAAGGACGTGTTCGCCTTCATCATCCTGATCCTGGTGCTTTATCTGATGCCGACCGGCATCATGGGTGAGAACGTCAATGACACAAGGGTATAAGAAGGCGCTCAAATACTGGGCCATTGGCATGGTCTGGTTTTTCTTCCTGCTTTGGCCGCTCATGGGCATCACGGCGGAGGGGCTCAAGTTTGCGGAGACATTCCGCATCTGGGGTGTGGTCATCCTGGGCAGCGGCTTCTGCCTTTTTCTCTTTCTGCTCAAACAGAACAGCAAGCTCGATTTCATCGGTCGGCCCATGTCCGCCGGGGCGCGAAAGGTCCGGGACATCCATGACAGGCTGCCCACCTGGGCCAGCTTGACCACCGTCTTTCTCGTGGCCTGCGTCATTCCCTTTGTTGCCGACCGCTATGTCCTGGACGTGAGCATCAACGTGCTGATTTACGTCTGCCTGGGCCTTGGGCTGAACGTGGTGGTCGGGCTCTGCGGCCTGCTGGACCTGGGGTATATCGCTTTCTATGGCGTGGGGGCCTACACCTACGCACTGCTGAGCGTGAACTACGACTTCTCCTTCTGGCTGGCCCTGCCCATCGCCGCCTTGTTCGCTTCCATCGCCGGCTGCATCATCGGCTATCCGACCCTGCGGATGCGCGGCGACTACCTGGCCATCGTGACCCTGGGCTTCGGCGAGATCGTGCGCATCATCCTGAACAACTGGATGTCCCTGACCAACGGTCCCAACGGGGTGCTGGGTATCAAGGCGCCGTCCGTGTATTGGCCCGACGATCCCTCTGGCTGGCAACTCATTTACCTGCGACAGCTACCGCATCTGTATTACATCATCCTGGGGCTGACCATCCTGACCATCGTCGCGGTGTATCGCCTGAACTATTCGCGTATCGGCCGGGCCTGGGAGTCCATCCGCGAGGACGAGACCGCGGCCGAACTCATGGGCGTGAACACCTTCCGCTTCAAACTCCTGGCCTATGCCATGGGCGCGGTGTTCGGCGGTTTGGCCGGGGCCTTTTTCGCCGCGCGCATGCGCTTCGTCTCGCCGGGCAGCTTCACCTTCATCGAGTCGGCCATGGTGCTCTCCATGGTGGTGCTTGGGGGCATGGCCTCCATACCCGGCGTTGTTGTCGGCGCCCTTGCCCTCATCGCGCTGCCCGAGGTCTTCCGCGAGTTCGAATCCTTCCGCATGCTGGCCTTCGGCTTGGCCATGACCGTGATGATGCTCTTCCGACCCAAGGGCATTATCCCGGCGGCCAGGTTTGGCAGTCGCTCCGAGGAGTCCGAATGAGCACCCCACTGCTCGAACTCAGAAATGTCTCCACCGCCTACGGCAAGATCCAGGCGGTGAAGAGCCTCTCCCTCAGGGTGCACGAAGGAGAGGTGGTGACCATCATCGGCGCCAACGGCGCGGGCAAGAGTTCCGCATTGATGACCATTTGCGGCATCCTCAGGCCAACCTCCGGCGAGATTTTCTACCACGGAGCACCCATCCACCAGATCCCCCCGGACAGGCTCCCGGGCATGGGGCTCTGCCAGGTGCCCGAGGGGCGGCGCATCTTCCCCCGCCTCACGGTGCAGGACAACCTGGAGATGGGCGCCTTTTTCCGCACGGACCCCGAAGGCATCAAGAAGGACATGGACTGGGTCTATTCCCTGTTCCCGGTGCTCAGGGAACGCCGTAGGCAGCTCGGCGGTACACTCTCCGGAGGCGAGCAGCAGATGCTGGCCATCGGCCGCGCCCTCATGGGGCGCCCCCGTCTGCTGCTGCTGGACGAACCCTCCATGGGGCTGGCGCCGCTCATCGTGCAGTTGATTTTCGAGACCATCGAAGAGATCAATAAATCCCAGGGCGTGACCATCCTCCTGGTGGAGCAGAACGCCAACTTGGCCCTGCACTTGGCCACGCGCGGCTACGTGCTGGAGACGGGTCGGGTGGTCATGGAAGACTCCTGCGAGGCGATGCTGCACAATCCGGAGATTCGCAAGGCATATCTGGGGGAGTAGAAATCTGATTGCGTAGATGAAAAAGGCCCCGCCGATGCGGGGCCTTTTTGCTGGCGCTGAGTGGGGCGAGAGATCGACCGGGGACGCATACCGCGCCACGAGCCCGGTATGACTGCCTGGTATGCAGTCGTTCCTTCAGTAATGTATTCCCTCCGCAGTACTGTACGCGATACGTCTAACCGCCGAGCAGTTGCAACGCCATGCGGGGCAGGGCGTTGGACTGAGCGAGCATGGCCACTGCGGACTGGGTCAGAATCTGCTGGCGCACAAATTCCGTCATCTCCAGGGAGACGTCCACGTCCGAGATCCGAGATTCGGCGGCCTGCAGGTTCTCGGCCTGGATCTCCAGATTGGTGATGGTGTTCTCCAATCGGTTCTGCATGGCGCCGAGACTGGCGCGTATCTTGTCCTTGGACACGATGGCGTCCTCCAGAGCATCCAGGGCCTTCTGAGCTGCGGACTGGGTGGAGATGGAGTACCCATCGCTCGTCGAGCTTGCACCAGTTCCCACACCCAGGGCCGATGCCGTGGCGTTGTCGATTTGAATGTAGTAGTAGTCCTCGGCGCTGTCATTGGCGGTGCCGAAGTGGATCTTCATCCGCCCGGAGGACTGGAGCCCGCTGCCGTCGTGCGTGGTGCTCGAGAGGTTGCCGTTGAGCAGATAGATGCCGTTGAACTTGGTGGCGTTGGCGATACGGGTGATTTCCGAGGCCATGGCCTGATACTCGGAGTCTATGATCAGTCTTTGGTCCGAGGTGTACGTGCCGGTGGCCGCCTGTGTGGCCAGCTCCTTCATGCGGATGAGCTTTTCGTCGATGACGCCCAAGGCGCCGTCCGCGGTTTGGATCATCGAGATGGCGTCGTTGGCGTTGCGCACGCCCTGATTCAGGGATGCGATGTCGGAACGCATCAACTCGCGCACCGCCAATCCGGCAGCGTCGTCCGCGGCCGACACCACGCGCAGACCCGATGAAAGTCTTGCAACTGATGTCCCCAGGCTGTTGAATGAGGTGCGCAGGTTTCGCGCAGCCGTCATTGACATAAGGTTGTGGTTGATAATCAGTGACATAGCCGTTCCTCCTTGAATAACGTTGGCATCCTTGCCGAGAGGGCTCGTGGCCGACGCTTGATTGTGCCTCGCTGTCGACTTGAGAGACTCCTCTCCCCACTCGTCTGTCATATCGGCATGATTACTATTTGGCTTTAGGGAAAGCTGGAGCATTTCCATGAGAAATGTCCCCCAGGGAATTCATGGTGCGGAAGTATCGCGGTTGGATAGGCTGTCCGCGTTCCGAACAGGGGGTGTGACCATGAGAGCGCGAGATCGCCACGAAATTGTCATCATGGTGACCTATAAAGTGGAAAAATTCTCCACGCGGGTAGAACAGGAGCAGTATACTTGTGAATCGATCAATTCTTCACTCCTTGCAGGACAGATTTTTCCGCTTCGTGCACGGCAGCAGGCTCGTTTACAACACGTGTTGGGAAGACCCCAGGTTGGACAGGAAATTGCTCGGGATCGCCCCGGACTCCAAGGTGGTTGTCATCACCTCGGCAGGGGACAACGCCTTGGAGTATCTGCTCGATGGCCCCGCATCGGTTGATTGCGTCGATGTCAACCATCGCCAGAACGCCTTGCTCGAACTCAAGCGCGCCTTGATCCAAGAGACCGATCACGAGACGCTCTTCTCTTTCTTTGGACGCGGGGGAGGGCGGGAGTGTGAGGAATCGTACAGATCGGTACGCCCCATGCTCCCTTGGTACGCTGCTCGATTCTGGGATCAGAACATGGATTATTTTCGGCCTTCTGGGTTTCGGCGTTCCTTCTACTACCACGGTACCTCGGGTTGTATGGCTTGGCTTTTTGGCAGGGTGCTCGGGGCGGTCAAGCCCGGTGTGCGCGGACGCCTCCTGCGTCTTCTGGAGGCCGAAAGCCTGGACGAACAGCGAGTCTTGTACAGGGAACTGGAGCCCGCGTTTTGGGACCGCCTGAGTCGATGGATCGTTGGGCGCCACGCCATCATGGCCATGCTCGGCGTTCCCCGCTCCCAGGTGGCCTTGATCAGCGCAAGCCACCCCGGCGGTTTGACCGGATACGTCAAGGACAAGATTCGCCGGGTGTTCACTGTACTTCCCATGTCAGAGAACTACTTTTGGCGGGTGTACATTGCAGGTCGATACACCAGGGAGTGCCGCCCCGAGTATTTGCGTCCGGAGAATTTCCACATTCTGGCGGAGTATCTGCCACGGTTGCTCTGTCACACCGACACCCTGAGCGGGTTTCTCCGGAGCAATACCGGCCCATATACTCATTTCGTGCTCCTGGACCATCAGGATTGGTTGGCGGGACATGCACCCGAGGCATTGCGCCAGGAATGGGAGCTGATTCTCGCCGCGGCGGCTCCTGGAGCCAAAGTGTTGCTGCGGACAGCCGGACTGGACGTTTCCTTCATTCCGCTCGACATCCGTGAAAGGCTTCGTTTCCACGACAGCGTCACCAGGCCGTTGCATGAACAGGACAGAGTGGGCACCTACGGCAGCCTGCACTTGGCGGCGGTGGCATGACGGTCCGCGCCGCACATCCATTGCAAGCCTACTATCGTTGGCACGCCCGGATCTACGACGTCACCCGCTGGTCCTTTCTCTTTGGGCGGAGAGGTATTGTCCGCATCCTTGTAAAATCTGTGGAGAGTGCGGCACCCCGCATTCTGGAGGTAGGATGCGGCACGGGGCGCAACCTGTTGCAACTCGGCAACGCTATGCCTCAAGCGAAGATGATCGGCGTGGATCTTTGCGCCCCCATGCTGGAAAAGGCCGAGCACAAGCTGTTGCGGCGTTTCCCCGACATGCGTCTGCGGCATGCGGCCTACGACCAGGGAACGTTTCCCGCGTCCAGTTGCGACGTGGTGCTATTTTCCTATGCACTGAGCATGTTCAACCCAGATCATGCCCAGGCCCTGGACGCAGCCCTGCTCCACCTTGTCTCGGGTGGGCTGATTGCGGTGGTGGATTTCCACGGCTCGTGTGTTCCGGCCTTCAGGGCTTGGATGGCCCTCAACCACGTGCGGATGGACGAGCATCTCCTGCCGGAACTCGACATCCGCTTCCGGCGGGAGTGTTTGGAACTACGTCGGTCCTACGGCGGTGTCTGGGAGTACTTTCTCTATCTGGGGCGTAAGACCTGAGCCAGTCCGGGCTCAGGCTGTCGTCGTGGCCGTTTTGCCGCGTGCCTCCTGGATTAGGCGGCGGGCGATGCCGGGAATCTTGCCCAGTTCTGGTTTGGAGACCTGTTCGTCAGCGCCCACGGAGTGCCCCTTGTGCAGCAACTCGGGGGTGATCAGCGACGAGTAGAGGATCACGGGCAGTCCTGCCAGGAGCGGATCCTCCTTGATATGTTTGGTAAGGCTGAAGCCGTCCATGCTGGGCATTTCGATGTCCGAGATGATCACGTCGAGAAGGTCCGCAACCGGGACACCCTCCCTGCTTGAACGCTCCTTGAGCTGCATCACGTAGCGCAACCCGTCCTCGCCGTTGGTCACCACGTGCAGATCGAAGTTTGCACCTTGCAGCACATCGGTGATCATGGTGCGGATGACCTTGGAGTCGTCGGCCACCAACGCCTTGTAGCGCGGGGCATCCTCGGGCCTCGACTCGATCAGGCCCAACATGCTTTCCGGTGAGAACTCGGCGATGATCTGCTCCAGGTCGATGAGCTGGATGAACCGGTCCTGGACCTCCACGATACCCACCATGCAGGCTTCATCGAACGTGGCCAACAGGCCGCGGGGCGGCTGCACGTTCTTCCAGAAGAATCTGTGGATGTCCACCACGCCCGAGACCAGAAACCCGGTCACGGTCTGACTGAATTCGGTGACGATGATCACGTCGTGCGGATGCGGGGGGCGCTCCATGCCCAACCAGACTCCCAGGTCGAGGACGGGTATGGTCATCTCGCGCAGGGAGAGCAGCCCCATGAAACACGGGTGGGGAGCGGACTCGGAATGTACCAGCCCGGGATTTCCGATGACCTCCAGGACCTTGGCCACATTCACGCCGAAGACGAAGCGCTCGGTGCCCTGGTCTCCCTCGTTTCTGTCCGTGGAATCTGTCGAGCATGTGGCATTGATGTAGAATTCCAGGATTTCCAACTCGTTGGTACCGGACTCCAGCAGGATTTTCTTTTCGCTCATGGCAGGTGCCTTTTGGTTGTTGTGTCGCGTCTGTCGCTGCAAGAGACTGTTGGATTATGCTCGCATGAAGTGTAGCACAAGCGTATCCGATTTGCCAGGAATAGAGGAGTGTGACACGCCGATCATACATAGTGGGCTGGTTGCGCGTCGGATTTTGAGGACTGGAGCGCGATACGCTTCGATAGCGACGTTGTTACGTTTCCTGGCGGGAAACCCAGGCGATGCTCTCACGCGAATTCATCCCAGTGGCCGACCGATATCCGGTTACACTTTTCGAGCTGCGTTTGGTATCAGTGGTGGTAATTCTTTTTTCACAAGACTCGAACGCTTGACTCTCTTCAGCGCGCCTGTCATAGGATTTTTCAATTACGACAAAGGACGGCACGGAGTGCCGTTTTTTTCGAACCTCAGGTGTTACTTTTTTTGTTTTCATAACACGTAAAGGGTGTCTTGGTGCGCTCGTTATGTATCGTTCGCCATGAACTTGCATCAGAAAAGGAGACGCTCATGATTATCAAACCGGATGCCCTGACAGCTGAAATCGATGCGTCCATCGCCCGCCATGGAGCCTCGCGCCAGAGCCTGGTCGCTGTTCTGCAGGATATACAGCTGCGATTCCAAGGCATCAGTGACCTGGCAATACAGACCTTGGCCCACCGAATGGGTGTTTCCCCCGTGGAGGTCTACGGCGTGGTCTCCTTCTACCCTCTTCTGGATACGGGGCGTCGTGGCCGGTTTCTCGTAAGGTTATGTCGCACGGTGGGCTGCGACACGGCGGGCAAGGATGCCGTGGCGCAGCAACTGCGCAACGATTTGGGCGTCGACTTCGGAGAAACCACCAAGGACGGCCTCTTCACTCTGGAGTGGGTCAACTGCATGGGGCTGTGCGACAAGGGTCCGGCCTTGAGCGTCAACGAGCGCCACTACACACGGGTCACGGCTGCGAAAGTTCATGATATCTTGGCCTCCTGCCGGCGAAGTGACCTTCTTGGAGCGCTCACTGCCGCCCAGGCCCAGGCCGACCTGCCCATCCGCGACGACATGACGCTGGCCTCCCTGGAAAAGACGAGGGGCTTGCGTGCTGCCCTGCGCATGAGCCCGGAGCAGGTCAGGGACACGGTCCGGGATTGCGGCCTGCGCGGGCGGGGTGGAGCGGGCTTCCCGACCGGGTTGAAGTGGAGCCTGGCCGCCAAGGCGCCTGGTGCGCGTAAGTATTTCATCTGCAACGCGGCAGAGGGTGAACCCGGCGCCTTCAAGGATCGTGCGACATTGATCCAGTGGCCCGACGTGGTCTTCGAGGGCATGACCATTGCTGGATACGCCATGGGCGCCACAGAGGGTATCCTGTATTTGCGAGGCAAGTACGCGGCACTGCAGGAACGGTTGGAATCATGTCTGCGACAACGGCGCACGGACGGTCTGTTGGGTGAAAACATCCTGGGTGATACGGGGTTTACTTTTGACATTCGTATTCATCGGGGAAGCGGAGCCTATGCGTGTGGGGAAGAGACCGCTCTTATCGAATCCATGGAGGGCAAGCGCGGTGAAGCGCGCAACAGGCCGCCCTTTCCCGTGCTGCAGGGTCTGCATGGCATGCCTACCGTAGTCAACAACGTGGAAACCTGCGCCTGGAGCACGGCCATTTTCGCCCTGGGTTCCGATTGGTTCACCGGTCTGGGCACCGAAAAGTCCAAGGGCCCGAAATTGTTCAGCGTGTCAGGGGACGTGAAACGGCCTGGAGTCTACGAGTTTCCCCTGGGGGTGCGTCTCGAGGAGGTACTCCGGGCTGCCGGAGGCGAAAACGCCAAGGCCGTGGCCGTGGCAGGGGCCTCTGGTCCCTGCGTTCCGGCCAAGGATTTCGGCCGAGCCATGCATTACGAGGATCTAAGCAGCAACGGCGCGGTGATCGTTTTCGGACCCCAGAGGGACATGCTTCATGTTGCCGAGAACTTTCTGGAGTTCTTTGTGGACGAATCCTGCGGTCAATGCGCGCCCTGCCGTCTGGGCGGTGCGGCATTGCTGCGCGGCGTGCGAAAGTTGAAACAAGGCGTGTGTTCCTCGCGGCATGTGCAGGACCTCTCCGCCCTTGGTGACACCATGCGCCTGACGTGTAAATGCGGGTTGGGCCAATCCTGCCCCATATTGTTTCAGTCCATCGTGTCGCACTTTGGCGATGAAATCCTCGGCCGCACCCCCACTGCGGTGTAATCAGGGAGAGTACCATGAACTTGCATCAGGAGCTTGCCGGCGAAATACGGCCGCGATGCGCTGAACGCGGTAAGAGCGCGGACCGGCCGTTGATTTTACTGACCATCGATGACCGGGAGATAACTGTACCCGCCGGGACGACAATCCTTGAAGCCGCCCGGCAGCTGGGTATCCGCATCCCCACACTGTGCCATCATGACGACCTGAAGGTGGACGGCGTCTGCCGCTTGTGCGTGGTGGAAGTGGAGGGGCAGCGCACGCTGCAGGCGTCGTGCGCCTTTCCCATAACCCAGCCGCTCACGGTCAGGACCTCCACCCCGCAAATCCGCAGGGCGCGCAGGACCATTCTCGACCTGATGCTCTCCGATCACTGCGGGGAGTGCACCAGTTGCTTCCGGAACATGAACTGCGAATTGCAGGCACTGGCCAGGGAATACGGCGTGGACACACCACATTTCCAACCTGCCGCGCACGCCGCTGCATCCATCGATGCGTCGAGTTGGTCAATTGTGCGGGATATGGGCAAATGCGTCATGTGCCGCCGCTGCGTGCGGGCCTGCAACGAGATGCAGGGGATAGGCGCCATCGGTATCGTTGGCCGTGGCCATACGACCCGCGTGTCCACCTATCTGGACATGCCCCTCGCGGACGTGGCCTGCATCAACTGCGGTCAATGCGTCAACGTCTGCCCCACGGGCGCCCTGCGCGCCAGGGACTTCAGGAACGAGGTTTGGGCGGCCATCGATGATCCGCGCAAGCATGTGGTCATTCAGACCGCGCCCAGCCCTCGCGCGGCCATGGGCGAGGAGTTCGGCATGGAGCCCGGCGTGCCCCTCACCTGGGAGCTGAACACCGCGCTCAAACAGTGCGGATTCGACCGCGTGTTCGACACCAACTTTGCCGCGGACCTGACCATCATGGAGGAAGGCGCTGAACTCCTGCTACGGCTGCACGAGAATCTCGTGCAGGGCAAGAATTCGCGCCCCTTGCCCCAGTTCACTTCGTGCAGTCCGGGCTGGATCAAATACATCGAGCACCGTTATCCCGAATACTTGCCGTATGTATCCTCGTGCAAGAGCCCGCAACAGATGTTCGGCGCGTTGATCAAGACCTGGTACGCGCAACGGAACGGGATCGACCCTGGGGATATCATCTCCGTTTCCCTCATGCCCTGCTCGGCCAAGAAATTCGAGTGCAACCGATCGGAGATGCGCGACAGTGGTTACCAGGATGTGGATTTCGCCCTGACCACCCGCGAGGTTGCCCAGATGATCCGTGAAGCAGGTTTGCGTCTGCCTGGGCTTCCGCCCAGCGGTTTCGACGAGCCCTTTGGCGACGCCAGCGGTTCGGGGGTCATTTTCGGCGCTACGGGCGGAGTCATGGAGGCTGCCCTGCGTACGGTCCTGGAGGTGGTCACGGGAGCCAAGGTCGAAACATTGTTCGAGCACGCGGATATCATTCCCTTACGCGGCTTCGAGGGAATCCGCTTCGCGGAAATCCGCATTCCCGACCAGATCGGCCCCGTGCCCCCCCTTCTTCAGCATATCGCGCGGGATTGGGAATGGCTCAGGGGTGTTACCCTCAGGGTCGCCGTCGCCCACGGAACGGCCAACGCCAAGAAGGTGATGGAAGACATCAAGGCCGGGGGCGAATGCGGCAAGTGCCACTTCATCGAGTTCATGGCCTGCCCCGGCGGTTGCCTGGGAGGAGGAGGGCAACCCACACCCGCCAACGCCGACACGCGTGCGGCCAGGGCTAGGGCCATCTACGCCGAGGATGCAACCTACGGTGAGGCGGGCAAGGTGCGCAAGAGTCATGAGAATCCCGCGGTGCTGCGTCTTTATGATGAATATCTCACGGACGGTCCGTGCGGTCGTTTGAGCCACAAGCTCTTGCACACACACTATACGTGGCGGGGATCGTTCCTGGACACGGATAGGTAGGGCGTGACCGGACAGCGTTTCCCGCATGGGCGTGCCCCCCGATAGTGGAGTATGCCGGGGGCCGATGGCGCGGGAGGATAACGTGAGCGAGGTGGTATACGTTCACGACAGGACTTTTCGGTACAGGTGGCAGGGAAGGGCAGGGCGGGCTTTTCGTTTGCGACCGCGCTGTCCCATTGACGCAGGGTATGTGATGCCGGTTTTGATACCTGTTTTTGCATTGATGTTGGCAAGCAAATGCGGACAAACAGGGACGCTGTCTGCTGCTATTTGCCTGTTTTTTCAGGGATTATGGACTTCGATGGACTATCGTGGATTGTGATTTGGCGGAGAGGGTGGGATTCGAACCCACGTGCCGGTTACTCACCGACAACCCGATTTCGAGTCGGGCCCGTTACGGCCGCTTCGGTACCTCTCCGCGTTGCCATTGCGGCTTGGTGTAAACAACTATTATGCCAAAAATAGACATGATTGGCAAGTAGCATGTCGTGAATGTGTCGTGAATGAGGTAAATACCACAAGGCTTGTCGATTTAGTAAGGCGTTCTCGCTCGTTTGGCACGGAATCGTCACTCATGGTCACGAACGGCGCGTTGGAATCAAGTCGATACCCAACTGCCCCGTGTGTCGGATTGCACAACGCCTCGCGATCGGATCGTTCATTCTCTCAAATGATAGGCGGCAGTAGTCATTTAAAAATAGTGCGGAATAGTTCCAAAACACGTCACTTGTAACCATCGTCTTTATATCTTTTGCCGTCACTCCTCCTTCTTCATTGCCCAAAGCCAACGGGAGTGCTCCCGGTCGCCTGGGGTCTGATATTCCTGTGCAACGACCAAGCGCCACCCTCCGGCGTCATGGAATCCAGGGGGCGGCTCCGAAGCCATGACCAGGACCAAGCCACCGGCACCCAGATGGGGGCGCACCAGTTCCAGGAACCTGGGCCAGGGCATGAAGGCGCGGCTCAGGGCCAGGTCCACCGGGGTCAGGGCGGAAAGGGCGTCCTCTGCCCGCCCCTCGAAGAGATGGGTGTCAAGTAGACGGAGGCGCCCCAGCACGGTGCGCAGGAACACGGCGCGTTTGCCTCGTATTTCCACTAAATGATATTCCCCCTTGTGCCAGAGCATACGCAGGGGGATGCCGGGAAGCCCGGCGCCCGCTCCCAGGTCCAGGGTCCGGGGTGCAGGGGGCAGATCGGGCAACTGCTCCAGGAACGTGGCCAGGTGCCAGCTATCGGCGCAGAGTTCGAGCATCTTGGTCCAGGTGTCGGGGCTTACCAGGTTGATGCGGCGGTTCCACTTCTCCAATTCGTTTAGGTACAGGGCCAGGGAGCGGGCCAGGGCCTCGTCGCAGGACAGGCCCAGGTCCTTGCATGCGGCCAGTACCCTGGCCGGTGTGGCCCCTGAAGCGGAAGCGCTTGCAACGGCGGCGTTCATGCTCTATGAGGCGGGCCTGTCCGCCTGTTTCGGTGGGAGATCATCCTCAAGAACGAAAGGAGTCGTTTCATGAATACTATGGCGACGCAGTGCGCTGTTTTGTTTCCGGGGCAGGGGTCACAGGAACCGAACATGGGGCGTGACCTGGCCGAATCGTCCAAGGAGGTCATGGACCTCTGGAAAAAAGCCGAATCCATCACCGGAAAATCCCTGCGCGAAATCTACTGGGACGGCGACGAAGCCGCAATGGCCGAGACCAGATATTTGCAGCCGGCGCTCACGGTTGTCAACGTGGGCTTTTGGATGCACGCGGCGGCACGGCTGCGCTCCCGGCATCAGGGATTGTGTCTGGCCGGGCACAGCCTGGGGGAATTCAGCGCCCTGGCTGCGGCCGAGGTCCTGCCCGTGGCGCAGGTGCTGGAGCTGGTGGCCCTGCGCGGCCGGCTCATGGCCGAGGCCGACCCTGAAGGCGTTGGCGCCATGGCCGCGGTGCTCAAACTGACGCAGGGGGACGTGGAAGAGATCGTCCAGAGCGTGCGGGAGAACACAGGGGGGGAACTGGTGCTGGCCAACTACAACTCCCCGGTTCAATACGTGGTCAGCGGCACGAAGCTGGCCATCGACGCCGTGGAGCCCCTGGTCAAGGAGCGCAAGGGGCGTGCCGTCAGGCTGGCCGTGAGCGGCGCCTTTCACAGTCCCTTCATGCGCGAGGCTGCGGCGGAATTGAAACGCGGCATGGACAAGCTGGCCTGGAACAAGGCCCGCCACCCTGTTTTCCTGAATACCACGGCCCAGGGGGAGCGGGACGCGGATGTGATCAAACAGGAAATGGGGGTGCAGATGACCTCTTCGGTTCGTTGGATCGAGATCATCCGCAACCAGTGGGCCGCGGGCGTCCGGCAGTGGTACGAATTGGGGCCCAAGCAAGTGTTGGCCAAGTTGTTGGGGGCAAATCTCAAGGATGTGGCGTGTGAGCAGAGCCCCTGGGAGGTGCGGAACGTGGGCAGTTTGGCTGCGCTGCAGGCCCTGGAACACGAGGTGGAGTGAAATATTTACGGAAAATGAGCGATTCTCGACACTTTCCTCTTGTCTTTTTTCTAGACTAATTCTAACATTCTTGCGTATCAAGGAACAAGCACCATGCGCGCAGAAGAATACATAGAGCGGCTCTTGCGGGACATCTTGCAGGAAAAGGGATTGCAATGGCCGGATAAGACGGTGATCGAGCCGCCTCGGGAAAGGCGTTTCGGCGACGTGGCCTGCAATGTGGCCCTGGTGGCGGCGGGACAGGCCGGGTGCAAGCCCCGTGACCTGGCCTCGGAGCTGTCCACCCTGGCCCTGCAGCGCGGTGAGGTATTGGAGAAGGTGGAAACCGCTGGTCCGGGGTTCCTCAACTTCACCTTCAAGCCTCTTTTCTGGCAGCGGACGGTCAACGAGGTCCTGGAGAAGGCCGAGGATTTCGGCAGGCGCGACGTGGGCAGGGGGCGCCGCGTGCAGGTGGAATATGTCTCGGCCAATCCCACCGGCCCCTTGCACGTGGGGCACGGCCGTGGCGCAGCACTGGGCGACAGCCTGGCCAGAATTTTGCGTTTCGCCGGCTATGATGTAGGCACGGAATACTACATCAACGACGCCGGCCGGCAGATGCTCATGCTCGGCACCTCGGTGTTGGCGCGATGCAAACAGCAGCGTGGGCTGGCCGTGGACTTCCCGGAGGACGGATACCAGGGCGACTACATCAACGACATCGCCGCCGACATCCTGCGTGAACGCCCCGACCTTCTGGATACGCTGTCCGATGAGCAGGCCCTGGCCTTCTGCCAGGAGCGCGCCGTGGCGGAGATCATGGCCGGCATCCAGGCCGACCTGCGCGCCTTTTCCGTGGAGCATCAGGTGTGGTTCTCGGAAAAGAGCCTGGTGGAGGTAGGGGCGGTGGAAAAAACTCTCGCCGGACTCCAGGAACGAGGCTTGGCCTTTGAGCAGGACGGCGCCCTGTGGTTCAAGAGCACAACGTACGGTGACGACAAGGACCGGGTATTGCGTAAGTCCAATGGGTATCTCACCTACCTGGCCTCGGACATCACCTACCACGAGGATAAGTTCAACAGGGGATTCAGCCTGTTGGTGGACGTCTGGGGCGCGGATCATCACGGCTACGTACCTCGCCTCAAGGCGGCTGTGCAGGCACTGGGACGCGAGGCCGAAGACTTCCAGGTGGTGCTGGTGCAACTGGTGAACCTGCTGCGCGGGGGCGAGCCTGTGGCCATGTCCACCCGCTCCGGCACCTTCGAGACCCTCAAGGACGTAGTGGACGAGGTGGGGGCGGACGCGGCCAGGTTCCTGTTCCTCTCCCGCAGGAGCGACAGTCCCCTGGATTTCGACCTCGAGGTGGCCAAGCAACAGTCCATGGAGAACCCTGTCTACTACGTGCAGTACGCCCACGCCAGGATCTGCTCCCTGATGCGCAAGGCCGAGGAGCGCGGCTTGCAGCTGGAGGAGAACGCCCGGGGGGACGAGGCCGTGCTGGCCGCTTTGGACAGCGAGGAGGATATGCTCTTGCTCAAGCAGCTGACCCGCTTCGGGGATGCCATCGAGGCGGCGGCGCGAGGACTTTCACCGCATTTCGTGAGTTTTTACCTGCAGGAGCTGGCCGGTGCCGTGCACCGCTATTATACGGTGCATCAGGTCCTGGCCGCCTCCGGGCAGGAGGTCGTGAGGGCCAGGCTTCTTCTTATGGCCGCGGCTGCGCAGGTGGTGCGCAACGGTCTGGTTCTGCTCGGCGTTTCGGCGCCGCAGGGCATGTGACGCAAGCATCGCCGGTGAAGTCGTGGCCTTGATTGCGTATCAGCAATGGGGTGCAAGGCTATGAAATTCGATATCAAAAACGAAAACCTTCACGGCGAGAACACCGCGAAACGCTACAGAATCGAACTGACCATGACGGGTCTGGTGGGGGCGGGCACCGTGCTTGCCCTTGGCCTGGTCTGGGTGTTCATTTTCGGCGTGCTCGTAGGGCGCGGCTACCAGCCTGACACAGTGATTCCTGAAGTGGCCAAGGTGCTGCCGGGTGAAACCGAAACCGCTGCCGGGACTCCTACCGGAGAAAAGGTCATCGAACCCGAGGACCTGGCTTTTTACGACAGACTCAAGCAGAGCAGTACTCCCCAAGAGCGGAGTATGGTGGCCAGGCCTGTTGCCGAGAAGCCCGCGGGGAACGTCGTTACCGCCGCGATCACCCCGCAGACGACTCGAGGGCCCGAAGCATCCAAGGCGGTCCCTGCCCAGGTCGAGGAAGTGGTTCTGGAGCAGCCCGCAGTGCAGATGGCGGCAGCCACGCCTCCAGCCCTTCCGGCAGCGGCACCGGCTGCGACCAAGCCGACGGAAATCCCCACTTCGACGCAACAGACCGCGGCTTCCGTGCCCAACTCCCAGGATCTTTCCGGTGAGGACGTCTCCGACCAGACCCGCTACGATTACGTCTACCAGGTGGCTTCCCTCAGTGAACCACAGGCTGCCTTGCGCTTTCGCGATCAGATTCGCGGCTTGGGCCTGGGCGCCGAGGTCCGTGTTACCCGCGGTTCGGACAAGGTCTGGCATCGCGTGGTGGTCCTGTTTCAGGGGCGTCCGATAGACACTCGGGAAATGAAGGCCAAGCTTCAGGCTATAGGCGTGGACAAACCGCTGCTGCGGTCAAAGACTCCTGTAGGAGGATAGCTGCCGTACGGGGGAACCTGATGTCCGGCAATAATCTGGGGACTGAGCACTTCTTCGAAATGTGACGGAATCCGTTTTGTTTACAGGCGGCGGTCAGCGAAAGCAGGCCGCCGCCTGATTTGTTGCATCGGGTGGTTACTGATATTGCGCGGCAAATCCCTTCCTGGCGTATGATTTGAATGAGAAAGACACTCGATTCCGACTCAGAAACGGTAGTAACGATATTTCGGCATTATCCCCGTTTCGGCAGCAATCTTCACGAAGTCTCACGAAATATGCACAGGCAGGAAATCCGAACCTGTACTGGCACTAAAATTCCGTGAATCCAAGGGAACACTATAATGTATAATATTAGCGCACGTTTACGGTGGGATCCTCATGAAATTGCCATGGGGCCGGTAACGTTCTTCACTTTGGCAAGGTTTATGCTTTAGTGAAGTGCAATGGCAACGAGTGGAGCAGAGGAACATCGCCACTGCGAGTTTCCCTGGACGCGACAAGCCACTCCAAGCAGCAAAGATGACTTATAAAATGTTGAGGATACGATCATGAGAATTCTTCCCTTTTTCCTGGCACTGGCACTGTTGATCGGCGGACAGGTTAGCATGGTTGAAGCGGCTCCGCCGCATCCCCCGCACCACCACCATCATCACGGACCAAACTGGGGCGTTCCCGCGGCCATCGCTGGCTTGGCGTTGCTGACTCCGCTGCTCTACGGACCACCGCCCCCACCTCCGCCTCCGCCTCACTGGGGGCCTCCTCCTCCGCCGCCTCCGTATCCCTGGGGTCCGCCTCCTCCGCCCCCGCCGCACTGGTAGGAGGCGAGGATAAGCGAGAAGATCGGCTGGCTTGAGCTGAGTATGGAACAGGGCGCGGCATACACCGCGCCCTGTTCCTATTTATGCGCCCGTCAGGGCGCACCCACTTCAGGCAGCCTGTTTTTTGCGCTGCATGACGCGAGATATGGCACCAAGCAATTCGCGGACGTCCACCGGCTTGGGCAGATAGTCGTCCATGCCGGCTTCCAGGAATCGCTCGCGGTCACCCTCCATGGCGTAGGCAGTCATGGCCACGATGGGCAGGTCGATCTTGTCTTTGCCCGCTTCGCCCCTTCTGATGGCACGCGTCACTTCCACACCGTCCAGGAAGGGCATCTGTACGTCGAGGAGCAAGACGTCGAAGACGTCTGACCTGAGCGCGTCGAGTGCCTGCCTGCCATCCATCGCCTCCACAACCGCCACGCCCTGTCTCGACAAAAAGCTGGTAACCACGAGTCGGCTCACCATATCGTCCTCCGCCACAAGAACCCGGCGCAGTTCTTGTGGAAAAGGGCTTGCGACTTCCGGCCAGAACGGCTCGAGGCTGTCGTTGCGTTGCACGATCCCAAAGGGCAGAGCGATGTAAAAAAACGTGCCGACGTTTTCCTCGCTGTCTACGGAGATGGTGCCACCCATGAGCGTGACGAGTTGCTTGACGATGCTCAGGCCCAGGCCGGCACCCTGGAAGCGTTTGGTGAAGGCGCTGTCGGCCTGACTGAAGGGCGTGAAGAGCCTTTTCAGGGTCTCCGGCGCGATGCCAATGCCGGTATCCGCGATGCTGAAGAGCACCCTGACTTGATCCGGTCTGGTATGCGGGAGCAGATCGAGATGCACCGTGATGGAGCCCTGGTGCGTGAATTTTTCGGCATTGCCGATGAGGTTGAAGAGAATCTGCCGGATGCGTTGTTCGTCGCCCAGGAGCCGGTCAGGAATGGCCGGGTCGCAGTGAACGGCGAACGCGATGCCGGCCTGCTGAGTGGAAGGTTTGAACAGGCCTCCCACATCCTCGAGCAAGGCCTTGAGGTCCATGGGGTCGTAATGGATGTCCATGCGCCCGGATTCGATGCGCGAGACGTCGAGAATATCGCTCAGCAGCCGGTTCAAGCGTCTGGAAGTCTGGAGAGCGATATCAGTATAATTTGTTTGGTCCCTAGTGAGAGGCGTGGACTGCAACAGTTGGATCATGCCCATGAGCCCATTGAGTGGCGTCCTGATTTCATGGCTCATGTTGGCCAGAAACTCGGACTTGGCCTGATTGGCGACCTCGGCGGCCACCTTGGCCAGGAACAGGGCTTGCTCCACCTGTGCCTGCCGCTCCACCATGCTGTTGGCGGATGCTGCGAGTTCCTTGAACTCCCGCAGAGGGAGCAGGTCCGTATCCACCTGGATTTTTTCCGAGGCAGCACGGGAGAAAAAGGATAACAGAATCTGCAACTGCCGCCTGAGCCAACGGGAAAACAGCAGTGAAAGGACGAACACCACGGACATGACCAGCAGCGCCAGGAGCAGGATCGTTACCGCGCCGCGCTGCGTCTTGCGCCAGAGCGATGCGTGTGCGGCCGCGATTTCCGCCTCCAGATCGTCCACGTAGAAGCCCGTGCCGATGACCCAGCCCCACTCAGGAACGCCCCGTACATAGGCGATCTTGCTTGAAGGCACGGGGTTATCGAGCTTGTGCCAGGAGTATTCCACAAACCCCCCTTCGGAAGTTTGGGCCTTCTTGATTTGCTCCTGGATGATCTTCACGCCGAAGGGATCAGTGAGATCCCAGACAGTGTCGGTGTCTCGGGTGATGACGCCGTTGGTGAACAGCGGCTCGCCACGGAAGGTGCTGCCGAAGAGATACCCGCCCTTGCCGAATCGGACTTCAACCAGTCGTTCAAGGGCTTGGTTCTGGATGTCGGCGATCATGTCGCTGTGGTATTCGCCGGTGCCGATGAAGCAGTTGAAGGGTTTGAAGTACTTGATGTAGGCCAGTTTCCTGTGGCTGGAGCCGGGCATTCCGGGCTTGGTCCAGAGGTATTCGTAGAACCCCTGACCATGCTCTTTGACCAGGGCGATCATCTCCTTGATGACAAAGACACCGTCAGGGCTTTGTATCTCCAACAGGTTTTTGCCCTCCAGTTCGGGGCGGTCGGCGAACAACAGCTCCACGCCGTCCAGACTGGTGGCGAAGAAGTAACCCCTGCCGTTGTCGAAGCGCTGGGTGCGCAGGGCGTCCATGACCACACGTACGAGCTGATCATGCTCCAATGTGTAGCGGTGCCGGGTATGGACGGCTTCGGCCAGGTCCACGGCGTTGTTCACTCGTTCGCGGAGCTTGACCATGAGCGTGCCTTCGGCTGTTTCCATGGTCCTGGAAATATAATCCATGGAGCGGTTCACCTCGTCCACGGCCATGTGCTTGCTGTGCTCCAGATACTCACGTTGGATTGTTTCCGCATTACGTTTAAAATCGAAGTACTTGTCCACGATCCAGATTCCCGCACCAAGGCTGCAAAGCAGCAGGGTGGTGGCGAGGATGCTAAAAAAATATATCGTGGGGAGCGTTTTTACCCGAAACATCCTGGTTATGTCCTATATTGCATGAGTGTAAGTTGTCATCGGCATAATACATTCAGTTGGATTTGTTGTTGCCGCACACAGTCGTTTTGTGAACAAATGAACACGGATATTGACGCGGCAAAGACTGGAGCTGTTGCTTCCATGCTCAATAAATAAATCATGAAAAGCTTGTGATGTCCAGTGTAAAGGTTGCCACTGGTGTGGACCGTCAACAATGGCGGCGTTGCAACGAGGCCTGATACACAATGAGGCAAGGATGTCGTTTAGGAAAAGGCACGCAATCGGCGCAAGAGGGCCTGGCAGAGCAGGGAGCCGAGCATGGCCGCCTCGTCCGCGCTGTACACCCGCGCCACGCAGGGTGCGAAGAGCAGTTCGCAATTGGCGGGGAATTCCTCGTCCGGCGCGTACCACAGCAGATCCAGCCAGATCTTGCCGATGACTGGGAAGCGCCAGGACCCATCCCCACGCTGTATCGGGAGTGCCTCGAAGTGCGCGACGGCCCACTCCAGGGCGCTTATGTTTCCTCCAATGGCCGTTGCCAGGGGTTGCACGCTACGGGCGCGGAACGGCCTCAGATAAAAGCCGGCGCCGGGCAGTTCGCGAAAGGCCAGGGACTCCCCGCCGTCCAACAGGGGGCGGTCGCAGGCCAAGTAGCGTAGCATCAGGATGCTCCGCACTGGGTCCGGCTCGGGCTCGAAACGCAGATCATCCAGCTGCAGGATGAAGCAGCGCTCCAGGAAGCGCAGGGCCACGTGGCTGAAATTGGAGGCTCCATGCCGGGGCAGTCCCAGCGTCGGGCAGCGCGCGGCCAGGGTCCCGGCCGGCAGGTCCAGCAACTCCCGGCGCAGGCGCTCCAGGGCCTGGAGCACGGCGGCGTCGCGGTTGCTCCCGTTCAAGAGATGCTTCGAACCACGCTGGGGAAGCGTGCGGCGTCGGTGTGTGGCAGGAACAGGGCCGCGGTGTATTGGTCCATGTAGGCAGGCTCCGTGGACAGTTCCACATAGGTCAGCCGGTCGGCCAGGGCTGTCATACGTTTCTGCTCCCGTCGGGAACGCAGAGCGCGAGCCGCCCCTGCCAGACTGGCGTTGCCGATGAAGCGGAAGCGCTCCCTTGGGAGATCCGGCAGCAGACCGATGGTCACGGCCGCCTCCACATCTAGGAAGCGGCCGAAGCCGCCGGCCACGATGACTTCCGCCAGGTCAGAGAACTCGAGGCCCGCGCGCTCCAGCAGCAGGGCGCAGCCGGCATGGATCGCGGCCTTGGCCCGCAGCAGGTTGTCGATGTCCGCCTCGGTGAGCAGAATATCCTGCCCCGTGGCGCTTTCCCCTGCCGAGGCCAGGACATAGGCCGCGTGTCTGCCCTGGATGCGGATATGCTGGGAGGGACGCTCCCTGTTGAATCTGCCCGCGGCGTCGAGCCAGCCGGTGCGGAACAGGGCAGCCAGGAGCTCGATGGCTCCGGAGCCGCAGATGCCGGCCGCGGGGCCTTTTCCGATAATCCTCGGGCGAGGCGCTCCGGTCTCGGGATCGATGTCGAAATGTTCCACCGCGCCGGACCCGGCACACATGCCACAGCGCAGTCCGCCCCCTTCGAAGGCAGGGCCGGCCGAGCAGGCGCAACCCATGAGAAAATCACCGTCGCCCACCACCACCTCGCCGTTGGTGCCGATGTCCAGGTACAGGCGCAGGCCGCCCGCGGTGTCGCCCGCATCCGCAAGGGGTGTACAGAGCAGTCCGGCCACGATGTCCCCCCCCACGTAGCTGCCCACGCCTGGCGCCAGGAGCGCCGGCGCCAGGGGGTGCGCCTCCAGGCCGATTTCCAGGGCGCGCAAGAGCGCGGGGCGAAGCACCGCCGGGGTGTACGGCGCCAAGCGGATGTACTCCGGCTCCACCCCCAGCAGCAGGTGGGTCATCACCGTGTTGCCGGCCAGGGACAGGGCCATGATCTCTTCCGGGGCGCGATCGACCTCGGCAGCGGCGCGGCGGAGCAGGTCGTTGACGCCGGAGACGACAAGGCCGCGCAGTTCCTCCAGGCCGCCGGTTCGTTGGGCAAAGTTGATCCGACTGATGACGTCCAGTCCGCGCTCCCGCTGGGGGTTGTAGTTGCTGACACCGGCCAGGACAGCGCCGGTCTCCAGGTCCAGGAGCTGCACGGCAAGGGAGGTGGTGCCCAGGTCCACGGCCGCTCCCAGCATGGGGGTGTCAGAGGCGCCGGGCGATCCGGGTCGCAGGTTTAGCAGACGGGCCTGACCACGCTCCAGGGACCAGGTGCAAGTGACTAGTCCGTTGCTCTGTCGCAGGGCCAAGGGCAGGGAGCGCAGCAGCGGCAGGGGGCAGTGCAGGGATTCGGCGCCGATGACGGGAAACAGGGCGCGCTCCAGGCGGTCGAGGTCCGAGAGCCCGTCTTCGGGTTGGGGCTCGGGGACGGTAACTGCGGTGCGGCGCACGGGGTGGTCGCCAGCCCCGCTTGGCGTTCCAGAGTCCGGGCGGGATGCGTCGGCGAACTGTCCAGTAGTCGGGGCGGTCCCCGTCGCCGCAAGGCGCAGGATGACGTCATGCTCCCCGATGCAAGAGCGGCAGGCCAGGACAAAGCCCTCCTCCACGGCCGGAGCGGGCAGGAACGATCCGCTGTCGCCGCTCACCGCTCCCTGCTCTACCAGGACCATGCACGAGCCGCATGTACCCTTGCCCCCGCATTCCGAGGCCAGGAGAATCCCCGCGGCGCGGGCCACGTCGATGACGGCGTCGCCTGGCGCGGCCTTTACCTCGCGCCCCAGGGGCAGGAAGGTGACCAGGGGCATCAGCGCAGCCCCGCGACATAAGCTTCGAGGTCGGCGGATTCCTGCGGCCCCACGAGCACTTCCCAGCCGGGCAGCCCCTCCTCCAGTTCGCCCTTGAGCACGGCCACGAAGCCAGGCAGGATCACGCGCTTGCGGGTCATGGCCTGCAACTGTGGGTCATCCCGGATGCAGGCGGCGATCTTGGCCGCCGTGAGCTTACCCGCGGCCCAGGCCGTGAGCACGGACATGCCCTCGCAGTCGGGCACGGCCAGCCAAGCCGAGAGCCCGGCGCCATCGATCTCGCCGGAGACCAGGAAGTAGGTCAGGGAGAAGTTGGTGGTCACGAAGACCGGCGATTCCGGGCCGGGTTCGCCAATGGCATAGACCCGGGGCTCCACCTGGATGGGCTTCTGTGGATCGGTGTAAATGTTCTGGCGCAAGGTCAGCAGGGGCGCCAGTTGGGCCGGGTCGAACTCCGGCAGCACGCAGACACCGCCGTACTTGCAGATCTCCGTTGCCGCCTGGACCGTGGCTTCGGCAAGGTCCACGCCGGGGTCCACGAAACTCAAATGGGCGCGGCCCAACGCCTTGTCACCGTCCTTGAGCGCGGCGCGGCGGGCCATGGTGTTGGTCAGGAAGCGTTCGGCCAGGGACAGTGGCTGGAGAAAGAGCAGGAGGTTGTCGCAACCGGCCTTGGCCAACTCCGTGCATGCGGCGGCCATGCTCCGCAGGTCCGGGGCGCCCACGGCCAGTGCCAGGCCGGTTTCCACGGCGGTCTGGGCCAGTTCCAGGGCGATTTTCGGAGTCGGGGCGCAGAGCACGCCCCCCACGGGCGCGGCAGCCTGGGCTGCCTGTTGCAGGGAGACCACATCCCTGCCGCGCAGCACCAGGGGGCGTTTGCCTGCCTTGGCCACATTCGCGACGAAGGAGGCAAAGGCGGCCGGATCGTCCCCCTGTTGCGTCACGGCCAGGAGTTCTACGCGCAGTTCCTCGCCCACACGCTCCAGCACGTAGTCGCGCACGCCGTTGATCGTGGCGGCTACGGCCTCCGGGGAATCTTGCTCGTCGACATTCACGGCCAGCAGGGTCTGGTGCACGAAGGTCTTTTCGTGGCGGTAGAGTACGGTTTCGCCGCCCACGGCCAACGCGTTTCCTGCCGGAGCGTCCTTGGGGCCGATGCACGCGGTCTTCATCGGCGGTTTCGCCGCCGCGCCCAGGACCAGCCGTGCCTCGTCCGAGGCATGGGGGCACTGCTCCAGGGAGGCCTTTTTCTGCGCCAGCTTCATGGCAAAGGCCAGGCAGGTGTTGGAGCCGCACTCCTTGCAGTTGGTGCGGGGCAAGAGCTTGTTGATTTGCAGTCCCGTGAGCGCCATGTCAGTTCTCCTCCTTGGCCTGTGCGCCGGCTTGCCGGAGTCTGGCTATGCTTCGGCGCAGTTCCATGGCCGCGTCCGGGTGGTACATCAGAATGACGTCCGCCCCAGCGTGGAGCAGGCTGGTGGCGGTGGTCAGCTCCCAGAGCATGGCGCGTCGGGAGAGATCGCCCCAGGACGGAAAGTCTTGGGCCGTGGCCTTGTATTCCTTGATGCCCGAGCATTCTGCGCCCACGGACACGAGCATGGGCGAGGCCAGTTTGGCGTCGCCGGCCAAGCCCGTGAGCCGGATGCGCTCCATGACCGAGTGGGTGTACTCCACTCCGTAGCCCAGGGCACCGGTGGTGGGGTCGATGAGGATGCGCTCCAGGCCGAGGTCCATGTTGCCCAGCAGGATGTTCAGCTGCTTGGCGATGTTCACGTCGATGGGGCTCTGGGCTACCAGGGTGTGGCCATAGGCCAGGGCCGCGCCGGCGATTGTCCGGTAGTTGTCCTGTTCGGCCCAGTTGAGCACGAGGTTCGCGCCGCTCATGGCCTGGGCCACGGCCTTCATGACCTCGTTCATGCGTTCGAAGGGGGGCGAGCCGGTGACGATCAAGGGCACGTCCACGGCCTCGGCAATGGCCTGGACCGTCCGCACGGCCTGCTCTGGGGAGCGGTCTCCCTTGTCCGGATGCGTGCCCACCAGGCGGATGCTCAGGATCTCGGCGCCGAAGCGCTCAACGCAGGCCTTGGCCCAGGCCGCTGGATCGCTGGTCAGTTCCGGGCCGAAGCGTTGGCGCAGCAGTTCCGGATAGCGTGAATGCAGGGTGTCCACGATCTCCATGCCCACAATGGGCTTGTGTCCCAAGTGGCCGTCAAAGGCCTGGAAGGGCATGGCCCTGGCACCACCCACGGTGACGGCCCTGGCCCCAGTGCCGAGGGTGACCGCGTGCACGGCCTGGGACGCGGTTTCGGGCGCAATGGGATGGGCCAGGAGCGTGGCGATGCGGGCTGCCGCGTCAGGCGTATCAATCATACTCGCGGCAGGGACCTCTGCCTTGGGTTCGCTGGCCGGGGCGTTCTCCGGTGCCGGCATGGGCTTTGGTTCGGCCGGAGCCGACTGCTGGGGCATCGCGGCTGGGGCCTGCTCCCCGAGGTATTTGTGGGTCAGGGTGGCGATGATCTCTGCAGCCATTTCCCTGGCCACAAGCTGTCGCAGTTCCGACTTCAGCTCGGCTGCCAGCTCGATCTTGATCTGGCCGACCAGCTCCTTCTTCAGGGTGTCCAGGTCCACCGCCGAGCCCTGGGGCTGGGTTGGGGTGGGTGTCGGAGCGAGTTGGGGTTCGGGAGCGGCTCCCGCTTCCCACTCAGGGGATGGCGGGGCTTCCGATTTGGCCGGTTCGGACAGTTCCGCCAGTTCTTCCATGGACTGCATTGACAGGGCCGGGTGCCCCATGCGCTCCAGGTGGGCGCGCACGCCGGCGGCGTCAGTGCCGATGGTTTCGTCGGCCACCAGGTCGGCCCAGTTTTCGATACCCTGCTCTTTGAAGCGACGCTCCAGGTCCGGGCCGAGCTGTTCCTTGAGCGTCCTGGGCATCCAGACCAGGCGCTGGTGACCGCCCTCGGCAGAGGCGAACTTGCGCGAGGAGAGATAGACCTTGCCGCAGCCGAAGAAGCCAGGGGTTTGCATGCCTCCGCCGACATTGCCGGCCAGGGAGGAGAACTTCATGCCCACGGGGGTCTCGCCGGTGTATTCGCGGTTCACGGCCATGATACCGTTGCACTCGGGCAGGTAGGCGCAGATGACCTCGAAGCATCCGCAGCTGGTCATGGGGGCGTCCATGATGGAGTAACAGCAGATACGCTGCACGGCCTTGTGGCTGTTTTGGAAGACGTAATCGTTCACGCCGCTGAATACACCACGCACGGGGTCCAGGCAGCGGCCCTTGGGTACTGGCTGGTTGGGGCCGGTGGCGTCTATCTCGTGGGCAGCCTTGCCGTCGAGCCAGTTGTAAGCACCGCAGAGGCCGGCGCGCTCCGGAGAGATGACGCAGACATGGTTGGGTGCGAAGGACTGGCAGAGCAGGCAAGAGTAAAAGGTGTCCACGCTCTCGTCGGTCATGGCCTCCAGGCGGCGGTTGCGTTCGTCGTACACGGCGCGGGCCGTGGCGATACGGCGCTCCACCTCGGCTTGCTCCGTGATCAGGGTCACGTCCACCTTGTCCACGATGGCCGGGTATTCGGAGAGCAGCTTGGCGATGATGATGTCGCCGTAGTGCCGCAGACGGAAGCCTCGGGAAAAGGCTGTTTTCGAGACGCGGGTCCAGACGATGTCGCGCTGCCCCATGTGCCAGAGACCCTCGGCGCCGTTCAGCAGGTGGTGGAGTTGACGTTCGAGGATGGGCTCGAAGTCGGACTGCATCTTGCGCCCCGCCACCTGGACCCATATTCCCAGGGGCAGGGCTGTGCCTGGTTCCACGGTGTCGATGTCCGGGCCGAGGACGGTCACCCGCCCCCCGGCGATCTCGTCCATGTCTACGGAGGTGAGGAACTCGAAGGCCGTGGTCTTGTTGCCGCCGAACTCCACATGCACGTCCTTCTTGCGGATCCGCTCGCCTTCGAAGGCCGAACCATAGGGCACTGGGATTGGCACGCGGGTGATCTTGATCTTGCAGCCGCGCACCTCCAAGGCTTTTTCCACCATGCGCTCATGGGGCACGTTGGCCACCACGTGCTCGTAGGTACAGACGCCCGAGGGCAAGATCTCGGGGATGTCGGTGTCAGCGATGACGGGAAAGCCGTAGTTGATGGCGCCGGCGGCCAGGGCATATTTCTCGGGGTCCACCTCGCCCAGGGCCAGGACAAAGGCGAAGACGCGATTCTTGTTGTAGCGCAGGTTGGCCTCGTAGTCGCCGGGTTTGATGCCGCCGAAGGCCATGGCCGCGCGGTTGGCGAAGCCCAGGGCGTAGACCAGGGCCGAGGTGTCCTTGCCAAAGGGCACCAGTCGGGTCTCCCAGCCCAGTTGCACGCCCTCGGCGGCCAGCTGCTCTGCGAACTGCACGCCCTTGGTGCTGCCGGCCATGAACACGTAGAGGTTCTTTTCCTGCAACTCGCGGGCGATCTGCACGGCCGTGGCATTGTCCGGGGCGGCGCCGGTGATCGCGGCAAAGCCGGGGGCGGTGCCGTCCACGAACTCCACGCCGCGCTCGCGCATGATCACGTCCGAGGCGGCGCCTAGCCAGATGCCGTGCACCGGATGCTCCGCCCCCTGCTCGAGCACGTATTTGCAGGCCTCGATGCTCTCGCAGGCGAAGAGCGCGGCAACCCCGGCGTCCAGGGCGCTGCCCAGGTAGGGCAGCCAGCAGTCGTTCGCGGGGCGCTTGGGCAACAGGGCGCGGGCGCGCTCCAGCACGCCTTGCAGGTCGGCCAGGGTCTCGACCTTCTCCCCGATGAGGGAGTGGATCACGGGTAGGTAATAGGCGGTGTCCGGAAAGGACACGGGCTCGGCAGCGCCCTTGGTCTGGATGGCCCGGCCCAGGATTTCCCCGGCCTTGACCAGCCACAGGGCAGCTCCATCGATGGCTGCGGTGCAGACTTCCCTAGACAAGCTGCGCCCTCCTGTCTTTCATGTCAAAGAGCTTGCGTTCCACTTTCTTGTCGATGCCCAACTTGGCACGGCGGGCGTCGATGATCTCCAGGACCTTGGTCGCGGCCTGTTCGGCGTTCTCGCGCACGTGGAAACATGCGCCGGTGGTCCTGGCCGCGTCCCTGTAGAGGTAGTCGCACACGCCAGGGGCGCCGTCCACGTGGAAACGCCCCCCGAGGACGACGTCGATGCCCGAGGCCACGAAATAGCAGCCGATGGTCACGGCCTTCTCACTCATCCACTCCGGCGCCACACCCACGGCCGGGAGATCGGCGAGGTCCTCGCCCAGACCGCCTTCGATCACCATTTCCGTTGCTGCCTCCAGGATGCGGGAATTGTCCACGCAGGAGCCCAGATGCAGCACCGGCGGCATGCCCACGGCGCGGCAGACTTCGGCCAGACCAGGGCCGGCGAGCCGCATGGCGGCCTCGGGCGCCAGCAGCCCTGCCTTGGCCGAGGCCACGGCGGCGCAACCGGTCTTGAGCACCAGCACGTTGTTCTCCAGCAACCGCCTGGTGACGGTGGTGGTGTACTCCTCCATGGGCGAGTTGGGGTTGTTGCAGCCCACGATGCCGCAGACTCCCCGGATGCGTCCCTGCATCACGGCATCGTTCAGGGGGCGGAAGGAGGCGCGGAAGGTACCGCCGAGCATGTACTTCAGGGCCGGGACGCTGAAGCCGGCCACCAGCTCGCGGGTCTCGCGCGGGATACGTACCTTTTTCGGGTCGCGGTTCTTGAAATTGCCGATGGCTGTTTCCAGCAGGTCCCGGGCGGCCTCGGTGGCGCGGTCGTGAGAAAAGGGCTTGTGCGTGGCGCCTTTGGTCCTGGCGATGTCGTTGGTTGAGACCACCAGGGTGTGGTAGCTCGAGGCCACCGTGGGCAGGCTGGGCATGACGCATTGCACGTCCGTGACCATCAGCTCCACGGCGCCGGTGACGATGGCCAGCTCCTGTTGCAGGATGTTGCCGGCCACGGGGATACCATGGCGCATGAGCACCTCGTTGGCCGTGCAGCAGATGCCGGCCAGGGTGATGCCGCCAGTGGCGCCGGCCTCCCTTGCCTTATGCAGCAGGTCCGGGTCGCGGCAGAGCACGGCCAGAATCTCGGAGAGCGCTGGCTCGTGGCCGTGGACAATGACGTTCACGGTATCCTCGCGCAGCACGCCCAGGTTGGCCCTGCTCTTCACGGGGGCGGGAGTGCCGAAGAGGATGTCCGAAACCATGGTGGCGATACGTGACCCGCCCCATCCGTCGGCAAGGGCCGTGCGAAGGGCGTGGGCCAGGATGTTCTCGTGGGCGTGGTCCACGCCGATGTGCGTGCGGTGAAGGGCCTCCACCACCATGCGGTCGATACCCAGGGGTTCGAGTCCTCGCTGCGCCCAAAGGGAACGGCGCTTGAGGGGCGCCAGGGCGAGCATGCGCAGGGGATTCTCCTGGGAAGTGAACTCGGTGAGGAAGAATGCGGCCAGCTCCAGGGCCAGGTCGTTGGTCTCCTTTGGGCCGTCGGGTCCGGCAAGCTCGATGCCTAGATCCACGGCGGTGCGACGCAGGGCGGTCTTGTCCTTGATGGCGTACGGGCCGCCCTGCCCTAGGGCCACCTTGCGCAGCAGCAGGGCCAGGTGCCGGCCGTGGTCCGAGTGAGCGGCGGCTCCGGCCGCCACCTCGCGCAGGAAGTTGCGTGCGGCGATGGTGTCGGCGTCGGCGCCGCACACGCCCAGGGGCGATTTGGGTGTTATCCGGCACGGCCCCATGTGGCAGACGCGGCAGCACAGGCCTTGCACGCCGAACTTGCAGTGGTTCTTCTGGGTTTCGAAGCGGCTGAAGCAGGTGGCCACGCCGTCTACAGCAGCCTTGGCGATGCATTCCACGCTCGCGGCGTCGCAGGCCAAGTCTTCCGGCCTGGGGTCTGGAGTGTCGTGCGCTGGTTTGGTCATCTTCTGTCCTTAGATATTGTCGGGGGCGTTTCAAGGAATCAGAGGAATTCTTGTCCGCTCCCTTTCGCAGATGTGCGCGGTATGGACAATGATTTTATCCGTGGCCGGGAAACCCTGTGCACATGCGTGGGGCAGGGTCTGGCTGGTTCGAGCCGGGCATGTCCAGTTCTTTACAGCAGAGCCAGCAGGGCGTCCACGCCCTGCCAGACCGGGTTGGGGAGCGGGAGTTCCCGCAGGGAGCGCCCCTCTTCGGCCAGGGTCGCAAGTTCGGGGTCCCAGGGCAGGGGCAGGAGCAGGTCGGCGCGCAGCGCGGCCTGGAGTTCGCGAGCAAAGGATGGGGGCTCGCCCCCAATGGCGCGGTTCACCACCAGGGCCAGCTTGCGATACTCCAGGCCCATTTCCAAAGCCAGGGCGTGGATGCGGGCCATGGTCTCCAGGCCGCGCCTGGATGGGTCGGCCACCAGCACCAGCAGGTCGCAGCGGAGTACAAGTCGGCGGGAGAGATTCTCCAGCCCGGCCTCGTTGTCCACGACCACCAGAGGGTAGTTGGCGGCGATGCGCGCAAGCACGTCCTTGAGCACGGCGTTGGCGAAGCAGTAGCAGCCAGGCCCTTCTGGCCGCCCCATGGCGATGTAGTCGAAGTCTTCGCCCTCCACCAGACTCTCGGCGATGCGCAGTTCCAGGAACTGCTGTTTGGAGAGTCCCGAGGCCATGCCCTTTTCCGCTTCCTTGCGAGCCTCCTCGCGCAGGGTGCCCACGCTGGCGGCGACTCGCACGCCCAGGGCCTGATCAAGGCAGGTGTTCGGATCCGCGTCCACAGCTAGCACTGGGGCAAGAACCGGAGCGAAGACGGGCGTCAGCAAAGGAGAGCGCACCGTGCCGCTGCCGCGCAGCACGCTCAGGGCCGCGAGGGTGGTCTTACCCACGCCGCCTTTACCGGCAACAGCCATGGTCTTGCTCATACCATCCTTCCGTCTGCGAGGCTCACGCACTGCGGCCCGAAGAGCGACAACGGCCTGAGGAATCGGCGTGGGTCCCTTTCTATTCCTGCATCAAGATTTATTGATATATAGCATTCCGGTTCTGCTGTCCACCCATGGGGAATGTGACTTTTGTACGGATCGGAGTGAAAGGTATCGTTCAGCAGACTTTGGATGCCGTGCGGGCCAGTTCCCTGTACCGCAGCATGAGCAGGCGATCCTGTGGGCCGAGGGTGAACTCCTGCTCCAGGTCACGAAGGAGTTCCAGGGCCTCCTGGGGGCGTCCCCGCTGAATGGCTGCCAGGCCGGCGTAGAGATAGTCGGCGGGGCAGCGAGCCGAGGCCGCACGGATGCACCGCTGCAACAGAGTCAAGGCGGCGGCAGGCTCGCCAACTTCCAGGAGGGCTATGCCCAATTTACGAGTGGAGGGGGTGTCCTTGGGACAGTAGGTTCTGGCCAAGCGCAAGGCGGCGCGGGCTCTCGCCGGCGCGCCGTGCTCCCGATACAGGGATATGCCGCGCTGGAGCAGGAAATCGAACCGGGCCTTGCGTTTCACGGCTGCCCAGCGTTGCAGGATCTGCTCGGATTGCCTGCCGGGCAAGGGTTTGGAGAGGATACGCACGCGGTTGGCCTGGTAGCGCGGGGGATCGTCACTTGCCAAGTCGGTGATTTGAGAGCGTTCAGGGTCTTCCTGCGCCCAGACATAGGACTCCGCCGTGACCTCACTGACGTGGCAGGGGTGAGTGAGTGCGACGAGCCGGCGCCACATGTCGAAGTCCACCAGGGCGTCGAGCCGTTCGTCGAACAGCCCCGCTATGCCCAGGAGCGCTTTTTCGTGGGCCACGGTGATGCCCAGGATGGCGTTGGACTCCAGGAGGTCTTCCAGGCAGACGGGGCCGGTGAAGGGCAATGAGCGCGAGGTTTCGATGAGTTCCCAACCCCAGGTAGTTTTCCTGCGCTCCAGGCGCCAGCCGTCGGAATGGGCCATACGCACGCCGGGCACCAAGCACAGGGCGCGCATGAGCGTGGCGAGGTGCTCGGGATACCAGATATCATCGTCGTCCAGGTAGGCGATGTATGTTCCCTTGGCCTGCCTGAGCGCCCGGTTCAGGGCCGCGGCCTTGCCCCGCCGCTGCGAATGGGGCAGGAGCGTGATTCTTGGGTCCTTGAAGGCAGCCAGGAGCGGGGCCACGTCCACACCGCCGTCCTGAACCACCAGCAGCTCCAGGTTGTGGTAGGTCTGGGCCAGGACGGAGGTCACGGCCTCCGGGAGAAAGTCCGGCCTGTCACATGTGGGCAGCAGTACGGAGACTTCCATGGGCGCCCAGTCGTCGATGTTTCTGGCTTTCTTCAGTGTGGCTTCGATACGTCCGGCTGCGGCGGAACGCAGGTCCGAGACGGCCCGGAGCAGGGTGGGGAAGTCCAAACCGTCGGGAGGCACGAGATGCCGCAAGCGGCTGGGGAGCGGCCGGATTGTCGCCTCGGTATGGTTTGGGCCGCGCATTTCGCAGACCAGGTCGTACTCGGACGCATCTGGATCCGGAACCGGAGCATCCCCCAGCACCAGGGCCAAGTTCAGGTTCCAGGGTTTGCTAAAGTAGCGTGTCGCTCCAGAGACCAAGTGCAGGACCACGTCGGTCTCCAGGTCGGGAAGGCCCCACAGGGCCGTGTCGTGGATTTCGAGCCGGTCTCCAGTATTGTTGATCCAACCGGCGAGAAGGATCAAGAGTTCCTGAACCAAGGGGGGCAGTGAAGCGTGCTTGTCGTCGCATTTGATGGCGTAGTGGCAGGTCACGGCGGGCTCCCCTGGGTTGCGCTGTTTTGCAGCGGCAATCAGACACCGTAGCGCTGCCTGAGTGCGGCGCTGGTCTCGCCGATGAGGGCGAAGATACGCTCCGCGTCCTCCACGAGCAGTGATCCTGTTCCGCAGCTGGAGGTGATCATGGCGCGCTCCACGAGGGTTTGCCGGTCCACGCCCTTGGAGGCCAGGAGGTCCAGGAGAGCTTCCAGCCTGTCGGCCAGGCCCGAGGCGGTCTGCTCCCGCACCGTTGCCGAAGAGGGCACGATGCCCCAGGCCAGCGCGCCGCCGCGGGCAAAGAGTTCGTTTACGCTCTGGGGGTACATGGCGATGGTCTCGCCGTACTCGAAGGCGTCGAAATTCACGATGTCCACGCCGGCGTCCACCAGGATGCTCCATTCGGTGTTGCCGCAGCAGTGGGCGCCGGGTATGCCGCCGTCGGCGCGGATGGCCTCCGCGACCTCGGCCAGGTGGGCCACCACGTCCTCGCGGCGGACCGAGACATAGGTGGAGGAGCCGAAGGCCGAGAGAATGGGTTCGTCGATAAAGCAGATGATCCTTTCGGCGTATGGGGAAAAGAGCTGGACTTGCCAGCGGGACTTCATGGCCATGGCCTTGACCACGACGTCGCGGAATTCCTCGTTGTAATAGAGGGCGCGCTTGTTCTCGTCCACGGTGGAGAGGGCGAAGCTCACGGGTCCAGTGGTGTGGACCTTGATATACGGGAACGTGGCCTCAACACTCTTGCAATGTTCGAGAAAAGCGTAAAGCCCCTGGGCATGTTCCGGACCGATGGCCAGAGCCGAGCAGTCACCCGTGCCTTCGTCGGGATCCATGGCCGTGATGTAGGTCTCGTAGAAGGCGGCCAGATCCTCGGAGGTATCTCCGCTGGTGTCGCAGTACATGCGGTTCTTCTCGCGGTCGATGACCATGCGGGGCAGCCCTTCGCTGTACATGATTTCCATCTGCTCCAGGAGGTCACGCTTGGGGAGCTGGGGCCAGATGGGGGCGTGGGGCACGGAGGCCAGGACGATGTCAAGGGCCGTCTTGGGGTCCGTGTGGGGCATGCTGCCGATGGCCGTGGCCAGAAATAGCGGTACGGAATCCATGAACACGATCCTCCTTGGGGTATCCAATTGGAATGGGCGGGGCCTTGGGTATCCCGCACAAGTATCCCTTGGATTTTTCCCAACTATAGAGGCAAGCGCGACAAGGAGCAAGCGGCAAGGGCTCGAAGATGGGGAACCTGTCGTGCGCACGGCATCAACCGATGGACTGTGTAGAGTAAATCTAGAAACACCTTGCCAGCATGGTCGCACTCGGGTAGGATGTGTGCAAAACGACGCGTGACGCCACACGCCTTGTCATCCAGGCCCCAACCCGGGGAAGTTATGCCCAGCTATTCATTGAAGGGAAGAACCGCGCCGATCACGGAGTTCAGGCCCCTGTGCCTGGACGCCGGGCTCATGGCGTGGGAGCTGGCCGAGCAGGCCGGGCGCTCCCCAGGCATGTTCAGGAATTGCCTGGTGTTGTTGGACTTGGAGCCCGTTGCCCAGGGGCTTGAAGACCTCGATCTGGGGCGGTTGGTGGCCGCCATGCGCGGGTTGGGAATGCTGCCGGTGCTGGTCAAGGGCGCGGGGCCGGAATTGGCGGCCAGGGCCGCGTTCCTTGGCCTGGGACTGTCCGGGGCGCAACAGCGTCCCGTCGACAGTGGCCAGACCCAGACCGTGTGGCGGCAGCATGTGCGCTCCGGACAGCGGGTATACGGCAAGGGGGGTGATCTGATCGTTTTCGGGTCGGTGAATCCCGGCGCCGAAGTCCTGGCCGACGGCACCATCCACGTCTACGGCTCCTTGCGGGGGAGGGCCCTGGCCGGAGTGCTCGGCAATGCCCAGGCCAGGATATGCTGCCAGCTGTTCCATGCCGAGTTTGTTTCCGTGGCAGGACTGTATCGCACCAGCGATTCCTTTGCCGCGGAGTTGGACGGCCGGCCCGTGCAGGTCTTTCTGGAAGGCGAGCGCATGGTCATGGAGCCCATGGCCTGAATCATTGCAATAATTGTTGAACAAGGAGAGGAGTTTGGCACGAATCGTTGTCGTGACTTCCGGCAAGGGCGGAGCCGGAAAGACCACCACCAGCGCCGCCCTGGCCACCGGGCTGGCGCAGAAGGGACACAGGACCGCCGTCGTGGATTTCGACGTGGGGCTGCGCAATCTGGACTTGGTCATGGGGTGCGAGCGACGGGTGGTGTTCGATCTGATCAACGTGATACACGGCGAGGCCAAGCTGCACCAAGCCCTGATCCGGGACAAGCGATTCGAAAATCTTTCCATTCTCGCGGCATCGCAGACCCGGGACAAGGACGCCCTGACCCTGGAGGGGGTGCGAAACGTCATCGAGGAACTGGCCGAGAGCAACGACTACGTGGTCTGCGATTCGCCCGCGGGAATCGAGCGTGGCGCGCTCATGGCCATGTATTTCGCCGACGAGGCCATCCTCGTGGTCAACCCCGAGGTTTCCTCGGTGCGAGACTCCGACCGCATGCTCGGCCTGTTGGCCAGTAAAACCCTGCGTGCGGAGCAGGGAGGAGAGCCCGTGCGAAGCCGGCTGGTGCTGAACCGTTACGATCCGCTGCGGGTACGACGTGGCGAGATGCTCAACCATATAGACGTGTTGGATATTCTGGCCATCGAACTGTTGGGTGTGGTGCCTGACTCCAGGGCTGTATTGACCGCCTCCAATCAGGGAACCCCCGTCATTCTGGACAAGACCAGCGACGCGGGGCAGGCTTACTGCGATTTGGTGGCCAGGTTCCTCGGCGAGGACAGGCCACAGCGTTTTCTCTCCCCTCCGAAGCGGGGTTTCTTCTCAAGGCTTTTCGGTCGGTGACAGAGGAGATGCGCATGCGCTTTTTTGACTTCTATCGCCGTCGTGCATCCAGTGCGGAACAGGCAAAAGAGCGTCTGCAGGGCATAGTTGCCTTGGAACGAATGCAGAATAGCGAATGTCGGTTTCTGCCTTTGCTGCAAGACGAGGTGCTGGATGTTGTCCGGAAATTCGTTGACGTAGATAACGATGATGTACACGTCGGTCTCGACCGCAGGAAAGGCGGGCAAGTGCTCAGTATAGACATTCTGTTGCCTCGTGCCGGAGCTGCGGCGCGCGATGACATAACGCCGAATGGACTCCCGAGTAAGCATTGGGCCACTATCTACAATGAAGAAGCAAAGGAAGAGATGGACACCGCTTCCTCATGAATCTCAACGTCCTGCCCAAGGAGTGTTGCCGCATGAGCGGTTTGTTTGAGAACATGTTTTTTGTATCGGTGTTGCAGGTCGGGTGTATCCTGTTCTGCTTTTTTCTTCCTGAGATTTTGTATCGTGTCTGTGGTAAGGATCGTCTGTGGCACGTGCCCTTGGCCTCTGTGCTTCTGATCGCTTCGGTACTTCTGCTCACCTGGATTCATGGGGCGGAGCGCGGCGCGGGAATGGAAGTGCAACCCACGCTGGAAACCGCGGAACTCCAGCCGCAGCCCGAAGAGCAGATCCCACAACTTCCTCAACTCCCTCAAGATCCTCACCCCTCTCAGACTGCTCCGTCGGCCGCGCATGAGATCGCCACCAGGCTTGGCACCATGGCCCTGCCCGTGAATCAGCCTGCCACCGTGGCCCTAAGCATACAGAACAGCGGGGCAGCGGCTTCCTTTGACTGCGAACTCACGGTATTCGACGCAAAGGACGACACCGAGAGCCCACCGGAAGCAGTGGACGTACAACCCCTGGCGGTGACCAGCTCGGTGGAGGGCAACGGTACGGGACATTGCTCCTGGCGAATCACGCCACAACATCCCGGTGCCTTTGTGTTGCGCGCCGAGACCAAGGTCGCTGGAGAGCAGGGCGCGGCACAACGCCAGGAATTTCTGGTGGAGGTCTACCAGACCGTCACCGCGAGTTTCGACGCCCCCGTGCATGTTTACTACTCCCGCATCGAGGGAAACGACGAAGCCCTGACCGCAAGGCTTCGTTCCGCCGGATTCCACAATGCCAACGCCAAGGGTTTATGGGAAACAACCTCCACGGAGCAGTTCATCTTCTATCGCAATCCTGACAAACTGCATCTCGATGATCTGTTCATCGAAATTGCCATGCCGGATGTGCAGCCCCATCATTTCGAGGGTAACAACGTCGGAGGCAAGGTCAAGGATCGTTTTGCCGCCGACAAGGACTTGGAGTTTCTGGTCATCGTGCGCTGAGGCGTGAGGAACAGGTCAGGGTGGAGGTCCCGCGCCATGGGAGTGGCATTGCCGTCGCATCGGGCTGCATTGTTGACGAAACCTGCCCGCGGGTCTACAGAATTATGATAGATGATCGCATCCGAATATCAGCCGCGAACCCGCCAGGGTTCCGCAGGAGTGGAAGGGGCCCCAGGCTGATCTCGCCTTACTGCTGGGGAAAGCCCGTATCTGTGGGAGTCTGAGCCTCCGGAGGCGCGCAATTCCATGGTGGAAAGAAAGACCATACGCAATGTCCTTGATGAAGTGCTCAAGGCAGCTGATGAAGATGTGATCCCCGGCATCGAGGCGTTGGGTTCCCTGATCCACAGACAACTGCCGCGAGAAGAAGGGGTGCAGCTCGATGACGATGGGAATTTCGTGATCGTGGATGACGCTGATCACGACGTGATGGAGGTGGAGCCCTCCGGCAACCTCGCCCATGCTACGCATGTCTTTTCTTTGGAAACGCTTGAAGATCTTGGGCTGGCCCGGGAACGTCTGGGTGAGATGCTCGCCAGCAAGGTGGGGCAGGACGTCACTCGTTCCGAGATAGTGGATCAGGCCCTGCGTATCGTGCTCGAGGACTTCGAGAGCAAGGGTATGGACAGCACCCTGGTACGCAAGATCCTCACCGTCACCCGCAACAAGGCTTGAGATCGTCCGCATCCCTTTGCATTCATGCGACAGACCTGCCCCTGGGGCACTGGAGAAAGGGGCTTCTTTCCTTGCCGTCCACTGTCGCCCTGCATTGTCGTTCCCATACCGCTTCCCATGGGGCACATCCCCTGCCCCGAGCGTATCCAGGCATTTCTCCGCATCCGGGCGGAAATGATGGGCAGCCCTGAATGTCCGCGTTCGGGGACATGACACGGTGCTATAATCGTGAGCATCGCGGCACCTTGCCGGTGGTGGAAGCGCTGCACTCTGGAAAAATCCTGTCATTTGCTGTCTGCTGCGCTCGTTCCAGATCGGCGATGGAGCAGGAAGACGTGGTTCGCTCCCTGTTCTGCCTGGTTTTGGAAGGTCGGATCAAGGACTGGAAGAGGGACATGCGGTGCTGTAGATGGAATCAGCCGTAACCAGCACGGCATGCTCATGAAAACCTCGTCATGAATTCCAATGAGTTGTTGTTCCCTCCTTGATCGGTATGCCTTCCGTGACGCGGGGCATCATTCCGGGTTTGCATGAAGCGGCCGGCGGAAAGCAGTGGACAAGTGGGGTGGAAACAGCTGGAAAAATGACGAGGAGAGAAAAGTGAGGTATGAGCAGCGACAGCTGAGCGTGATCAGCCTTGCGGAGGCCATCGAGGAGGCCATCGAGTATATCCGCGCCAACGAACCGCCCCAGGGCTATTTCGTGGCGTACTCCGGGGGTAAGGATTCCACCGTGACCAAGGAACTGGTGCGCCTGTCCGGGGTCAGGCACAGGGTGGGCTACGTCTGCACGAGCATCGATCCTCCCGAATTGGTGCGCTTCATTCATCGGCACCATCCCGACGTGGAGTTCCTGTATCCCCGGATGAGCTTTCTGCAAGGTGTCAGGAGATTCTCCCCCCCGGTTGATTGCAAGCGTTGGTGCTGTGACGTGCTCAAGAAGGATCCCACGAAGCACATCACCATTCCCCGCATTTCGGGTTTCCGGGCCGAGGAGTCCACGCACAGGGCGTCACGCCCCCGCTCGATGTACATCCACGCGTACGAGCAGACCCTATTCAAGCCCATCTATCACTGGCGGGAATGGCATGTCTGGGAATTTATCGAGGAGCGCGGGTTGCCCTATCTGGAGTTGTACGACGAGGGTTTCAGTCGCACGGGTTGTGTCATCTGCCCGGATTTCATGGGTACGGACCAACAACTCCTGCACTGGCGGATGCGTCGTTGGCCAGGAGTGTACCGGGTTTTTGAAAAGGCCATGCGCGTCTGGTTCGAGTCCCGAACCCAGGGGAGTGGCAGGGTGTCGTCGGCCAACTTCTACGCCTACATGGCTGCCTACTACCGAGGCTTCCAGGGACCCGGCGACGCGGAAATGCTGGAGCTGCACACGGAGGGACAGGCGCGGGCGGAAGGTGAGAACTGACGCCGCTACTCCAGGCCAAAGGGCCTGAGTACCCTGGACAGGACCCCCTGGACCTTGGAGATGGCCACACCGTAGTTGGTCACGGGCACGCCGCGGCGTCGGCACTCCCTGATCCTGCGAAGCATCTCCGTGCGGTTGATCATGCACGCGCCGCAATGAACAGCCAGTTTGAAGCGCTCCAGATCTTCTGGAAAGTCGTGTCCCGCATAGACTTCGAAGTGCAGTTCCTTGCCGGTGTATTGGTTGAGCCAGCGGGGAATCTTGACCCGTCCGATGTCATCGGCCACGGGATGATGGGAGCATGCCTCCGCAATGAGCACGCGGTCGCCGTCTTCCAGATTGTCTATGGCCGTGGCGCCGTTCACCAGCTCAGGGAGATCGCCCTTGTAGCGGGCGAAAAGGATGGAAAAGGTGGTCAGGGGCACGGAATCGGGCACGTCCCCGGACACCTTGAGCACCACCTGGGAGTCCGTGACCACCAAGGCAGGGGGGCGTATCAGGCCGGACAGGGCCTCCTCCAATTCCCGTTCCTTGACCACCACGCCCAAAGCGTCGCGGTCCAAGATATCGCGCAGCACCTGCACCTGGGGCAGGATCAAACGTCCCTTGGGCGCGGCCAAGTCAATGGGCGTGACGCAGAGCACCCAGTCGCCCTGGCCGACGCAGTCGCCCACCAGGGCAGGCTCTTCCCGATACTCCGGGGGCGCCAGGTCGATGACGGCCTGTTTGAGTGAGTCCACGCCCTCGCCGCTCCTGGCGGAGACAGGCAGCAGCCGGAGCCCCTGCTCCCGGCACCAGACGGCTTCCTCCTCCAGCATGGGGCGCAGGTCACTCTTGTTGGCGGCCAGGAGCACGGGGAGCCTCAGGTCCTTGACCTCGCGCAGCAGCTCCCGCTCCAGGTCGCCGAGCCCCTGTTCCCCGAGGACCAAGACGCAGAGATCCGCGCGCAGCAGCACCTTCCTGGATGCCTGGACGCGCAACGCGCCGAGTTCGCCGCTGTCGTCCAGGCCGGCGGTGTCGAAAAAGGTCACCGGCCCCAGGGGCAGCAGCTCATAGGGTTTGGCCACCGGGTCCGTGGTGGTGCCTGGGGTATCGGAGACAATGGCGATGTTCTGGCCGGCGATGGCGTTGATCAACGACGACTTGCCCGCATTTCTGCGGCCGACGATGGCAATGACCAGACGCACGCCGCGTGGCGCCTGCTGCATGGTGTTTCCTCCGTGTGGACGTGGGAGTTCAGGGAGCGTTCCCGCAAGCACTCGTCGCGCAGATGTGCGGACTGATCTCTGAATAAGGGTTTTTTCTGGCAAAGCCCAGGGCCGGGGAGGGTAGCAGCCCCTCTTGTCGGATCAGCTCCTGCACGCGCCGTACCGACTGCCTGGCATTGGCCGTGAAGGCGTTCTTGCCGGGGTAGATCTCGTAGGCACCGCGCACGTCCTCCGGGGTCAGGGAGGGCATGATCACGTTGCACCCCGCGCGTAGGCCGAGCGCCCTGCCATCTAATGTTCCGGCCGCGTCCGATGTGCCCGGCAGGATCGGTCGCGCGTTCAGGGCGCTGGTAGCCGGGATGTTGCTTCCCGGGGAGAGCAGGCGCAGCAGGGCTGCGACACGCAGGCTGCATTCCATGCCTCCGTGGTGCTCTTCTGACAGTGGAGTGCAGTGGTGGGGAACGAACGGACCCACCGCGATCATGTCCAGATCCAATTCCACCAACCGCAGGATGTCTTGGGCCAGGATGTCCAGGCTCATGCCCGGCAACCCCACGATGATGCCAGAGCCGATTTCGAAGCCCAGACAGCGCAGGTATTCCAGCCGCTCCAGTCGATGCGCGAAAGCTTCGCCGGGCCGCATGCGGTCGTAGAGTGCCGGATCGCAGGTCTCCAGCTTGAGCAGGTAGCGGTCCGCGCCGCTCTGCCTGAAGCGGGCCAGTTCCTCCAAGGGGCGGTCCCCCAGGGAGAGGGTCACGGCCACGTCGCAGCGTTTCTTGATTTCCTCCACCATGGCGCAGATAGTGTCGGCGGAGTAGGAGTAGTCGTCTCCGGATTGCAGGACCACCGAGCCCAGTCCCAGTTCCGGGGCCATGCAGGCGGTTTCCACGATGCGCTCCGGAGTGAGGCGGTAGCGCAAGGCCTGGAAGTTGGGCGCGCGCAGGCCGCAGTAGAGGCACTTCTTGCAGCAGAAGCTGGAGAACTCCACAATGCCGCGCAGATAGACGTCCCGATCGAAGAACTCCCGCCGTGCTTCCCTGGCCGCGGCAAACAGGCCCTCGTCGTCGTGTCCCTGCAAGTATTCCAGAATGGTCGCGAGTTGCACGGTTACTCCTTGTCTTGTGGGTGATGCAGGTCCGCGAACTCGTCAGGCGTGAAGCCGAGTTTGCGCATGCGCCGGGGGGAAAGCAGAGCCGCGATGGCCTCCGGGGTCGCGATGCCCCTGTCCACGAGTACCTGGGCCACGCTGACATTGTCGGTCCGCGCAGCGTGTACGACGTCCTCCACCAAGTCGTAGCCCAGCACCGGCACGAGCACTGTGGCCAGGGCCTTGCTCCTGTCCAGGAGTTCTAGACAACGATCCGGCCTGGCCTTGAGGTCGCGCAGGCATTTCTCCTCGAAAAGCAACACCACGTTGCGCAAAATGAGCAGGGCATCGAGGAATTCGCAGGCCAGCAGGGGCATGAGGTGATTGAGCTCCAACTGCCCCATGCCGGTGCACAGGGTGACGCACTGCCCCGCAGTCATGACCTTGAGCGCTGCCTGAGCCAGGGCTTCGGGCATGACCGGGTTGATCTTTCCGGCCATGACGCTGGAGCCGGCCTGTAGGGGCGGGAGGTCCAACTCTCCCAGGCCGCAGTCGGGTCCGCTGGCCATCAGTCTGAAGTCGTTGGCGATCTTGAGCAGATTGGCGGCACAGGCCGAGAGCATGCCCATGGCCTCGGCAAAGCAATCCATGCTCTGGGTGGCATCCACCAGGTTCTCGGCCCTGGACACGGGCAGGCCGGTGATACGCTTGAGATTGTCCACCACACGCAGGATGTATTCGCGGGGCGCGCCCAGGCCCGTGCCCACGGCAGTGCCGCCGAGGTTCACCTGCTTGAGCCGCTCGCGGCATTTGAAAATCCGCCAGCGGTCCCTGGCCAATGCCTCGGCATAGGCGCCCATCTCCATGCCCAGGGTCATGGGCACGGCGTCACGTAATTGAGTGCGCCCCACCTTGAGGATGTCCGCGAATTCCTGCTCCTTGCGCTGCATGCTTTCCTGCAGGCGGGCCAGGTTGTTTTCCAGGTCCCTGAGCAGACCGAGGGAAGCCACCTTGAGAGCCGTGGGGAAGACGTCGTTGGTGGATTGGTGCAGGTTCACGTGCAGCAGGGGGTGCAGGACGGCGTAGTGGCCCTTGATGCCACCCAAACGTTCGATGGCGCGGTTGGCGATGACTTCGTTGACGTTCATGTTGGTGGAGGTGCCGGCGCCTCCTTGCAAGGGATCCACTAGGATGTGCTCGTGCAACAGACCGGCTTCCATCTCCTGACATGCGGCCATGATGGCCTGGGCCCTGGATTCGTCCAGAAAGCCGAGACCGGCGTTGGTCATGGCGCAGGCGTGTTTCACCTGGGCCAAGGCGATGATGAACTCCCAGTGCCAACGTCTCCCGGAGATGGGGAAGTTCTCCAGGGCGCGCAGGGTGTGGATGCCGTGGTAGGCATCCTCCGGCAGGGCGCGTTCGCCCAGGGCGTCGGATTCCACTCGTCTAGGCATGATGGTCCATGGCGGCGATGATGCGCCGCAGTTCTGATTGTTCTTCGGTGTCCAGTTGCCGGTATTCCCGCACTCCCACGAGGAGTGTCAGGCCTTGGGCCAGGGGATAGCGCAGGGCAAGGGCGCCGAAATTACCCTGGGATGCGGTATCCGTTGGGATGCAGACGCGTTGCGTCTGTTTTCCGTCGCTGACCCAGAGGCCGGCGATGTCGTGGCGTTGCGCGAATCTGGTCATGAGGCCCAGAGTGTCTCTGCTCAGGCTGACAGCCATCTCGGTACCTCCTGTTGTCGGTTCAGTAGTACAGGTCCCGTTCGCCGTGCTCAATGCGCGCCATCTTCGCCACAAGGGAGTTCTTGCGCTTAGGATCCGGGAAGGTATCCATCTCATGGGCGATGAGGGCTTCGCCGGCTTGGCGCGTGCCTTCCGAGGCGTAGTCTTGGAGGTATTCCTTGAAGGTCAGCAGGCCGTTGGGCAGGCAGAATTTCTGGATGAAGCCCTTCTTGGCCAGTTCCATGAAATGCTCCCCAGTACGCCCCAGGCGGTAGCAGGCCGTGCACCAGGAAGGCACGTAGCCGTGTTCCGTGACGATGGAGTGGATGACCTGATCCAGGGAGCGGCTGTCGCCGACGCAGAACTGTTGCACCTCGGGGCGGTCGTAGTCTGGATCCTGGTAGGCGCCGGGATAGGTGCGAGAGCCGGCCGAGAGCTGGGACACGCCCACCTCAAGGACTTCCTTGCGCAGGGCCGCGTTCTCGCGCGTGGTGAGGATCAGGCCGGTGTAAGGCACGCTGATACGCAGTACCGCCACGATCTTCTTGAATTCGTGGTCCGTGGTGGGATAGGGGGGCGCGTAGGCCAGCTCTGAACCCAGGGCCGGCTCCAGCCTGGGAAAGGAAATGGTGTGCGGCCCCACGCCCCAGTCCTTTTCCAACTGCAGGGCGTGGTTGAGCAGTCCCAGGACCTCGAAAACCGGGTCGTAGAGCCCGAAGAGCGCGCCCAGGGCCACGTCGTCGATGCCTGCCTCCTGCGCCCGGTGCAGGGCGTGCAGGCGCCAGAGGAAGTCGGTCTTTTTTCCGGCCTTGTGCACCGTGGCATAGGTCTCCCTGTGGTAGGTCTCCTGAAAACACTGGTACGTCCCGATGCCCACCTCGTGCAGCAGCTTGAATCCGTCCACATTCATCGGGGCGCAGTTGATGTTCACCCGCCTGATTTCGCCGCTTTTTTCGGAGGTCACGTCATAGACCGTGCTCACGGTCTGGGCGATCCACTCCGCCCCGAGACCGGGATGCTCGCCGTAGACCAGCAACAGGCGTTTGTGGCCCAGATTTTCGAGGATTTCCACCTCCTTGCGCAGCTGTTCCATGCTCAGGGTGCGGCGCTCCAGTTCCTTGTTCGAGGCGTTGAACCCGCAGTAGGCGCACTGGTTCTTGCATTCGTTGGTTATGTACAAGGGGGCGAAGAGCACGAGTCTGTTGCCGTAGATGGCTTTCTTGATGGCCCTGGCGGTGGTGAAGATTTCCTCGTCCAGTTCCTTGTCCTTGTTTTTGAGCAGGACCGCGGCCTCGAAGGGGGAGAGGCCCTTGCGTTCCAGACCCTTGGCCAGCACCTCGCGCACCAGACCAGGCGCCGGGTTTTCCGCCTTGGCCATGTAGGCCATGATGGCTGCCTCATCTATGAAATTGTAGAGCCCGTGACCCGCGGATGTTGTGGGCATGGTGAATTCCTCCCATTCAGACGACAAAGGATTTGACACGCACGCCGTCGAGCATGCCGAGCTTTCCGGTGAAAGCCCCGACCTCGTCGGTGGATGCCTGGATGATCAGACTGATGACGCTGAGGCTTTTGTCCCTGAAGGGCAGGCCAAGGCGCCCCACGATGAGGTCGGCATGCGCGCTGAGCAGATCGTTCACCTCGCGCGCGGCCTTCTGTCGTTCGTGGATGACAATGCCGATTATCCCAATTCGTTTCTCCATGACAACAATACTCCCTCCTGGTGTTGAGAGAAAGCAGTCATGAGGAGAACGACTGGATATGGTCCTGGAAAGGGTGAGGAGCCCAAACAGCCGGCGGAGGGCAAGTTCAGGTCAGTCCTCGCCCTGAGGTTCAGGAATACCCTTCCCGCAGGCTGCGTTTCTCGTGAAGCGATGGGCAGGGAATACTGCCGATAGTGCTACGTGTCAAGTATTCGTATTACAGAATGAAAAACTATTTTGATTCAGTCATCATTTTTCGCGGAGCCGTGGCTGTGGGATTTCTCTTTGTTCCTGTTGGGAGTTCGATCGAAATCGCTGGGGTACGAGGTAATTCAATGACGATTAAAAGAGAGTTCAACGGGTTGACAGTTCATGAGAATGAGCGTAGTTTCACAAGCGTAGTACGAAATTTTGAATAATATGCAAACAGTATGAATTGATATGGATCCTCACCCAGAACACGCCCTGAGCTCACCCTTGGACTGTCCGCCTCACTGTGGACAGGCCAGAGTGCTGGCCTTTGGTGATTACTTCCATGGGGAGCAGAGGGGTGGTCTCTACGCTATCGAAGCCCTGCGGCAGGAAGTGTTGGGGAGTGATGTCCACCTCGAATATCTGGCGACGGAGTATGGCAGGCTTCCCGGTCTGCTTATGGGCGCGTCCCTGGGAATCGTATTGCACTGGGTGCATTGTGAAGCGATTCACGGGGAAGCGTGTTGCCTGGACATCGAGGCCTTTCTGCATCTTCTGCGGTCCGGGAAGGAGGAGGCTGTCGCCTTGGCCCCCTTGGCCAGGGTCGTGCAAGGCATGTTTCTGGCGGACATGCAGCCTCGGCAGTTGTTTTTCGTGCTCGCTCCCACGTGGAGCGTCGGCCCGGACAGTGGATTGTGCAAGGAAGAACGACAGATGATCAGGCAGGTTGTCGCACGCGTGAAGGAGTGTCTGCATGCTGGTGGTTTTTCCGCCGGCATGGGATCGCCCCTGCCGCGGTTGTACGGCTTTCCCTGGTTGAAGAGGGCCTTGTAGTCATGTCCACATGAGAACGGCGACGGAACACATAATTGGGGTGTATCATAGTGAGCCGTTTCAACGCTGCAAAACGTACTAAGGAGGATGGTATGTTGGAAATGGAAGGAGTCGTATATCAGCAGAACGCACCGACAGGGCAGGACCCGGACAAATTGTTCTTTGTCCAGGTTGACCCGACGAAGTGCCAGGCATGCGGAGTGTGCGAGGAAGTCTGCGCCACGGGGGCCATCCAGGCCAGCAATGCCGAGGGTATCCGTCAGGTGGTGGATCCCGCGGCATGCATCAACTGCGGGCAGTGTCTGGTCAACTGTCCTTATGGTGCCATCTATGAAGGCGTGTCCTTTGTGGACCAAATCTTTGAGAAACTCAAGGATCCGGAGACAGTGGTCGTTTCCATGCCGGCCCCGGCGGTACGCTATGGGTTGGGCGAGTGTTTCGGCTACGCGACCGGAACGTATGTCGGCGGTAAGATGCACGCCGCGTTGCGCAAGCTCGGTTTCGACATCATCAACGACAACGAGTGGACCGCGGACGTTACCATCATGGAAGAGGGCACCGAACTGATCCAGCGTGTGCAGGAGCAGGGCAAGCCCAACGCGCGCCCCCTGCCGCAGTTCACTTCCTGCTGTCCCGGCTGGATCAAGTTCGTGGAGAGCTTTTATCCCGATCTGATTCCCAACCTTTCCAGCTGCAAGTCCCCCATCGGCATGCTCGGCCCCCTGTCCAAGACCTACGGCGCGCAGACCAAGAAGGTCGATGCGAAGAAACTCTACACGGTTTCGATCATGCCCTGCGTGGCCAAGAAGTACGAAGGGCTGCGGCCGGAGATGAACGCGAGTGGTCAACGGGACATCGACGCCACGATCACGACCAGGGAACTGGCGTACATGATCAAGAAAGCGGGCATCGACTTCGCGGCCCTGCCTGACGAAAAGCCGGACCTGGAGTTGGGCGAGTCCACGGGCGGCGCCACCATCTTCGGGTGTTCCGGGGGCGTCATGGAAGCCGCGTTGCGCCTTGCCTACGAGGTACTTTCCGGCGAGAAGCTCAAGGATCCCTACATCAAGGCCGTGCGCGCGCATTCCGGAGTCAAGGAGGCCACCGTGCCCGTCCCCAACTTCGGAGATGTCAAGGTCTGCGTGATCAGTGGACTGGCCAACACGATTCCCGTGCTGGAGCAGATCAGGAAGGGCGAATCCCCTTACGCCTTCATCGAGGTCATGACCTGCCCCGGCGGATGCGTGAACGGCGGTGGACAGCCTCTGGATCCGGATATTCGGGCCTCGTTGTTCCGCAATGCCATCGCCAGGGTGAATCAGCGCTACAGAATGCGCAGCATGGGTTAAAGGAGGAACAGCAACATGAAAGACATCACCAAGTGCACGCGGCGTAGCTTCATCAAGTTCGCCGGAGTCGTCTGTGGATACGCCGTACTGGGTCTGAACGTGGCCAAGGATGCCGTGGCCGCGGCCATGGGTTTTGTCGCCAAACGGCAGGATGCCGTCTATGCCGCGGACAGCAACGACAAGATCTACGCCATCAAGAAGTCCCAGGACAACCCGATGATCACGGCCCTATACGACAAGAACAAGGGCTTCCTCAAGGAAGGCCCCTGCGGGCATGAGTCGCACCATCTGCTGCACACGCACTATACGGATCGTAGCGCGGGTGTGAAGACCCTCAAGGCCAAGGGCGTGAAGTTGGCGGTGTAGCGTTTCCACGGCGTCAATCTGAGGTCAGGGCGACTGATCCAAGGACTGCTGACACCCTAAGATACTTAGAGAATCCCTCCATCTCGACAAAGCCTGAGAGCAGGAGCCATCTGACTCAAGGGTTTTTTTCTCCGAATACAGTCATTTCCCACCATCCGTGTAGCGTAAACACCACCCCATTTCTCAGTGCATTAACATAAATTTCCTTGTACTCTGTGTGATTACCGTGAAATGTATCAGTGTGCATAACCGTCACTCCAGTTTTCCTTGTTAACGAAGACGGGTGGTGCTAATACGAATATTGGGGCGAGGTCTTTCCGCGTCCCCCGATCCGTAGGGCTTTTCCAACCCTGCGCACCAGGATTGTTTCCCGAAGGAGTGTGACAAGAGCAGCGCAAGACCGAGACTATTCGGCAAGGGGGCGTCGAATGGCAAAGGAAATGAGCCAAGCGGACAGCGAGCTGGCCAGATTGCAATGCATTGTCGAGCATGTCCGCGAGGGGATCGTCGTGATCCAGGACAGGCGGATCCGCTTCTGTAATCCCTGGACCTGCGTCAAGACCGGGTATTCGGAAGGGGAACTGCATGCCCTGGGCATGGAGTCGTTGATCCATCCCGAGGACAGGGCGTTTGTCTTGCGCGTTCACAAGGCGCGCATGGCCGGCGAGCACGTGCCGGAGCGTTACGAATTCAGGATTCTCACCCGGACCCGAGACATTCTCTGGGTCGAGGCCTCGCACACGTCCATCCAATGGGATGGTGCGCCCGCCACTTTGAACTTCTTCATCGACATCACCAGCCGCAAGCGAGTGGAGCAATACCTTCAGAATGCCCTGGACGCCACTGACGACGGTATCTGGGACTATAACCTGGTTACGGGTGCCTTCAAGTATTCCGACCGCTGGGCCGAGATGTTGGGCTACGCCCCTGGGGAGGTTGAATCCTTCGGCTGTTTCTGCGACCGCAATCTCCATCCCGACGACGAGGCCCTGTTCCGCGAGAAATTCGAGGATTATCTCCAGGGGAGGACGCAGGATTACGAAGTCGAATTCCGCCTGAGGATGAAGAACGGTGAGTACAAGTGGATCTACACCAGGGGCAAGATCGTCGAACGTGACCCAGCGGGCCGCCCCGTGCGGATCATGGGCGCGCACACCGACATTTCAGGCCGCAAGCACGCCGAGATCAAGATCCAGGAGAGCGAACGACGCTTCAGATCCCTGCTGGACAACGTGGACATGGTGGCAGTGCAGGGCTACGACGAGCAGCGGCGGGTCATCTATTGGAACAAGGCCAGCGAGAATCTCTATGGTTACGCCAGGGACGAGGCCCTGGGGCAACGGCTCGAGGATCTGATCATTCCCGAACACATGCGTGAACAGGTCATTCAGGACATCTCGGCCTGGAACGAAAACGACGTGCCCATCCCGGCCGGAGAACTGGACCTGCGGCACAAGGACGGCTCAACGGTCCATGTCTACTCCTCCCACGTGATGCAGGACACATCCTCGGGGGGCAGGGAGATGTATTGCGTGGACGTGGACCTGGCGGAAATCAAGAAAGCTCATGCGGAGCTTCTGCAGGCCAAGGAGCAGGCCGAGGCCGCCAGCAGGGCCAAGACCTTGTTCCTGGCCAACATGAGCCACGAGCTGCGCACTCCCCTCAACGGCATCATGGGCATGCTCCAACTGCTGCAGATGACCAGGCTGGAAGGCGAGCAATTGGATTTCGCGGCGACAGCCTTGCAGTCTTCCAAACGTCTGGCCGGACTGCTGGCTGACATTCTGGACATATCCAGAATCGAAGGAGGGCGGGTCGAGGTGCTGACCAGGGTTTTTGATCTGCACGAGATCATGATCCAGGTGTTGCAGCTGTTCCGTCCCTCGTGCGAACAGAAGGGGGTGGCCCTGCACTTCCATGTGGAGGCTGGTCTTCCTGCGAAGATGATCGGCGATGCCATGCGGTTACAGCAAATCCTGAACAATCTGGTGGGCAATGCGGCGAAGTTCACGGAGAGTGGTTGCATCACCGTGACGGCATGTTTGTTGCCCCCTGTACGACTGGATACGGTCAGGCTGCTGTTTTCGGTTACAGACACGGGTATCGGCATACCAGACGACAGGCTCGGATCACTGTTCCAGGCTTTTTCCCAGGTTGAAGAGGGTTTTGCGCGCAGATTTCAGGGCGCGGGCCTGGGCTTGTTCATCGTCAGGGAGCTGGTGAAGCGCATGGGCGGCACGCTGTGCGTTCTCAGCGAGCCGGGTGTCGGTACCGAGTTCCTTCTCTGTCTCACCTTCGATCTGGAAGCAGGGCAGAAGACTGAGGTCCGGGATGTGCCACCTGAATCGAAGCCTCGAACAACCGCTCTTCGGGTACTGGTTGCCGAGGACGACCTGGTCAACCGGATCACCCTGATAAAACTCCTGGAACGCTGCGGGTGCAGCGTGACGGCCGTGGAGAATGGCCTGGAAGTCCTTGAAGCCCTGTCTGACAAGGATTTTGACGTTGTGGTCATGGATATTCAGATGCCGGTAATGGATGGGGTGGAAGCAACCGGCGCCATCCGCAAGGGTGAAGCCGGCGCGCAAAAGGCGGATATTCCCATTGTGGGGTTGACCGCCTATGCCATGGCCGGCGACAGGGAGAAATTTCTGTCCGCCGGGATGGACGAATATCTCTCCAAGCCTGTGGAGTTCGCCACGCTTCAGGAAGTACTCGACCGCATCTGGGAGCGCCGCGCCCCTCGTCTCAGTTCGCGACTTTGAACAGCTCCAGGAACCACTGGGGGAAGCGCGTGGGTTTGAGGTTCTCCCCCACGCAGGCGTGCTGGGTGAAACCCGTGGCCAGGAGCTTTGCCTTGGGCTCGTCCAGGATCTCGTAGACAAAGGTTACGGAGGCGCGGGACCATGTGCTGATGCCGGCGCGGATCCAGATCAACTCGTCATAGCGGGCGCTGGCGCGGTAGCGGCAGCCGGCCTCGCGCACCGGCAGCAGCACGCCGCGGCGCTCCACCTCGGCGTAACTCATGCCCCGCTCCCGGATGTATTGGCTGCGGGAGCGTTCGAAGAATTGAAGATATTCACCGTAATAAGCCAAGCCCATTGCGTCGGTCTCGCCGTAGGAGACGCGGTGCGGGTACCAGCATTCGGGAGTGGGGAAGGGGGATTGCGTGTTCATGGCCAGGGGGTGTAGCGTACCTCCGGACAAACGTCCATGGGCGATCGTGGAGGCGATTCTCTGTGAGCGCGGACATGGCGCGAGTCACATGCTTTGAACGCAGCAGGACGAAATTCAAGCGAGGAAGCGATGAGCTTTTCCGAACACCCCCTGGCCTGGTGCATCATCCCGGCGCGGAATCTGGAACGGGCCGTGGCTTTTTACAGCAAGGTCTTTGACGTGGAACTGGAGATCCTGGACCTCGGCAAGATACGCATCGCGCCCTTTTCCATGTCCGACAAGCACGCAGGCGGCGCCCTGATGTACGATTCGGAGCGCGCCGGCAACCACGGCGTGCTGGTCTACCTCAACGGCGCCCCGGACCTGAGCGCATGTCTGGAGCGGGTGGAGACGGCACGCGGCATGGTCACCCTGCCCAAGACCGAGATCATCCAGGGCCTCGGCTATTACGCCCACTTCATGGACAGCGAGGGCAACGAGATAGGGCTCTGGAGCCCAAAATAGGGGCGGCTCTCCACGCTCGGGGTCAGTCCTCGCTGCGCCTGAGGTACAGCTCCAGCCTGCGCGCCAGCAGCGAGCAGGTCAGGGTCATACACAGGTAAAGCACCGCGACGGTGATCCAGATTTCGAAGGTCCGGTAGGTGGAGGCCATCAGCTCCAGCCCCTGGAAGGTAAGCTCCTGCATGGAGATCACGGCCACGATGGAGGAGTCCTTGATGGTGGAGATGAACTGGCCGGCCAAGGGCGGCATGATCCGCTGCGCCGTGAGGGGCAGGATCACGTGGCGCAGGGTCTGCCAGGGCGAGAGCCCCAGGGCGTGGGCCGCATCCCGCTGCCCCTTTTCCACGGACTGCACCCCGGCGCGCACGATCTCGGTGATGTAGGCGCCCTCGTAGACGGCCAGGGCCAGCACCGCGGAGATGAACGCGCCCAGGCGTTGCGGCGGCGCCATGATCCAGGTCAGGACGGTCTGCCAGCCTCCCGGCAGGGAGCGGGCCAAGCCGTTCACGTCCAGGGCGGTCATCAGTTGGTCGCTGAGGAAGAAATAGAAGATGAACAACAGGACCAGGGGTGGGAGGTTGCGCACGCTCTCCACGTAGGTCCCACCCACGAGCCGGGGAAACAGCCCCTTGGCAGTGCGGCACAGCCCCATGCACACCCCGGCCATGGTGGCCAATAGGGTGGCCCAGATGCTCAGCTTGATGGTGGTGAACAGCCCGCGCAGCAGCAGGTTGGGCACCCAGCGGCCGGCCTCTTCGTCGTAGCGCAGCAGGAAACGCCCCACAGCGGGCCAGTTCCAGTCATAGTCCAGGCCAATGGCGATGCGCCAGCCGAACCAGCTCCCCAGGACGAGCATCCCGGCAAGCAGTGTGGCGTCCAGCAGGGTGAAGGAGCGTTTGCGTGGGGGCATTTTTCATCAATTGTGGGGGCGATACGAGGATCGCCCCCACAATAGCTGGATTTCGGCTATTGCAGCCGGTCTTCCCAGTCCAGGGTCTCGAACCAGTACTGGTAGCGTTCTTGGATCCAGCCCTCCAGTTGCACCGAGAGGATCCAGTTGTCGAAATAGTTCAGGGTGTCGATATCACCCTTGCGTACTGCAAAGCCGTTGGGTTCCTGGGTGAAGTTCTCTCGCAGGGGGAGGAAGAGCTTGTCCGGGTTCTTCAGGGCCTGGGTCGCCGGCAGGGGTGCCATGCTCACGAAGGCGTGGGCCCGGCCGTTGAGCAGTTCCTGCAGGGCCTGGGGCTCCTCGTCGAAGAGCCGGACCTCGGCCTTGGGCATGAACTTCTTGGCAGCCAGGGCCGCGGTTGTCCCAAGACGCGCCACGATGACCACTTCGGACTTGTCGAAGTCCTGGAGGCTGGAGAAGCCCTGGGCCAGTTCCTTGTGCGCCACCATGCTCATGCCGGAATGATAATAGGGGCGCGTGAAGTTGACCTTGGTGTTGCGCTCCGGCGTGATGGTCATGCCGCCGATGATCACGTCGAACTTACCGGTGAGCAGGGCAGGGATGATGCCGCTCCACTTGGTGGGCACGAACTCCACCTCCACACCCATGTCCTTGGCCAGGCGGGTGGCCACGTCGATCTCGAAGCCGATGAAGTTGCCGTCCTTGTCCTGCATGGCCCAGGGCACGAAGGTGGAGAACCCCACGCGCAGCACCCCTCGCTTGAGCACTTGCTCGATGGTGCTCTCCTGTGCCAGTTGCTGGCGGATGTTCTCCTGTGCCATCACCGCGGTAGCATGCAGCAGCAACAGGCCGCAGAGCACCAGAATCTCCGCTGTTCGTCTCGATACGATATCTTGTAACATGGTTGATCTCCTCCGTGCAAAAAGGTTGTATCCATGGTCGACGCGGGGGCCGCGCGCGTGCCTAGCGTATTTGGCCGAGGAACAGCCGGGTGCGCTCCTCTTGGGGGGTGGTGAAGAAGTGCTCCACGTCCCCCTCTTCCACCAGTTTGCCGTGCTCCATGAACACGATGCGGTCCCCGGCCTCGCGGGCAAAGCCCATTTCGTGGGTCACCACCACCATGGTCATGCCCTCGTCGGCCAGGGTTTCCATCACGTCCAACACCTCGCCGATCATCTCCGGGTCCAAGGCGCTGGTGGCCTCGTCGAAGAGCATCACCTTGGGGCGCATGGCCAGGGCCCGGGCGATGGCCACACGCTGTTGTTGCCCTCCGCTGAGATGGTTGGGAAAGGTATTGGCCTTTTCCGTCATGCCCACCTTTTCCAGCAGGGCCATGGTGGTATCGGTGGCTTCTTTGCGTGATTTCCGGCGCACCAGGCGCTGGGCCAGGTTGATGTTCTCCTTCACCGTAAGGTGCGGGAAGAGGTTGAAGGACTGGAAAACCATGCCCACCTCGGTGCGGATGGCCAGGAGGTTCCTGTGGTCGTGGTTCAGGAGGATGTCGTCGATGACGATGCGGCCGGAGTCGATGTCCTCCAGGCCGTTGAGGCAGCGCAGGAAGGTGGACTTACCGGAACCCGAGGGCCCGATGATCACCACCACCTCGCTGCGGTGCACGCAAAGGGAGAAGTTATCCAGGGCCTTCACGCCGCTGGGAAAGGTCTTGGAGATGTTCTCCACCACAATAAAGTGCTCTTCGGTGCAGACTTGTTTCATATATCATCGTCCCACGTTGAGTCGGCGTTCCAGAAGGCGCGCGGCAAGGGACAGCACCAGGGTGACGCAGAGGTACATGCCGGCCACTGTAAACCAGATTTCAAAGGTCAGGAAGGTCTCGGAGATGATCACCTGGCCGCGCATGGCCAACTCGGCGATGGAAATGGTGCTTACCAAGGCCGAGTCCTTGACCAGGTTCACGACGATGCCGGTCAGGGGAGGCAGTGTCCTGCGCAGAGCCTGAGGTAGGATCACGTGGCGGTAGGTCTGCCAGCCGGAGAGCCCCAAGCTCTGGGCAGCCTCCTTCTGCCCCTTGGCGATGGACACGATGCCCGAGCGGATGATCTCCGAGGCGTAGGC
>CAZSRS010000028.1:0-53724 GCA_964609625.1 uncultured Desulfovibrionaceae bacterium
TCCGTGATGTTGTAGAGGTTTTCCGCGCTGCCCAGGATCAGGATGCCGTTGTCCTTGAGCCGCCGATGCAGCAGGTCCACGATGCTCCGCTTGGTGTCGTCGTCGAAGTAGATCAGGACGTTGCGGCTAAAGATGACCTCGAAATCGGCGTAGATCCCGTAAGGGCGGGTCAGGTTCATCTTGCGGAAGTCCACCATCTTGCGCAATTCGGGTAGAATCTTCCACTGCCTGCCCTGTTGTCTGAAAAATTTCTTCAGCCGTTCCGGAGAAATGCCTCGGGCCACTTCCGCCTCGTTGTACAGCCCGGCGATGGCGCGTTGCAGCACGCGGGAAGAGACATCCGTGGCCAGGATGCGGAAGTCGTTGAGCGAACCGGCAAAGCCGGGTTTCGAATCGATGTACTCCTGGATCAGGATCCCCAGGCTGTAGGCCTCCTGCCCGGTGGACACCGCCGTGCACCAGATGCGCACGGGTTCGGGCTTGCCACCCGCGGCGTACTCCCGGCGCAGTCTGTCCGCCAGTTCAGGCAGCAGATGACCGGCGAACGCCTCGAAGGGATGTTTGTCCCGGAAAAAGGAGGTCTCGTTGGTGGTCATGGAAGCGATGATCTGATCGTGCAGATCCTGAGAGGGGCGCCGCGAGAGGAGCTTGATGAATCCCGCGAAATCCCCGCAACCCATGCTCTCTACCAGCTCGCTCAGGCGTTGTTGGATCAGATAGCGTTTTTCGTCCTGGATGTAGAGGCCACAGAGATTGTGGATGTAATGGCGCAAGGCCTCGAATTCCTGGGGGCCGAGTTCTTTATTGGAGGTCATCGTCACCCCCACGTATGGCCTCCAGGACGGCAGCGGGCACTTCTTCCGGGGGCAGAATCCTGTCCACGCAGCCCGTGGCCACCGCGCTCCCAGGCATGCCCCAGACCACACTGGAATCCTTGTCCTGGGCAATGATATAGGCTCCGGCCTCCTTCAGCTCCAACAGGGCCTTGGATCCGTCCGCGCCCATTCCCGTGAGCACCAAGACCACCACATCGCCCCGCAGCACCTTGGCCGCGGAGCGGAACAGCACATTCACCGAGGGCCTGCACCCGTCCTCGGGAGGGCCTTCGTCCAGTTGCAGGCAGATGCCTCCCTCGCAGCGGGTAAAGACCAAGTGTCTGCCGCCGGGTGCGAGGTAGACCCTGCCCTTTTCCAGCAGGTCGCCGTCCCTGGCTTCGCGGACCAGGTGCGAACATTTGGCGTCCAAGCTCGCGGCCAGGGACGACGTGAAATTGGGGGGCATGTGCTGCACCACGCAGATGGGTAGATCCACCAGCTCGCACAGCCGGGGCAGGATGGTGGAGAGTACCTTGGGGCCGCCCGTGGAAACGCCGATGAGCACCGCCTTGATCTTGGAGGCGTTGGTTCTGAGTACGGAATCCTGCTTGGGAGTCACGCTTCTGGTTGTCTGCCTGGTGCCGGCGATGCTCGAGAATATCCGCTTGGAGGAGTAGTTGCGCATTTTGACGAACAACTGCCTGCACAGGGATTGCAAGACCATGTCCATGTCCGTGCTTTCGGGCATGAGCACGAAGTCGAAGGCCCCGGCTTCCAGGGCCTTGATGGTTTTCTCCGCATTGCGCTCCCTGCGGTGGGCTATGAGAATCACGCCCACATGACCTTCCTCTGGGCCTGCTTCGTTGAATTGCTGAATATCCTTGAGTGCCTCCAGGGCGCCAGGCATTTCCACGTCAAAGACCGCCACGTCGGGCCGATGTTTCACCAGCGAGGCCACGGCCGCTGTTTTGTTCGGTACCGTGGCCGTCACCTCCACGTCCTCGGCGCGCTCCAAGGCGTGTTTGAGGGTCTCGCGGAAATCCCTGGATGGGTCTATGATCAGAACTCGAATCATCTCGCCTTGTTCCGAAAGTGGATTGCGGCCAGACTCCGGGTCGTTGCCTCGGATCACCGGGGTCTGTCGTCCATATTCAATTATTTAGCTGGAATGAGCGGAAATGGCAATACATAGTTGAATGATGACAGGGTGCTGGTTATGATGTACATATAAGAAAAACAAACAGCACGCCATCCAAAGGGTAGCGGATGAAGCGTATAGCATTCGCCGTGGAAAAAGGGGGGACCGGCAAGACAACCAGCGCTGTGCACGCGGCATATGCCCTTGCCCAGATGGGACGCAACGTGCTGCTCGTGGACACCGACACCCAGGATCAATGTGCTTCCCACCTGGGAATCAAGCAGTTCGAGCCGGGATTGGCCGAACTCGTTCTCGGAGAGGTGACCCCGCGCGAGGTCATCAGACAGGCCAGACCAAGGCTCTTTCTCCTCTCCGCCGGTGAAAATCTCTCGGGTGTCAAGGCGCATCTGGCGGACATCGCGGCCAAAGTGGGCATCGATCCCGGCCAGGTGCTCGAGGCGGCGCTCTCCTTCACCACTTCGGGCCGGTTGGACTATGTCATCCTGGATACCGCCCCGGGCAGCGACGCCTTCCTGGCCAACGTCCTGCTCTACGCCCACAGGATCATCGTGCCCGTGCCACCGGAAATGCAGGCCATTCGCGGCATGATGCGCTTTTTTCGCACGGTGCAGCTTCTGGGGCGGGAGGTTGATCACATCCTGCCGACCTTTCACGACAAACGGGTCTCCAAGACCTTCCGGATCATGGTCAAGCTCAAACAGCATTTTCCACACATGCTCCTGGAAAAAATTTCCTATACCTCGCTCATCTCCGAGGCTGCCGGCGCCGGGTTGACCATCTTTGAATACAAGCCACAGCATCGTGTGGCCCAGGAATACATGGACCTGGCCAAAACACTCGAAACAATGGAACAGCGACATGCCCAACAAGCCCAAGCCTGAAGTCATCGCCGACTCCGTGACCTTCGACACCGAGCCAGACGATGCCTTCAGCCTCGTGCTCGGCGACATCAACGCCAACCCGTTGCTGCAAGTGCCCCTGTTCCGGGGAGGAGCCACGGGACCCGCCAATGGGCCGCACGGCGCCACGTTGCAAAGTCCGTTTCTCCAAAACGGGGCAACCCCGAACATCCTCGCGCCCCTTGACCGAATGGCACCCCAGCAACCCACTGCATCCGCGGCGCTCACACCACCGGCATCCGAAACCACGGTCGACGAGCCGGTCTGCACCGTGGTGGCGGACACCTGTGTCCTCGACCTGTCCCACATCCCTCCGGAGAGCTTGGCGGACACCCTGGCACGGGCCAGAACCACCACGGCCCCCATCATCCGCCTGGATTTCCAGAGGGTGGAGCGCCTGGAGGCCCATGTCCTGGCCGTGCTCCTGGCCTTCAGCCGCAAGCTCCGGCGCTCCGGCGACAAACGCTTGCTGCTGGCCAATTGCAATCAGTCGCTCAGGCTGCTGTTCCAGACATTGCGCATACAGCAAACCCACGGCATCACCCTGAGCGTACCGGAGTGACTTCATGGATTTCGACGACTCCTTGCTCGACGAGTTCATAGCGGAAGCCAACGAGCACCTCCTCAGTATCGAGGATGACTTCCTGGCCCTGGAGCGCCAGAAGGAAGCCCCGGACCAGGAACTCGTGGACAAGGTCTTCAGAGCCATTCATTCGGTCAAGGGGGGCGCCGCCTTCGTGGGGCTGGGCACCATCAAGGAGCTTGCCCACGCCATGGAGAATCTTCTCTCGAAGGTCCGCTCGGGAGAAATCCAGCTCCAATCCGCGCATATCGACGCCCTGCTGCGGGGTGTGGACCTGCTCAACGCCATGATCGCCGCCCCAGCGCAAAGCGACCAGATCGACATCGCATCCCTGCACGCCCACCTCAAGGAACTCCTGTCCGGCGCCGTTGTCCCCGTGGCAGCAGATTCCAGGCCGCGGAGCACATCCAAGCCCGAGCTTAAGGCTCAACCCACTCCCGCACAGCGGCCGGAACCCAAGCCTCTGCCCAAGCCCGAACCCACTCCCGCACAGCGGCCCGAACCCACGCCTGCCCCCAAGCCCACACTCGCGCCCCAGCCGCGGAAGATCGCCGCACTGCCCGAGGACAGCGCCCTGCAATTGGATGCCAAGGCCGGCGAACAGCTCACGCAGGCGCTGCACGCCGGAGAACACATCTACTACCTGCGGCTCGATCTTGGAGCGGCCGAGGCTCCGAGCCTGGAAGAGCTGATTCCGAACGTGGAAAGGGGAGGACGGATCATTCTGGCGGGCTTCTGCCTGGCCGACGTCGATCCGAAAAAAGCTCCGGACGTGCCACTGTATGCAGAATTTCTCCTGGCTGGCGGGAATCCACCCAAGGACCTTGGCCATGTACTGGAAGTGCCGGAGACGGATATTCTCCCTCCCAGTGAATCAGTGGCAATGGAAGAACCTGAACAGGGAGCCGAGGAGCCGAGTGCGGAGACGCCGGCTTCCATTCACGCCGAAACCATATTTCCCTTGACGGACGAAGAGCCGGAGCCGGATACCGATGCGTTTCCATCGGAGGAGCAGGCCCTGCTACCGGAGGAACCGGTGGTACAGACGTCCGCGCCGCAGGCCGAACCCCAGCCGGACCGGGACACCGCCCCCCAGAAGGGCGAAAAGGAACGCAGCAGCTTCATCCGCATCAACGTCGCCATCCTGGACAAGCTCATGACCCTGGCGGGCGAATTGGTGCTAGTGCGCAACCAGCAACTGCTGAGCATGGAGCGCTCCGACGCGGCCAGCAGGGACATGGTGCAGCGATTGGACATGGTCACCTCCGAGTTGCAGGAGACCATCATGCAGACCCGGATGCAGCCCATCGGCAACATCTTCAACAAACTGCCGCGCATCGCGCGGGATCTGGGCAACTCCCTGGGCAAGGAAATCGAGATTCAGATCACGGGCAACGAGGTGGAACTGGACAAGACCATCCTCGAGTCCCTCAACGACCCACTGATCCACATCATCCGCAACTGTTGCGATCACGGCATAGAACTTCCGGCCGAGAGGGAGAGCGTCGGCAAACGCGCCACGGGCATTATCAGCGTCCACGCCTATCACGAAGGTGGGCAGATCAACATCGAGGTCGCGGACGACGGCAGGGGCATCGACCCCCGCGCCGTCCGACGAACAGCCGTGAAACACCGCATCCGCACCGAGACGGAACTTTCCCAGATGACCGACAGGGAAGTGATTTCCCTGGTCATGCTGCCCGGCTTTTCCACGGCCAAAAAGGTCAGCGAGATCTCGGGCCGAGGCGTGGGCATGGACGTCGTGCGGCACGCCATCGAGAATCTCGGCGGCACCTTGGAACTGGAATCCTGGCTCGGTCAGGGTACCACCCTGCACCTGCGTCTTCCCCTGACCCTGGCCATCATCCCCTGTCTCATCGTCACCGTGGCCGGCAACCGCTTCGCCATCCCCCAGGTCAATCTGGAAGAGCTGGTCTGTCTCTACGACGACGACGTCATCATGCGCATCGAGGTGGCTGGGAACCAGGAGGTCTATCGCTTGCGCAATCGGCTTCTGCCCATGGTCCGGCTCAACGAGGTCCTTGCCAGACCCAGGCCCTTTACCCGTGAGACCAAGGCCGACATCGCCGAGAAGTACCACCGTCGCGGTCTGGAGCTTCAGGCAGAGGAGTTGGTGCCCCGGACCAGGGACGATTCCAACCTCACGCTTCTCTCCCTGGAGCAGGCGCACGCCGCGTACCCACCGGAAAGCCTGTTCTTTGCCGTGGTCCGAATTGGCTCCGAGCGCTTCGGACTCATCGTGGACAAGGTCCTGGGCACCGAGGAAATCGTGGTCAAACCCATGCACCCCAGCCTGAAGTTCCTGAAGTGCTATTCCGGCGCCACGGTCATGGGCGACGGCTCCGTGTCCCTGATCCTGGACATCGAGGGCATCGCCCGGCACGCCGGGGTTTTTCTGGAGCAACCGGAGGAAGATATCCTCACGCGGCGCGGCTCCGGCACCAGCGACGACGACACCCAATCCATCCTGCTTTTCCGCAACGGCCCCAGGGAGCAGTTCGCCTTGGCCCTGCCGCTCATCCGGCGGATCGAGAAGATCTCCATGTCCAACATCGAGGTGGTGGGCAACAAGGAGTTCATCACCATAGACGGTCAGTCCACCCTGGTGCTCAGGCTCGATGTACTGCTCATGGTGAGCCCCTGCCAGGAGAAGGAGGAGATGTTCCTGATCCTTCCCAAATTCATCAAACGCCCCTTCGGGATTCTCATGTCGCAGATCCTGGACATCGAGGAGGCGCACATCAGCCTGAACACCGAGAGTTATCAGGAGGACGGTCTCCTGGGCACGGACATCATCAGAGGGCATCTCACGCTCTTCCCGGACATCTTTCGACTCATCGAGCTGGCCGAGCCGCAGTGGTTCTCCGAGCGCCGCCTGGCGCACCCGCCGCCAAAGGAAAAGAAGCGCATCCTCATCGTGGAGGACTCCTCGTTCCTGCGGCACATGATCCGGCGCTATCTGGAGGCCGACGGCTATGAAGTCTCGGAAACCGAACACGGCCAGGAGGCCCTGGACACCCTGGAGGCGAACGACTTCGATCTCGTGGTTTCGGACATCGAAATGCCCGTGATGGACGGGTTGGAATTCATCAAGACCCTGCGCCACGGTGGCAGGCTGCACGACATACCGGCCCTGGCGCTGACCTCCCTGAACTCGGAGGAGGACATGCGCCGGGCGCTCAAGGCCGGCTTCGACAGGTATCAGGTCAAGCTGGACCGGGAATTGTTTCTCGCCGACGTGACCAGGATGCTCACCGACGAGGCCAAGACGATGGAGCGACGTTGACATGGACAAGGACTTGCACAAACGGGTCACACCAAGCGGCAAGATCAAACAGTTCTGCACCTTTCGGATCGCGGGCCGCCGTTACGGCGTGGACATCCTGGACGTCAAGGAGGTCAACCAGGAGGCCGCCTTTACTAAAATCTACCATGCCCCCAAGGAAGTCATGGGCTATGTGAACATCCGCGGCCGCATCCACCTGATCCTCAACCTGCGTCGTATTTTGGGCATACGCAGCGCCCAGGTGGACGAAAAGAGCCGCCTCGTCCTGTTCAAGCCCAGCGTGGGCGAGTCTTTCGGCGTGCTCGTCGATGCCATCAGCGACGTGGTGGAAACAGACGAGAACCTCATCGAGTCGGGCTCCATCGTGAACGAGGAACTCGGTTCCGACGAGCGCAACGAAACCGTGGACCTCATCGCCGGTGTCTGCCGGCTCAAGGATTCCCTGCTGTTGATCATCAACGCCAGAAATCTCCTTAGAATCGTGGACAAGGCCAAGACCTGAGTCCAAACCAAGGAAGTCCCGAACCATGAAATGCACCTTCCAAAAATCACTGCGGATCAAGGTCGCCGCCTTGACCACGGCCATTTCCCTGCTCATCTTCGTGGGACTGATCTTCATCAATTCCGTGGAGCAAAAGGAACACAACCTGGAACAGTTGCAATCCTTTTCAGTGCGGCTCATGGAACTGCTGCAACTGGCGGTGCGTGAACCCATGGCCGTGGGTGACAACAAGGCCACCATGGAGCAATTCCACAAATTGTCAAAGAACCTCGATCGCATACATATCCACCTCACGGATTACAAAGGCAATGTGACGTATTCCACCCTACCCAGCCTGATACGTTCGGATCTCGCCCCGGCATTGGGAGCACAGGGCGCGGATTCGCAAGTCCTGCAGCTGCTCGAGAACAGTCTGGAGACTCCCGTACAGAGCGGCGCCAGGGTCTCCCTGGACGGCGTCCCCCATTACGCGCAGGTGTTGACCATCAAGAACGAGGCCAGCTGTCATCACTGTCACGGCACATCCCGCGACATCCTCGGCTCCATGGTCCTGTTGCAGGATATCGACGAGGAGATAAGCAGCCTGTCCCGCGCCCAACGCAACAGCGCCCTGGTCAGCCTGGCAGGACTCTGTCTGCTGCTGGTGTTGTTGCTCACGTTCATACGCGTCTCGGTGATCAACCGCGTCAAGGCCCTGGCCGAACGCACCGAAAAGGTGCGCCAGGGGGATCTGGATCAGGAATTTCTCATCGGCGGCGCGGATGAACTGGGCTGTCTGGGCCAAAATCTTCATTTCATGGTGGCCGAGATCAAGAGCAAGGTAAACGAGGCCCATGCAAGCTCGAAGCTGGCCTCGGAAGAGGCCAAGCGCGCCCACCTGGCCATGGAGGAGGCCAACGAGGCCCAGGAAATGGCCAAACAGCTTTCCCAGTACCAGAAGGAAGAGGTGGACAAACTTTCGGATGCGCTCAAGCAACTGGCCGCCGGCGATCTCACGGCCCGCTACGTGGTGGGCAAGGCCAATGGGGATTTGGCCGAGGCCCGCGAGAGTTTCAAGGAGATCGAACAGGCCATGACCGCGACCACGACCTCGCTGCAGAAGATGATCGCGGCCATGAAGGAGCAGGCCGACGTGCTGGTGCACTGTTCCGACGATCTGGCCACTGTCTCCACCAAGTTGTCCGAAAGTTCGGAAGATCTTTCCATGCGTGCCGGTGCCGTTGCGGGCGCCTCGGAGCAGATATCCACCAACATCAGCACCATGGCCGTGGCCACCGAGGAAGTCTCCACCAACATCAATTCCGTTTCCTCCACGGCCGAGGAAATGTCCATGACCATGAACAACGTGGCCGAAGCCATCCATCAGCTGCGCCGGGCCATCTCCAGCATCGCCGAATACTCCCAGGAGGGGGCGAACGTGGCCCTGCGCGCCAACAACATGGCCTCCAGCGCCACCAGCACCATGAACCAGCTGGGTGAGGCCGCGCGCGACATCGGCAAGGTCACCGAGGTCATCAAGCGCATCGCGGAACAGACAAACCTCCTGGCGCTCAACGCCACCATCGAGGCGGCCAGCGCCGGCGATGCGGGCAAGGGCTTCGCCGTGGTGGCCCATGAGATCAAGGAACTCGCCAATCAGAGCGCGAAGGCGGCCGAAGACATCGCCAGCAAGATCGCCGGGGTACAGAGCAACGCCCAGGCGGCCGTCAGCGTCATGAAAGACATCTCCACCATCATCGAGACCATCAACTCCCAGGTGCGCGACATCACCAAAAACGTGGAGCAACAGGACAACGCCGCCAACGAGATCACCTTGAGCATCACCGAAACCAGCAAGGGCGCCGACGACATCGCCCTGGCCATCTCTGAACTGGCCAAGGGCGCCAACGACATGTCCTGCAACGCCGGCGACATCTCGAAGGGCGCCAATGAAATGTCTTCCAACATCCTTAGCGTGAGCAAATCCGCGGAGATAGGACGAGACGGTGCCAAACGCGTCAACTCCCTGGCCGACCAACTCACCAGGGTGGCCAACATGCTACAGACCATGGTCCGGAAATTCACCCTGTGAGAAACACAATGGAGCCTGCAATGGCCAAGCGTACGGAAATCAAAGACATGACCCAGGGCGGCGTCTCCTGGTACAAGTCCATCGCCTTTCTCCTCTATGGCCTGATCTTTCTGGCCATGCTCCTGGAAGTGCTGCTGGGACAATCGCTGCTCTACGTCAATCTCAATGAATTCGCCAAGGAGCAGGCCGAGTCCAGCTTGAAGGTGATGATGGACAGGGAGCGCGGCAGCCTCGAGAACCTGGTCCAAGCACCCATCTCCGTCCTGGAGCGTTACGAACGGGAATCGCAGAGTACGGAAAGCATCGAGCTGATCATGGATACCCTGCAGAGCCAGATATCCCGCATTCTCAAGGACACCGAGTCGGGACGCTCCATCCAGGAAAAGCGCGAACTGGTCCAGGAACTCGTACGCATGACCCGCTTTGGCAAGGACGGCGACAACTACATCTGGATCAATGACCGCAGGCGGATGCTCAGCCATCCCACGGCCGGCGTGGTGGGCGCTGCGGTAAACGATCCCGTGTTCAACGACCGCAAGGACGGCTTTCCCATCGTCGAGCGCATGATCGAGATGGCCGACACCCTTGACCCCAGGACCGGCAGGAAACAGGGCGAGGCCAGGCTGCTCTACTGGTGGCCCAAACCCGGCGAGTCCAAGCCCATGGCCAAGATGTCCTACCTGCGCCACTTGCCGGAGCTGGACTGGTACCTCGGCGGCGGGGTCTACGTGGCCGACACGGTGGAAGCGAACAAGGCCCAGGCCCTGGAGGAGATCCGCAACCTCAGACTGGCCGACGGCAACTATTTCTGGGTCCAGGACATGGCCCCGCGCATGCTCATGCACCCCCTCAACCCCGAGCTCGAGGGCCAGGACCTGAGAAGCATCACCGACACCGCGGGCAAGACCATCTTCCAGGAGATGGTGAACATCTGCAAGACCGACGACTCCGGTTTCGTGGAGTATCACTGGACCAAGCCGGGCAGTGCCGGAAAGGCCTTCCGCAAGCTCAGCTATGTGCGCCTGTTCAAGCCATGGAACCTCATCGTGGGCATGGGCGTCTACCTCGACGACATCGAGGAGGCCGCCGCGCGACAGAATCGCGGTTTCCAGGCGGTGCTCGAGCAGACCTTCTGGACGGTGATGGCCTACAGCGGTTTGGTCATGATCGTCATCTTCCTGTGCATCGGCTTCTTCATCAGACGTCACATCACCGCGCCCATCAAGTCCCTGGAGCAATTCTCCTCGGCGGTGACAGCCGGCGACATCGACCATGGTGAACCCCGTGGCCGATTCATCTGCGAACTCAGGGTCCTCAGGGATGCCTTTTCCGCCATGCTGGGCAAGCTGCGCGGCACCATCGCCGAGATCAGCGAAAAGTCCAATCAGGCCGCCCTGGAAGCCAGCCGCGCCCAGGAGGCCCTGAGCGCCGCCGAACAAAGCAGCGAAGAGGCCGAGCAGGTCTACGCCTACCAGCACGCCGAGCTGGACAAACTCTCGAGCCTGCTCCAGCGCATGGCCTCGGGTGATCTCACGGTCCGTTACCAGGCGGGGCGGGCCGGCCGCATTGCCCAGGAAGCACGGGAAGCCTTCCTTGAACTAGAGCCCTCCATCAACGCCACATTCCACAACCTGGAAAACCTGGTCGAAGATATCCAGGGCGCGGCAGACACCCTGTCCGACGCAGCACGGGAATTCCTCAACGTCTCCGGCCGACTCAACGAGGAATTCGTCTCCATGAGCGAGGAGTCCGGCAACGTGGCCAGCGCCACCGAGCAGATATCCATGAACATCAACACCATGGCTTCCGCCGTGGAGCAGATGAGCGTCAACGTCAATGCCGTGGCCAACACCGCCGGCGAGATTTCCAACCGCATGGGCGCCGTGGCCCACTCCGTGGAGCGTCTGCGCAGGGCCATCGCCGATATCGGCACCAACGCGGCCGACGGCGCCAGCGTCGCCTCCAAGGCCATGGACATGGCCTCCACCGCGACCCAGAGCATGACCGTGCTCGGCGAGGCTGCCCAGGAAATCGGCAAGGTCACGGCCGTGATCAAGCGCATCGCCGAGCAGACCAACCTTCTCGCCCTCAACGCCACCATCGAGGCAGCCAGCGCCGGGGACGCCGGCAAGGGCTTCGCCGTGGTGGCCCACGAGATCAAGGAACTGGCCAACCAGAGCGCCAAGGCCGCGGAGGACATCGCCAGCAAGATCGAAGGGGTGCAGGAGAACACCGTGGACGCCGTCAAGATCATCGACCAGGTGGCCTCCATCATCGGCGCCATCAACGATTCCGTGGCGGTGATCACCGTGGCTGTGGAAAAGCAGACCGAGACGGCCAATGCCATCTCCGGCAGCGTGACCCAGACCACCCACGACGTGGACGGCATCGCCGTGTCCATCGCCGAACTGGCCAAGGGCGCCAACGACATGTCCCAGAACGCCGGCGAGGTGGCCAAGGCCATCAACGACATGGCCTCCAATATCTACAGCGTGAACAAATCCGTGGAGTCCAGCACCACCGGCGCCAGGCAGGTCAACGCCCTGGGCGACCGCCTGGCCGACCTGGCCGGCAAACTCCAGCAAATGGTCGGCAAGTTCCTGGTGACTCAGAAGAAGGAGTGACGGCTATCCTCGACCCGGTCGGCCTGTCGGTGGCGAGCGCGGTGAGGTTGTGCACGGCTCGAGGCGTTCTCCATTCGCACCTTGGAGAAATGTCCCACACCCACCTCCTTGGAAAACCTGTCCGGTCGTGATAGGGATTGTGGGGTATCCGTCCTTGATCTCTCCACATGGGCTTCGGCCCCCAGAAGCAAGGAAGCGCTCCATGTACACCGAGACCCCGCCCTACAGCTTCGTATCCATGGCCTACCCCGGCGACACCTTCGCAGTGATCTCCTTCGCCGGGCAGGAGGCCATATCCACGCCCTATGCCTACGAAATCCTCCTGGCCTCGGAGAAAAAAGACATCGACCTGGGGGACGTCCTGGAATCCCCCGTGACCTTCACGTTCCACTCCCAACAGGGCAGCGTGCCCACCCATGGCGTGCTGCGGCGCTTCCAGCAGCTGCACGGCTCCGGCGGCTACTCCTTCTACCGCGCCGAGCTGACCTCCAAGCTCTGGTGGCTGACCATGCTGCACCACAACCAGATCTTCCTGGACAAGACCGCCCCCGAGGTGCTCCAGGAGGTGTTGCAGCAGGGCGGGCTGTCAGGCAACGATTTCGAACTCCGCCTCCAGCAGCAGTACTCCAAGCGGGAGTTCATCTGCCAGTACCGGGAAACCCTTTTCGCCTTTGTCTCCCGCTGGATGGAATTCGAAGGCATCTACTATTTCTTCGAGCATGGCCAGGACGCCACCAAGCTGATCCTCACGGACACCAAGATCGCGCACAAGGAGATGCAGCCCGTGGTTCAGGGGCAGAGCGGGGTCGACTACGCCCCTCCCACTGGATTGACGGACGCCCGCACCACCGCCGCCGTGCAGCAGTTCCTGGCGGAGCGGAACATGGTGCCGCAGAAGGTCCAGATCCAGGACTACAACTACGAGACGCCCTCCCTGACCGTGAAGGGCGAGACCAGCGTGAGCAACGACGGCAAGGGCCTGGACTACCAGTACGGTGACGGCTTCAACACGCCCAGCGAGGCCTCCAAGCTCTCCAAGGTGCGCTCCGAGCAGCATCTCTCCAGGCAACAGATATTTCATGGCGAGAGCACTGTCCCCTTCAAGCGCCCCGGCCTGTTTTTCCAGCTCAACCGGCATTTCCGCGGTGACTACAACAAGAGCTATCTGCTCACCAGGGTGGAGCATCGCGGCAACCAGACCGGCTACCTAGTGGCCGGGCTGCGCGAGGCCGTGGCCGGCCAGGAAGGACAGATGGTCTACGCCAACAGTTTCACGGCCATCCCGGCGGACGTGCAATACCGCCCGGAGCGCACCACACCCTGGCCCCGCGTCTCCGGCACCCTGACCGCAAAGATCGACGCCTCCCAAAGCGGCAAGTACGCCGAACTCGACGACAAGGGGCGCTACAAGGTCATCGTCCCCTTCGACCTCTCGGGCCGCAAGGACGGCCGCGCCTCCTGCTGGATGCGTATGCTTCAGCCCTATGCCGGCGACAACCACGGCATGCACTTCCCCCTGCACAAGGGCACCGAAGTGCTCCTGACCTTCATCGAGGGCAACCCGGACCGCCCCGTCATTGCCGGCGCCGTGCCCAATCCCGAGAACCCCAGCCAAGTGGTCAGCGAAAGCCAGACCATGTGCAAGATCACCACCGGGGGGCAGAACAAGATCCACATGGAGGACAAGGAAGGCTCGCAACGCATCCTCATGTCCACCCCCACCGTGGGCACCTGGATGCGCCTGGGCGCCCCCAACGACCCGCCGGCCGTGAGCGTCGCGACCTCCGAGGACGAGGACGACTCCGGCTGGCAGAAGTCAAAGAAGGACAAGGAAGGCTTCCGCTGGAGCACCGAGGGTAACTGGTACGGCGCCATCGGCCAGCACATGTCCATCGAGGTGGGCGGCAACTCCACCAAGCTGGTGATCGGCGGCGAGGAAACCATCATTGTGGGGCACGAGAACAAAACCGTGCTGCTGACCAAGAGCGACATCACCGTGGGCGGAGTCTTCGGCTTCTACTGGGCCGGGGCCATTGAAATCAAGTTGGCCAAGACCCTGCTCATCTGCGCCGGCACGGAATACGAACTCGGCGAGATCAACAAAGTGAAACTACGCCCCGCGGAGGAGCACATCTCCGAGGAGATGACCCAGATCAACGCGCTGCGCAACGATCTCGTGGAAGAACTCAATGCCATCGGCATGGCCTTCACCGCCATCAACGAGATGAACACGAAAATCACCCAGATGAACTCGCGGATTGGGGAGGTCGAGGACTCCGTCGCCGAGTCCGAGACCAGGCTGCGCCAGGACATCAACCACGTGCTTTCGGAGAAGTTGGGCGTCATCGAGTCCTCCATCGACATGATTGTGAACAACGTGGAGATCGGCGAGGAGGAACTGATGACTTTCTTCACCAGCACCGAGGTCACGGAAAAGACGTTTCTGTAGGATGTCGGAGAGCGGAGCGGTTGGCGTTTTCAATCCATGCCGTTCCGGCAGTCCGGAACGCCGTCGCGTTTCCACATCATTCTGATTGATAAGCGACATGAGAAGTGCTACGGAAGTATCATCTGGGTTTTATTTGAAAAGCTCGCATTATTGCTGGCACATCTGATACTTGCACGGCAGACGCGCCCTGATCGGCCCGCGGTCCGGGAGGCCCCATGTACGAGAGCAAACACCGCTTCAGTTTCGTCTCCACCGCCTACCCAGGAAACACCTTCGCCGTGGTCAGCTTCTCCGGACAGGAGGGGCTCTCCAAACTTTTCGAGTTCGACATCCTGCTGGTCTCGCAACACAAGAATCTCGACCTGCAGGAGATCATGGACAACCCCGCCACGCTCACCCTTCGCCCCAAGGCCGGACTCATCCCCTTTGGCGGCATATTGCGCAACTTTCAGCAGCTCCAGCATTTCGGCGACTACGTCTTCTACCACGCCGTGCTCGTGCCCAAGCTCTGGCAACTCACCCTGCGCCAGGACAACCAAGTGTTCCTGGACAAGACCCTGCCTCAGATCATGGAAATGGTGCTGGAACTGGGCGGGCTCACCCGCCGGGATTTCGAGCTGCGCCTGGAGCACACCTACCCCCGACGCGAGTTCGTCTGCCAATACAACGAATCGCTCTACGACTTCCTTGCCCGCTGGATGGAGCACGAGGGCGTGTACTTCTTTTTCGAGCATGGCAAGGAAGGTACGAAGGCCGTGTTCACGGACACCAGAATCGCCCACGTCGACCTGCCGCAGTGCAAACAGGCGATCTACGCTCCCCCTTCGGGGCTGGAATCCTCCAAGAACACCAAGGTGGTCATGAGCTTCCATGCCGAATGCAACCGCGTGCCCGGCGCCGTCCAGATCAAGGACTTCAACTATCAGACCCCGTCCCTGAACCTGCTCGGCAGGCATCACGTCCAGGATAACGCCCCCGACTCCACATACTACTTCGGCGAAGGCGCCACCTCTTCCGAGGAGGTCCGACGTCTGGCCGCCATCCGGGCGGAGGAGCACAAGGCCGGCCAGCTCCTCTACAGGGGGGAGAGCACCGTGCCGCAAATCCGCAGCGGTTACACCTTCACCCTCGCGGGGCACTACCGCTCGGACTGCAACCAGACCTATTGCATCGTCGAATCCCGTATCCAGGGCACCCAGGCCGCGTTGCTGGTGCCCGACATCCGCGGCGCGCTCGGGGACGCCACGCATCGGCTCGAACACGTCAACCAGTTCGTGGCCATCCCTGCCAGCGTGCAGTACCGCCCCCCACGGATAACCCGCAAGCCGCGCATCCACGGCACCCTCAACGCCACCATCGACGCCGCCGGTACGGGCAAGTACGCCGAGCTGGACGAGCAGGGCCGCTACAAGGTCATCCTGCCCTTCGACCTCTCAGGCCGCAAGGACGGCCAAGCCTCCTGCTGGCTGCGCATGCTCCAACCCTATGGAGGCTCCAACCACGGCATGCACTTCCCCCTGCACAAGGGCACGGAGGTGCTGCTGACCTTCATCGAGGGCGACCCGGACCGCCCCGTCATTGCCGGCACCGTGCCCAACCCCGAGACCCCCAGCCAGGTGGTGGGGCAGAGCCAGACCATGTGCAAGATCACCACCGCGGGGCAGAACAAGATCCACATCGAGGACAAGCAAGGCTCGGAACGCATTCTCTTGCAGACACCATCGGCCAACACCTGGATGCGCATGGGCGCGCCCAACGATCCACCGGCCTCAGCCGATGAAGGGGGCGACAACAAAAAGCGCGAGAATGAAAGCGGCTTCTGCTACTCCACTGAAGGCCTTTGGAAAAATCTCATCAAAGGCAACTATCACCTTGAAGTCGGCGGCAATTCCGCATCGATGGTAGTCGGCGGCGAGGAGTCTCTTGTTGGGGGCGTGCACAACAAGACCGTTGTCGGTGCCGCCACGGACATCACCCTCGGCGGCGTCCTGGGCATGACCTTTGCCGGCGCCATTGAAATCAGCGCCGCCGGTAGGCTGGAGATCAACCTCGACAGGAAGATCGAAGTCCGCCCCCAGCGTCTGAAGACCGAAGAAGAGCGCATCGACATCGTTGCGATGCACGATACACTGTCAGGGATGGATACCCGAATCGGAAACCTGAGCACCAGGATTGTGGATACGGAAAACGACATCGTGGACACCAAGGTCAAGCTCGGCCAGCAATCCACCCGTCTGACCGCCTTTCGGACAAATCTCACCAACACCGAGACCCAGCTCAGGCAGTCCATCAACCGCGTGCTCAACGAGGAATTGGCCATTCGAGACGCTGCGCTGAATGTGATCTCCAACAAGATCGAAATGGGCGAGCAAGACTTCCAAACCGTGGCGGAAAGCATCCAAGTCGGCGAGAAAATCTTTCTTTGAGAGGCTGACCATGCGCGTCCTCAAGCAAAACGACCAGTCCTTCCTCGCCGGCGTCTTCGGATATCAGGGCAAGCTCTTCTTCTCCGCGGCCTGCATCCTGTTCTTCGACCTCGAGCACCCCGAGACCCCCTTGCCGGAAAAGGAACTCTGGCAATGCCTCAAGGGGCAGATACCCCGAGGCACGACCTTTGACACCGGCATGCCCAAGCCCGTGGCCGAAGTCCTGGTGCACGGCGCCTTCCACCCGCCGCAAGGGGCGCTTGCCCAGGCCGGCCAAGTGGCCTTCAGTTGCGGCGACGTGTCCAAGGCCCTGGCCGTGTTCGGCCCCCGCCGCTGGAGTTCCCAAGGTGAAGAGGCCGTCATCGTCCACGAAGAGCCCACCCCCGCGCCCATCCCCATCACCTGGCAAAACGCCTTTGGCGGCACGAACTTCGCCAAGAACCCCCTGGGCACGGGCCTGGACCCCGTGGCCCGTGGCGATGAAGAGCCATACCGCCCCTTGCCCCAGGTGGAATACCCGAACCAGCTCCTGGGGCGCCCCGACGACCGGCCCGAGCCCGCGTCCTTCGCCCCCATCCCGGACCCCACCTGGCCGCAGCGCGCGGGCTTCGCCGGCACCTACGACGACCACTGGCTCAAGACCCACTGGCCCCGCCTGCCCGACGACTTTGACATGCGTCTGTTCAATACCGCGTCCCAGGACCAGTGGCACCGCGACTTTTTCAGGGGCGACGAAGGCCTGCGCATCGAGGGCATGCACCCCCTGCGCCGCGCCATCCAGTCCCGCCTGCCCGGCCTGCGCATCCGCTGCTTCGTCACCCAGCTCAAGAAACCCAGGAGCGAGCACCACGACCTCACGGACGCCTGGTTCAAGGAAGCCAGGACCAACCTGGACACAGTCTGGCTCTTCCCCGGCGCATTGCGGGGCGCGCTCTGCTTCCGTGGCGTGCTGGAGATCCAGGACGACGAATACCGCGACGTGGCCAACGTGCTGCTGGTCACGGAAAAGCTCGACGCGCGGGGCCACCCCCTGGAGTACTACCGCGACCTGCGCGACACCTGGGTCTCCCGCCTCCTGAAGCTGGACAAGGACCCAGCGGCCAAGGGCAAGCAGCAGATCGCGGACGCCATCAACCGCTTCAAGAAGATGCCCCAGGAAATCCAGGCCAAGCTGGAGCGGAGCCTCAACCCCACGCCCCGCGCCCCCACGCCGCCCGCCGCCATGATCGCCAAGGGGCATGCCCGGCTCGACGCCTCCGAGACCCTGCTGGGCAAACTCGAGTCCATGGCCGCGGGCATGCGCGCCAAACACGGCCACCTGGTACACGTGGACATGGGCGTTTTTTCCCGCATGCGCCAGACCCTCGCCTCCCAGCGCCAGCACCTGGACAAGGTGAGCAAGACCGTGCAGGACGCGGAAAAGGAAATCCAGGAGGGGCGGCAAAAAGCCCACGCCATAGCTCTGGAGCGCAAGAAGGCCCTGGAGGCGCGCGGCATCCAGGCCGATTTCGACCCCGACGACGTGCTCCTCGGCCCCAAGGAACTGCGCTGGCAAAAGGCCTTCTGGCAGCACGTGCCCCAGTGGCAGGAGCATTTGCGCCGGAACGACGCCCTTTACGCCAAGCTCCATGACCTTGGCCTGCACGACGACAGCCTGGACAACGCCTTCCTCGGCCTGAACCCTGCGCCCCTGCGCCTGGAGCGCAGGCTCTGGGGGCTGCCCCCCGGCGCCGACGACGACCCCACGCATTTCACCATCCCGGCCGGGCTGGTACTGCCGCGCTTCATCGGCAGCGCTCCCGCGGCCCTGCATCTGCGCGAGAACGTGCCTCAGCTCCCGCCTTACCCCGCGGCCGCCCCTGACACCCTCGTGCCCGGCTCCAAGCCGCCCCCCCAGGCGCCGTTGCTGCTGGCTGCCCGTGAGTCCAAGCCCCTGGTCATCGTGGCCGATCCCCTGGAGGCCCTGCTCCTGGTGCAGGAGTGCGGCGACCTCTGCGCCGTGCTGGCCGCGCCCGATCCCGGTGCCGATCCGGGGGAAGAAGTCGCCACGCTGGCCAAGGCCGCGCCCCTCGTACTTGTGGCCCCCACCGCCGCGGACGAGCCCCAGGCCGAGGATATCGTGGCGCGCTGGCAAAAGATCTTTCCCCAGGCCCAGCGCTGGCGTCTGCCGCACCAGGGCGTACTCCACGCTAAACGCCAGGGACAGGACCTGCGCAAATCCCTGCGCCAGATACTGCCGCCGGCGGTGCAAGAGGCCCTGCCGCCGGAGCCCGAACCAGACATCGGGCCCGACGACGTCAAGCCGGGTATGGCCATTCCCACGATCGACGTCAAGGGCTTGGTCAGCTCCGCCCAGACCCAGGCCAAGGCCAGGAGCGACGCCATCCGGCTGAAAATCACCCAGGAGGCCGAGGCGGCCAAGGCCCAAGCCATGCGGCAGATGGAAGAGACCATGCGTCGCCAGGGCCTGGAGCCGCCGGCGCTCCCCAAGCCCGAAAAATACGTGCGCGACTTCGGCGCCATGAAGAACGAGATCGCCCAGGCCCTGGCCACCTGCCGGACCAAGCTCACGGCCCAGAAACTCCTGACCCCGGAGATCAAGGAACGCCTGGCCGCGGTGGAGAGCACCAGCACCAGGATGCTGGACAAGGCCATGGCCGTGCTCCCGCCGGGGGGCGGCATCACCCTACCGGACTGGGCCAAAGAACTGCGCGCCAAACACGGCCTGGACCCCGAGACCGGCGCCGGCCCCACCAGGGAGCGCGTCCAGGCCATGCTCGCCGCGGACGACAGCTTCGCCAAGGTCAACCTCTCCAAGCTCGACCTCTCGGGCCTCGATTTCTCCGGCCGCGATCTCTCCGCCGCCATCTGCCAGAGCACCAACTTCTCGGGCTGTGCCATGCGGGGGGCGAATCTGCGCAAGGCCTTCTGCCGCGAGGCCGACTTCTCGGGCGCGGACCTCGACGCCGCCGTGCTCGACTCCGCCGTTCTGCACCAGGCCGTGCTCAAGAACGCCAAGCTCACCAATACCGGCTGCCGCGCGGCACTGTTCTCCCAGGCCGATTGCAGCGGCACGGACTTCAGCGGCGCCAACCTCGAACGAGCCCTGTTCCAGAAGGCCGTGCTGCCCAAGGCCGTGCTGGCCAGGGTCCGCGCACCCCGCACCGTGTTCAACCAGGTGGAGTTCACGAACAACAGCTTTGCCAACGCCGACCTCACGCGCACCGTGTTCGTCAAGTGCCGCTTGCAGGGGCAGGACTTCCGCGGCGTCACACTGGAGAACACCGCCTTCATCCAGGCCGGGTGCCAGGACGCCGACTTCTCCGGCGCACACATGACCAAGGTGCGCTTCCTCAAGAAAAGCGACTGCACCAAGGCCAACTTCAGGGGCGCGCGGCTCAAGGGCGCCTCCTTCCTCGGCGCCACGCTGGCCGGGGCCGACTTCTCCGCCGCGCTGCTGGACAAGGCCATCCTCCAGGAGTGCGACTGCAAGGGCGCGGTCTTCGAACGCACCCGCGCCTGGGAGGCCCGCTTCAACCTCTCGGACCTCAGCGGCGCCAACATGCGCGGCCTGGACCTGCTCGGCGGCTCCCTGCGCAAGGCCCGCCTGACCCAGACCGACCTCACCGCGGCCAACTGCTATGGCGTGGACTTCTTCAAGGCCACGGTGGGCGACACCGTCTTCCACCGCGCCAACCTCAAGAAAAGCCTGCTGGAGCGACGCGAGGACCTGCTGCCATGAAACAACTCCCCCCCCTCACTGCCGTCTCCCGCACGGAACTCCTCGCCGCCATCAAGGATGGCCGCAAGCTCGAGGCCCTGGACCTCTCCGGCCTGGACCTGCGCGCCACGAACCTCACGGGGGCGCGCTTCCAGGACTGCTCACTGCGTAACGTGAACCTCGACGCCGTGGACCTGAGCAAGTGCGGCTTCTTCAACTGCGATCTCTCAGGGGCGCGGCTCACCAACCTCACCCTGAAGCGCGCGCTTTGGCGCGACCTCGCCCTGCGGGAGGCCGTGCTCGCCGACTCCACGTTCTCGGACTGCGTGCTCACGGGCTCGGACTACAGCCGCGCCGACCTCACGGGCTGCACCATCGAGAAGTGCTTCCTGGACAAGGGAGCCTTTGCCGGCGCCTCCCTGCGCAAGAGCAGGATCTTCCGCTGCGCCATGCAAAAGGCCGACTTCAGCGGCGCCGACTTTTCCAACGCCTCCCTGGAGCGCGTCTCCCTCAAGAAGTCCGACCTGGCCACGGCGCGCTTCAGCCACTGCACCATGTTCAAGGTGGCCCTGCAGGGCTGCGACATGGCCGGCCAGAGCTTCCAGGGCTGCTCCCTGCGCATGGTGGTGTTCATGGGCAGCAACCTGGCCAAGGCCGACTTCTCGGGCCTGAGCCTGGACATGTGCAACTTCATGGGTGCCACCCTCGGCGGCGCCACCTTCGAAAGGGCGCGCGCCCCCAAGAGCATGTTCGCGCGGGCCGTGCTGCACGAGGCCAACCTGCGCCAGGCAGACCTGCACATGACCAACTTCTCCGAGGCCGACGCCAGCCTGGCCGACTTCTCCGGCGCCAGCCTGACCAAGGCCGTCTTCACCGACTCCATTTGCAGGGGCGCTTCCTTTGCCCGAAGCGACTGCTCCAGGGTGGATTTCTCCCGCGCCGACCTGAGCGCTGCGGACTTTTCCGCCGCCACCCTGGATTTTGCAAAGCTGCACCTGGCCGCACGGGAACACGCCATCTGGGAGGGCGCCCGCACGGCCCTGGCCAAGGGCGACGACCCTGAACTTGCCGAGGCCCAGGCCTGGCAACCCAGACTCTGACGCGCATCGCGCCACGTATCAAGGAGACAGACCATGCACGAACACGCCCCCAACCTTGCGAACCTGGCCCCGGTCCTGGAATATGGACTGGTAGACCGTGTCGAGGAGCACGCCAAGGAACATGCCTATCGCGTGAGCACGCAGCACGGCATCTACAGCGCGCGCAGGGCCAAGAGCTGCATCCTGGCGCCCGCGCCCGGAGACGCCGTGCTGCTCTGCACCGACGCCCTGGGCAACTGCTTCATCCTGGCCGTGCTCACCGGCGCCGAGGAGTCCAGCACCCTGGCCTTTCAGGGTGATCTACGGGTCCAGGTCCGGGGGGGCGATCTCTCCCTGGCCACTGACCAGGAACTGTCCTGCAATGCCGGCCGGTTGCAGCTCAACGCGCCCGAGGCCGAGGCCAGCCTGGGCACGGTCTCCCTGCTCACCGGCCTGGTTCGCGCCCAGTGCCGCACCCTGGCCCTGGTGGCCGAGACCCTGGAGCAGAGCGCCCGCTCCCTCACGCAGCGTTTTGGCTCCCTGTTCCGCTCCGTGGAGGAGCACGCCGAGGTCCAAGCCGGCTCGGCCCGTTACATCGTGGAGGACACCCTGGCCGTGCACACGAAGAACAGCGTGCACATCGCCGAGGAAGACGTGAAAATCGACGCCGAGCAGATCCATCTCGGCTAAGGACTTGTAAGGAGACCACCATGTTCGCACTGATCTGGGGCGACGGCATGAACTTCGCCTTTCCAGACGTCTGCAATACGCCGCTGGCCGCGGGCTTGCCGGTGCCCGTGCCCTATCCCAACATCTCGGAGACGGCCACCAACGTGGACCCCATGCCCAACGTGCTCATGGACTGTATGCCCACCATCAACATGGCCGGGGTGGACTCCGTGAGCGAGGGCGACGACGCCGGCGTGCAGCTCGGCGTGGCCTCGTTCATCATGAGCGGCCAAACCGGCTACCTGGTGGGGAGCGTCACCACTCTCATCGACGGTCTGCCGGCCATGCGCCTCACCAGCGTCACGCAGCAGAACTGCATGGTCAAGCTGCCCAACAGCGTGGGCATGACCATCGAGCCGGGGCAGTTCACGGTGCTAACCCTGGGGTAGACGTTGCGTTGCATCCCGCTTCGAACGGGACGCTGCGCGGGCATCAGTAATCCAGCCGCCAATTCAGGCCGATACCGCCCTGGGAGTCGGCCCCGATCTCGCTCTCCAGTTCCAGCTGGGGAAGGATCTCTACCTCCACGCTCATGGAGTCGTCCTTGGGGTTCAGCCCCTTCTGCCCCTGCACGTAGATCTTGTCGCCGATATACTTGCCGGCCTGCAGGGTCGTGCCACCTGTCTCGCCCTCTCCGGCCGAAAGGCTGTCCACGTCCAGGGCCTTCTTCATCGAGCCCAGCACATCCATGGAAGCGCCTCCGGTGTTGCCTGCCAATTGATCCAGGGCGCGGGCCAGGCGGATGGCCTGCAAGGGGGTGATCCGATCCAGGGAGCGACCGAAGAGTACGTCCGCCAGTATCTCGCTCTGTGGCACCACGGGATCGGAACTCAGGCGGAAGCTGAGGTCGTTCACCGGGCCGCTTACCGTGACCTTGGCCACGAGGTTGGCGGCACGGGCCGAGGTGACCACCTCCAGCAAGGGAGAAGGGGGTGTGCCGCCGCCGAAACGCAGCTCGCCCTGCTCTATGGTGAAATTCTTGTCCAGGAAATCGAGGCTGCCGCGCCTGACCTCGAGACCGCCGCTGATCTCCGGCGCCGCCGCCGTGCCCGTGACGTGCATGCCGCCGCTCCATTCGGAATCCAGGCCGTGCCCCCGCACGGTGAACCGGCCTGGAATCTCCACCTGCACGTCCAGGCGCACATCCATGGGCTTGGCCTTTTCATGCGGTGGCGGAGGTTCTTCCACGCCCAGACCCTTCTGCCGTACCTCCACGCTGTCGATGCCCGGAGGCAGGGACCTGGGCAGGGTAATGGCGCCCCTGTCGATGGTGACCAAACCCGAGAGCGCACCCTGTTCCGGGGTACCAGAAAACTCCAGGCCGCCCTTAACCTGGCAGGTGAAGATGTTCATGTGCACGGGCGTGAACTCGCGCATGTCGATGGCCGCGTCGTAGCGCAGTTCCTGGAGGTCGATCCCGCCGCTGCCCGAGAGCCTGCCCTTGCCGCCGTCCGTGGCCTGGAGTCTGACGATCTCGATCCTCGAGCCCGTGGCACGCATCTCCAGGCCGATGTCGGCCAGAAGCGTACCGGTGCGCAGGTTCTCGTAGCGCCCCTGTGCGATGGTCACCTCCCCGGCCAGTTGGGGCGCGTTCAGGGCGCCCGTGGCCTTGAGGTCGAAGGCGGCACGCCCCTTGAGGACTTGGTCGCTGAAACCCAGGATGTCCTGCAACAACAGGAGGTCCAGGCCGCCCGAGGCCTGGGCCGTCAGGGGCGCGTCCTCCCGCATCTCGAAGAGGAAGGGTTGCAGGGAAAAACGTGCTGGCAGCCCGGCCTGGGCCTTGGCCAGGGGCGTTTCCTCACGCCCAGATACTGTGGACACCGTGGACACGGCAGAAAGGGTGAGTTCGGCAGTGGCGCGGCAACTGTCCTGGGTCAGTTCCACCTCAGCCCGCAACGCCAGGGGTGGCAGGTCCAGGCCCTGCTCCCGTGCGGCTGGACCGGCCAACTGGAGCTCCTTGCCCAGCAGGTTCGCGCTCAGACGCGGCGCGGCCGGCGTACCCTGGAGCCTGAGGTCGAGGTCCAGGCCGCCCGAGGGGGCCAGCCCCCCGTCCAGGTCCAGGCGTTGCAGCGTCTCCAGCCGCAGCCCAGCGAGCCGGGCCTGCAGATCGGTCCTGTCCGGCTCCCAGAGCCCCGAGGCCGTAAGTATCGCCGTATCCAGCTCCAGTTCCAGATTGTCCAGCCTGTAGCCCCGACCTTGCCCCTCGAGCCGCATCGGGCCGCGCAACCTGAAGGGCAGGCTGGCGTAGTCGCCCCTCAGGGAATCCAGCCTGACGCGGGGTGCTGGCCCGGCCAGGGAGCCCTCGCCCCCAATCGCCAGGGTGAAAGGCTTGTCAACGCGGCCTCCGGCCGTGGCTTCGAAACGCATCTCCTGTTGCCGCAGCGCGGCCTTGAGTTCCAGGCTTTCCACCGTTATGCCGTCGGTCCGCACGTCCCTGGCCGTGAGCTTCAGTTGTGCGTCCGGGGCCAGGAGGTCGTCGCCATGGGCGTCGATGTCCAGCAGCGCGACGCCGACGCCGGCCAGGTGCAGGGAGCGCGCTTCACCGCGCAGTGTTGCCGTCTGCCGCTCCCCCCGTGGAGCCAATTCGACGTGCAGCTCCGCCCCGCCAGAGAGGTCCAGGCCGGCCAAGGTGCCCAGCCAGTCCAGCCGCTGGGCGCGCAGGCCGAGCCGTCCCTCCAGGGGAGGGCCGGAAAAGTGGATGCGCAAGTTTCCGTCAAGCTCCGTTCCCGGCAGCGTCACACGCAGGGGAGCCAAGGCCAAGGTCTCGGGCTCCAGAACATAGCGCCCCATGGCGGCCAGGGACAGTTCGGTGCTGTCCAGGCTCAGGGAAAAGGGCGAACTCTCCACCGCACCCCGCTCCCCTTCCAGGGGCACGCCAGCTTGGCTGCCCGTGACGCGCAGGGAGACGTTGCGAAACACGCGCTCGCCCAATTGCAGGGAAGCCGCGCCGGCATCGGCCTCGATATCCAGGCGGGCCAGGGTTCCGGCCAACTTGGCCGTGAGCGGCTTGAGGCCCTGGACGTGCAAACCCTGGTCGCGCAGACCCTCGGGCAGGTCCAGGTGTGTCGGCGGCGTGAGCCACAACGCGGCCTCGATGCCCTGGTCCTCCAGCCCGTAGGTCCCCGAGGCCTCCAGGACAGTGGCCGCCGTGAGCAGGGCCTTATGCAGGGTGACGTGGGTCTCGGAGACGTCCACCTTCAGTTCCAGGTCCAGGTTTTGCCCGATGAAGGCGGCCAACTCCGGTTGCAGGCCCTGGAGCCGCTCCACGCTGCCCGAAACCGTCGCCGTGATGCCGCGCTTCATGTCACCCTTGGCCGTTGCCCTGAACTGGAGCGCCGCGTCCAGCACCGCCCCCTCGGCGGCCTGGAAGCTGAAGATCGCGCCGGCGTGGGGGATGTCGGCCTCGAGGGTCGCCTGTATGGCCAAGGGCTCCAGGTCGATTTCGGCCGTGGCGCGCAGGCTGTTTTCGCCGTTGTCCACATCCAGGGTCTGAACTCGGATGCGGCCCGCGCCGCCTTGGGAGCGTTCGAATCCAGCCTTGAAGGCGATGCGCGCCTCCGGGGGCAGGGTGTAGGCAGTCGAAGGGCGCAGGCCGGAGAGCAGCACCTCGCCGCCGGCCTCCAGGCTGTGCAGACCTCGCAGGGGTGTGGGGAGCTCCAGCCTGAGAAGCATTCGGGCCGGATCGCTGGCCAACTGCTCCAGGGCCAGGGCGCCGGGCTCGGCCTCCACGTCCAAGACGGCCCGCTCCGGCGTGCCGTGCAGGGTCAGGCGCAGGTGCGGCGTCCCCGAGAGGCTGCCTTGGCTGGCCTTGGCCAAGAGTTCCGGGTCACGGACGTGCAGCTCGGCCGTGGCCTCCAGGGTCTCGCCACGCAGCTCGCCGCCGGCATCGAGGCGCAGGTTGGGTGTCTCCAGACGCAGGGCCTCCAGGCGGTAGAGCTCCCCGAGCAGGCTCACGGCGATGTCGAAGTCCGCGCTGCGGCCGGTGTAATCGGCCACCTCCACGGGGAGCAGTCCGGCGCTGTCCTCGGCCGCTCCGGTAAGGGTCAGTTTCAGGGCCTCGTGATTGCTAACGGTCAGGTCGCCGCGCAGCAGTACGTGAGGGCCGGCCTTGAGGTCCAGCTCCCCCTGCCAACGGGTGAGACCGCCAGTGCCATGCAGTCGGCCGGACATGGGCATGTCACCGGGCACGCCGAGCAGCCCCCCAAGCATACCGCCCGCACCCTCGTGCAGCGCGGCCTGGAGATCGAGTTCGTCGCGCGTGGTGTGCCAACGCGCCGAGACCGCAAGGGAGTCGGGCTCTCTATCCCGCCCTTCCCTTTCCCGCAGGTGCAGGCTCAGGGCAAAGGCCTCGGGCTCGGGCAGGCAGCTGGCGTCCAGGATGAATACCCTTTCCTGTGGCGGGTCGCCGAAGTGCAACAGCAGTGTCTCCACGCGCAGCTCGTCAATACGAATGGGGGGGATGGCGGGCATGGTGAAGGATTCGGGCTCCTGGGCCTCTCCGGCCTCCGGAGGCCGCAGGAACACCAAACGCTCCAGCACCATGGAGCGGACGGTAAAGGCGCCGCGCAGCAGGTCGGCCAGTGAAAGGTTCAAGGCCAAGGACTCGCCCTGGAGCCAGACGCCACCGGCATCGGCCAGACTGAAGGCCCTGAGTCTGAAATCCCATGGCTTCACGGACTCCAGGCCCTGAAGCTCCACGCGCATCTCCGGGCTGGAGCTCAGGTCGCCGGCCAGTCGGGCCAAGTAAGCACGCCCAGGCTGGGTGCCCGTGAGTGCCAGCAGAGCGGCGCAGAGCAGGAACAGGCAAAGAACGCCCCCCAGCAGGGCAAAAAGGAGCAGGCGCCGCGCGGGCTTGGACAGCGGGCTCAAAACGACTGCCCCAGGCTGATGTAGATTTGCAGAAAGTCGTCCACGCCCTTGCGGCGGTTCAGGGGGAAGGCCACGTCCAGGCCGATGGGTCCCAGGGGGCTGTAGTAGCGCAGTCCGGCGCCGGCGCCGATGAACAGTTGTTGGCCGAAGTCCGGGAAGCCTTGCTCGTAGGCGCGGCCGGCGTCGACGAAAGCCACCAGGCCGAAGTCCTCCATGAAGCGCCAACGCAGTTCGGCCGCGGTTTCGAGCAGGGAGCGCCCCCCGATGGGGTCGTCGGAAATGTCCAGATCACCGGCGCTCTTGTAGGCGTAGCCACGGATGGAGCCGCCACCGCCGGCGTAGTAGCGGACGTCCGCCGGGATGCCGTCTATCCCCTTGCCGTCGGTCATGGCCGAGACGCCGAGCAGGGCGCGCAAGGCCAGGATCAGACGCTTCTCGGGCAGCAGTTGCAGGTAGTGGGAGTAGCCGGCCTGGGTCATGAGAAAGCTGGAGGCGTTGCCCAAGGTGTCGGCATAGGGAGTGAAATAGCAGGCCAGAAGCCCGCCGGAGCCGGGATCCAGGATGTCGTCGCGGGTGTCGTAACGCAGGGAGGCGGGAAAGGATACCAGGCCGAAGACCTCCTTTTTGCCCCCGTCGTCCACATTGGACAAACGGTAGGCCATGCCTCCTCCAAGCGTGAGTCGGTCTGTCAGGGCGTATTCCAGGCCGGCCGTGACCTCGGTGGAGTCGCTGTCATAGGCGTCCTGGCGCTCCCGGGCCGTGGAGCTTTCCAGGAGCAAGGAAAGTTTCTCGTGTAGGAAGGCGGGCTTGCGGAACGAGGCCTTGAACTCCTGCTTGGTGGTGTCGGCGTCCAGCTCCAGGCGCAGGTGCTCGCCTCCGCCGAAGAGGGTGCGGTGCTCCCACTGGATCTTGCCGCCTGGGCCTGTGTCCGTGCGGTAGCGCAAACCGGCGCGGAAGGTCCGGGGCAGGCGTTCCGTGGCCGTGAGGGCAATGGGGAGTTCGCCGTTCTCGGCCACGGCCCCCTTGTCGAATCTGGCCACGGCAAAGAGCCCTGTGTTGAGCAGCTTCACTTGGGCCTTTTCCAACAGCCCGACGTCAAAGGGGTCGCCCTGGCGCCAAGGCAGCTGCATGAGCACGAACTCCGCGTTCACATGCTCCAGCCCCCGCACCTCGGTCTCGCCGAACACGGCCAGGGGGCCGGGTTTCACGGTGAAGCGCACGTCCACGCCGTTGTCGTCGTGCCGGGCCGTGACCTTGCGTTCGGCGATTTCAGGGAAAGGGCGCCCCCTGGCGCCAAAATGGGTCAGGATGCCCTTCTCCGCGGCAAGCACCACCGCGGATGAGTACGGAGCGTCACGCTCCAGGCCCACGTCCGTGGGCAGGGGCAGGGCAGTCTTGTCCTGCTCGGGCGCTTGGAGCGCGAGATCTATGGCAAAGTCGCGGAAATGGAAGCGCGGGCCGGTGGTGACGCTGAACACTGCCGTGGGCGTGGCTGCCGGGCCGGTCAGCTCGCTGGACAGGCCGGCCTTAAAATAGCCACGGGACTCCATGATCCTGCGCAGGAGCGCGAGATCGTCCTGCATGCGCCGCTTGAGCAGATTGGTGGAGCGCGGCGGCTGATCCTTGAGGCTGAAAGAGTCCAGGGCCTGTTGGATGAGTCCGCGCAGATCGTCATCCAGCTCGCCGCGCAACTCCGGGGTGTAACTCTTGATTTCCCCCGCCCCCTCCACGATGGCGGGAGGAGCGCCTCGGTCCTCGCCAGGGCTTTCCTGAGCCCACGCGCAACCAAGCTGCAACAGGAAGAGACCGAAGGCGGCCATGAGAAACGAAAAGGAAAGGCGCATACCTGGACCCTACACCAGAAGCATGTAGAGGCCAAGGGGCGTTGCAAAGCAGAGGGTCGGGGACGCCGCTCAGGTGTTCTCGTTGACCAGGGAGCCCGTGGCCGAGAGTATCAGGTCCAGGAGGATCTGCTCGGGGTTGAGTTTCGTGGGTGTGGTGCGGCGGGCATTGGCTGCCTGTTCCAAGAGATCGGACTGGGAGGCGAGGCGCGCTGACTGGAACTCCAGGCTGGCCTCGCGGGACTCGTAGAGGTCGCGGATGGACTGCGTCTGGTTCATGAACCCGTCGAGGATGGTCTCCTGGGAAGCGCGGTAGGTGGCATTGCCCAGGTTGTTGCCGCCGCCCGCGTCCGCCACCAGGCTGTCCCAGTTGATAGCGTCCAGGTCGTGGAAGTTGAGATCGAAGCCGCCGTCATTGTAGGCCTGAATGTAGACCCTGCCCTTGCTGTCGATCTGCTCCGTGCCCCACTTGCTGCCGTCCAGGATGTAGATGCCGTTGTAGTCGGTGTTGGAGACCAGGGCTTTGACCTGGTCGCGCAAGGAATTGTAGTCGGCCTTCACGGTGTCGTCCCAGGTCAGGGTGCCCTCGTCGAGCTTGTCGATGATGTCCTTCATGTCGCCGAGGGCTGAATATATCTGCGCCGTGGCGTCAAAGGCCACGCCCATCATCTTGGCGGCCTCCTTGACGTTGCGGGCGTTCTGCATGGTGGTGCGCGCGTCCGCCCGCAGGGTACCGGTGATGGCCTCGTCAAAGGGATTGGTCAGGGACTGCACCGGTTGCCTGGCCAGGACCATGTCCCGCAGGCTGGCAGCCGTGCCCGACCCCATGAAGTAGGCGTTGGTCAGCAGGTCCTGCTCCAACAACCTCAGGGAGGTGTCGTAGATGAAGTAGCGCTCGAAATTGCTCAGGGCCATGGGCCGTTGTCCTCTGCTTCTGGTGGAGACGGACGGTATGGTCCCCCTCGTCTCTCTTATCGGCAGGGGCAGTGAGGAAGTTTAGGACTGGAACGACGACCGGGATTCGTATGGACTCGGAACCATGGCCGTGACGCATACCGATGGGCGGCTCGCGAAGCGCCCATCAAGGGTGATGCCCGGCGTACGACCAGACCCAGGGCGTTGCCTTGGGTCATATTCGGGTCGTTCCTCCGGGGCTCGCACCCTTTGGTCCGGATCTTATCCCCGAACAAAGCCTTGATGGAGCGAGGGGTGAATGACGCATGGGGCGCCGCCTCATGTGGTATGTAATGCCGGGTGTCACGAGAGAGGCGCTGATCCCGCTCACAAGGATGTTCCGCACCCTGGCGAGCGGGATTGCAAGGGGCGGAAACGCACTCAGCAACGGGAATACAGGCGTCTTGCAACCGGCACGCCCCTTGTGTATGCCTGCTGCATCCCGTGGCCATCGCCACGGTGAACAAGGATATACATCATGCGTGTATTGTTGTTCGTTCCCTGTCTGGTACAGGACGTTGCGCCGGAGATCGGCCTGGCAACGGCGGAAGTCCTGGAACACGCCGGCTGCCTGGTGCACCCTCCTGAAGGGCAGACCTGCTGCGGTCAGCCGCTGTACAAGCAGGGGCATTTCGAGCGAACCAAGAAGCTGGCCCGCCGCACCATCGAGCTGTTCAGTGGCGAGGCCCCCGTGGTTTCGCCCTCGGCCTCCTGCGTGGCCATGCTGCGGCAGTACCCCGATCTGTTGCGCGACGAGCCGAAGTGGCACGAACGCGCCCAGGATCTTGCCGCTCGGAGCCATGAACTCTGCGAATTCCTGGTGCGCAGGCTGGATGCGGGGGTGAAGGGCGCCTGCTTTCCTTCCCGCGCCGCCTACCACGAGTCCTGTCAGGTGCGCGCCCTGGGCGTGGGGGCGGATGTGCGCACCCTGTTGGCCAAGGTCGAGGCCCTGGACCTGGTGGAGTTGGAAAACCCCACGGCCTGCTGCGGTTTCGGCGGCGCCTTCAGCTTGGAGTTCCCGGAGATCAGCGCGGCCATTCTGCAGGAAAAGCTCGCGGCCGTGGACAAGGCCAATGTCCAGACCCTGATCTGCGCCGAGGTCAGTTGCCTGCTGCATTTGCGCGCGGGACTGCAACGCAGGGGGCATGGCCCACGTGCCCTGCACGTGGCCGAGGTTCTGGCCGGCCGAGAAGACCAGGGCAAGAGGAGCTAGGCCATGTTCCAACGCACAGAGGAATTCCGCGCCCAGGCCGCGGGCGCCTTGCAGGACGCGCAGCTGCGCGCCGCGGTGAAAAGCGCGTCCGAGCATTTCCGCGAGGCCCGGGAGCGTTGCTTTACCACCTTTCCGGAGCACGAGGCTTTCAGACAGCGCGCCAGGCAGGCCAGGTTGCGCACCCTGCGCGAGTTGCCGCAACTGCTGGAACAACTGGAAGCCAACTTCCAGGCCAACGGCATGACCGTGCACTGGGCGCGGGACGGAGCCGAGGCCACGTCACTCATCGCGGCTCTTGCACGGAAATACGCATGCAAGAGCGTGGTCAAGGGCAAGTCCATGGTCACCGAGGAGATCGGCCTCAACGATGTGCTCCAGGCCCAGGGCCTGGACGTCTGCGAAACCGACCTCGGGGAGTACATCGTCCAGTTGGCCGGAGAGCCGCCATCGCACATCATCGCCCCCGCCATCCATAAAAGCAGGCAGCAGGTGACCGAGCTGTTCCGCAAATACCTGGGCGAGACTTCGGACAGCATCACCGGACTCACGGCCATTGCCCGCCGGGTCCTGCGCGAACGCTTCTTCAACGCCGACATGGGCATCACCGGCGTGAACCTGGCCGTGGCCGCCACAGGCAGCATCGTGCTGGTGGAGAACGAGGGCAACATCCGCATGTGCACCACCTGCCCCCGCGTGCATGTGGCGGTCATGGGCATCGAGAAGGTGGTGGCCGGCCTGGAGGAAATGGTGGCCGTGCTCCAGATGCTGCCGCGCAGCGCCACTGGGCAGAAGCTGTCCTCCTACGTTTCCATGATCAACGGCCCCAGACGCAGTGACGAGAACGACGGCCCGGACCACGTGCACGTGGTCATCCTGGACAACGGCCGCAGCATCATCCACGCGGACGAGGAACTGCGCGAGACCCTGCTCTGCGTGCGTTGCGGCGCATGCTTGGGCGCCTGCCCCGTGTATCGTTGCATTGGGGGGCACAGTTACGGCTGGTCCTACTCCGGCCCCATCGGCGCGCTGCTGGCACCGCAGCTGCTGCCCCACGAAAAGGCCGCGGACCTGCCCAAGGCCTGTACCTCCTGCGGCGCCTGCGCGGATGTCTGCCCCGTGGGCATCCAGCACCACAAATTGCTGCTTGCCTTGCGCCGGCGCTATGCGGAACACCCAGCATGGGGGCGCGAGACCCTGGGCCGCAGGCTGCTCGTTGCCGCCTACACCTTTGCCGCCACACATCCCCTGGTCTATCGCGCAGCCATGGCCATGGGGCGCGTCATCTCCAGGCTGGATCCGGAATACACCCTGGCCAAGCGTCTGCCCTTTGGCGGGGCACTGCGCCGCTATGCCGTGGAGCGTAAGCCGCCGGCCCTGAAGACGCCCTTTCACTCGCTCTGGGAACAGCGGGCCAAGGACAGGGAGGGCAGAAAATGACAGATTCAAGGGATGTGATCCTCGAATCCCTGCGTCGAGGGCAGCCGGTGGGGCAGATCGACATACCGGACCTGCCACCCTCGCCCAAGGAGCCCAGCGACGACTGGGAGGCCTTTGCCGCGGCCATCGCCCCCCTGAATGGAGAGCTGATCCTGTGTCGCGAGCCGTCGGAGTTCGCGGCCAGGTTGCAGGCCATGCTGGAGGCGCTCGGGGCTAGGAGCGCCATATGCTGGCGGCACCCCCTGCTGGAGGAACTGGACGTCTCCGGCGTGTTGCGGCGTTGCGGGGTCAGGGAGTCCGTTGAATCAGGGACGGCGGAAACAGCCGGGGGGCAGCGCTTCTGTCCAAAGCTGGCCGATGTGGACCTGGGCGTCACCGCGGCCGACGCCGTGTTCGTGAGTGCCGGGACCATCGTGGTCATGACCGGCGCGGGGCGCCCCCGCTCGGTGTCCTTGGCGCCGCCGGCGCACCTTGCCGTGGTGCCGGAGAGCGCGCTGCACGCGGACCTCTCCAGCCTGCCCGAGCTGCTGCGCGAGCGGCTGGCCGAGGATGGCCGACTGCCCAGCGGGTTGTTCATGATCACCGGGACCAGCAGCACCGCGGACATCGAGCAGACCCTGATGCGTGGGGTACACGGACCGGGACAGGTGCGGGTTCTCGGCGTGGGCTGGCGGTAGGTACTTCTGGGAGCTTATCGCTCCCGCGCCCAACGGCGCGGTAACGTCTTGATGGTATCTTCCATGGCCTCGTGCACCACCACGGCCACCCCCTCGATGATGCCCTCCCGAACGGCGGAGAAATCAAGATCCTGCCAGGGGCGGTCGTAGGACGCGACAAAGAAGAGGTCGCGCTCCCTGCCCTTTGGTTGGGGCAGGGAGAGCGTGACGTTGTATTCCTTGGTGTGTTTCTTCCAGTCCTCCGAGGCGAAGAGCCCGCGCAGGATCGGTGTCTTGTGGATGGCGGCGCGTCGCACGAAGTTCACTTCGAGGTGCGCCCCCTGTGGGGGGTCCCCCGGCAGCAGGGGGGAGTGGATGTTGATCAGCTCCTTGTCCTGTTCCCCGCGCGCCTGAATTTGTTCCAGGCACTCGTGGAGCATGGACGCCAGCCCCCTTGTGTAACGCTCGGCCCTCCAGAGCCGATTCGCGAAGCGCGTGAAGAATCCCGGCAACGCCTATTTCCCTTTCGCCACCCGGATGAAATGCACGCCGCGGTCAGGTTTGTCCCCAGCCATGACCTGGCGCATGTCAATGTAGTGGGTGGAGCAGGAGATGCACGGATCGTAGGCGCGGACCAGCATGCTGGTGAGCAGTTCGATCTCTTCCTCGCTTTTGTGTGCCAGCCCCGGCGTCAGGGAGTTGAGGTCCTGCTGGATGTTGCCGTGGTTCTGGTTGGTGGGGATCACGCAGTCGGCGTGCACGATGCGACCCTCGTCGTCGTACTCGTAGGCGTGGAAGAGAAGGCCTCGGGGCACCTCCACGGCTCCCACGCCCTTGCCGGCACGGGGCTGGATCTCGGGTACGCGCTCCAGTTTGATGCCGCGTTGCAGCAACGTGTCGATGAAGGCGATGGAGTCCTCCACCGAGTGCACCACCTCCACGAGCTGGGCGAGGTTGTTGTAATAGGGGTTGTAACAGGGCGCCTTGAGGCCCAGGGAATCGGCCACCTTTTTAGCCAGGGGCGAGAGCTGGGCGCTGTTCAGGTTGAAGCGCGCCAGAGCGCCCACCATGTAGGAGCTGAGCACGTTTTTAGTCCACTTGGCCGTGGAGTGGGGCACCAAGTATTCTTTGGTCAGGTCCTGATAGAAACGGGCGGGTCTGCGTTTGTCTTTGCTGGAGCCCACCGCGCCCCAAAGCAGGGCGTACTCTGCCGGGGAGACCAGGGCCACGTATTCGGTTTCACGGTCAAAGTCGGGCAGCTTGTCCTTCACCGAGGCGAAGAGCTTGGCTGCCTTTTTCAAGCCGGGGATGCTGTCCTGGAGGTTCTTGCGCAGCTGCTCGAGCTCCTGGCGGGTGGGCAGCTTGGCGAATCCGCCGGGGATCATCCGCTGGGGGTGGGTGGTACGGCCGCAGATCACACGGCTGAACTCGTTGGCCAGACGGTGCAGGGCCACGAGGCCCACCAACTCGGTCTTGTGGGTGGCGGCAAGGGGGATAATGGAGGGTTGGCCCAGGAGATCGGGCAGCACCAGGTACCCCAGGTGCAGCAAATGGCTCTGCATGTTTTCCGCGTGCAGGGCCAGCTTGCGCAGTATGAGGCTCTGCTCCGAGATACGGATGCCCATGGCGTCCTCGGTGGTCTGCAAGGAGGCGAGCTGATGGCCGATGGAGCAGATGCCGCAGATGCGCGAGGTGATCTGGTGCACATCCTTGAAACTGCGGCCCAGGATCATGGCCTCGAAAAAGCGCGGGGCCTCGGGCACTTCCCAGCGGCAGGTCTGGACTTCACCCTGTTGGTCGATTTCCACCACGATGTTGCCGTGCCCTTCGACACGGGTAAGGTGGTGCACGTGTATGGATTTGGCGCCGGACTTGGGACCCGCCTTCGGCGCGGGGGTCTCCGGGTCCGTGGCCTTGGCCCCCTGCTCCTGAAGAGTATCGGTCTGGGGCTCGATGCCGCTGTTTGCTTCGGGAATGGGCGTCTCGCTCATGGCTGCGTCCTCGATGTGCTGTTGATTTCAGGGACCGGACCGTCCGCGGGTACGTTCGCTCCGGCGCGTCGCGGATACGGCCGCGGCGCCTGCTCACTATGTAAGCACGACATCACAACGGGGCAAAGGTGTGCCCCAGATACATGCGCAACAGGTCCTGGGTCTCGCCGCGGCTAAGGCCGAGGCGATCCACCATGACATGGCGTGCCGCGTCGATATTGGCGTAAGGCGCCAGACCACGGCAGCCCCAGCAGTGCGCGCCCTCGGTGACGCAGCATGCCCCACAACCGGCGCGGGTGATGATGCCCAGACAGGGGCGCCCCAGTTCATAACGGCAGACGTTGCCGGCCATCTTGCACTCCACGCAGACCGGATAGTCCGGCAGCCAGGGCTTCTTGCCCAGGAGCAGCTCCTTGGTCACGCGCAGGAATTCGTTGCGGTCGATGGGGCAACCGTGGATTTCGGCGTCCACGGGCACCACGGCGCATACCGGCCGGGCCGCGTAGGTGGGGTACCAGCGGGCCTGCTCCCCGTAGACCTGCTCACGGTAGATGGGCTCGGGCATGAAGTTCTTCATGCAGTTCACGCCGCCGATGGTGGCGCAGGCCCCCAGGGCGACGAGGACGCCTGATTTCGCGCGGATGTCCTTGACGCGTTCCTCATCGGCAGGGCGGGTAATGGAACCTTCCACAAAGGCGACGTCGTAATGGTCGGCGGTCTCCCCGGTCATGACTTCCCGGAAGGCCACCACCTCGACGTGGGCCAGGAGGTCGAGCAGGGTTTCCTCGAGGTTGGCGATCTGCAATTGGTCGCCCTCGCAGCCTGCGAAGTCGAAAAAGGCGATCTTTGGTTTAGCCATGGACGCCTCCGTTAGATGGCCTCTTTGAGGGCTTCGATCTCGTTGTAGAGGAAGACTGGGCCTTCGATACAGGCGCTGAGGCCGTTGATCTGGCAGTGCCCGCATTTGCCCAGGCCGCACTTCATGCGCCGTTCCAGAGAGACGTAGATGTTGCCCGACGGTATGCCCAGTTTCTGGCATTCCTGCAGGACAAACTTGTACATCACCGGCGGCCCTACCATGGCCACATAGGTGTTTTCCGGCTGCAAGCCGACCTTGGGAAGCAGTGTGGTGATGACCCCTACGTTGCCTTTCCAGCTCTCGTCAGGAATATCAACAGTTTCAAGGATTTCGACATCGTTGCGCTGGGCCATCTCTTCGAGCTGGTCCACGAAGATGCGCTCGCGGGGATTGCGCGTGCCCACCAACACTATGATCCGGCCGAATTCATCGCGGTGCTTGAGCTGATAGTGCAGCAGGCTGCGTAGGGGAATGTAGCCCAGGCCGCCGGCGACAAAGAGAGTGTCCTTGCCCATGAATTTCTGCACCGGAAAGAAGGAGCCATAGGGGCCGCGGATGCCGACCTTGTCCCCTTCCTGGAGCTGATGCAGGGCTCCTGTCACGGTGCCGATCTTGCGCACTGCCAGTTCGAAGCGATGGCTGTCCGGCACCGGGGCCGAACTCACCGAAAAGGGCGCCTCACCCACGCCGTATACCGAGAGCATGATGAACTGTCCCGGTTTGTGCGCCAGTGGTCGGCCATGATCAGCCTCGAATTCGAAGAGCGAAACCAGTTCGGAGAGCTGCTCCTTGCGCACCAGAGTCGCGGGGCGCGGCACATAGGGGGAGAAGGGTTGCTCAGGACTCATGCTGCTCGGCCTCCCAGAGTTCGTTGAACACGGCCTTGGGGTTGGCGATGCCGGCCGTGCAGGCGCGTACGCAACGGCCACAGCCCACGCAGCCGAGTTCGCCTATCTTGTCGAAGATGTACTTGCCCTTGCGAAAATAGCGATGACGATAGCGGTCCATGGCCTGGGGTCGGAAGTTGTGGTCCGGCGCCACCAGGGCGAAGGAGGGCAGCATGCAGCCATCCCACCTGCGGTAACGGGATCCAGCCTTCAGGTCCACATCCACTTCCTCGCGGACGTCGAAGCAATAACAGGTGGGACAAACCAGCACACAGGAGCCACAGGACAGGCAGTATTGGGACTTGTGCCGCCAGATGGGGGCGTTCCAGTTTCGCGCCAACAGGCGGGGAGTCTCCTTCCAGGGGAAGCGCAGCCCCTGCTTGTTGGCTTCCGCGCGCACGCGGATCCTTTCCCGTCGGGCGGCCTCGCGCTCGGCCAAGGTGGCTTTCGGCGGCGGTCCAAGGCAGGTGAGCAGTTCTTCGCCCCTGGTCGAGCCCACTTCCACGTAGAAGGAGGAGGGACCGATGCGCGTCCAGTAGAGATCGAAACCGAGGTCGACCCGGTCGGCGCCCACGCTGGCCCAGAAGGCGGTGTCGGCCACCCGCAGCGGCTCCATGGTGAAGATCACGGTGTTTTCACGCCGGCGCAGGTAGTTTTGGTCCGGGGAGCCCGACTCCATGAGCTGATCCAGCTGGTTGATTCCCTTGAGGTCGTAGGGATGGACGCCGAAGAGCAGCTGCTTGGGCGCCGTGAAGACAGGCTCGGCGGAGTAATCGCCCATGTCGAAGCGGATGAGTTCTTCATGGGGTGGAAAAAGAAATCTTTTCAGGGAGTTATACGCGAGGTCGTACTCCCATGCCAGCTCCACACCCTGCTCCCAGGGGAGGAAGTCGTACTTTCCGTCCATGTTCACGGCCGGAACAAATACCTGGTACTCTGCGGCCCATTGCTGCAAGAGCCGGTTGACCAGTTCCATGGGCACCACGTAGGCGGTCATGCATTCCTCCTGCTTGCGGCCAGTGATTTGTGTATGAATGCACTAAGGAGTTGACCTGGAATGCGCAAGCCTTGTGCCAAAATGGTACAAGCTCGGCGAGGCCTTGGGGTCGACTTTACCGTCGATATGTTCTAAAGCCATGGCGCACGGGCCTTCGTGGCTGTTCAGCATCCGTCCGCTCCTAACATCCTCGATAGGTTCAAGATTGTCGACGACACGAGCCTCGCTTTAAATAATAAGCAATTACAGCATATTACTACTCGCACCAATTTTCGATTTTTTTTTGAAATAAATTCGTGCGGACACAAGAAGCGGCATGCCCCATGTCCAGGAAATCGTGACTCCCATGCTGACAAGTGCGGTACAACTACTTCTGGGCAGCCTGTTGCTTTGGTTCGGGGCGGGATGGATCGTGGATTCCGCGGCGGCCCTGGCCCGCAGGCTGCGCATCGGCGAGCTGGTCATCGGACTGACCGTCGTGGCCATGGGCACTTCGGCGCCCGAGTTCCTGGTCACGCTCACGGCCGCCTTCAAGGGGCTGGCCGACATTTCCCTGGCCAATGTCGTGGGATCGAACATCTTCAATCTCGGCATGATCCTAGGTCTCATGGCCTTGATCAGGCCCATTCCCACGCATCCGCTGCTGCTCCATCGCGACGTCCCAGCGCTGTTGGGCATCTGCGTCCTGACCTTGTTGATGTGTCTGAATCTCCATCTGGGGCGTTGGGAAGGCGCCTTGCTCCTGGCGCTGTTCGCGTTCTACATCGGCTTTGTACTCCTGCGGGCACGGCGCTCCCCGCTGGGTACGGCCGAGAAAGCCCTGCTGGAGGAAGGGCCGCAACGCGTGGCCGGCTGGCTGGATGTGGTCAAGTTGCTGACCGGGTTCGTGGGCATTTCCGTTGGCAGCAACCTGCTGGTGGAGGGTGCCTCGGCCATGGCCGCGCTCCTGGGTGTGAGCGAATGGGCCATCGGCCTGACCATAGTGGCGGCCGGCACCTCCCTGCCCGAGCTGGTGACCTGCCTGTCCGCCGCGCTCAAGGGCAAGAACGACATGCTCCTGGGTAATCTCGTCGGCAGCGATTTTTTCAACTTCGCCGGCGTGTTGGGTTTGACCTGCCTCATGCGTCCCCTGGCTGTTTCTCCTGCCTCGCTGCCCAGCCTCTATGTGCTGGTAGGAGCGGTGGTGCTGGTGTTGGTGTTCGTGCGCACCGGGTGGCGTATCTCCCGCGCCGAGGGCGTGGCGCTCATCGCCCTGAACCTGGCACGCTGGTGCATGGAGTTCCTCTGATCCCGTCTCGGCTTCGCTGCACGTATGCAAATCATTGCCAACGTCGTGCGGATGAGGCTATGGTAAACGGATCGTCCCCGCGTCCATCCATACGTCACGTACAGGAGGATTCCATGCGTACCACCTTTCTCACCGCTCTCTGCCTGTTGCTGGCCCTCGCCCTGCTCCCCGCCTCCCAGGTCCAGGCCTCGGGCATGGACATCACCCAGCTCACCTGTGGTGAACTGGTGTCCATGGACGAAGACACCATCGGCATCATCATCGTCTGGATCGACGGATACTACTCGGGGCAGCACGGCTCCACCGACTTCGACCCGGACAGCTGGGAAGGCCTGGGCGAGATGGTGGGTACCGCCTGCCAACAGAACCCCAAACGCCGGGTCATCCAGGCCATAGACGACGTGATCAAGGCCGTCAGGGGATCTTAGCACACACACCCGTCGGACCGGAACAGGCTGGAAAGAGTGTCTCCAAGTGGGGCACCCCTTTCCCTGACTTCTATCCATAAGCAGGTATTCGACGCCGAACTCGTGGAAACCTGTACCCGAATCAGGGCATGGACGACACAGACCTCCTCTGCTATTCCTGCCACGATGGAAACAGGTCCCCTTTTCCCAGGAGTCATGCCATGCAGAGTACCGACATCTTTGTCCAGGATGCTGTCGAACGCCGCAAACACCTACGTATTTCACTCAAGGCTTACGGGTTTAATCACTCCTGTGCTGTGCTCTTCAGCGGCGGTAAGCGCACGGCCCAACTCATCGACATCACGCCCGGAGGGGCGCGTCTCAGGTTCGAGGACACCTCCATGCCCGTACTTACCGGGCAACCCGTGGAGGTATTGCTCGAATTGCAGTCGGTTGACGGGATCATCCCACCGGGCCGACCTGTCCCATCCCAGGTCCGCTGGACCCAGGAACGGGAGTTGGGCGTGCAGTTCAAGCAGGAGTTGGATTGCACCGTGAGCGATCTCCAACGCCTCCTGGACAGAATTTCGCCTGGTTCGTGATGCCCGGCGCGCTTCGACAATCTGAAAGCACGGCGTGGAGCGGCTTCCGATCGGCTGATCGGGGCCCGTGCAACCGCGTCTTTTCCGCAGCCCTTGACGACGTCCGGACCGAGGCCCTTGCCGCTGGACAGACAACAGCGTCGGTTCATGGAGTGCACCATGCGCGGGAGCGCTGTTTCTCACACTTGACAAGGAGCGGCCCATGACCACGGCTGACCGGCCCGCCACCTCCACCATTCTGAACAAGCTCGGCAACGGTCTGCGTTCCAGCGCCGCCGCGATCACCCCCTGGTTCCTGGAAAACATGCCGGAGTACTACTTCCGCACCCACTCCCAGGAAGAGCAGTTGCGGCATCTCAAGGCCTTGATCTCGGGGCAGGTGCTCGAGGAGAAGCAGACCATGACCCTACGCAGCCCCTGCAACACCCGCTACACCTATCTCTCTCCCGCCGAGCCCAAGGCCCTGGCCTCGATGCTGGAGCGCAACGTGCGCTTCGATATCGTCAACGCCCGCTTCTACACCACCCTGGACGGCAGGTTGCGGCTGGATACCGTGCTCCTGGCGCCCCAACCCCATCCGGACAAGCGCGGCGCCGCCTATCGCGGGGCACTGGCTGACATGCGTGAATACAAGCGCACCCCGCCTCTCTGGCCCCAGGACTGGACCCCGGACCAGGAAAAAGCCTTTGCCCTCTTTCTGGCCGGCGCCAGCGAAGACTATGTGCACAAGTTCGAGCCGGTGCGCGCCGACAGGCACTTTCGCCTGGCACGCATGGTGGAGCGTAGCGAGGACGTGGCCATTGACCTGGAAACCCCGCCGGGCAAGAGCGAAAGCCGCATCAGCCTGGCCATGAGCGACCCTCCGTCACATGGGCTGTTGTTGCAGGCGGTGAAGATCCTCGGCCGGGAAGGCGTCACGGTGCACCGGGGCTACGCCGACACCTTCAGCCGCAGTCCGGACGGGAAAAACCGCTCCATCGGCATCACCAGCTTCTACGTCTGCTTTCAGGGCAAGCCCCTGGAGGAGGACTCGGACCTCTGGAAAAGGCTCAACCAGGAGCTTGCCCTGCTCAAATGGCTGTTTCCGAAACACGCGCTGGAGGCCTTTGCCGACGAACATCGCTGGGCCCTGAAGCGGGTCATGCTGCTGCAGGCCGCGGGGGAGTTCGCCCATCAGTTCCTGCTCAAGCAGAACCTCTGGGCTTTTTCCTCGGACAACATCACCCGCGCCTTGTTGGCGCACCCCAGGGAGTGTGAAAAGGTCACGGACTGGTTCCTGACCCGTTTCGACCCCTGGCGAGATGACGCGGAACAGGCAGCCGCGGCGCTCGAGGCCGACGTCAACGCCTGCATCGAGGGTACCGAGCACGAGATCGCCAGACAGGCCTTGCGCTGCATGTTCATCTTTTTCCGCCACACCCTGCGCTGCAATTACTTCCTGCACGCGCCCCACGGTCTGTGCTTCCGGCTCGATCCTGCCTTCCTGAGGCAGACCTCGGGCTACGGCGACCAGGAAGAGCCCTATGGTATCTATTTCTACCACGGCCCCAACGCCCAGGGCTTTCACGTGCGCTACCGCGAGATGGCCCGAGGCGGCCTCCGCGTAGTCTCCACCCGCACCCAGGAGCAGTTCGAGCTGGAATCCAACCGCCTCTTCGACGAGGTCACCAAGCTGGCCTGGGCCCAGCAGCTCAAGAACAAGGACATCCCAGAAGGTGGCGCCAAGGCCGTGCTCCTGCTCGGCCCCTACGCCGACCTCGACCTCGCGGTCAAAGGCATGGTCGACGCCATGCTCGACCTGCTGCTCAAGGGGGAGCGAGAGCGCACCCTGCCCCAGGTCCGCGACTGCCTCGGCAGGGAGGAGATCATTTATCTCGGCCCGGACGAACAGATCACGCCCGAACACATCGTCTGGATGATCGAACGCGCCCGGGAGCGCGGCTACCCTTGGCCCGCGGCCTTCATGAGTTCAAAGCCCGGCGCCGGCATCAACCACAAGGAATACGGCGTCACCAGCCTGGGCGTCATCGTCTTTGCCGAGGAGGTGCTGCGCTACCTGGGCATGAACCCGGGAAAAGACTCCTTCAGCGTCACCTTCACCGGCGGTCCGCGCGGCGACGTGGCCGGCAACGCCGTGAAACTGCTCGTCGCCAAATACGGTGCCAACGCCCGCATCCTGACCATGGCCGACGGACACGGCTGCGCCTTCGACCCCCAGGGCCTGGATCATTGGGAACTCCTGCGCCTGGTACAGCAGGAACTGCCCATTACCGCCTTCGACACCGCCAGGCTCTCCGGTGACGGAGCCTTTGTGGCCCCGGCCGACAACCCGGAAAACGTCAAACTACGCAACACGCTGTTCAACAGGGTCAAGGCGGACCTGTTCCTTCCCTCCGGGGGGCGCCCAGAGACCATCAACGCCAAGAACTGGCGGGAATTCATCCTTCCCGACGGCAGACCGGCAGCCAAAGCCATCGTGGAAGGCGCCAACATCTTCATCTCCCAGGAAGCACGGGACAGGCTCCAGGAGCATGGCGTACTCGTGGTCCACGGATCCTCGGCCAACAAGACTGGCGTGATCTGCTCCTCCTATGAAATTTTGGCGGGCCTGGCCCTTACGGAAAAGGAGTTCATGGCCGTCAAGAAACGCTTCGTGGACGAGGTCCTGGCCATTCTTGAACGGCGCGCCCGTGACGAGGCCCGGCTCATGCTCCGTGAATTTCGCGCCCACGGCGGCAAACTCCCCCTGACCCAGATCACCCTGGAACTCTCCAGAGAGATCAACGCGGTCGCCGACGCCCTCAACGCGGCGCTTTGCGAGGAGGAATGCCCCGTTTCTGCCGATCCAGACCTGGCCGAACTCTATCTCTCCTACTGCCCCAAGGTATTGCGGGAACGGTACCGCGAAGCCCTATTGCACAACGTGCCTCAACGACATCAGTACGCCCTGGTGGCGGCGCACGCAGCCTCGCGCATCGTCTATGCCGAGGGCGTGGGCTGGTTGCAGCGCCTCAGCCAGGAGCGCGCGGTGCGGGACATCGCCCACGCCTACCTGCGCCAGGAAAAACGCCTGGCAGTCTTCCTGACCGGGCTGGACCGCAGCCGCATCCAGGAGCGCGAGGCCATCGCCCACATTCTGCGCAACACCGGACGCAAGTTCCTGACCAGCGAGGCACTGGACCTGGTCTGACCACAGGCGACAACACTCTAATCCCGGAGTTGGACATGAGCGTTTTCACCAACGACGACAAAAGACTGCGCGAGCGTGTGAACCAGGCCCGGCAAGAGCGTCGCGACGCCGGCCTCGAAGGATTGGTGGGCGGGCTGGAGACCGTCATCCTCAACGTCCGGCAGCAGGACATCGAACCCGTGGTACGCGAGTTCCTGCGCTACACGGGCCTGGACTTCCGCTCCGCATGGGAGGACGAACAGCAGGTGGCCTGCCTGCTGGGGCGTGAAGGCTGCGCCGATTTCATTCTCAAAAGCCGGAAAGGAAGCGACAACCCCTTCCGCGCTTGCAACCTGGGGGCCAAGTCCGGACACCTGCCGGACAACAGGTTGGAGACCTTCGTGTTCCGGGCCAACGATCTGGAACGCTACGTGCCCCTGCAACAGGCGCGCGGCGTGCGGTTCATGACCCCGGACATCCAGCACGCGAAGGCCTTTTCCTTCATCCAGACCATGCCCTCGGCCTATACGGGCAACTCCCTGGGTTTCATCCAGTGGCATGGCGCCAGGGGCGACTACCGTACGGAGCACAGCCATGAACTGGAGTGGAGCTTCGAGAAACCCAGCCTGCCGCATTTGGCGAACATCATGGAATTGGACCACAGCGCCACGCGGGTCCGCGCAGAGGAACGTGACGACGCCATCATCGAGTTCATGCTGCTCACGGACTATGATTTCGACTTCGCGGTGTACGTGGAGTCCTTGAATTCCATCACCAACGTGGCCCGACTCTCACTGCACGACTACGCCCAGGTCTTTACCTCGGGCATCAGCCCCTTCGAATCCCTGGATACCTCGGGCCCCACGGAGCGCTTCATCCACAACTACGGCCTGCGTGTGCACCACCTGGCGTTCAACACCAGCGAGATCGAGTCCACCTTCCAGGCGCTCAAGGACGACGGTTTGGGCTTCCTCGTGGAGCTTGTGGGCTCGCGGGCCGAAGGCCTCAAGCAGACCTTCTCCAATATGTCGCCGCACAGCTTCCTGGTCACGGAATACATCCACCGCTACGACGACTTCGACGGATTCTTCACGCGCTCCAACGTAACCGAGCTGACCAGGGCCACGGACAGGCAATGATCGTGTATGAGAACAGCGAAAAGTAGCTGGCCAGCACAGGGGCGGCGCAACTATCCAGCGTTTGTATCACCAAGGATTTGCCGTGCTTGAGACACTGTACACCAGTTCATCCAGTCTTCTGAAACTGGGTGACCTGAAGCATGAAGACGCCGTGTTCGTCCTGCCCTACACAGACCCCGCATTGACGGTACGGCTGGCCGGAGTCCTTGCCCACCGCGCCCTCGCCGCGGGGATCCTGGTCCTGGTCGAGGACGATGTCCGCATGGGTTTCATGAAAATCGCCAATATCCTCTGCGTCCATTCGGCGTCTCGCTATTTCGGCTATCTGGCCCAGGACGCCTATCCCGGGGACGGCTGGCTGCGCTCCGCGCTCAAGACCCTGGACGCCACCAATGCAGGGCTCCTCGCCTTCAACGACGGCCGCTTTCACGGAACTCTCGCGGTGTTCGGACTGGCACGCAGAGGCTGGCTTTCCGGTCTTTACCACAAGTTCCTCTTCTACCCCGAATACCGCAGGCATTTCGGCGACACCGAGCTTTCCGCGATAGCGATCCACCAGAAGCAACTCGTCTACAATCCGGGCTGCGTCATGGTGGAAGTGGACTACGAAAAGCACGAAAAAGAGAACGACCCTGCCGACGCCGCGCTGTACAAAAGGCGCGAGGCAGAGGGTTTCGGCGGAATCATCAAGTCATTACGGGGCTGAGTCATCAACGGCATGTAAGCCACTGTGCGCTCCACAGCCACCACGCTGCCAAGGGCCCCGGACAGGCAGTGGAACGCCCGTAGGGGGCTCAGAACAAATCGGCTGGGTCGGCGGTGCGCAGACGCCGCACGGCGAGGCTGGCCGCGCTCATGCACATGGCCACCGGCCTGCCCGTGGTGGCGGCCTTCGATGCCGGCAACCTGGAGCCCGTGGCCACGGCCCTGCGTGAAAAGTTCCCGGAGGCGCCCATGCTCTCCTGGCCGATGACGACCACGCCCTGGAATCCAACGTGGGCCTGGAAAAGGCCCAGCAGACAGCTAAGGCCGTCGGCGCAAAAGTCCTGGCACCACCATTCACGGCAGACGAAAAGGCCAAGGGCCTGACTGACTTCAACGACCTGCACCAATCACGCAACGACAAAGGGCTGGCGATGATCAAGGAGCGCGTGGAGCGGGAGGTCAGGCAGATGGAGCCGGAGCGAGGGGAGGTGGGGCGTTGAGCATAATTCAATCCCGTCTCAATGCCTTGATCTTCCGGATATCCGCGGTCTTTCCCAAGATCACCAGGATGTCGCTGTCCTTGATCCTGAAGTCCGCCGACGGAACCAGGATGAAGTTTTCAGGCATCACCTCCTTGATGGCGATGATGTGCACATTGTACTTGGCGCGCAGGTTGAGGTCCCTGAGGCTCTTGCCTATGAATTCCTGCGGCGGCCCCACCTGCACCAGGTCATACTCTTCGGACAGCGGGATGAAGTCCAGGATATTGGGACGGGACAGGCTGCGCGAAACACGCAGGGCCGAGTCGCGCTCGGGATGAATAATGTCCGTGGCGCCCACCCGGCGCAGGATCTTGGCGTGATCGTCGTCAAGGGCCTTGGCCAGAATGCGCTGTACCCCCATCTCCTGCAGGTAGAGACAGATGAGGATGCTGATGCTGATCTTCGTGCCGGTGGAGACAATGACGCCGTCCATGTTCTCGAGCCCCAGGGACCTGAGCGAATCCTTGCAGGTGGCGTCCAGGATCACGGCCTCGCTGGACCAGGGGTCGATGGCCTGCACCCTGGCTTTGTCGGTATCGATGGCCACCACCTCGTTGCCGTCCTCGAACAGGGCCTTGGCCGCGTGAAAGCCGAACTTGCCAAGGCCGATCACGGCGAAACGCTTCATGCTCTTCTCCGTATGTTTATCCGATCATTAGGTTTTCTTCCGAGTACTGGACCCCGTTGGCGGTGCCGGCACCCACGATGATGTAGGCGAAGGTCAGCACTCCGATCCGCCCCACAATCATGGTCAGGATGATCCAGAGCTTACCCCAGGCAGTAAGGTCGGGTGTTATGCCCATGGACAGCCCCACTGTGCCGAAAGCCGAGACAGTCTCGAAGAAATAGGCCAAAAAAGAACGCCCCTGGCTGATTGTCGCACGCCCTGTCAGGGAATCACCTGCCAGAAGCATGAACAGGACCACGCCAATGATGCCTATGGAGACGAGAATCAGGGAGATGCTACGGGTGACGGTCTCCGTCGGGATACTCTTGCGGAACATGTTCACGCGCTGTCCGCGGCGGATGCGGCTGATGGTGAAGGCCGTGAGCAGTGCCAGGGTGGTTGTCTTGACCCCGCCCCCGCAGGAACCGGGTGACGCGCCGAAGAACATGAGCAGGAGCATCACGGCCAGGGTGGCGTCTTGCAGCGTTCCGATGTCCATGGTGTTGAAGCCCGCGGTGCGGCAGGTGATGGATTGGAACAGGGCGGCCAGCACCCGGTGCGTTATGGAGGGTAGCTGTCTCAGGGCTTGATGTTCCAGCAGGGCGAACAGGAGCGCTCCTGCCACGATGAGTACGCCCGTGGTCAGCAGCACGGTCTTGGTATGGACCGACAGCCGCGCGCGCTTGAACTTGCGGACCCGCAGCCAGGAGCCGATGTCGTAGAGCACAGGAAATCCGATGCCGCCCATGATGATGAGCCCACACACCGTGGTGTTCAGCAGCATGCTGTCGCCATAGCGGGTCATGCTGTCAGGGAAGAGGGCGAAACCGGCGTTGCAGAAGGCAGAGATTGCGTGGAACACCCCGTTGTACAGCGCTTGTTGCCAGGAGTATTCCCGCATCCAGTGCAGGGTCAGCAGCAGGGCGCCCAGGGCCTCGGCCACCAGGGTGAACACCATCACACTACGCAGCAGACGGAAGATGTCCTCGCGCGGGGTATGGGCAAAGATATCCTGCAGCACCAAGCGTTGCCGGAAAGAGACACCCCGACCGAGAAAGCGGAACAGAAACACGGAGATGGTCATCACCCCCAGGCCGCCCACCTGAATGCAGGCGAGGATCACCAACTGGCCGAACAGACTGTAGTGGCTGCCCGTGTCCACCACCACCAAGCCCGTGACACACACCGCCGAGGTGGCGGTGAACAGGGCGTTCAGCCAGGAAGTGTACCCGTTGTCCGCGCTGATTGGGAGCTTGAGCAACAACGTGCCGCAGACGATGGCCAACACGAAGCTCGCCAGCAACAACGCGGCTGGGTGCAGCTTGAGCACGTGGTTCTTGAAGGTCATGTCCTTGGCCTTGGCTCCAGGAACAGCTCGCAGTGGTGATGGTTCATAGTCTCGCAGAGTTCGTGCAACCTGAGGCCGCCGAGCACCATACGTTCGAGATAGGCGCCACACACCACAAGCTCATGAGCGGCATCCAACTCGCGGTAGCGCAGGAAGGGGCAAAGCTCCTCCAGTCGATGGTCAACGCGGTCGTCCGGCGTCAGCGCCGCGGGGCCGACGATCAGCTCTTCCAGATCCAGGGGGGCGGCCTTCACGAAACGAGAGTAGCCGACTCCCACTGCCTGCAGCGCCTCCAACAAGCCCCGATGCCTGCCCCGAAGCAGCGCCAGCACGAGCATGTTTCGGGTGTGCCGGTTGTGTTTCAACGCGAAGCAGAGCTCCAGCAGCAGTCCGTTCCCGGACAAAGGCGCGTCATGAAAAAGCAGCACGATGCGGCGGGGAGATTCCTCCACCGCCCTGTGCAGGCAAAGGACGGGGCTCTCAGTCCAGACCTCGGCGGAAGGGGCGCCGCGCATGCCCTCGGCCGGTGCGCAGATGAGCATTTCCGGATGGTGAGCGGTGCTGCGTTCGGGTCTCATGGTCTTACACTCCCGGGGGGGCGCTGCAGCAGCACATACACATCTCTGCCGCATTTGAGGGCCGTGGTCACGAGCACGATGCACTCCAGGCGCCCGCAGAACATGGCCAGGATTTGGGCCCACAGTGCGGCGTCCGGCATCGTTGCGCTGGTCACGCCCACGGAGAGGCCCACCGTGCCCAGGGCCGAGGCGAACTCGAACAGAGCAGGGGCGGGATCGTAGCCGCAAGCGCAGAGCGTGAGTACACCAGCCCCCAATATCCCCAGATACAGAAAGATGAACACGGCCACTTGGCGTACGCGGCCGTCGTCCACAAAGACCCATCGCTCCCCTGCCCAGAGGGGGCGTTCCTGGACAGCGCCACGGGGCAGGAGCGCCCGCCTGAACTCCCAGAGCAGGCTTCGCCACAGCAGATGGATACGGTGCTGCTTGAGGCCTCCGGCCGTGGAGCAGGCGCCCCCGCCGATGAGCATCAGCGCCACCAGCAGCGGGAGGCCGAAGGGATTCCACTCGCCATAGCTCACGGTGGAGTAGCCGGTGGTGGTCAGGGCGGTGACCGTTTCGAACACGGCCACGCGCACGGCCTTGTTCAGTTCGGGGTAGAGCGAAATGCAAGTAAGGAAGAACAGGGCAGACCCGGCAACGAGCAATACAACGCCCATGAGCCGAACCTCACCGTTGCGGCCGACCTCACGCCACCTGCCGCGCCAAAGGAACCAGGCCGTGACGAAACTGAGATTCCCGAGCAGCATCAGCGGCAGGGTGACGGCCTCCACGGCCAGGGAATCCCAGTGCCCGATGCTGGCCGCCTTGGTGGAAAAACCACCGGTGGATACCGCGCAGAAGGCATGATTCAGGGCATCGAACCAGGTCATGCCCACGCCTCTGTAGGCCAGGATGCCGGCCACGGCGTAGCAGCCGTAGATGGACACCACCAGCCGGGCCGAGCGTCGCACATTGGGCACGAGCTGTTCGTCGCGGCCTTCGGCGCTGGCGATGCCTACTCCGGCGGCCCCCACGATGGAGGACATCATGACGATGGCCAGCCCCGCCCCTCCGACAAGCTGTGTGGTGCTGCGCCAGAGCAGTGTCAGGGGATTGGCGGCCTCGACGTCGACCACGGAGAGACCGGTGGTGGTCCAGCCGCTCACGGACTCGAAGAAGGCTCTGGAAAAGCCGAGCCCTTCCAGCGCCATGAACGGCCAGGAGGAGACAAGCATGACCGCCAGCCAGGACGTGCAGACGATGACACCGCCTTCCTGGAGGGTGAGGGTCGCCCTGGAAGGCGCCGGGGAGAGCCGCCAGGCAAGCAAGCCCAGCAGGATGAGGCAACCGGCCGGTGCCAGGAAGGCCAGGGCGTGGGCCCCTTGCTCGGGCCAAGCCAGGAGGCCGAACAAGGGTGTGAGCGTCACGAGACCGCACAGCACGCAAATCTGCCCCACGGAGGAGAGCATGGTGGCATAGCGCTGCCTGAGAAAAGCCTTTTCCCGCATGGCCTGCCCCTGTGCTATCGACCTTCCCCGGTGAAATACTTCACCACCGGGCCGTGGTTTTCCGGCAGGGTGATCAGCACCACCCTGTCCCCGGCCTGCAGTGCCGTGGCGCCCCTGGGGACGATGGGCAGCTTGTCGCGCAACAGCACCGCCACCAGCGCATTCTCGGGGAGCGCGATGTCCTTGAGCTGCTTCCCGGCAACAGGAGACGCGGCATCCAGCAGGATTTCCGTGACATTGACCCGGCCCTCACCCACCGGGAGCAGGTTGGTGATGGCCTCCAGGCTGGCCCGCTGTTCGATCAGGCTGCCCACCACCTGGGTGGTCGAGAACGCGGTTACGCCGAGCTTCTCGAAAACGTCCACGTTGTCCGGATCGTTGGCCAGGGCCACGGTGCGTGGCACTCCGAACTGCAGCGCGGCCAGCTGACAGATCACCAGATTGTCCTGATCGTGCGGCGTGATGGCCAACACCACGTCGGCACTGCGCGCCCCGGCATCCTCCAGCACAGAGGGCGCGCTGCCGTCGCCACAGACCACCACGGCCGGGAGCTGTCTGGCCAATCGAACGCATTCCGCAGGGTCGCGGTTCACGATCACAACTTCCCAACCCTTGGAGGCGAAGCTGCGGCCGAGAAAGTACAGTGTGTTTCCACCGCCCACGACGAGAATTTTCATAGCGCCCCCCGCGGGCTTACCGGCCTGTCCAGGGCCTGGTAGATGAGCCGGGCGGCTTCCCGTGTGGGGCACACCGTCTCGATGCCCAGCCGGGTGTAGACCTCCTCCCGCGCCGGGTCATAGACCCTGGCCATGATCCTGGGGACCTTGAACAGCGTTTTCGCCACCTGGGCAGTCATCAGGTTCACGTTGTCCGCGTGGGTGGTGGCGATGAACACGTCGGCCCCCTCGAGCTTTGCCTGGCGCAGCACGGCGACGTGGGTGGCGTCGCCGGTGATCCGGAAACCGCTGAACTCGGCGGAAAGGTTGGCGAAAGCCTTTTCGTGTTGGTCGACGACCACCACGGAATTGCCCCTGGAACTCAAGAGGTTGGCCAGTTGCGAACCCACGCGCCCGCACCCCACGATGACGATGTAGCGGTCATTGTTCATGGCGTGTCTCCTGGTGACCCGTCGCGCTTCTCTTCCCCCAGCACGATGGCGCCGAACTTGTCCAGGGTGGTGGCCCGCTCCAGATTGGCCTGGGCGGGCTTGAAGGTGGGGTCGATGTCCAGTGCGGCGCGGTAGAAACCCAGGGCCTTCCCGTGCTCGCGTGCGATTTCGCTGAGCGCGCCGAGCAGGTTGTAAGCCTCGGCCTGCGCGGGGTCCATTGCCACGGCCTGGTGCACAGTCTCACGCGCGTGACTGAAGTCGCGGTTGGTGATATGCCGTTTCGCCAGTTCGATGAGGGAGCGGTAATCCGTGGCATTGCCCTCGTGCAGGGCTTCGCGCTCCAGTATCGTGCGGGCCAGCTCCCGGATTTCGCCGGGGGTGAAGGGTTTTTGGAGAAAATCCACCGCCCCCAGCTTCATGGCTTCCACCGCCGTGGCAACGGTTCCGTGTGCCGTGATGATGATCACCCGAACCCCGGGCCATTCGACACCGATTCTGCGCAGTACCTCCAGGCCGTCCATGCCCGGCAGCTTCAAATCCAGAAAGACCATGGCGCATGGCGAGGCTCGGAGCAGGCCCAGGGCCTCCTCGCCGTTCACCGCCGTGAGCACCGGCAGGCCGAGGGGCTCCAGGGACTGGCTCATGGTCATGCGGATGTTGCGTTCGTCGTCCACCACCAGAATCGACATGTCGCGCATGGCTGCCTCCTATTGCGCCACCGGCAGGGTAAATGTGAAGGTGCTGCCCGCCCCCTCAGCGGATTCCACCCAGATGGTACCGCCATGTGCGCGAACGATCTCCTTGCAGATTGCAAGCCCCAGCCCCGATCCGCCGGGCTCCCGCCCCTGCACCTGCACGAACTTCTGGAAAATCCTGGCCTGATACGCCGCCGGGATGCCCGGACCGTTGTCCCGCACGCTCAGGTGCACCTGCGGCCCGGCCCTGTTCGCCCGCAGGGCGATGCGCCCCCCTTGGGGGGCGTAGCGCAAGGCATTGGACACCAGGTTGCTCAGCACCCAGGTGATCTTGTTGGCGTCGGCACGGACCAGGGGCAACTCAGGGGGGCAGCTCAGGTCCAGCACTACCTGCCGCTGCTCGGCCTGAGTCTTGAACACGCGGCCCACGTGCTCGAACAGCGTGCTTACCGGCACCCGCTCAAACTCCAAGGCGATCTTGCCCGCCTCGATTTTGGAAAGATCCAGCAGGTCGTTGACCAGGGCCTTCATGCGCTGCACCTCTTCGTGCGCGGCCCGGAGCAGTTCCCCGTCCTTGGGGGCCAGGTCCTGGGCCACGTGCTCCAGCAGCAGGTCCACGCTCATGCCCAGGCTGGTCAAAGGGGTGCGCAGCTCATGGGATGCGGCCATGATGAAATCGCTCTTCAACCGTTCCACTTCCTTGAGCCGGGTGACGTCCCGCAGGAGCAGCACGATACCGGAAAGCCCGTTGTCCCGGCCGCGCACCACGGTGATGGAGAAGAGATAATGCCGGGAGCGCCCTGCCTCACGCAGGGTGACGATGCGTTGCTCGTCCGGCACATCAGGGGGCGCTCCCGAATCCACGGTTGCGCGGATCAAGGCGCAGACTTCGGGACTGGGCAGGATGTCCTCGCAGCCCAGAGGCGTGGTTTCCACGAACGCGAGATCGAGCATCCGCCGCGCAGCGGGGTTGATGCCCGTGGCCCTGAGGCCGGTGTCGAAGACCACCAGGCCGTCCTCGATGCTGGAGACGATGGCTTCGCCCTTGTTCTTCTCCGCGATGATCTGCTCGATGTTCATGTCGTGGTAGCGGCCCAGCTGACTGGCCATCTGATTGAACTCCCCCGCCAGCACACCCAACTCGTCCCGGCTTTCCACCGGCACCTCCACGGCATAGTCGCCGGAAGATATGCGTCTGGACGCTGTCACGAACCCTCGCAAGGGGCGGGTGATCCGCGCGGCCAGCACCATGCTGAAGATCAGGGCCGCGCTCAACGCCGCCAACGCCACCAGCAGCGTGGACCAGATGGCCCGCCCGGCCACGCGTCCGGCTTCGAGGCTGGCGGCGTACATGGTCTCCTCGTTCAGACGGCGCAGTTGGATGCACCCGCTCCGCACCGCGGCGAACACCGGGTGCACATCCTGGTGGTAGACCACGAGCGGAGGCTTCGCCGCCTCCCGTTGCTCCACGGGGAGCTCCGTCAGCGTGGAAAACCGCTGCCGGAAGCGCGTGTAGTCGTTTTCGATGGTCTGTACCAACTCTTGCTCCCCCTGGATGGTGAGGTTGTCCTTGGCCCTGGACAACCATTCCAGGAATCCGGCTTCGTGTTCTCGAAACTGGGCCACGCCCTGTTGCACATCACCAAGGAAGAACAGGAGGATGGCACTGTCTTGTCGCTCCAGGGCATCCACCATGTTTTCGGCCGCCAGGATGCTGCGGTAATTCTCACTGAGAATGGCGTCCGTGGCCTTGCCCAGCGCCACCAGGTTGGCAACCGCCCAGGCCACCACCAACCCCATGAGGACAAAGGCGACTCCGTAGCCGATGAGGATTTTCTTGCGCAATGTCATGACACCAGGACCTCCAACAGCGCTGGGCGCTCGTTACAGGGTAAGCATCAGCCATGCCGAAAAT
>CAZSRS010000029.1:0-53546 GCA_964609625.1 uncultured Desulfovibrionaceae bacterium
CGCAGCTTGCCCCAGATCCACTTGCGCAGGGTGAATTGCCCTCCCGGTTTGGTGGTCATCTTGATGCGCATGCGCAGGCCGTAGTCCTCGATCTCCTTCACGCCCTGACATTTCACGTCCCCAAGCATGAGTTCGGCCAGCTCGGGTATCCCCTTGAGTTCCTTGTTGATGCGCTTGACGATCTTCTTGATTTCCTGGACGTCGGTGCCGTGGGGCACCAGGTATTCCAACTTCATGATGGCCCAGTCGCGGGTCAGGTTGTTGACCATATGGATGGAGCCATAGGGCACGGTATAGACCGAGCCGCGATGATGCCGCAATTTGAGGGAACGTACGGAAATGCCTTCCACGGTGCCCCTGGCGTTGCCCAGGTCGATGTAGTCACCAATACGGAAGGCGTCGTCCGTGAGGAAGAAGACCCCGGAGACGATATCCTTGACCAGGGTCTGGGAGCCGAAGCCCAGGGCGATGCCCACCACCCCCGCTCCGGCCAGCAGGGGGCTGGTGTCCACGCCGATGGCCGAGAGCACGATGAGAGTGACCATGATCAGCAAGGTCACGAAGATAAAGCGTTTGAGCAGCTCCAGCAGGGTGGAGAGCCGGTCGCCCATGGCGCCGCCGGGTTCGTCGTGCCCCCCACCCCCTGCCACCTGGGAACGGAGCCTGCGCTCGATGGCAGCCTTGGAAAAGGCCCAGAAGGCGTAGGCCAGAATCAGGGTCACCAGGATGCTGAAGGCGCCCTGCACCACCCGCTCGGCCACTGGGACCTCCAACTCCCAGATGGCGGCCAGGACCGTGATGAACGACGCGAAGAGCACCACGCCCAGGGACTTGCTCAGGAACCGCCTGAAGCGCGACACCGGGCCGTCCGTGGCGGGAGCGCTCTCCGGCCCCACCGGCCCGTGCTCCGGTGCCCGGCCTTCAGCCTCTTCCTCCGGCTCCAGCTGGGCGTTGCGGGCCAGGGTCCCGGTCTGGGCCACCAACTTGTCCATGGCCCAGGTCAGCAACAGGTAGCAAGGGAAGGCCAGCAGGGTAAGGATGCCCGAGAGCATGGAGAGCCTGCCCGACGCCAGGATGTGCAACACCCAGAAGAGCCAGAAGAAGAACACATAGCCGATGGTCACCACATGCCAGGAGCCGGCCAGCTGATGCCGCAGGGTGCCTGGGGGAAAAGTCTTGCGCAGGGCGTCTGCCACGTCCCGTGACTTCCACAGTGCCAGCAGGGTGATGGTCAACACCAGTACCAGTCCCGTGCCCATGAGCGCCAGGAGATAGACGGCCTCGCTGGCCGAGGTGAGTTGCAACACGCCGCACAGAGTCAGCCCGATTCCGGCTTCTACAGCCAGGAGCAGGCATACGCGGTACAGTTGCCGGGCAGCGTCGTCGCCCAGGGGGAGCAGCCTCAGGGCCGATGCGTCGGGCACCAGCAGCAGTCGCGCCAGCCAGAGGATACACTCGAAAAAGACCACTATGACCAGGAACAGAAACAGCACCGTCCTGGTGGAAGTGAAGTCGTTGAACACGATGAGGTACAGCAGCACCGTGACCAGTGCGGCCAGGGAGAGCACCAGCAATTCCGCCCCTGCCCTGAAAATCAGGCGCAGGATCCGAGAAGGTATACCCAAGTCCCGAGACGGCGCGCCCAACTCAGCGCGCAGGTTCCGTGTCTTGTACAGCAGCAGCCGTTTGACCAGCCACCAGAAGGCGAACAGGGCAGCCAATCCCAGAAAGACCGCGGGCACGGGGATGGGTCCCTTTTCCTCCAACATTTCGCGCAGGTCCTGGGGCAGAAGGTCCGAGGCGCGGGCCGAACCCGAGAGCACGTAGAGCACACGCTGGTGCAGGAAGTGGACGTGCTCGCGAAGAGTGTCCAACCAGCTTACGAGCAGGGGTTTCGCGGGCGGATCGGGCTTGCTGGCGATCGTTTCGGCCAGGGTTTCGAGGAGCAGGCGGCGCACCTGCTCGTCGCTCAGGCCCGCCAGAAGGCTTTGCATCTTCTCCGGCTCGGCGGCCAGCAGTTCCTGGGCCGTGGGTACCGTGGTCTCCCTTTTCTCGGTCTTCGCCAGGCTCGAACCGCTCGGCATGCCCGGCACCACCGACGACGCCACTGCCAACGGCGGCCAAAACAACAATCCAAGCAGCAGGAACGTCGTAACTGACTTCACGCCTTTCATGGTCCTCACCTCCCGATGCATACGACCGAGCCGATCACGACGTCTTGCGTTCAGGCCTTCCCCCTTCGGACACGGCCAGATACAACATTCCGACTCCTTGACCAAGGCATTCGCCCTGCGCCCGACGCATCACTGCCCGAGAAAACTTCGCGTGAGATTCTCCCAATAGGTGCGATCAGCCCGCAGTCCCAGCAGATCAACGTTTACCTGCTTTCGCAGTGGGCTGTGGGCAGGGAAGGCGAAACCGTAATCGTCCTTTTCCACCACAAAGGGCAGGATCACGAGATTTTTCCCCCGCCCCTGCACTATTGCGTGCTGCAACAGAGGGCGGTCGTGCAGCACCGCGTCCAGTCTGCCCGCACGCAAGTCGTCCAAAGCCTTGTCCAGGTCGTGATAGACCCGGGGGTGGCCCCGAAGATGTTTCAGGAAATCCTCGGCCAGGGAATCGGAAAGACACCCCGTGTTCACCGTGACAAGGTCTTCGACGCCCGTGACCTTGCCCCCGATGCGATTCACCGTCAGGGTGGTGGTGATGCTGGCGGTGAACACCGCCACCAGGAGCACGCAGGTGAACATCCAGAACATGGCCAGCAGCCTCGCCGGTATGGACCTGGGTGCAGTGTCGCCGTACCCCACCGTGGTCATGGTCACGCAGGCCCACCAGATGCCGTCCAGCACGCCCAAGAGGCCGCGGTGGAACTCCTCGGGATTCACCCGGCGCTCCAACAGCCAGATCACGAGGCCAGAAACCATGGCGAACACGAGCATGACCGAGACGTAGAGCAGGAAATCCATGGAAAAGATCTCCTCGATAACATTGAGGAACACGCTGTAGGAGGCCTTGTGGCGGACGGCCACGGCCAGGTTCGTATCGAAGTAGGGGTAGGAGAAATCCATGAGCCGCTCGCGGCTGGAGGTGATGGACAAGGCGGTGACGGCGGCGTCGATGCGCCCCTCTCCCAGGGATGCGAGCAGGGTATGCAGGTCCATCTCCCGCAGGGAGAATCGCCGCTCCTGGCGTTCCATGATGCTGCGCCAGAGTTCAACAGCGATACCGGTCCAGGTGCCGGAGGAGTCCTTGTAGGCAAAGGGCGGGGCTTCGGTGACGCCCACCAGCAACGGTCGAGGCTGTTCGGCAGGCGACATGGACATGGGCGGGGGCGGGGGCACGGCTTCCGCGGCCCGGACCGGCTGGACCCCTATCAGGAAACAGCACATCAGGACGCACAAAACGCGGAGCATGCGTTGCACCCCCCTTCCGCACGGTGGAGCCGAAAGATGCAGTGTAAGGCCAGCTGCTCGGGAGTGCAAGCAGGAGAGCGCGGCGTGTCCAGAGCACATGAAAGTGACGGGTGTAGGACGTACATGCGTTGACCGATGTACTTCCCTTGCCTCGGAACGCGAGGTCTTGGAGTGTGGTCCGCGCGGGATTGGTCGGCTCATGGAGCTGGGTTGACGGCTACAGGCACAAGGACTGTCACGAGCAAAACACATTGGCCATGTAATCACCATCACTTGGCCGGAGTCGCGGCTTGTTTTCCGCCAGGGCAATACGCAGCGGCAGACGGCTCAGCCCTGCCGACGTGTCCAATCGTACTCGAACAGCCACTCCGTGGGGCAGTTGAGTTCATGGCCCGGCGGTTCCGGGAGCGCTGCGGGCTGACGCGCGAGCAGGGACGCGGCATCGGCTTCGGCTACAAGACGCCCCTTGGCACGACAGCCCAGGCCGTAGGGTGGCAGATACTCCAACAGCCGGGGGTGGTCCGCCGGGATGAGCACATCGTGCAAGCGGCCGCAGCGCGCGCACGGGGGGGCGTGTTCATCGCCGGGCACGAGTCGCACGTGCAGATAGACCCGGCCCAATTCGGCCGGGGGCTCCAGCAGGCGGCGCATGAGGTCCAAGGTCTCGATCCTGCAGGCCTCGAAGCTGGCGAAGTAGGCGTCTATGGTTTCCGGGGGGATGTCGCGCTCTTCGAACAGATACCAGATGATCTGCCCCGAGAGGCGTCTGAACAGGGGGTGTTGCCCCAGAAGTACCTTGTCGTCCATGCGGGAATACGGTGCGGGAATAAGGCCGGGGCGCGCTCCGCGCCCCGGCCGTTGCTCGCTATTCGCTTTCTTGCAGCCAGACCCAGTTCCAGATTTCGTCGATGTGGTCGATGAAGTGGACCTTGATCTTACGGCGCAGGTCCTGCGGGATGTCGGCCAGGTCCTTCTTGTTCTGCTTGGGGATGAGCACGACATGTTTGTCGTTGGCCACTGCCGCCAGGATCTTTTCCTTGACGCCGCCCACCGGCAACACGCGCCCCCTGAGGGTGATCTCGCCGGTCATGGCCAAGTCGGCCCGTACGGGGCGATTGGTGAGGATGGAGACCAGGGCGGTGACCAGGGTCACGCCGGCCGAGGGGCCGTCCTTGGGTGTGGCGCCGGAGGGCACGTGGATGTGGATGTCGCGCTTTTCAAGGAATTCCGGGTCGATCTTCAGGCTCTCGGCCTTGGCCCTGGCGTAGCTCAAAGCAGCCTGGGCGCTTTCCTTCATCACGTCGCCGAGTTTGCCCGTAAGGGTCAGCTTGCCCTTGCCCGGCATGGTGCTGGCCTCGATATGCAGCATCTCGCCGCCGTGGGGAGTCCAGGCCAGGCCGATGGCCACACCGGGGGGCAGCTCCCGCTCTTGTTCCTCTTCCAAAAAGGCGGGCGGCCCCAGAAGTTTGTTCAGGGATTTGACGGTCACCGTGAAGGTGCCCTCCTCGCCCTCTGCCTTGCGTCGCGCCAACTTGCGGCAGATGCTCGCGATCTCGCGTTCCAGGTTCCGGAGCCCGGCCTCACGGGTGTACTCCCGGATGATGCGCGAGACCACCTGGTCCGAGATGTTCACTTCCCGCATCTTCAGGCCGTTTTCCTCGATCTGCCGGGGCAGGAGGAAGCGCCGAGCGATCTTGACCTTTTCCTGTTCGGTGTAGCCAGGGATGCGGATGGTCTCCATGCGGTCGAGCAGTGCCGGCGGGATGGTGTCCAGCACGTTGGCGGTGCAGATGAACATGACCTTGGAGAGGTCAAAGGGCACGTTGAGGTAGTGGTCGCTGAAGGAGAAGTTCTGCTCCGGGTCCAGGACCTCCAGCAGGGCCGAGGAGGGATCGCCACGGAAGTCGGTGCCCACCTTGTCGATTTCGTCGAGCATGAACACGGGGTTGCGCACGCCGGTCTGCTTGATGCCCTGGATCACCCGTCCGGGCATGGCGCCGATGTAGGTACGGCGGTGGCCGCGAATCTCGGCCTCGTCGCGCATGCCGCCCAGTGACATGCGGTGGAACTTGCGGCCCAGGGCACGGGCGATGGAGCGTCCCAGAGAGGTCTTGCCCACTCCCGGCGGCCCTACGAAACAAAGAATGGGGCCCTTCATCTTGGGGTTGAGCTTGCGCACGCTGAGGTACTCGAGGATGCGCTCCTTGACCTTCTCCAAGTTGAAGTGATCCTCGTCCAGGATCTTCCGCGCCTCGGTGATGTCCAGGCGGTCGCGGGAAATCTTTTTCCAAGGCAGATCCACCAGCCAGTCCAGGTAAGTGCGCAGCACCGATGCCTCGGAGGACTCGGGGTGCATGGAGGAAAAACGCTTAAGTTGCTTGTCGGCCTCCTTCTTGACTTCCCTGGGCAGACCGGCTCGCTCCAGGGCATCGGCCAACTCCTCGATCTCCTCGCTTTCCTCGCCGAACTCACCAAGCTCCTTGCGGATGGCCTTCATCTGCTCTCGCAGGAAGAAATCCTTCTGCGCCTTGTCCATGCCCTCCTTGGCCATGTTCTGGATCTTGGCCTGCATGGAGGCTACTTCCACCTCTTTGACCAACTGTTCGTTGACCAGGGAGAGTCTGGGGATGGGGCGCACGCACTCGAGAATCTGCTGGGCGTCCACGACCTTCATGCGCAGGTTCGAGGCAATGAGGTCGGCCAGGCGGCCGGGGTCGTCCACGCTGTTGAGCACGGCCATGATATCCGGAGAGGATGCGCCGCGCAGGGAGAGGATGCGCTCGCTTTGCTCCTTGGCCGCACGCATCATGGCCTCCTGCTCCAGGGTGGGTTCGCCTGAGTCGGGTTCCTCCACGATTTCGATCTCGGCGCGCAGGAAGGGCTCGGAAGCGGAGAACTCCTGGACGCGGGCGCGGGTCAGCCCTTGCACCAGGACCTTGAGCCTGCCGTCGGGCATCTTGAGCATGCGCATGATCATGACCACGGTGCCCATGCCGTAAATATCCTCCGGAGCGGGATCGTCCACGGTTTCTTCGCGCTGCGCCACCACCAGCATGTAGCGGTTTGAGTTCAGGGCGGCCTCCACCGCCTTGATGGATTTCTCCCGCCCCACGAAGAGCGGCAGGATCATGTAGTTGAAGACCACGATGTCCCGCACCGGTAGCACGGGAATATCCGACGGGATTTCGGTCTGCGATTTTTCGCCCTGGGACTCGTCATCTTCCATCGCGCTTTCGGCCACGACCTTTTCAAGCGCTTCGAGGTCCTCGGGCGAGACAGCCGCGCCCTGCTTCTTGTCATCTTGCATCTGTCGTTGTTCCTCCAGGCCCGGGCAGAGCGCTCCGGGCAATAGTATCCTCAATAGCGAACGCTGAACGAGGAAAAGGTTTCGTTCTCCTCGATCCATTCGCTCTTCACTGCATCGACACGGCTCATGGGCGGGCCGATATCCAGCCGGGAGCGCAGATCACCCAAGGGCTGTTCATCACCCTGGGCCAGTACTTCAACGCTTCCGTCTCTGAGGTTGCGCACCCATCCAGCAAGTCCCAGGAGACGGGCCTGCTCCCGCACCCAGCCTCTGAACCAGACGCCCTGGACCCTGCCGGAAACGATACAATGCAGACTTCGCGGCATGGCTCATTCCTCCCGGTGCTTGTTCAGGTGTCCCGATACGCGGCGAACTCACAGCATCCCCTGCGACTGAAAGCTGAAATAATCACTCTCCGCGATGATCAAGTGATCGAGCATGCGGACGCCGAGTTCCTGGGCCGCACGGCCGATACGCCTGGTCAATTCGATGTCCGCGGCGCTTGGCCTGGGGTCTCCGCCGGGGTGGTTGTGCACCATGACGATCCCGCTGGCTTTGCGCTCCAGGGCCAAGCCCAGGACCTCCCTGGGGTAGACCGGGGCCTGGTCCACGGTGCCCTTGCTCAAGCGCTCCCAGGCCATGAGCCGGTTTTTGTTGTCCACCAGGGCGACCCAAAATTCTTCCGAGGTCCTGTCGCCCAGCCGGGCCATGGCCACATCCGCTACCACGCGGGGGCTGCTGAAGACCACCTTGGACGTGACCGGAGCCTCGTCAATGCGGGCCTTGAGTTCGACAAGAAGCTGCCAGAAGGACTCCAGGCCGGGCCCGAAGTCCTTGATCTTGCGTAGTTCTTCTGGCTGAGCGGAAAAAACCCCCCGCAGATTCTTGTATCGCTGCAACAACAGTTTGGCCAGGGGCTTGGTATCCTTGCGCCTGTGCACAAGTCCCAGAACCAGCTCCAGCAATTCGTAGTCCGCAAGCGCGGTGGAATCCCGACGCAGCTTCTCCCGCAGCCTCTCCCTGTGCCCATGGTAATGCGGACGTTCATCCATCATAGTCACCCCTGGGCCTGGAGGCAAGGCCTCTCCTCCAGATCATGGCCGCGTCCCTTGCCGTGGCGGGCTCACGCCGCCAGGGGAACGGCTCTGGGGTCGGAAAACAGCCTCCAGGTCGGCGATGAGCAATTCCAGGGCCTGTTCCTCCCCCGCCTGGCCCGTCTTGACCCGTAATTCAGCCTCCATGGCCGCGGTCCAGATGCGGCCGATACGCGCGGCCCCCATGCGTTGGGCCATCTGACGCTTGGCGTCGAGCACGCTTGGTGGAAGTCGGGGTGTCTGCTCCTGGTGGACGAGTTGCCAGAAGATGCGCGCCTCCCGCACCAGCATGACCAGGAACTGAAAGAGCATGCCCGTGCTCCCCAATTGGCTCATGAGCACCTTGCGCCAGACCGTGAGCGCGGCCCGCCCCCCTTGGAGCGCGTTGATGAAGGCGAAGATGTCGATGTCCGGAGTACTGGTCAGGAGTTCGGCCAGGCCTGCATCGATAACCCCTCCCGTGGGCACGGCCAGTTCCAGCTTGGCGAGTTCGTTTTCCAGGGCAGCGGCATCCGGCGGCAGGCCGGTCAACAGGGCCTGAAGCCCGTCCGGAGCCAGGCGCAGCCCCTTTTCCCTGGCCCAAGCCCTGACCCAGTCCTCCACGCCCTTCTGTCCCAGGCCCGGTGAGCGCCAGATCCAACCCCGCTTTTCAGCGAACTGCCAGAACTTCGTATCGGTGAGGTATTTGGGGAGGCTCTTTCCCCGATCCAAGGGGCGCTCCCAAAAGAACAAGGGCCAGGCCAGAGGGTTGAAGCGCGAAAGGGGCGCTGCCAGTTGCTTCCACTGCTCGGTCGTCAGCTCCTGGACGTTGCGCACCACCAGAGCCTTGGGCTTGGCAAAGAGATCGTTGAGGGTCAGGACCTGCCAGAACTGGTCGATCAGTCCCTCCTCGGCCCAAAACACGCGTATCTCGAAACCGCCCCCTGGCGAGGATACACCGGAGAGCGATCCACTGACCGCGCTGGATACGGGAGCGTTGCTGGCCAACAGCTCCCGCATTCTGCGCTTGGACAGCTCGATGTCCGGGCAGATAAAAAAGTAGAAGCCCGGGCGTTCCCGTGCCGCTGCACTCGGTGAGGGGGACATTATACCTGCTTACCTCCCGCAGGGGGCAGGACGGGAGCCAACAGCCTCAGAAGGCGTGGCTCATGCGGTCGACAAGATCCCGCAACGCCAGCGCGATGGCCACACGCCCGGCCTGGGATTTGTCCTCCTCCGCGATGTAGAACTCCCGCCGCTGCACCGGCCCGGACTCCCATATCCGCGCACCCGAGCCCCGATCCTTGAGGATGGCGCTGATGGTGACCCGCACCTGGTACTTGAGGGTGTCGTCACGATTATCGCGGATGGCAGCCGAGACGATGTAGTTGTCCACCTTGACGTCCAGTACCTGATCCGCGTCGCCGGGCTGGGTCCAGGTGACCTTGCTGCGGGTGGCCAGTTCGTCGTACAGGGAGTTGCGTACAAAGGGTTCGATCCAGACCTCCAGGGTTGGGTTGTCCACGGAGGCGATGGCCAGCTTGCGCGAGCCGTCGCCCAGCACGGTGGGTCCGGATTTGGCGGCGAACTGGTAGCCGCAGCCAGCGGTCAGCGCAAACAGGGCCGCGACCAGCAACCACAGGCCGACATGGATGGAATCATGACGCGACAACATTGACCAGCTTCCCCGGGATGACCACGACTTTTCTCACGGTCTTGCCCTCCAAGTGCTTGCGCACGTTATGCTGTGCCAGTGCAGCCTCGCGCACCGTGTCTTCGGTGGCGTCCGCGGGAACAGCCACCCGCGAGCGCAACTTGCCGTTGACCTGAACCACTACCTCCACCTCGTCCAGCCGCAGGGCATCCTCGGCATACTCCGGCCACATGCACATGACAAGTGGTACCCCGTGCCCCAAGACACGCCACAGTTCCTCGCAGACGTGCGGGGTGACGGGCGAGAGCACCGCCAGGGCCGAACTCAGGGCCGACGCCAGGGCAACACGGCCGGACTCTGTTTCCAGCAACGCGTCCTTGTCCTGGGTTATGGTGTTGACAAGCTCCATGACCGCGGCGATGGCCGTGTTGAACTGGAATCGGTTCTCGATGTCGCCGCCCACCTTCTTCACCGTGGCGTGTTCCTTGTAGCGCAGGGCCTTGGCCGCGGCATCGCCGGCAACATCCTCGGCAGTGGCAGCGCAAGGCGGCAGGAGGGGCACCTGTGGGCCAAGCTCCTGCACCAGCCGCCAAAGCCGGTGCAGAAAGCGGGAGGCACCCTCGATGCCCTGCTCGCTCCAGTCGAAGTCACGTTCCGGAGGCGCGGCGAAAAGACAGAACAGCCGTACGCTGTCGGCGCCAAAGCGGGCTATCATCTCGTCCGGGTCCACCACATTGCCCTTGGACTTGGACATCTTGGCCCCGTCCATAAGCACCATGCCCTGGGTCAGGAGATTGTCGAAGGGCTCGTCCAGACGCAGGTAGCCCAGGTCGCGCAGCGCTTTGATGAAAAACCGGGAATAGAGCAGGTGCAGGATGGCGTGCTCTATGCCGCCGATGTACTGGTCCACCGGAAGCCAATAGGGAACCTCGACGTTGTCGAAGGCGCCACTGTCGAGCCTGGCGCAGGCGTAGCGCACGTAATACCAGGAGGACTCCACGAAGGTGTCCATGGTGTCGGTCTCGCGCCGAGCCGGGCCGCCGCATTTCGGGCACACGGCATTGACGAAGGTGGGCGTGTCCGGCAGGGGGGAACGGCCGTCGGGCCGGGTCTGAACATCCAGGGGCAGACGCACCGGCAGGTTCTCGGGTTTTTCCGGAACCACGCCGCAGGTATCGCACCAGAGGATGGGAATGGGCGCGCCCCAGTAGCGTTGCCTGGAGATATTCCAATCCCGCAGCCTGTAGTGCACGGCGCGTTCGCCAATACCCGTCTCCTGGAGGTGGTCGGCCACCTTTTCCTTGCCCTCGGCCACACTCAGGCCGTTGAACCGTCCGGAATCGACCATGAACCCGTCGTCGGGATAGGCCTGCTCCATGGTCGCGGCGTCGAGTCCGCCATTCTTGGGCTGGATCACCACCTTCACGGGCAGGCCATACTTGCGGGCAAACTCGAAATCGCGATGATCGTGGGCGGGCACGGCCATGACCGCGCCTGTGCCGTACTCCATGAGCACGAAATTGCCCACCCAGATGGGCATCTTGGCACCACTGAGCGGATTGATGCAGTGCGCTCCGGTGAAGACACCTTCCTTCACCATGTCCTCCGCGGTGCGCACGCTCCTGTCCATTCCGGCCACGCGCTGGACAAAGGCGCGCACATCCTCTGCCTGGGGTTTGCCCTGGATGAGCTTTTCCACCAGGGGATGCTCGGGCGCCAGGGTCATGAAGGTGGCGCCGAATACCGTGTCCTGGCGGGTGGTGAAGACCGTGATTCCCGTATCGGAGTCGGTGGGCTGCTCCAGAGGGAAGGTGATCCGCGCGCCCACGCTCTTGCCGATCCAATTGCGCTGCATGCTGAGCACGCGCTCGGGCCAGTGCTCGTCCATCTTTTCCAGCCAGTCCAGCAACTCGTCGGCGTATTTGGTGATGCGCAGGAACCACTGATCCAGTTCCTTCTGCTCCACCTGGGAGTCGCAGCGCCAGCATTGGCCGTCGATGACCTGCTCGTTGGCCAGGACCGTATTGCAGGATGGGCACCAGTTCTGGGGCGCCTTTTTACGGTAGACGAGATCGTTCTCGTAGAATTTGAGGAAAAAGAGTTGCTCCCAGCGGTAGTAATCCGGGTCACAGGTGGCGAGTTCCCGCTCCCAGTCGTAGGAGTATCCCAGGCGCTTGAGCTGGGTGCGCATGTAGTCGATGTTTTCGTAGGTCCACTTGGCGGGGTGGATGTTGTGTTTGATGGCCGCGTTTTCCGCGGGCATGCCGAAGGCGTCCCAGCCCATGGGGTGCAGCACGTTGTATCCCTGCATGCGCTTGTAGCGGGCCACCACATCGCCGATGGAGTAGTTGCGGACGTGCCCCATGTGGATGCGTCCCGAAGGGTAGGGAAACATCTCGAGGACGTAGTACTTGGGTTTGTCCGGGTCGGCCTTGGTCTTGAACGCGTCGCTGTCCTTCCAGTTGCGTTGCCAGGTGGTTTCGACGTGTTCGGGATCGTATCGCTGCATTGTTGTAGGTCCTTGTTCCGTGTACAGTGAGCATCCGGCGCTGGTTCCGACGGCTGGTCCGCGGACTGAGTTTCAGGTGGCCCGCCGTGTCGAAAGGAATTTTGGTTTGAGGAACGACTTGAATTTATTGCCGCGTTGTCTGTCCATCTGTTCCTGCTCCCGCTCCATGGCGTCGAAGTCGTGAGCGCTGGAGAAACGGACCTCGGCGAATTTCTCGCGCCAAGCCGAAATGGAAAGATTGACCGCCTCGCGCTGCAAGCCGACCTGCACGAGCACGATGGCCTCGGCCTTGTAACTTTCCCAGAAGGCGAGTCCCCAGATGCGCAGGGCCTCCGTGATATAGCGATCCATTGTCATGGACAGGGAAAAGGAATCGATCCACCAGGTGTTCCAGCCCATGTTGGTGATGATCTGGGCCATGTGGGGCGCCCACTCCTTGACGTGCTCCGCGCCTGGCGGCACGTCCACGGCGAGTTCGAAAAGCTGCACGCCGTCGGGCCCGGGCCAGGAATAGACCGTGGTGCTCACTCCCCTGCCCGGCGCCGTACCGGTCTTTTCCTCGGGCCGCACATAGACCCTTGGAAAATCGGGAGGGCTTTGCGCTCCCTCCCTAATGAAGCCCAACTTCACCATCTTCTATCGCCTTTGCGGCCGCGTCCAGGATACCGTTCACAAAACCAGGTGAATTTTCGTCTCCAAAACGCTTTGCCAGTTCCACAGCTTCGTTGATGGATACTTTGACAGGAATGTCGGGTCGGTGCAACATCTCATACAGAGCCATCCGCAGAATTGTAAGTTCGGTTCTGGCGATGCGTTCGATGCGCCAATTCTGGGAAAAACGACGTACCAGCTCATCGATCTCACCACTGCTGCGCCATGCGCCCAGGGTAAGCTCCCACCCGAAGCCCTCGGGCTCCTCCACTGATACCCGCGCCCGCTCGCCCCAAGGCCCCGGATCGTTCAGGGGGTCGGGGCAGGCGGCAAAGGCGCTCCTGAGTCCCTCCTCGTCCTGGACAGGCGAGTAATGCATTCCGAAGAGCACCTGAAAGGCCTTTTCACGCGAAGACCTCCGGCTTTGATTCTTATTCATCTGCCTCCATCCGCTCCAGGACGCGAATGGTTTCCAGGGTGGCGTGGGCCGCATCTGCGCCCTTGTTCCCCGCCTTGCTGCCGGCACGCTCCACGGCCTGCTCAAGGGTGTCCGTGGTCAACACGCCAAAGCCGACAGGCACGACGTGGTCCAGACTGACATGGGCCAGCCCCTTGGAGACCTCGGCGGCCACGTAGTCGAAATGCGGCGTGGAGCCGCGGATCACCGCCCCGAGACAGACGATGCCGTCGTACTTGCCGGACATGGCCGCGCGCTTGGCCACCAAGGGCATTTCAAAGGCACCCGGAACCCGCACGAGCACAATATCCTCTCGTTTCGCGCCATGACGTATCAAATAGTCCAGTGCGCCGCCGATGAGCTTGTCCACGATGAAATCGTTGAACCGGCTGGCGATCAGGGCGAAACGCAGGCCTTCGGCATTGAGCATGCCTTCCACGATCTTGATGTCCATGTCGTTCTCCAACCGGCGCTCGTTACGGAGTATTCGCCAGTTCAGTATTTTTCAGCATGTGCCCCATCTTGTCCTTCTTGGTCCGCAGGTAACCGAGATTCTGGGAGCAGGGAGCGATCTCGATGGGCACACGGTCCACAACTTCCAGACCGTAGCCCTCCAACCCGACGATCTTCTTAGGATTGTTGGTCATCAGCTTCATCTTGCGCACGCCCAGGGCTAGAAGAATCTGGGCGCCGATGCCGTAGTCGCGCAAGTCGGACTTGAATCCCAGCCTGTGGTTGGCCTCCACCGTATCCAGGCCCTGGTCCTGCAGGCCGTAGGCCCTGATCTTGTTGGACAGGCCGATGCCGCGCCCTTCCTGGCGCATATACAGGAGTACGCCCTTGCCCTGTTCCCCGATCATGCGCATGGAGGCCTGCAACTGGCTGCCGCAGTCGCAACGCAGGGAGCCGAGCACGTCGCCGGTGAGGCATTCACTGTGCACCCGCACCAGCACCGGCTCTCCGGGTACGATCTCGCCCTTGATCAGGGCCAGGTGCGTGCAGGAATCCACCTCGCTCTCAAAGGCCAGGGCCTTGAAGTCCCCACCATAGCAGGAGGGCAGCCTGGCCTCGCCGATGAGCTTCACCGAGCGATGGCCATGCTGCACCCGATAACGGATCAGGTCCTTGATGGTGGTGATGCGTAAATCGTGCGCCTTGGCGAACTCGATCAGATCGGGCAGGCGCGCCATGTCGCCGTCGTCGCGCATGATCTCGCAGATCACGGCCGCGGGCTTGAGACCGGCCAGCCGCGCCAGATCCACGCTGCCCTCGGTCTGGCCGGCGCGCACCAGCACGCCGTCTTGCTTGGCTCGCAGGGGGAAGATGTGCCCCGGCGTCACCAAGTCCTCGGGCCGCGCGCCGTCACGCACCGCGGCATGAATGGTGGTGGCCCGGTCATAGGCAGAGATGCCCGTGGTCACGCCCTCGCGCGCCTCGATGGAGACTGTGAAGGCAGTGCCGAATTTGGACTTGTTGTTGCTGGACATCATGGGCAGTTGCAACGCGTCCACCATGTGGGGCGCCATGGCCAGGCAGATCAACCCCCTGCCGTGGGTGGCCATGAAGTTGATGATCTCCGGAGTGATCTTCTCGGCCGCGATGGTCAGGTCGCCCTCGTTCTCGCGGTCCTCGTCGTCCACCAGAATGAGCATCCTGCCTTCCTTGATGTCCTGGATCGCCTCTTCAGCTGATATGATTGGCATAGTGTCCTCTGTGTCGGTTACAGGCGGAAGCCGCGCCTAGAACCCGTGTCTGCGCAGCATTTCCTCGCTGAGGCCGGAACCTCCCGCCGCATGCTCCTGCCCGGATTCGCGCGCCAGGAGCATCCGCTCGACGTATTTGCCGAGGATGTCGGTTTCCAGGTTCACCTGACGCCCCGGTGTCCAGGCGGAGATGGTGGTCTCCCGCTGGGTGGCCGGAATGATGTTGACCTCAAGAAAATCCAAACCGCAATTATTAACCGTGAGGCTCACACCGTCAAGCGCCACGGAACCCTTGGCCACGATCTGCGGGGCGAAGCGGCTGGGAAAAGAGAGGCGGTAGATGGTCGATTCTCCTGCCGGAATCACCCGCTCCACCACGGCCAGGCAGTCCACGTGGCCGCTGACCAAGTGCCCCCCGAGACGGTCCCCCAGAGCCAAGGCCCGCTCCAGGTTGACCTCCGCACCGCGGCGCAGCCGGCCCAAGGTAGTCAGGGACATGGTCTCGGCCGAGGCGTAGACCGTGAAACGCCCCCCGGCGGATGCGTTCCAGGACTCCACCGTAAGACAGACGCCGTCCACGGCGATGCTTTCACCCAGCGCCACATCGCGCAGCTCGAACAGCGGCCGCACCTCAAGCCGGGATTCGGCCCCGCGACGCTCCAGGGCGTGGATGCGGCCCTTGCCTTGTATCAGCCCCGTGAACATGATTCCCTATCGTCGGCAGTCTTATATCGCAGGCGCAGTAAAACATCCTCGTCAAAGCGCTCGATGTCGATGACGCGCAGTTCCAACGCCTGCTGCATGGTCGTGGGGGCGCGGCCGGAAAACAACGGCCTGGCCTGGGCATCGCCCAGGATCTTCGGCGCGGTGAACAACAACAACTCGTCGCAGAGCCCGGACTCCAGCAGGCTCAAGCCCAAAGCGCCCCCCCCTTCGCACAGTAGATAGGCGCACTTATCATCTGCGTAAAGGCCCTGCAAGCCGGCGCGGAGATCGAGGCCGCCCTGTACGGCCGGAGGCAGTCCCAGGACCCGGCAGCCCAGGGTACGCAACCACTGCGCGATGTCGCTGTTGGCCATGGTTTCCGAGGTCCAAAATATCGTTTGCGCGGGGCGTTGTTGTAGCAGTCGGGGCAACGGTGCCCCAGGATCGGGCAAACGCGTGCCGCAGATCACTGCCATGGGCTGGCGCTCCGACTCCGCGCTCTGCAATCGGCAGTCCAGACCGGGATCGTCCGCTCGAAAGGTGTTGCCGCCCACGAGCACCGCCTGGACCACGGAGCGCAGTTCGTGCACCCGGCGGCGTGATGCAGCGCCGCTTACCCAGTGGCTGTGCCCGGTGCGCGTGGCGATGCGACCGTCCAAGGTGGCGGCCAGCTTGAGCAGCACAAAGGGGCGTTTCTCTGTCTTCCAAACTACGAAATCCGCCAGCAGATCGCGACAGGCCTCCAGCCCCACGTTCTCCCGGACCGTGATCCCCAGCTCCCTGAGCCGGGTAATGCCACCGCCCCGCACGTCGGGGTTGGGGTCCGGGCAACCCACCACCACCTCCGGAATCCCGGCCTCCAGAATGGCTTCGGTGCAGGGGGGCGTTCTGCCGTGATGGTTGCATGGCTCCAGGGTGACCCAGAGGGTGCAGCGCCCGAGGTCGATCCCTTGCCGCCGGGCGTCGGCAATGGCCTCCACCTCGGCATGGGGGCGGCCGCAGGCCTGGTGCCAGCCCCGGGCCACGATACGGCCGTCCAGGGTGATCACCGCTCCCACACAGGGGTTTGGAGCGGTTTGGAAACGGGCTTGGCCGGCCAGACGCACGGCCTCGCGCATCACAGCCTCGGCGTCCAGGACCTCGGATGCGGCGGCATCAGCCTGGGATGTGGATTTCACGGACATTCACGGCCTCGAAATGCACGCCGGCTTCGCGCAGCATGGCCTCGGCCAGTTCGTCGGGATAGGACTCGGCGAAGTATATCTCGCGGATACCGGTGTTGATGAGCATCTTGCTGCAGATCAGGCAGGGCTGGGTGGTGCAAAACAGGACGGCGTCCTGGATGCTCACGCCGTGCAGCGCCGCCTGGATGATCACGTTCTGCTCCGCGTGCAGCCCCCGGCAGATTTCGTGTCGCTGCCCCGAGGGGATTTTCAGCTGCTCGCGCAGGCAGCCCACCTCTTCGCAGTGGGCCATGTTGCTGGGAGCACCGTTGTACCCCGTGGCCAGGATACGCCTGTCCTTCACCGCCACGGCGCCCACCCTGCGCCGCAGGCAGGTGGAGCGCTCGGCCACGAAAAAGGCTATGCCCATGAAGTACTCGGCCCAGGAAATACGCTGCCGCATGCTCTGCCTCGGGTTGCGGTGCCCCCGCATGGGGCGGCTACCAGGTGAACAGGGGGAACTGCCGGGCAAAGATCTCGATTTCCTTGCGCAGGGCCTCGAGCCTGGACTCGTTGTCCATGCTTTCCAGGGCCTGGACGATCCAACCGGCTATGGTGAGCATTTCCGGCTCCTTCATGCCACGGGTGGTCAATGCCGGGGGTCCCAGCCTGATTCCCGAGGTCACGAAGGGCGAGCGGGTCTCGAAGGGCACCGTGTTCTTGTTCACGGTGATGCCGGCCTTGTCCAGGGCGATCTCCGCGTCCTTGCCCGTAATGTCCTTGCGGGTCAGGTCCAGGAGCATGAGGTGGTTGTCGGTGCCGCCGGAGACCAGGTCGTACCCCGCATCCATAAGCGCCTTGGCCAGTGTTGCCGCGTTGTTCAGGACCTGCTGCTGGTAGCCCTTGAACTGGGGCCTGAGGGCCTCGCCAAAGGCCACGGCCTTGGCCGCGATGACGTGCATCAGCGGGCCGCCCTGGATGCCGGGAAAAATCTGCGAGTTCAGGAGCTTGCCAAACTCATCGGAGCTGAGAATCATGCCGCCGCGTGGGCCGCGCAGGGTCTTGTGCGTGGTGGTGGTGGTGAAATGCGCATGGGGGATGGGCGAGGGATGCAGGCCCACGGCGATGGGACCGGCGATATGGGCCATGTCCACCATGAGCTTGGCGTCCACGCTGTCGGCGATGGCCCGGAAGCGCGCGAAGTCGATGATCCTGGGATAGGCGCTGGCACCGGCCACGATCACCTTGGGTCTGTGCTCCTGGGCAAGGCGCTGGACTTGGTCGTAGTCGATGGTGCCGGTTTCCCTTTTCACGCCGTAGAACACCACCTTGTACAGCCGGCCCGAAAAGTTTACGGGGCTGCCGTGGGTCAAATGCCCCCCGTGTGAGAGGTCCATGCCCAGGATGGTGTCACCGGGCTGCAGTGCGCCGAAGTACACGGCCATGTTGGCCTGGGAACCGGAGTGCGGCTGGACGTTGGCGTACTCGGCGCCGAAGAGCTGGCAGGCGCGCTCTCTGGCCAAGTCCTCGGCCATGTCCACGTATTCGCACCCCCCGTAATAGCGCTTGCCGGGGTAGCCCTCGGCGTACTTATGGGTGAGCACGCTGCCCGTGGCCTCGCGCACCGCGGGAGAGGCGAAGTTCTCGGAGGCGATGAGTTCCAGCTTGCTGACCTGGCGGTCGATTTCAAAGCAGATGGCTCTGCCCACGGCGGGATCTTGGAGAAGCAGTTCCTGCATGATCGAACTCTTGTGTTTTGTCGCGAAGCCTGACGGGGAGGGGCCCCTGCTCCGGATTCATTGCATGCGTGCCCCGGCTCGTGGGGCAGTCAGAAAACTATCCTTCCCAGCGCTTGAACAGGATGCAGGCGTTGGTGCCTCCGAACCCGAAAGAGTTGCTGAGCACGTAGCCAACTTCCTTTTTCAGGCTGCCGTCGGCCATGTAATTCAGGTCGCAGCCTTCGTCGGGGTTCTCGAGGTTGATGGTGCCCGGAACCACGCCCTCGCTCAGGGTCATGACACTGAACACGCCCTCCACACCACCGGCCGCGCCCAGGAGGTGACCGATCATGGACTTGTTGGCCGTGATCAGCAGCTTGTGGGCGTGCTCCTTGAAGACCGTCTTGATGGCCCTGGTCTCGCAGATGTCGTTGAGGGGCGTGGAGGTGGCGTGGGCGTTGATGGAATCCACGGCCTCGGGCGGGACACCCGCCTCGTCCATGGCCGCCTGCATGGCCAGGACCATACCTTCGCCGTCATCCGGAGGAGCGGTCATGTGATAGGCGTCGGCCGAGGAGCCGAAGCCCACGATCTCGGCGTAGATCTTCGCTCCCCGCGCCTGGGCGTGCTCCAGGGATTCCAGTAGCAGGATGCCGCAGCCCTCTCCCATGACAAAGCCGTCACGGTCCCTGTCAAAGGGGCGCGATGCGCGCTCCGGCTCGTCGTTGCGTACCGAGAGGGCCTTGAGCGCGTTGAAGGCAGACACAGCCAAAGGCGTGAGCACGGACTCAACGCCGCCGGTGAGCATGAGGTCCGCGCGGCCGAGCTGGATTTCGGAAAAAGCCGTACCAATGGCGTGGGTTCCCGAGGCGCAGGCCGAGGTGGTGATCAGGTTCGGCCCCTTGCATTTGGTGAAGATGGAGACCATTCCCGGCGCCATGTTGGAAATGAGTGTGGGGATGGTGAAGGGCGAAATGCGCTTGGGGCCCTGGAGGACCAGCTTCTGCACGGAGTCCTCGATGGTCTGCAGGCCACCCAGGCCGCAGCCCAGGATGCAACCGATGCGATGCTGCCTGTCCTTGGGAATCTCGTAGGCCGCGGTCTTGAGCGCTTTCTCCGCGCAGATCATGGCCCAGGAGCAGAAGGCCTCCATCCGCTTGGCCAGCTTGGGCGGCAGGATTTCGCTGACGTCGAAATCCCTGACCTCGCCCGCTATCCTGGTCCCAAAATTCGAGCAGTCGAAGCGTGTCAACGCCTTTATGCCGGACTTACCGGCGACGAGGTTCTTCCAGCTTTCTTCGAGACTGTTGCCGATGGGAGTCACGGCCTCCAGGCCGGTTACCACAACCCTTTTCTTCATCCCTGCCCCACTCGTGCAAATATTCATAGTACAGGCCGCTTCGGCAAAACCAACCGGACCATTGAGCCCTGGCGTGGCGACACGCCAGGGCATGCAAATAAATCGATGGATCAAGGCCCCACGCCGTTGAAGCCACCCCCCAAGGGGCATGGGCGCGGGCAAAATGCCGCACCGGAAAGCGCAGACTATTGCTTGCTTTCGATATACTCGACAGCGTCCTTGACCTTGATGATCTTCTGGGCGTCGTCGTCATCGATCTCGATGCCGAACTCCTCTTCCATGGCCATGATCAGTTCGGTCAAGTCCAGGGAGTCAGCGCCAAGGTCCTCGACAAAAGAGGCGTCCGGTTTAACCTCCTCGGCGGAAACCCCCAATTGGTCGACGATGATTTTTTGCACCTTTTCGGCTACGGACATGTCAGCCCTCCACAGCGTTTGTTAATGTTGTTGCACGAAGGATGGTATGCGGAACAAGCAGTGTGGCCATTGGCAAACACTGCTCGGATCAAAGCCCCTTGTCACATGTACATGCCGCCGTTGACGCCCAGGACCTGCCCCGTGATGTAGGTGGCGCCGTCCGAAACGAGGAACGCCACTGCCTTTGCCACATCCTGGGGAGTGCCCGGCCGTTTGAGCGGTATGAGTTCCAGAAAAGATTCCTTGGCTTGGTCCGCCAAAACCGCGGTCATGTCGGTTTCGATAAAACCGGGCGCCACGGCGTTGACCGTGACGTTGCGCGGAGCCAGTTCACGTGCCGCGCTTTTTGTCAGGCCGATGAGACCTGCCTTGGCCGCCACGTAGTTGGCTTGGCCCGCATTGCCCATCTGCCCCACCACAGAGGCGATGTTCACGATGCGCCCCCTGCGCTGGCGGGTCATGATCTTGGCAGCCTCGCGCAGACAAGCGAAGGCGCCCTTGAGGTTGACGTCCAGGACAGCGGCGAAGTCCTCGTCCTTCATGCGCAGGATCAAGCCGTCTCGGGTGATGCCGGCGTTGTTGACCAGTACGTCCAGGAGCACCTTGTCCTTGATCTCCGCGGCGAAGAACGCGGCCACGGCCTTGGGATCGCCCACGTCAAGACAGAAGGCGCGGGCCGTGCCGCCCGTGCTCTCGATCTCGCGGACCACAGCCTGGGCCTGCTCTGGTTTACTCACGTAGGTCAGGAAGACTTGATGGCCGGTCGCGGCCAGTTCCAGGGCCACTGCCTTGCCGATGCCGCGGGAACCGCCCGTGACCAGCGCAGTGGAGATCAATTCACTCATGGTCGATGCTCGATGTCATGGTTGTGCGAAGGGAAAGGCTCTTCCTACATCAATTGCCCCGGGACTGCAACGCGCGGCGATTTTGGGCCCTGTCCGCGCATGGTTCCGATTTTCCATGAAATTGGTCCGAAACGGCATTCCCCGCGATATCTTCAATTCCATCTTCGAGACGATCTCCGGGTCCGCCCTAGAACTCCAACAGGGCCGAACCCCAGGTAAACCCCGCGCCAAAGGTGGACACCAGCACCCTGTAGCCGGGTCTGATGCGCCCCATTTCCCTGGCCTCGGCCAGGGCGATGGGCACCGAGGCCGCCGAGGTGTTGCCGTAACGGTCCAGGTTCACGAAGACCTTGTCCATGGGCGCATTGAGCTTCTTGGCCAGGGCCTCGATGATTCGCAGGTTGGCCTGGTGCGGCAAAAACAGGTCGATATCCTCGCCGCTGAGGTTGTTGCGCTCCAGAACCTCCTTGCTGATGGCTTCCATGTCGCGCACCGCGTGCTTGTATACTTCACGCCCGTTCATCTGGATGAAGTATTCCTCGCCCACGGTCTGGCCCAGTTTGTAGCTGAACTTGGACCCGCCCCCGCGAATGGTGAGCAGGTCGGCGCACGCGCCGTCCGAGGCCACGCGGACATCGACGATCCTGGCCAGGGCTGGGGAGCCGTCGTCCGCCGTGATCACCGCGGCCCCGGAACCGTCGCCAAACAGCACGCAGGTGGTGCGATCCTGAAAATTGGTGCGCGAGGAGAGCACGTCCGTGGCCGTGATCAGGATCCTGGCGTTGGGATCCAACGCCACCTGCCCCCTGGCGAGTTGCAGGGAGTAGACAAACCCCGAACAGGCCGCGTTGAGGTCGAGAGCCATGCGTCCCTTGAGTCCCAGACGTTCCGCGAGCAGACAGGCGGCACTCGGGCAGACCAAGTCCGGAGTCAGGGTAGGCACGAAGATATGCGTGAGTTCGTCCGGTTCCATGGAAGCGTCGGCCAGAGCCTTGCGGCCGGCGGCCAGGGCCAGGTCCGAACAGGTCTCGCCAGGTGCGGCCAGCCTGCGCTCCTTGATGCCCGAGCGGGTGGTGATCCACTCGTCCGACGTCTCGACAATACGCTCCAGTTCCTGGTTGGTCAGGATGCGCTCAGGCACATGAAATCCCAGTCCGCGGATGACAGCTTGTGTGTTCATTATCTCTGATCTGTGTGCTTGTGCGCCGTGCGGTGGCAAGCGCGAAGGAGGATGGAGACGCTCAATACTTGATGGCCTTGCCGAAACGGGTGAGTTCGTCGTTGGCGGACAGTTCCTCGACAAGATGCTCGCTGGCTCCGGTCTGCACGAACTTCACCGCCATGCCCACGGCGTTGGTCACGGCCATGACATTGGAAGAGCCGTGGCTGACGATGACGATGCCCTGAAGTCCGAGCAAGGGGGCACCGCCGTATTCGGCATAGTCCACGAACTTCTCGAACCGCCTGAGCGAGCTCCCCATGAGCTTGGTGATGATCCGAGAAGACACGGAACTGGTCAGCTCGGCCTTGAGCATGCGAGCCAGGGACGCCCCCAGGCCTTCGGAAAGCTTCAGGGCCACGTTGCCCACAAAGCCGTCGCAGACCGCGACGTCCACGTTGCCCGAGAAAATATCCCGACCCTCGACGTTGCCGACGAAGTTGAGAGAGGCGAGCTTGAAGAGTTCGAAAGCGCCCTTGACCTGCACATTGCCCTTGCCCTCTTCCTCACCGATGGAGAGCAATCCGACCCTGGGCCTTTCCTTGCCCAGGACGTCCTTGCACAAGACATCGGCCATGAGGCCGAATTGGAAAAGATGATAGGGTTTGCAGTCCACGTTGGCGCCCACGTCGATGAGCACCATGGGCTCCTTTTCGGTGAGCAGGATGCCGGCCAGGGCAGGACGCTCGACCCCCGGGATGCGCCCGATGGAGAACATGCCGCAGGCCACGGTGGCTCCGGAGTTTCCGGCACTGACCACGCCCTGGGCCTCGCCGTCCTTCACCAACTGGCAGGCCACCATGATGGAGGCGTCCTTTTTGCGGCGCAAGACCTCGGAAGGCTTTTCGCGCATCTCGGCCACCTGGGTGGTGTGCACGATGTGCACGTCCAGGCCCGCGACATCGCACTTGGCCAGCTCCGTGGCTATGCCGCCCTTGTCCCCCACCAGGATTATGCTGCTGGGAAAACGGCGGGCCGCTTCCACCGCGCCGGGAACCACCACCGAGGGACCGAAATCCCCCCCCATGGCGTCCACTGCGATGATGGGCTTCTTCCTATCCATCTTCCCTGCGCAGGTACTGCCGGCCCTTGTAGGTGCCGCAACTGGGACAAATCCTGTGCGGCAGCGAAGGCTCGCCGCATTCACAGTAGACCACGTTGGGAACGTCTACCGCGTGATGCGACCGGCGCATGCCCTTGCGGGACTTGGAGGTTCTTTTCTTTGGGAGTGCCATGATTGTCCGTCCTTGCTTCTCTGGATGTTGTCACCGGAATCCGCCACGACCCGCATAAGGTCGGGGCGGGTAAAAAATCATGAAATTTTCAGCGACCGCAGTACCGCCAGTCTGGGATCGCCCTGCCCCTTTTCGCAGCGGCAGGCTTCCTTGTTCAGGTTGCTGCCGCAGGTGTTGCACAGGCCCTTGCAACTGCTGTCACACAGCGGTTTCATCGGCAACGCAAGCAGAAACTGCTCCCACAACATGGACCCGACGTCAAGCGCAAAACCGGCCTTGCCTTCACGAATGAGGGGCGAAGGCTCGGCACCCGCCTCCTCGTCCTCCTGAAGCACGGGCAGCCCCTTGCGCGCACGACGCTCCTTCTCGGCCACAACTTCCCTGCTCTCGGGAAAGGCCTCGAATTCCTCGAAGCTCACGTCCACCTTGACCACGGCATCCTCGGCACAGCGGTCACAGGGCAGGGCAACCTCCCCGATGAGCCTCCCGCGTATCAGGACACCATCAGCCTGGGGCAACAGAAAGAACCGCGCTTCCAGGGACCCGAGCACCTTGCAGGGAATTCTGAACTCCTCGCAAGGCTGGGTCCAGATTTCCTGGTCCGAAAAAGAAAACTCCCGACCCTCGGCCGGGATGTCCTTGATTTCAATCCATACCGCTGGCATACCGACTCCGTAAACGCTAGCAGATAGCCCCTTGATGCGTGGATGTCAAGAAAAACGCTTGCGCCTTTTTCTCACTCCATGTACTATCGCTTTCTTGCCTGCGCAACCCATTTCCTTAAACATACAGCACGGCAAAACAGAATCGACATCCACGCGCGCCCCATCGACGCCGTGACCGAGGAGGATACCATGAGCCAGGAATGTGAAATCTGCGGGAAAAAGCCCCAGGTCGGAAACAACGTCAGCCACGCGAACAACAAGACCAAGCGACGGTTCTCGCCCAATTTGCAGAGCGTGCGCGCGGTGCTGCCTTCGGGTCAGGTCAAGAAAATTTCGGTCTGCACGCGCTGCCTGCGCTCCGGCGCCGTGACCAAGCCGCCCCTGGCCTGATCCACCGAAATCCGACGTCAGACAAGCGCCTCGGTTCTGCACCGGCCACGTGCCTGGTCCGCGGTCCGGGGCGCTTCTCATTCGCAGCAACCCTCCTGCCGCCCAGAGGTTGCCATGTTTATAAGACTCTTCCTGGGGTTCACCCTCATCCCGATTGCGGAGCTGTATCTCCTGATCACGGTGGGAAGCCATATCGGCGTCATGCCGACCATCGCCCTGGTGCTGCTCACAGGCGTGGCCGGCGCGTGGTTGGCCAGGATGCAGGGCATGGCCACCATGCTCAGGGTGCGGCAAAGCCTGCAACAGGGCGTCATGCCAGCCGAGGAACTCCTGGACGCCTTCATCATCCTTGCGGCTGGCGTTGTACTCCTGACCCCGGGATTCCTCACGGACATCGCCGGGTTGCTGCTCCTCATCCCTTACACACGCAACGCTTTCAAACGCTGGCTGCGGCGCACCTTCGACACATGGATGCGCAGGGGCGTGATCACCGTCCATCGCATCGACTGAGCCCCCCGCTCCACCCGCGCCCTCGGTCTCCAGGCCGCTCAGGATAACGATCATGCACGACCCTGAAGACGGCAGCCGCCCCCGTCCTTCCAGTCCGTTCATCCGCAGGGCTTTCCGCCGCGGCCGACCGGATGCGTCCGCCCCCCTGGAGGAGTTCGAACCCGCTGACTGGGAAGACATCACCCCCACGCTGCTTCAGGAATTGCACCTCCCGCGCATCACCAAACGCCTTGCCTGGGAGTGGGGTCTGGTGCTCACCGCCCGCAACGTACCCCACACGCTGCAACAAGCTCTTGGCGGGTGGCGAATGCTCACCCCTGTCGAGCACCGCGAGAAGGCCATCCAGGAGATCGTCGCCTACGAGAAAGAGAACATTCGCCCGCCCCTGCCCGAGATCGAGACTCCCCTCAGGGAAAACACGGCCCTGACCATCGGCATCCTGCTGCTCGTGGGGCTGTTCCACGGCATCGCCCAGAACCAGTGGCAACTGTTCGGCTACGACGCCTCCCTCGCCCCCATCTCCTGGAAGGCGCGCGGTCTGGCCGACTGCCTGGACATGGTGGTGCACAAGGAGTGGTGGCGCAGCGTCACGGCCCTGACCCTGCACGCCGACGCCGGGCACGTTCTGGCCAACATGGCCTCGGGTGCCTTGTTCCTGGTGCCCCTGTGCCGGGAGTTGGGTAGCGGCGCCGGCTGGCTGCTCACCTTGGGCGCGGCCGCCGGGGCCAATTACCTGAGCTGCCGCCTGCAAGGCCCCTCGCACGTCAGTCTCGGGGGCTCCACCGCGGTGTTCGCGGCAGTGGGCGTACTCTCGGCCTTGCGCGCGGTGAAAATATACTTGGCTGAGCGCGGAAGCAGGGAATCCGGCTTGTTCGACCGTCGCAGCCCCTTGCTGGCCCTGGGAGCCGGGCTGGCGTTGCTGGGATTCCTGGGCGCATCGGGCGAGGCCCGCACCGATGTGGTGGCGCACGTCTGCGGCTTTTTCTGTGGCATCCCCATTGGGAGCGTTGCCGGCTTCCTGCTCCATCGCGTGGGGCTGCACGGCCCCCTTCCGCCCCGACTCTCCATGCTTCTGGGGGCGATGACCGCGGCGTTGGTGATCGGCGCCTGGATCCGGGCCTTTGTATAGCAGGATTGAGAATGCCGACCTGAACGTCACGCAGCTACAATGCGACGAACAAGCATCTCAGGAATGCTGTGGAAGGGTGCCGGGGAAGGGACGTGTCGCAACAAGTCCCTTCCCCGGAAAATGCCTTTTCTCTTTCAGCTGTTAGAGCAAATCCGCCACATCGTGACAGGGGTAGTTCAGGCTTTCGCCCACTGCGGAGCAGGTCACCTTGCCCTCGTAGACGTTGACGCCCTTGGCCAGTGCCAGGTCCTCGCTCACGGCCTTGCTCAGGCCCTTGTCGGCGATGGCCCGGGCGTAAGGCAACGTGACGTTGGTCAGAGCATAGGTGGATGTGCAGGCCACTTCGCCAGGGATGTTGGCCACGCAGTAGTGCACCACACCGTCAACCACATAGACCGGATCCTGATGCGAGGTAGGGTGGCTGGTCTCGAAGCATCCGCCCTGATCGATGGCCACGTCCACCACCACGGAGCCGGGGCGCATGGTCTTGATCATCTCGCGGCTCACCAGCCAGGGCGCGCGGGCACCGGGGATGAGCACCGAACCGATGACCAGGTCCGACTCCTGGACCAGCTGGGCGATGTTGTCCAGATTGGACATCACGGTGGTGATGCCGTTGCCGAAGATGTCGTCCAGGTAGGCCAGGCGGTTGTGGTTGATGTCCAGAATGTAGACCGCGGCGCCGAGGCCCACGGCGATCTTCGCCGCGTTGGAGCCCACCACGCCACCGCCGATGATGGTCACCACGCCGCGCCGCACGCCGGGCACGCCACCCAGGAGCACACCGCGCCCCCCATGGGACTTGCCCAGGTAGGTGGCGCCCACCTGGGTGGCCATGCGACCGGCCACTTCACTCATGGGTGTGAGCAGGGGCAGGGAGCCGTCCGCCAACTGGATGGTCTCGTAAGCCACGCCAATGACGCCCTGGTCGAGCAGAGCCTTGGTAAGCTCCGCCGCGGGGGCCAGGTGCAAGTAGGTAAAGAGGATCTGCCCCTTGCGCATCAGGGGATACTCCTGGGGCAGGGGCTCCTTGACCTTGATGATCATCTCGGCCTGCTTCCAGATCTCCTCCGCGGTGTCCACGATGGTAGCACCGGCCTTGACATAGGCCTCGTCAGGGACGCCGCTGCCGAGCCCGGCGCCCTTCTGGATAAGCACCGAGTGTCCGCTCTTGACCAGGGTGGCCACGCCCGAGGGCACAAGGCCCACGCGGTATTCGCTGTTCTTGATCTCTGTGGGGGTACCAATGCGCATGACTGCCTCCGCTGTGCTGAAGATATGCTACGGTGAAAGGAAGCGTTTGCGCACACCCCTGGGCAGGAGCGTCCACTTACGCCTTGCCTTCATGACTATGAACGATTCGCTGGAACTCACGCCTCCGACCTTGGAGAGGTCTTCGTGCAGGAAACGATAGAGGTCGGCGACCTCGTCGGACAGTGCCACCTCCACCACGATGTCGTAGCGCCCCGTGACTACGGCGGCCCAGGTGACGTTTTCCAGACCGGAGATTTCTTCCAGCTTGGTGTCGAGTTCCTCGTGGCTCTGCAGGGTCAGGCAGACCATGGCCAGAGTCAAGCCGCGGACTCTGAAGGGATCCACCAATCCAGCCACACGCAGGGCACCCTTGGAGAGCAGACCGCGCAGCCGGCCGCGCACCGTGGGTGCCGTGATGCCCAGGCGCTGGGCTGCCTGGGCCACGGAGACAAGGCCGTCCTCACTGTAAATTGCGGCCAGTCGCCGATCCTGGGCGTCGAGTTCGAGTTTTTCGGACATGGTTCCTGAAATGCCTTGCTGAAATATCGAACGAGGTGAACCTATTTTTTCCTATTTGAAAAATTTTGTCAAGATTTTTTTCCGATACAATGGCCCCGAACACGGCTCGCGGCACTGGCGCCGCAGCCAGGGAAAAGGTACAAGGCCGGCATGAAACGCACACGAATACATGCCCTGAGCCTGGGCTGCCCCAAGAACCGCGTGGACACCGAGCGCCTGCTGGGTGCGCTCCCCGGCGGGGTGGAACTGGTGGACACCCCCGAAGATGCGCGGGTGGTCCTGGTGAACACCTGCGCCTTCATCGGCCCGGCCGTGGAAGAGTCCGTGACAGCCATCCTCGAGCTGGCCCAGGATCTACGCCACGCCGTACGCCGGCCGCTCTTCGTGGTGGCGGGCTGTCTGCCGGCCCGCTATGGCGAGGAATTGCAACGGGAGCTTCCGGAGGTGGATCTCTGGCTACAACCAGGCGAGGTCGCCCCCTTCGTGCAGGCCCTGGCGGCGGAAGACGAGGTTGCAGGACGGGTGCCGAGTACCCCACAAAGCTACGGCTACCTGAAGATCGGCGAAGGCTGCGACCACGCCTGCCGCTACTGCATCATCCCCAAATTGCGGGGACGGCTACGCTCGGAGGACGACGCGGTCATCGAGCGCGAAGCCAGGCAACTCCTGGAGCGCGGCGCCAAAGAACTGATCCTGGTGGCTCAGGACGTGGCTGCCCACGGCACGGATAGGGGCGATGCCTCGGGCCTGATCCGGCTGCTGGAGCGGCTGCTCCCCTTGCCCGGACTGCACTGGCTGCGTCTGTTGTATCTCTACCCAGCCGGAATCACCGACGAACTGCTGACATTTCTCAAGGCTGCAGGCCCCCCCTTCGTGCCATATTTCGACATCCCCTTGCAGCACGTGCATCCGGAAGTACTTCGCCGTATGCACCGCCCGGCCCAGGCTCCGGCTGAGGAGATCGTGGCCCGCGTGCGCAAGGTCTTTCCCCAAGCAGCCCTGCGTACCTCGCTCATCGTGGGCTTTCCAGGCGAGACCGACGGCCAGTTCCAGACCCTTTACGATTTCGTGGCCACGCAGCACTTGCAACATGTGGGCGTGTTCCCCTTTTACGCCGAGGAGGGCACCGCCGCGGCGATCATGCCGGATCAGGTGGAGGAACGCGTCAAACAGGAGCGCCGCGAGGCGATCATGGAGCTGCAACGCGAGATCAGCCGGGAGCTGCTGGAGGAGCGCATCGGGGAGCGCCTGGAAGTGCTTGTGGACGCCCCCCACGAGGAGTGGCCGGGCTTGCACCTGGGGCGGGTCTGGTTCCAGGCACCCGAGGCCGACGGCGCGACCTACGTCAGCGGCCCCGGCGTCCGCCCCGGCGTCCTGGTGGAGGCGGAGATCGTGGAAACAGAGGACTACGACCTCTCGGCCCTGGCCTGAGGAGGGAGAAGGGACCGAGACCTAAGGCCTCGGGCGGGTCTACGCGGCATTGCCCAGCATTTCCTCGAGATCCAAGGCAGCGACTCTTTCCAGCTCGATCCGCAGTGCGTCGAGGAGTTCCGGGGCACGGTTAAGCTCCCTGTCCCTGCCGGCCTGCTCCACTTGCAAGGCCAGATTCCAGCAATTCACCGCGCCCAGCACGCCGCAGGTGTTCTTGATGAAGTGTCCGAGCTGGAACACCTCCTCCGGGCTGCCTCCGCCCTGGTCGAGCTGCGCATCGATCCGCTCCACGATCTCCGGCATCTGCTGCAAGAAAACCTGCCACAGCTCCTGATAAAGCTCCTTATCGTGGCCGATCTTTTCCATGGCCGCGCGCAGGTCCAGCATCTCCCGCAACTCTTCCGCCTTGTCCAGCTCGAGGTCTCCGCGATCCTGCCCCACGCTGCCCAGCAGAGCGGCCACCTCGGCGAAGTCGATGGGCTTGGTCACGAAATGGTTCATGCCGGCTTCCATACACTTCTGGCGAAAGGACGACAGGGCGTGGGCGGTCATGGCAATGACCGGGATTCCTCTGTTATCCTCGCCGGCAGCGCCGGAGCGGATGTGCCGCGTCGTGGTGATGCCGTCCATGACGGGCATTTCCACGTCCATGAGCACCACGTCGAAGGGCTCCCTGGCCAGCATGTCCAGGGCTCCCTGTCCGTCGGAGGCAACGGCCACACTGTGCCCCAGGCGATGCAGCAAGGCCTTGGCCAGCTTGACGTTCATGGGGTTGTCCTCGGCCAGCAGCACCCGCAGGGGTTCGTAGCGCCGACGGAGTTCGTCCAGGGATTCGCCGGCACCCTCGGCCTGTTCCAGCAGGTTGCGATCGCCGGGGGCGAAGGGGATCCGGAAATGGAAGGCCGAACCTCGCCCCTCTTCGCTTTCCAGCCAGATTTCGCCGCCCATGAGTTCGATGAGCTGCCTGGTGATGGCCAGTCCCAGGCCTGTGCCGCCGTAGCGTCTGGAAATGCTCGCATCGCTCTGCCGGAAAGGTTCGAAGATCACCTCCCGCTTGTCTTCCGGGATGCCCGGCCCGGTGTCGTACACGGTGAAGAGCATGAAGTGTCGGCCCTGGGAGTCCAGCTGTTCCGGCACGGACTGTACGGTGACACCCACCTCGCCGTCGGTGGTGAACTTCACGGCGTTACCCACCAGGTTCATCAGAATCTGCCGCAACCGCCCCTGGTCTCCGATAACGTACCTGGGGCATTCTCTGTCGATACGCAACTTGAAGCGCAGTCCCTTGTTCCAGGCCTGCACACGAAGGATCCGCGTCACCCCGGAAACCGCCTTGGGCAGGGAGAAGTGCTCCTGCCGAATATCCAGGGCACGGGCCTCGACCTTGGCGAAATCCAGGATGTCCTCGATGATGGCCAACAGGCTGCGACCGGCCTCCTCCACGGTCTTGAGGTGGTCGCGCTGCTCCGGCGTCAGTCTGGTCTGCAAGGTCAGGGCCGTCAGCCCAATGACGGAGTTCATGGGTGTACGGATCTCGTGGCTCATCTTGGCCAGGAATTCGCTCTTGGCCTGGTTGGCTTCTTCTGCCGCCTCCTTGGCTCTGCGCAATTCCGCTTCCACGGCCCTGAGTTCACTCACGTCCATGAGGCATTGGATGTAGCCCCAGACCGATCCCCTGTCGTCAAGCACCGGGGCGAAGTAGTTCATGTGCGGACCGCCGAACAGTTCCTCTTCCACGCGGGAGGCGGGCCGAATGCTGACGCCCGAACGCCCCGTCTCCTGCCCCACCAGACATTCGGGGCAGCGGTAATCCATGTTGTAGAGCACCTCGTGGCACGGCCTGCCGATGACCTCCTCGCGGCTTTTACCGATGGCGGCCAGGAGCCTGTCACTGATGTCCATGAGTCGATACTCGCTGTCGATGACGTGCACATGGCCGGGGATGGCGTCGAACATGGCCCTGAGTTGATGATGCATGCCCTGCAATTCCCTGGTGCGATTCTCCACGCGTTGTTCCAGGGTGCGTTTCTGCTCGGCGATGATTTCGTTGCGCTCCCGCAGCTTGCGCAGGGAGTCTTGCAGTTCGGCGGCCATGGAGCGGAAGGACCCTTCGAGCCGGTTCACTTCGTGGATGTGCGTGGCCCCGGCGGACTCCAACCGCTCTCCACGCGCCAAGGCGTCGGCGTTACGACTCAATGACTCCAGGGGGGCGGCGATACGATGGGCCATGGACACGCCCAGACCCAGGGCCAGGAGCATGGAAATGCCGATGCTCAGCAACGTGCGCCGTGTGTTGGCCTCGATGCGCCCCATGAAATCTGCTTCGGGCACTGCCACTGCCAGCAGCCAATCCAGCCCCATGTCGTCGTGGTAGGAGGCGACTTGCAGAAATTGGGGGACGCCGTCGATCTCGAAGCGCAGCAATCGCTCTCCCTGCAATCCCGCGAGCCCGCCGGGCAGGGCCTCCATGACCCGGGCCGCGGCCGCCACCCTGGGCAGTCCCGTGTCCCTGGCCTTGATGCGCACGAAGGCACCCTGCTCCTCGCGCAGCAGGACCGCCGAGAGGGTGTCCGGCAAAATGCTGGAGGCGGCCAGGAGATCGCCATTGCGCTCCATGAGGAAGACCTCCCCACGGGTGCCGACCTTCATGTCCCGCAGGAAGTCATGGATCTGGGTGAGCACGTAGTCCACACCGAACACGCCCTGGAGTTCGCCCGCTTCATTATAATGGGGCAAAGTCGCGGTCACGGCCAAGTCCTTGATCACGAAATGGCGGTACACCGGAGACCAGACAGCCTTGCCGGCCTCCACGCCCGCCTGGTACCAGGGGCGGGTCCTGGGATCGTAGTTCTTGAACACAGAGGTGCGCTCGAGGGCGTCACCAAGGGGGGATACGGTGAAATAGTGCGAATCGCCCTCCGTGGATACACCCGCGCGCACCAATTCGATGGAACCGTCGGGCATGCGTCGCGCTCCGTAGAATTCTCCGGATGTGGTGCCGAAAAAACTGTAGGCTATGGTGGGGAAGCCCTTGAGCATGGCGTGGAAATAGCGCTGGAAATTGCGCGGAGCATCCAGGTCCAACAGACCGGCCTGTAGGGACAGCTCGTTGATCTCGTTGACTCTTCTTGGAGGATGCAGATACTCGGCCAGCTGGTGCTCCACGCGGGACAGGACCTCGGTACGCAGCTGATGGGCCACGTCGTTCACCGCGATACGGCTGTTGTGCAGGGAGAACCAGGCCACCAGAGCGGTGGAGCCCAGTACCAGCAAGGCAATGGGCAGGAGCAGCAGCCAGCGCAGGGGCAGATACAGCTTTTTTGAAAAACCAGGGAAATCGGCGGGAGTTGTCATGGTCTCGGCCTGGAACATTGTTTCCACATCAGTCCGTTGCCCCGCTCAATCAAAACACGGCCGCGCGCAGGGGTCGGCCAGCGCGGCGCGCAGGTCGTCGATGTGGCGCTGCTCCGTCCGTGGTGGGGACAGCTCCGGCAGTTCACCGAAATCGAAAAATGCAGCGGCCGCGGTCTCGTCGCTGGAGCGCGGCGCTCCCGAAAGGTAATCGCAGAGGAAAACGATCTTGTAGGCGTGGAAAAACTCCATGGGGCGCCCCCTGCGGTTGGCGTCGTACACACCCACGATTCTGCTGGGGCGCGCCACGATGCCGCTCTCTTCCAGTACCTCCCTGGCCACCATTTCCGAGGGGGTCTCGCCCACGTCGGCCCATCCACCAGGCAATGTCCAACGCATGTCCATGCGCTCTTGCACCAGAAGCAGCCGCCCCTCGTGGACAACGGCCCCGCGCACGTCCACCTTGACGGTGGCGTAGCCGGGTTGAGCCAGGAAGGGCCGGAGCATCTCGGCCTTTTCCAGCTCGGTGTGTCGGGCCACGATCTCCGCGGCCAGTCCCATGATTTGGCCGTAGTTGATGCGGTCGTAGTGCCCTGTGGTGAGTTGCAGCCCGGTCTGGCCGATGGCCTGGAGTCGCTGGGCCAGGTCGAGCCAGGAGAGGAAATCGTTGTCGTCGTTCATGTCCATGTTTCCGTTGACGCAGGATGCTGTTGGGGATTCTGTAGACTGTAGGGCATTGGCAGGGAGTTGTCGAGTCTGTATAAATGCCGACTGCCCACAGTTGTTGCTCTTTCCCGCGCGCTTTTGCTGGCACGCAGGTTTGCATCGCCTGCTGATCGTGCTATGGTAAGCTTGTTTCCACTCCGGACAGGCTTTATTGTGAAATGTTTAACAAAGGACCTGCGCCATGACAGACATAGCCGCTCTCCTTGGCAACGAGGCCGAGTCGTTGTTGCAACATTCCTGCAAAACCATTCCAGCGTCCCATTTGCATCTGCCGGGACCAGACTTCATCGAGCGCGTGCACCTGACGTCCGACCGCCCCGTGCCGGTGCTGCGCAACCTGCAGACCATCTTCAATACCGGGCGTCTGGCCCGCACGGGCTACGTTTCCATCCTGCCCGTGGACCAGGGCGTGGAGCACACGGCCGGGGCTTCCTTCGCGCCCAACCCCCTGTACTTCGACCCGGAGAACATCCTGCGCTTGGCCCTGGAGGGGGGGTGCAACGCCGTGGCCTGCACCCTGGGCGCTCTGGGCTCGGTTGCCCGCAGATACGCCCACCGCGTGCCCTTCATCCTCAAGCTGAACCACAACGAGCTGCTGACCTACCCCAACAAGTACGACCAGATCCTGTTCGCCTCGGTGCAGCAGGCCTTTGACATGGGCTGCGTGGCCGTGGGCGCCACCATCTATTTCGGCTCGGAGCAGAGCAACCGCCAGATCCAGGAAATCGGCGAGGCCTTCAGCTTTGCCCACGAACTGGGGCTGGTGACCATCCTCTGGGCCTACCTGCGCCACGCGGCCTTCAAGAAGGACGGCGTGGACCACCACGTCAGTGCGGATCTCACGGGCCAGGCCAATTACCTCTCCGCCACCCTGCAGGCCGACATCATCAAGCAGAAGCAGGCCCAGAACAACGGCGGCTTCACGGCCATCGGTTTCGGCAAGACCCACCCCGGCATGTACGACGACCTTTGCAGCGAGCACCCCATCGACCTCACGCGCTACCAGGTACTCAATTGCTTCAACGGCCGGGCCGGACTGATCAACTCCGGCGGCGGTTCCGGGCAGAACGACCTCGCCCAGGCCGTACGCACCGCCGTGATCAACAAGCGCGCCGGCGGTATGGGCATGATCTCGGGGCGCAAGGCCTTCCAAAAATCCATCCGCGACGGCGCCCAACTGCTGCACGCCATCCAGGACGTGTACCTGGACGAGAACGTGACCATTGCCTAGAAAGTTGGCCCACATTTTGCTTTCAATTATTTGCACCCAGGGGCGGGGCAGACTTGACCGCCCCTGGCGCTGATTGCAGATACGGGGTTGACCGGCGGAAATGCAACATTTATGTTGTGCGTATGAACGCCCAGGAATTGAAGAGGAGCCAATGCTGGCATACCGCGTGAAATTGACGCCGGATGACAACGGCACACTGCTCGTGACCTGCCCGGAACTGCCGGAAGTCACGACATTCGGCGAGGACCGGGACGACGCCCTGATGCGGGGGCGCGATGCCATCGAGGAGGCCATCGCGGCCAGGATCGCGGCACGGCAGGAGATACCCGAGAGCGTGGCCGAAGGGGAAGAGGTGGTTTTTCTGCCGGTCGGCGTGGCGGCAAAGGTCGCGCTCTACAACGAGATGCTCGCTGCCGGTGTGCGTAAGGCGGAACTGGCACGCAGGCTTTCGCTGCATGGACCACAAGTTGATAGGCTGCTGAATATCCGCCACGCTTCAAGGCTCGACCAGATGGAAGCGGCGTTCAGCGCCCTGGGCAAACGGCTGGAGATCAGGGCGAAATGAGCAGGTCGCGCGGGTCTGGCTTGAGTGGACAGCGGTTCGTTCAATCTGCGGCGTCTTGCCCCGATGGAAACCTCAACGCACGAAACACATCAGGATTGTTGACGAATAGCTGGCATTCTCAGGCCACTTGTCATTACGGCGAAAACATTGTTTGTTCCAGCAGTCGATGCTGAACAGGGAACAGAGGAGCACGCATGAGTAAGATCCTGGCCCAGGACGAAGTTGACGCCTTGTTGCGGGGGCTTTCCGGCGGCGAGGTCGAGAGCGAGGCCGACATACCCGAGGACGACTCGGGTATCGTGCCCTTTGATCTGGCCAACCAGGACCGCATCATCCGCGGCCGTATGCCGGTCCTGGAAATCGTCAACGACCGCTTCGCCAGGCTCTGCACCAACGCCCTGTCCAACTCGGTGCGCAAGCGCGTGGAGATCAACCCCATCTCCATCGACATGACCAAGTTCGGCGACTTCATGCGCTCCCTGCCCGTGCCCACCAGCATCAACATCTTCAAGATGGAGCCGTTGCGCGGCAACGCCATCGTGGTGGTGGACTCGCGCCTGGTCTTTGCCCTGGTGGAGAACTTTTTCGGCGGCTCCGGCAGCCAACCCAAAATCGAGGGCCGTGAGTTCACGCGCATCGAGCAGGCCATCGTGGACCGGGTGATCAAGATCGCCCTGGACAACATGGAAGAGTCCTGGCGACCGGTGCACGACGTCAACCTGGAGCTGGTGCGCTCGGAGATCAACCCGCAATTCGCGGCCATCGTGCCCCCCAGCGACGTGGTGGTGGTCATCACCTTCGAGGTGGAGCTGGAGAACGCCATCGGCTCCCTGGTGGTCTGCTTGCCCTACGCCACCATCGAGCCCATCCGCTCCAAGCTGCATGCCAGCTTCCAGACCGAGCGCCTGGAGATCGACCACGCCTGGGTCTCGCGGCTCAAGGAACGCCTGCTGGAAACCCCGGTGGAGATGCTCGTGCGTTTCGGCAGGACCAAGATCACCGGCCGGCAGCTCATGAACCTGCAAGTGGGGGACATCCTGCTGCTGGACACCGACACCGACGACCTCATGGAGGCCGAAGTGGAGGGCGTGCGCAAATTCATGGGCATCTGCGGCACGGTCAAGGGCAACCAAGCTTTCCAGGTGATCAAGGAAGAGGAGCCGCGACACGCCTGACACATCGTCGCGCCCTTGAGTAATTGCCCCGCCCACGGCCGCATCGGAGTCGTATAATGGCATGGCGCTTCCTCTTGTTCTCTGCTAGTGACGTCATGCAGTGAAATCGATTCGCTCCCTAAAAAACCACAACCTCACGAGGATCAACATGCCCCCCCATGTCAAACTGTTCGCGCTTTCCACCTGCATCCACTGCAAGAACACCAAAAAATTCCTGGACGAGAACAACGTGCCCTACGAGTGTATCTTCGTGGACACCTTGAGTGGCGACGAACGCAAGGAAATCATCGCCGAGGTCAAGCGGCACAACCCCTCCACCTCCTTCCCCACCATCGTGGTGGACGGCGACAAGGTCATTGTCGGCTTCCGCCAGGACGAGATCAGGGAGATCCTGGGACTATGAGCCAGAAACTCACGCCCGAAGCCCTCTACGAAAACCTGCGCAAGATCCAGGAGCCCAAGGGCTACTTCTTCAACAAGGACATGGAGATGACCATGGCCCTGATGGAAAGCCTACTGGTGAACAAGGAGCGCTACGGCTACATGGCCTGCCCCTGCCGGCTGGCCAACGGCGAATTCCAGGCCGACCGGGACATCGTCTGCCCCTGCGTCTATCGGGAGCCCGACGTGGCCGAGTACGGAGCCTGCTTCTGCGGCCTGTACGTTTCCAAGGAATGGAATGAAGGTGTCATCGAGCACCAGACCGTACCGGAGCGCCGCCCTCCGGAAAAAATCGTGCTGTTCTGAGTCGTGGAGCCCAATCCAGACGTTCCATCCCGGCGGCCCGAGGCCAGGGCCTGTCTCCAGTCCCTCGCGCCCTATGCCTTTGCCCTGGACGAAGCCGCGTTGCGCCTGCGTTTCGGCCTGGAGTGCGTCGTCCGCTTGTGCAGCAACGAAAGCCCCCTCGGGCCATCGCCGCTCTCCGTGCGCGCCATGACCCTCGCCGCTTCCAGGGCCCACCGCTACCCCCAGGCCGACAACTCCCGCTGTCTCCAGGCCATCGGCCGGCATTTCGGCATCGCACCCGACCACCTGATCCTGGGCAACGGCGGGGACGAGTGCATCGACCTGATCATCCGCATCCTCGTAAACCCCGGCGACAACGTCCTCTGCTTCCATCCCTGCTTCGACGTCTACCGCACCCAGGCCCTGATCTGCGGGGCGCAGCTCCGGCAAGTGCCGCTCGCCCCGGACTTCACCCTGCCCCTCGATGCCTTGGCCCAGGCAGCGGACGAGCGCACCGTCGTGGCCTTTGTCACCAGCCCGGACAACCCTTCGGGCTTGGCCACGCCGCGCGAGGCGATGCTCAAACTGACCCGTCGCCTGCCCCCGCATGTCCTGCTCGTGGTGGACGAGGCCTACGTGGACTTCTGCGACGCCCCCGATGCCGCCACCTGCCTGCCCCTGCTCCATGAGTTCCCCAACCTGGCCGTGCTTCGGACCTTTTCCAAGGCCCATGGCTTGGCCGGGGCGCGTTTGGGCTTCGCGGCCCTGCCCCCGCACCTGGCGGAGATGGCCCGGCGCGCTCAGATACCCTTCAGCGTCAACCTCCTGGCCCAGGAGGCCTGCCTGGCCGCCCTGGAAGACAGGGAGCATCACACCCGCACCGTGACCTGCATCCGCGAGGGGCGCGCCCAGCTCCTGGCCGGGCTCCGGGCACGAAATTGCGAGGTGTTGCCCAGCCAGGCCAACTTCCTGATGTTCCGCCCCCTGCAGATGACGGCCGCAGACCTCTTCCAGCGGCTGCTCGAACGGGGTGTATTGATCCGGGGCCTGGGTCCCAACGGCCTGCCCGACTGGTTGCGCGTGAGCGTGGGCACCCAGGAGGAGAATGCATTCTTCCTGGAATGCATTGGCTGAGCGGAGAAAGGTGATCCATACGGATCTGTTACCATGTGCCTTTGCCATGCCACACGAACCAGACATCCCCCAGGACCTTCCATGCCGAACCACGACACTTTTCCCCTGGCCCTGGAGCCGCCCCCCGGCGCCATCACTCTCATCGGCACGGAACTCCTTGAACGGGCAGTGGCCATGTCGCACGCCAGCCCCCGCCGGCGCGTCATCCTCCCCCTGCACAAAGGGCACGACGCCCCGCTCCACCGCATGCTCAACGCCATGCAGCCCGGCAGTTACGTGCGGCCACACCGCCATTGCGCCCCTCCAAAGGCGGAATCCGTGCTCGTACTGCGGGGCAGGCTCGGCGTGGTGGTCTTCGACGACCTGGGCGCCCCGACGGAATTCCTGATCGCCGCGCCCCATACCCTGGTCTTTGGCGTGGATTTCGAACCTTGCATCTTCCACACCTTCCTGGCCCTGGAATCCGACACGGTGCTCTTCGAGGTCAAGCCCGGCCCCTACACCAGGAACACGGACAAGGACTTCGCGCCCTGGGCACCGGAGGAGTTCACGGAAGCGGCGGAAGCGTATCTGGTCGGATTGCGCTCCCAGTTCCCCGCGCCCTGAACCCGCAATGCCCATGCCAGCCGTAGCCTGCTACCGAGTTGCCATGCCGTGGAGACAAGAGTAGTACTGGCCGAAAGCAACGTGCGATCACCCCTGCCCCGCGATCCGCCTGGTAGAGTTCCGGGCGCGGGACGTGTTCAAGGAGGCGACGATGAACGGACGTCTGTTTGCCCTGCTGCTGTTCTTCAGCCTTATCCTGCCTGCCTGCGCCGCAATGGGGCCGGTACACACCTACAAATCCTTTTCCGGAGAATGCCTGACCTACACACCAGGAAACCTGATCGAGGCCTCCGCCTCCTGCGGTGACCAGCGCGACATCTGCGACGCCTTCAAGCCCATTCTCCTGCAGGAGCACGCCGACCAAGGGGCCTGTGTCGCGGAGTGCCAATCCATGCAATACCATCTGTACAGGCAGTTTCCGGTCGGCAATTGCCGCTTCGTGGTCAAACATGCCGCGGACCTGTGCAGCAACTTCTGCCGGGAGCACTACTCTCGCTAATTCAGGACCTTCTCGCCATTTATGCCAAATTCTCGCAAGGAATGGCCCCGCCGACTGGCCGAAGCCCTTCGCTCCCTGTTCAAGGACGCCAACCGCACCTGCTTCGAGCTGTTCAAGTTGATGATCCCGGTCATCGTGGTCATCAAGGTGCTCAAGGAGTTCGATCTGATCCAGTACTTGGCCGTGCCCCTGGCGCCGATCATGGAATTGGTGGGCTTGCCGGCCAAGATGGGGCTGGTCTGGGCCACGGCCCTGTGCCTGAACATTTACAGCGGTATCGTGGTCTACGCCGCGGTGATGCCGGACATCCCCGCCCTGAGTGTGGCCCAGGTCACGGTGCTGTCCCTGATGTTGCTCATCGCCCACAACCTCCCTCTGGAGCTGCGCATCGCCCAACGCTGCGGCGTCAGTTTGCTGGGGCAGGCTGCCTTGCGCATCCTCGGCGCCCTGACCGCCGGCCTGCTCCTGCACTGGATATTTGATGGGTTCGATCTGTTCGCCGAGCCCAGCACCATGCTCTTCGCCCCCAGCCAGTCCGAGGGGGGGTATCTTCGCTGGGCCCTGGGGGAACTGCGTACCATAGCGGTCATCTACCTCATCGTCTTGGTGCTCATGGGTGTAATGCGCGTCTTGCAACACCTGCGAATCACCGACCTGCTCAACTGGCTGCTGCGCCCCTGGCTCAGATTCATGGGCATCGGCGACAGCGCCGCGAGCATCACCGTGGTGGGGCTGACTCTGGGCATCGCCTATGGCGGAGGGCTGATCATCCACGAAGCGCGCTCCGGCAACATCAGCAGGCACGACCTCTTCGCCTCCCTCTCCCTCATGGGACTGAGCCACGCGCTCATCGAGGACACCCTGCTTATGTCCCTGCTCGGAGCGCACAGTTTCGGCACGTTGTGGTTCAGGCTGGCGTTTTCGCTGCTCGTGGTGGCGGTGCTTGCGCGCTGGCACGTCCGACGCTTTCGGGAGCGTGTCCCCGCGACTCCATAGAAATCCAAGCCCATGTCCGCCCACACCCCCTGCATCTGGATAAACACCGCCGAGCCCTCCGGCGACATGCACGGCGCGTTGCTGGCCAAGGCCCTGCTCCGGCTGCGCCCCCAAGCCCGCATCGTCGGCATGGGCGGACCGCAACTGCTTTTTGCGGGACAGATGGAGCAGACCGCCCGTATAGAGGAACTCTCGGTCATGGGTTTCACCGAGGTCCTGTCACGCCTGCCCAGGGTCTTCGGCCTGCTGCGGGAAATCCGCCGAGACATGACCAAGCACCCCCCGGACCTGGTGGTGTGCATCGACGCCCCGGACTTCAACTTCCGGGTGATCCGCATCGCCCGAAGCCTGGGCGTCCCCGTGGTCTACTACATCTCACCCAAGCTCTGGGCCTGGCGTAGGGGGCGCGCCAAGTTCATCCAGCGCCACGTGGCCCTCATGCTCTGCATCCTGCCCTTTGAGGTGGATTTCTACGCCAGCTACAGGGTCCAGGCCGAGTACGTGGGCAATCCCCTGCTGGACGCCATCGACTGGAAGGAGATGCAAGAAATCCGGCGGGAACCAGGGCGCATCGCCATCCTGCCGGGCAGCCGGCGCAAGGAGATCGAGTCGCTGCTTCCGGCCTTTGGCGAGGCCGCGCGGATCATGCTCACCAGCCGCCCCTCCCTGCGCTTCTGCCTGGCCCGGGCGCACAGCGTGAGCGAGGAGCGGGTCCGCCAGCTCTGGCCGGCCGACATACCCCTGGAGGTGCAACCGCCGGAGCGCCGCCACGCTGTGATGCGCTCCAGCCGACTGGCCGTGGCAGCCTCGGGCACGGTGACCCTGGAGACCGCCCTGCTGGGAACGCCGACCATCGTGGCCTACCGACTCTCGCGGCTGACTTATGCCCTGGCCAAACGCGTGGTCCGCGTGCCGTACATCAGCCTGCCCAACCTGATCCTGGACGAGGCCGTGTTCCCGGAGCACCTGCAGGAGCAGGCCGAGGCACGTCCTTTGGCTGAACGCGCCCTGGACTGGCTGGAATCCCCTGTGATCCTGGAAGGCATCCAGGCCAGGCTGCAAGGCCTGCGCGCCCTGCTCGGCGAGCCCGGCGCCCCCCTGCGCGCGGCGGAGAGTATCCTCCGCCTCCTGGACCGGAAGAGCTGACCGGCACGTCCTCAAAATGGGATTGACAATCCCCCGCGACACAGGACACCTTGCATAGGTGGATACCTGAAGAATACAATCAGAGGCAGGACTTCCCTCATGAACTTACCACGCCTCCTCCTATTCCTGCTCGCCAGCCTGGGAGTTGCCCTCGTCCTGCTGCTTTCCCCCTCCTCGCCCAGGGCCATGGACGACCTGCCCCCCGATGACCCCACCTTCACCCTGCCCTCCCTGGAGGAGATCAACAAAGGGCGCATGGGCACCTGGGTGGAGAACATCCACGAGACCGGCCTGGAGCGTGACGTAATTCCCTCCGTGGACTTCCCCCAGTTCATCTCCCTCGAAAACGCGGCCCTGGTCCTAGACGCCAGGGACGTGGTCTTCGTGGCCGATTTCAGCACACCGGAAAAACAGGACGTACGCATCTACCCCCGCAACATCTTGGTTTGGCATCAGGTGATCAACGACACCGCACCAAACGGGGAGCGTATTTCCATCACCTACTGCCCCCTCACCGGAACCCTTGTCGGTTACTTCGGCCAAGTGGGGCGCTTCGCCCCTCGCTTCGGCGTCACCGGCAACCTGATCAACAACAACACCCTGCTCTACGACCGCGCCACCGGCAGCCTTTGGCCGCAGATCCTGGGCATGGCCATCGAGGGGCCGCTCAAGGGCAGTTCCCTGGAGACCTTCCCCCTGCTCTGGACCACCTGGGAGCGCGCCGTGGAGCGCTTTCCCCAGGCCAGGGCGCTGTCCCAGGCCACGGGCTTCCGCCGCACCTACGGTCGTGACCCCTATGGCAACTACAACGTGACCGACAGCTATTACCACGACTCCATGATCGTCTATCCCCTGGTGAACTGGGACAAGCGCCTGCACCCCAAGACTCGCGTCAAGGCCTTCACCCTGGACGGCATGGGCTACGCCGTGCTTCTGGAGCACGTGCGGCAACAGGGCACCGTGAATTTCTGGGCCGGCATGACCCCCCTGGTGGCCTTACACGAACCCGGACTGGACGTGGTACGGCTGTTTCGCCGTGAAGTACGGGGCGCCACCCTGACCCTGGACAAGGTAGACGGGGAATTCCGCGACAGGGAGAGCAAGACTGTCTGGAGCCCGGAGGGATACGGCGTGTCCGGCCCCTATTTCGGAGAGCGACTGACCCCCTTCCCGAGCTCCGACAGCATGTGGTTTGCCTGGGCCGCGTTCTATCCGGATGTGGAAGTCACTCCGCCCTTACCCAGAAACCCGCCGCAAGGCACCCTGCAGTGATGCACGACAACGGCGTCTACCGTTCCCTTGTCTTTGACTTCGACGGCACACTTGCGGCCCTGACCCTGGACTTCGAGACCATGCGAAACCGGGTGGCCGCGGTGGCGCGGGAGTTCCTGGGACCTGACGCCAGGCCCCGAGGCTTCATGTTGGAGTGGATCCAGGAATTGGCGGACACCCTTGCCTCGAGGGGCGAACCGGGCGTGGCCGCCGCGTTCGCCACCAAGGCCCATGCCTGCATAGAAGAGGAGGAGATGCAGGCCGCGGTGAAAGGCGCTCTCTTTCCCTTCACCAGGGAGCTGCTTCTTGGGCTCAGGAGCGGGGGCGTGCGCACCGCGGTGATCACCCGCAACACCAGTCGGGCCGTGCTGCGTGTGTTCCCGGACATCCTGGAGCACTGTGACTGTATGTTGGCGCGGGACCAAGTGCCTCGGATCAAGCCTCACCCCGAGCACCTGCTGCTCGCTCTGCGGAGCATCGACGGTTGCAAACGTACGACGCTGATGGTGGGAGACCACCCCCTGGACATCGCCACGGGGCGCGAGGCCGGGACGCACACCGCCGGCGTGACCAGCGGACGGATGACAGCCGACGACTTCCACGCCGCCCAGGCGCATCACGTGGCAGCAGATTGCATGGAACTGGTGCACGGCCTCGCGGCGCAGGGGCGCCTGCCCTTCAGTACGTGGCCCCCCCGCCCCTGAAGGGCGTGCCTCACTTCGCGGGCCGCCCCTTGGTCAGATCGTTTTCACGCGGCAGAAAAGGGGCCTCCCGCTGGTCTTCCATGGCGGTGATGTAGTGGTTTAGGGCCTGTTCCGCCAGGCTGGACAGGGTCATGCCCGGTGTCCAGTAGGCAGCGTTCTTGGCGCTTTCCACAACATCCTTTGAAATATAGAAGGTTATCCGCATCTTGGTCATGCTCATGCTCCCAGATCCTCGATTATTCAAAAGGCGTAAATGGATCAAAGCATGAAAATGTTGTGATTTGATGACATTTACGGCATGGAACTGCGACTTTTTCACCCCGCGCCGTACCCCCGTTGCGGAAGCTGTTCGCGGGCTGTTGCTTTTTGGGGCAGGAACCGTATACTGGACGAGCAGTCAATCTTGGTTCCCGACCCGCTTTCTCTGCCACATCCTGGGCGCTCCTCACGCCCAAGAAGCAAGGAGATCACAAAATGAAACGACTTTTCGTCCCTGTCCTGGCGGCATTCCTTCTCGTTGTGCTGTTCTCCATCCCCGCGCTGGCCGACCAGTGGGACCAGGTCTTCGACTCCCCCAAGTATTTCGAAACCAGGCAGGGGGTGCATCTGCGCGCCTCCCCTTCCAACAGGTCGGCCATCGTGGTCACCCTCAAGGCAGGTGAGTCGCTCAAGGTCACCGCCGTGGAGTCCGGCTGGTACAAGGCCTCACGGCCTGACGGTGCCACGGGTTACGTGTACGCACGCTTCCTCAAACCCCTGGACGGCCCGACGGCGGAATTCGACCCCAGTGCCCAGCCCGCGACACCTGCTCCCGCACCGGCTCCGGAACCCGCACCAGTGGCGGCACCCGAACCAGCCCCCGCTCCAGTGCCCGCTCCCGTGGCGGCACCCGAACCAGCCCCCACTCTAGTGCCCGCGCCGGAGCCCGCTCCAGTGCCCGCGCCGGAGCCCGCTCCAGTGCCCACGCCGGAGCCCATTGCCCAGCCTGCCCCCCCCGAGGGGTCCTTTGTTACCGAGGGCGCGGACTGCAAGCGCATCAAGTTCCAGCAAGGCGCCATTTCCGGCTCCGTGGAGATGATCCTGCCCGCCGGCGCGCAGCATTGTTACCAGGTCGGCGTCGCCTTGAACCAGTGGATGGAGGTCTGGCTGACATCGGCCACTGACAACGCCACCTTCCAGATCTTTTCCCCCACGGGCATATCCGTGGCCGCGGGCGAAACACATTGGCTGGGGCGCACCGGCTCGGACGGCGATTTCATCATCATCGTCGGCAGCCAGGACCAAGCCGAGAGCGCCTACAACCTCAGGTTACAGATCAAGTGACCGTGGTTCACTACAATGATGAACGGCAACCCGGTCCGCTCTGTGGGCCGGGTTGTTTTTATTTCCACACCGCCGCCCCAGTGGATGCCATGAAAAAACCCCGGTCCTTCCAGAGCCGGGGTCAATGATTCGGTTGCAGTAACAGGCTGCGCGTCCGCATCGGCATCCGCCGATTCCATTATTTCTCGGGTGGGTAAAAGACCATGGTCCTCACGGACTCCGCAGGAATCTCGTACTGCACCGTCTTCCGCGTCACGGGGTCTTCGCCCATGAACCTGAAGAAATGCAGACGCGATATGGCGTAGACGAAGGAATTGTTCACCCGCACTTCACGCTGCTGCCCGTCACGATACGTGATGGTGATTGGGGTATTACGGCCGTCCATGTCATAGCGGGCGGCGTCGAACACATGCATCACCGCGTTTTCCGTACCTTCCTTGAAGGAAAAGAATCCCCCCAGGGTGACACTGTCCTTTTTCCATGCGTACTTTGGATCATCCTTCATGGTCAGCCAGGAAGAGAAACTCCTGCTCTTGACGGCACCGTCGTCTCCCTCGAAGACAACATAGCCTGGAATCTCCACCCAAAGCTCGGCCCAACACACCGGCGACCACAACACAACCATGCCGAACAGCATCACCATGAAAAACCATATTCTCTTCATCGCCTTCTCTCCCTCCGTGTCACTGCTCCGCAGCATGGGGTACATATCATGGCCGATACTTTTTTTCCAGCCAATAACCTGAACCTGGAAAAGATGGCAAGCGTTTCCTAGAGAATATCAAGAATTATTGTCTCTCCTTGCCGGGTGTCACGGATATCCATGCAAAGTGTGCGGCAACGCGCGGGTCACCTCTGGAATACAGCCTGGGGCGTTTCAACAACATGAGCAAACCATTGTCCGTGCGGGGAGACAGTACGGAGTGCGTTGGACGGCCACCTCACGCAGCCCCCCAGCCTTGGCTGGAAGGCATCACTCTCTTATTTCATCGCTTTCAAGGTCTTCCGCAAGGACCACACCGCCTTCAACACGTTCTTGTCGTTCGCCCGCAGCAACGACTGCATGGTCCTGGTGAACCGGCGGTCCTTCGCGAACAGGCAAGCCGCCTCGGCATGGAATTGTCTGTCACCGACGTTGCCATTTACCAGAATATACTCGGCAAAACGCCGTGCGGCTTCGGGGTTGAGCTGGGAGAAAACCGACAGCAAGCTGGAAGGTCCATGCCCCACGGAAAACCGCAACGAGGACACATCCAGGGAAGCAAAGTCGCATTCCTTTTCAGGAGTGAGCACCGAACCGGTCAACAACTCGAACTTGGCGTCATTGCTGACACGGAACTCGCTGAAAATGTCCCGGCACCAGTCAATATTGTTGTTCGTGGTCAGGGCGTCTTCACCCGGCGCAAGCACGGTCTCCCTGTGGTACAAGCCCTCGCTGTCCCGAAACAGGGGAGTGGACCCCTTGTCGGTGATCACCAGCAGATCGCGGACAGGAGCGCCCTTGGAGAGCAGGACGAGTTTCTCCCGTAGCACCTTGACCTGCTTATGGATACTCACCGTTTTCGCGGCAGGGTCCGGCGTCCCGTGACGCTCGGGGACCGCCAGAATGAACAGGATCCTCTCGATCCGGGTGATGTCCTGCATGAATTTGTGCATCATGTATGACATTCGCTCGATAAGCTCGTTTTCCGCACAGGCGATGAGCCGCTCGCGACGTTCCTCGCTTTCGTGCTCGATGCTCGAGAAAAGCAATCTGCCGTGGATGAACATCTTGAACTCTCGGAATGCGAACATGTCGTTCACCGCGGGCTGCGACTCGGACAGCAACAGGTCCATGCCCGCATCGAGGGACATGATCAGCGAGTGGATTCTCTTGACGGCGACCCAATTGTAGAAATAGGCAGCATACGTGTCGCAGAATTGCCTAATCTTGGAAGAGACCTGACAGTTCAGGCCAAGGCTGATGAACGCGTCGTAATACTTCATTGGCAACCGGTCGTCGTTGGTCACTGATGGCGTATCACCCATCTTCCGCGACTCAAGGCGATGCGTATCTGAACGTCCCTTGTCCATCACAGGCTCAAACCCCGCTTCCACACATGGTCACGAAACGCTCCAGCCGATCCATGCCGCGCTCGATGTTCTCCAGGGAGTTGGCGTAGGAAAAACGGATATAACCTTCGCCGCCGGGGCCGAAGTCCGTGCCCGGGGTCACGCCCACACCGGCCTCTTCCAAGATGTGAAAGGCCAGGTCGTAGGAGTTCCTGCCCAGCCCCGCGCAAAGCGCCTTGGCATTGGCCAGCACGTAGAACGCGCCCGTGGGTTCCACGGAAATGCCGAAGCCCATGCCCTTGAGCCGGCGGATCATGTACCTCCTGCGCTCGTCGTACACGGCGCGCATGGCGGCCACGTGTCCGCCGCACTGGGTCAGGGCTGCCACTCCGCCCTTTTGCACCGCCGCGTTGGCACAGATGAACAGGTTCTGGGAGAGCTTCTGCAAGCCGCGCATATACGCCCTTGGGGCGATGCAATAGCCCAGGCGCAGCCCGGTCATGGCGTAGGCCTTGGAAAAGCCGTTGAGCACGAAGGCGTTGTCCGTGAATTCCAGGATGCTGTGCTCCTTTCCCGCGTAGACCAAACCGTGATAGATCTCGTCCGAGATCACCGCGGGCCCCAGTTCGGCGATACGCCTCATGTTCTCCGGCGCCAGTAGGGTTCCCGTGGGGTTGGCCGGAGAGTTGACGAAAATACCCATGGTCCTGGGGGTGATGGCCTCGGCAATAGCCTCGGGCCGGTACTGGAAGCCGTCCTCTTCCCGCACGTCCACGAACGCGGGCTCGCCGCAAGCCAGCCGGATGAAAGTGGGGTAGCAGGCATAGTGCGGGTTGGAGACAATGACCTGGTCCCCGTCCTCGAGTAGGGCGTGGAAGACCATGAGCATGGCCGGCGAGGTGCCGTTGGTCACCACCACCTGCTCTGGATGGGGTTCAACGCCGTAGGTCCTGCCGTAGTGCTCGCAGATGGCCTCGCGCAGCTCGATCAGCCCCAGGCTGTGCGTATAGTGGGTATGACCGTCGTACAGGGCCTTGGCCACGGCCTCCTTCACGGGCTCCGGAGTGTCGAAGTCCGGTTCGCCCACCTCCAGATGTATCACGTCCCTGCCCTCGCGCTCCAAGGCGTGGGCGCGCTCCAGGATCTCCATGACGTAGAAAGCCTTGATGGCCTGTGTTCTGCTGGACTCCATGTTCCCGAGACCTCTGCGACTGTTTGTGACCCGGCCGCTCCGCTTGACCGTGGAGGGGCCGCGTCGTAATGTTGCATTCAGGTGATCCTATGGACGAATCATTCATGGACATGGCCTGGGACCTCAACCTCCAGGGGGCGCGTTTCGACCACGCCTACCCCGCAAATTCCCAGCGCGCCCAATACCTAGGCCGAGCCGTCACGCGCGACCTGGGCGAATCATGGCCCATGGCCCTGCGCCCCGGCGACGCCCCCATCAAGCCCCTGATCCTTACCTCTCCCGGAGAGTGGGTGGAGCGCGACGTGGGCACACTCATCGCCTTCAAAGCCTGAACAACGGTGGTACCTCTCCTTCCTTCCCGCGCATGTCCTGTTCCATTATTTCGTGCAGGCGTCCCGTGAGTCGCCGCATGGGTTCGATGTCCGGCAGGTTGGCCAGGAGCCGGTCGAAGAGGCCGCGCTCCACCAGGAGCCGGCGGCTCGGCGCGAAATTCAGATCGTGCACCCAGCCGCAGAGCATCAGTTTGAAGTCGTTGACCCAGCGCAGCTCCCTGTAGTCACCGCGCGCGGCCTGCCAGACCTTGTCGTACACCGCGGTGGTGTAGGCCGTGGGATGCGGCCGCACATGCAGCACCACCACCGGGTTGCCCTCGGGCAGGCCGAAGTGCTCGAGCATCACGCGGATGATGTCGATCTTGTCCGCGTCGCGCAAGACCCTGGCCATGAACCGCAGCGGGGCGTCGATCCTCTTGGGCAGAAACATCCGGTTGTGCAGGCACACGGCGCCGCGTATCAGCCGTCTCGCCTGCGCACCCGCCCCCTCCAGCAAACCGGAGTTACCCAGCACCCTGCTGCCCAGCAGGCCATGGTTGATGGACTGGCTGTCCTTGAAGGTCTGGAACCGCTCGTATTGTGGAAACCTCCCCACATCGTGAAACAGCGCGGCCAACAGAGTCAGGTCCCGGATGTCTCCTTCGGCCCTCAGCCCCTGGAGAATGGCCGTGGCGTTCTCCAACACGAACAGGGAGTGCTCCCGCTTCAGGAACACGGGCTGCGTGTCCCGCTCCGGCGGGAGACGGTCCAGGGTCGCCTGGACAAAGGCTTCGAAACGCCGCCGGGCCTGACCCAACGCGGGAATCACTCCTTCTTCTCCCGCGCTTGCCGTGTCGCTCTTTCGCGTTCCTCGCGCTGTGTGGCTTCCTGCATGGTCTCCCACCCCTTGCCACGAAAGCGTCCCTTGGGCCCGAACAGGAAGCGCAGGAACAGGGCAATGCCCCCCAACAACACCGCGATGAAGAAGAACCGCATCACCACGGGCCAGAACCCGCCTTCGTAGCCAAAGCCTGAAAAAGGCCAGCCCTTCCAGCCGAACCCCTCGGCGAATTGGGCCGTCTGGGTGATGAATGTCCAAAGTGGCATATCTCGTACTCCTGTTCGCGACTGCAATTGCTGCTTCTCTGTGCAAACACCGGCAGTCAGGCTGCTTCATTTCCCGGCGGACAATTGTCCGGAAAGCCAGAGTTCATACAGGCAGTGCCCGGTTCTGGCAACCCGACGCAACGTGCGCGTCGAACATGGCTGCGATGGTTGACATATTCCTGAAAGGATCGAGTCGCATACACCAGCGCGCGTTGTGACGATTTCACGACAAATTTTCATTATACCTGCTTCAGTGCATGGAATCAATTGACCTTTCAGCCTTTGGCGGGTTACTATGCTCACTGTTCAACGGAAACGACTGTTTTCTGGAGCGGATGAATGAAATTTCTTATCGTGGACGATGACTTCGACAGTCGCAAGTTGTTGCAAAAGATCCTGCGTCCCTATGGAGAATGTGACGTCGCCGTGGATGGCGAGGAGGGGGTTGAAGCCTTCAAAACCGCCCTACGTGAAGGCGCGCCCTATGACCTGATCAGCCTGGACATCCTCATGCCCAACCTCGACGGCCAGCAGGCCCTGCGCGAAATCCGCGAGATCGAGAAGGAATTGGATATCCCCCAGAATAAGCTGGTCAAAGTGATCATGATCACCGGCCTGGACGACTCCCAGGAAGTCCATGACGCCTTTTTCCTGGGCGACGCCACCTCATACATCGTCAAGCCCATCCGCAAGGCCCTCCTCCTGGAGGAGATTCGTTCCCTGGGTTTGAAATTGGAAGGTGTCTGAAAAGCTTCCGTCACCCGCCCGTGCGATGCCGACAACGATCAAATGCCAAGCCGTCCTGAAACGGCCAGGCATCCGTCTGTTCATGGAACCGTCGCGACTCACTTATCCCTTCCTTCCTTGTCCTGGCATTCGTTGACCTCCACCCGTTCCACGATCTTCTCGTAGTATACCTGCTGTTTCTCCAACATGATAGGACGGGGACGCCGCATGTTCCAACGCGTCACCAGCATGTTCAGCTTCTTGATCTGGCGGTAGCGTGTCTGCTCGTCAGGGCAGCTCTCGAGCATCTCAACGATGGTCTGCATCTCCTTGCGGTCCGCCACCTCAGGTGGTACGTGTCCGGAATTCTTGAGTATCTTGTAGGCCATGCGTAGGTCTTCGGGCACCATGGAATCATCCTCCAGGCGCAGGGGCTTGCCCTTGCCTTCCAGGTTGTCGAACTGCCCCTCCCGCATGGCCTTGTCGATCTGTTCGTCGGCGAATTTACGCCAGAACGTAAACGGCATACGCTCCACCTCCCGTCCCCTCGGGGTCGATACCAAGTCGCGACCGGAGAAGGCAACCTGGTATCGCGCGGCAGGACTCCGCGTAGCGAGCGAAGTCCGTGTTACGGTGCGCCACCTCGGCCAGGATACTCCCGCCCGTTTCCAGGTGCAAGCGCCCGGAACGCTCCCGCCATCCATTGAATACCTCCCGGCCAAACGCGGACACGGGTGCTCCCGTCACCTCCCAGCCACCTCCCTGACTTTGACATTGACAGGCGCGGCACCTAATATCATATGCTTGTGCCGTTGCATCGCTTTCCAGGCCGGGTCGCAATCCACCGCACACCGCCACTACAGCATCAGGAGACACATACATGATTCCAGAAGATCTCATGTACACCAAGACCCACGAATGGGTCCGGATGAACGGACAGGATGCCGTTGTCGGCATCACGCATTTCGCCCAGGAGTCCCTCGGCGACCTGACCTTCGTGGAACTGCCGACCGTGGGTGACGTGCTCACCGCCGGGCAGGAAATGGGCACCGTGGAGTCCGTCAAGGCAGCCAGTGAAATTTACGCCCCCGTGGCCGGAGAAGTCATAGAGGTCAACGAGACCCTGGACTCCAACCCCGGTCTGGTCAACGAAGATCCGTACGGCAAAGGCTGGCTGATCAAGGTCGCGGTCTCGGAACAGCCCAAGGATCTGCTCGACGCCGCGCAATACGCCGCCATTGTCGAAGCCGCAGGCCACTAACCCCACACCGGGAGCGCAGCATGCCCTACGTGCCACACACCCCCGAGCAGATTCAGGAAATGCTCGACGTCATCGGTGTCCAGAACCTGGAGCAGCTCTTCGAGGACATTCCCCCGGAAATGCGGCCCACGAGCTTCGACCTCCCGGACGGATTGGACGAATTCCAGGTCTTCCGCCACATCGAACGCCTGGCCGGCCGGAACAAGGCTGACTTGGTGAGCTTCCTGGGTGCGGGATTCTACGACCACTACGTGCCCAGCGCCGTGGACGGCATCCTCTGCCGCGGCGAGTTCTACACCGCCTACACCCCGTACCAGCCCGAGGCCTCCCAGGGCACCCTGCAGGCCATCTTCGAATACCAGACCGCCATAACCCGGCTCTTCGAGATGGACTGTGCCAATGCTTCGGTCTACGACGGCGGCTCGGCCCTGTTCGAGGCCATGATGATGGCCATGCGCAAGACCAGACGCTCCCGCATCGTCATCGACGAGGCCCTGAGCCCCATCTACCGCATCATGCTCAGTTCCTACACCTCGAACCTGGAGATCGAGTTCGTCACCGTCCCCCAGGTGGAGGGCGTCAGCGACCTGAAAGCCCTGAAACAGGCCGTGGACAGCCACTGCGCGGCGGTGGTGGTCCAGAACCCCACGTTCTTCGGCCAGATCATGGACTACAGCGAACTCTTCGGCCACGCCGCCAAGGTCGGCGCCGTGAGCATCGCCTCGGTCTACCCGGTCATGCAGTCCGTACTCAAGACACCAGGCGCCATGGGCGCGGACATCGCCGTGGCCGAGGGTCAGAGCCTGGGCCTGCCCTTGAGCTTCGGCGGCCCCTATCTGGGCGTCATGACCTGCAGCAAGGACCTCGTCCGCCAGATGCCGGGCCGCATCGCCGGTCGCACCACCGAACTCCACGGGGAGCGCGTGGGCTATGTGCTCACCCTCCAGGCCAGGGAACAGCACATCCGCCGGGCCAAGGCCACCTCCAACATCTGCTCCAACCAGGCGCTCTGCGCCCTGCGCTCCCTGCTGCATCTCTGCCTCCTCGGACCCGAAGGGCTCGTGCGCACCGCGGGTCAGAGCATCGAGCGCGCCCACTACGCCGCCGAGCGTCTCGCGGCACTGCCCGGTGTATCCCTGCTCAACCAGGGCCCCTTTGGCAACGAATTCGCCGTGCGCCTGCCCATGAGCGCCTACGAGGTGGTGGACCGCCTGACCCCGCGAGGCGTGGTGCCGGGATTCCCGGTGGGCGGATACTACAAGGGCATGCACGACGTACTGCTGGTGGCCTGCACTGAAAAGCGCAGTTTCGAAGAAATCGGCATCCTCGCCGAAATGCTTGGAGGCCTGCTATGAAGACGGTTTTCCAGAAGTCCGTTCCCGGCCGGAAGGCGGTCGTGCCCAACGCCCCGCGCCGCACTCCGGCGGAATTCATCCCCGCGCACCTGCTGCGGCCCGAAAAACCGGCCCTGCCCGAACTCTCGGAACTGGACGTGGTGCGACATTTCACCGCGCTCTCCAAGCTCAACTTCGGGGTGGACGGCAATTTCTACCCCCTGGGCTCTTGCACCATGAAGTACAATCCCAAGTTCATGGAGCGCGTGGCCGACATGCCAGGCTTCCGCGACCTGCACCCGCTCATGGCCCAGCTCAAGGGCGCGGGGCACTACACCCAGGGCGCCCTGGAGGTCATGTACCATCTCGAGCAGTTGCTTTGCGAGATCACCGGCATGCACTCCTTCACACTGCACCCCATGGCCGGCGCCCATGGGGAACTCACCGGCGCCATGCTCATCGCGGCCTACCACAAGGACAAGGGCAACCATAAGACCAAAGTCATCTGCCCTGACTCGGCCCACGGCACCAATCCCGCCTCGGCCGCCCTGGCCGGCTACGAGGTGGTCAACATCCCCTCCAGGGACGGCATCGTGGACCCCGAGGCCCTGGCCACCGCCCTGGACGACCAGACCGCGGCGTTGATGATGACCTGCCCCAATACCCTGGGCCTTTTCGAGCGCGACCTGGCCAGGATCGTGGCCATGCTCCGAGAAAAGGACGCACTGCTCTACTACGACGGCGCCAACCTCAACGCCATCCTGGGCAAGCTGCGCGTGG
>CAZSRS010000030.1:0-52207 GCA_964609625.1 uncultured Desulfovibrionaceae bacterium
CCGCATCCTTGATTGAATTTTTCAGACACTTGTAGAACCAAGCCAAGTGCTCGATGGCATCGTAGAGCTTGGGGTTGTGATAGAACATCGGGTTTTTGGCCAGTTCATCATCCACGAAGAGCCCTCTGCAAAGGGTGGTCACAGCTCCTGGGTAGTCCCCGCTTTCAGCCAGGGCGACGGCCATGTTGAAGAACACGGCGGAAATGTTCGGAGGATTGTGCTCCAGCAACCGGCTGTAGATGCCGATGGCGGCGGTCGGCCCCTTGCGGCGGCGGACCAGATGCCCCATGTAGATCATCTCGTTGCAGGCGGCCTTGAAGAACCCCTCTTGTTCCATGGCCCGGGTAAAATGCTTTTCCGCGGTCTGGAAATTACCCTGATCCAGGGCTGTCTGCCCTAAAAATATGAGCTGGCTCCCGCTCATGGACTCCAGTTGATTGGGGTTCAGCAGCAGCATGGAGTCCCGAGCCATGCTCTTGAACCGCTCCACAGCCGGGTGGTCCGGCCCCAGAACCTCGTCCATCTCCAGCTTGAGAATGTCGCCGGCGATCTTGAGCACGGCGTTGACGTTCTTTTCCTTGTCCTCGCCGGTATCCGAACGCCTGACCTCTTCAGCCTTGAGCATGGCCTTGCCGAAGTTCTCCACGGCATCGTTGAGCAGGGCCATGACCTTGGGGCTGTCCGACTTTTCACCCGCTCGCAGCAGTTCCTTGGCCTGCAAGACCCGTACGTTGCCGATCTCCTTGTTTGGTTCGGGCAGCTTTTCCGCCACCTCCTCGGCCTGACGAAAACGCTTGATGGCATGGGGGTACTTTTTCATCCGAACATAGACCCGGCCGCTTTCCATGTAGGCGCGCGGGTCCACGGGGAATATCTCGATGGCTTGCTTGAGCAGGGCGATGGCCTCGTCGTAGTTCCCGGTGCGCTTGTAGTCCTCTGCCTTGCGCATCAATTCCTCGGCCTCGGCCTTGCGCTCCGAGAGCTTGCGCTCCTCCCACTTCTCTTTGACCATCTCCAGAGATTCGTCCATGTGGGGCAAAAAGTCGTTCAGATACTCCTTGAGTTCGGCATAGCGCTCCTTGAGCTGCTCTTGGTAAAGGACCTTCTTGCGTTTCGGGGACACCCCCTGGAGCGAGTCCTGTTTGTTCAGGATAAAGGCGCCGGACACCCCGAATTCCACCAAGGAGTGGATGATGCGCTCGCGCTTGTGCACGAACTGAATGTCCTCCATGACCGGAACGCATGCGGAAAGGGTCTGCATGACGTCACGGTGGGCCTTGTCCAGGAGGATGCGAACCGCCGTGAAAAAATCGGGGAGTTCATATCCGACTCCCCCCTGGTTGTCTTGTCCTGGTGAACCTAGGGGCGCTCCCACCAAAAAGATCGCATCCCTGACCTTCAGCAATTGGGAGCCCAATTGCTGCACGCTCTGGGAAAAGCCGGTGGCCGGAGGATGCACCGTAACGTTGGTGAATCCCAGGGCATGCAGTGAGAGCTTGACCTGATCCCGCAGCACATTGGACGAGATAAGCACATGGATCGGCTTGTCCAGAAAAGGCTCGAGCGGGTTCTCAGGAGGAGCGGTGACGTTCCAGGTGTCTTCCATCAGCATCGTATGGCGACGATCTCGGTTTTCTGAACTCAAATGCAACAAGAGCCCTTGCATCCGCCTTCGGCTCAAGGCAGGCACCAGAGGAGCCGACACCGAGGCATGGAGGCAGGCAGTCACAATAGTCGTGTTGCGTACGAAGAGAGCACACGCTCCACGTCATTTTCGGATTCTTTACGTTGCTTTGCAATCCTGCGTCAACGATGTCTTTTACCCGCGTGGACTTTGGAATCCGCGAAGCATCGCAATGAACGCTCGGGCTGGAACGACGAAGGATCAGACCAGGACCGCCGAGCCGGCTTCTTCCAGGGTGGTGATACCATGGGCAGCCTTGGCCGCGGCGTCCTGCTTCAGGGTGCGCAACACGCCCCTGGCGATGGCTGCCTGGGTGATCTGCTGTGCCGTCTCGCGACGCAGAATCCTGTCCTGGACGTCGGTGTCGATTTCCAGAATCTCGAATATCCCGGTGCGGCCGGAAAACCCTGTGCCGTGACACTGTTGGCACCCCTGGCCGCGCTGGAACGCAGCCTTGGATATCTTGGCCAGCCCCATTGCCGTCAAGGCCTCCTTGGACGGCTTGTAGGGTTCGCGGCAATGCGGACATACCTTGCGTACCAGGCGCTGCGCAATGACCACCAGCAGGGTGGAAGATATCAGAAACGGCTCCACGCCCATCTCCATGAGCCTGGTGATGGCGCCGGCCGCATCGTTGGTGTGCAGGGTGGAGAGCATCTTGTGGCCGGTGAGCGCGGCTTGCACGGCAATGTTCGCCGTCTCGCCGTCGCGTATCTCGCCGACCATGACCACGTCCGGGTCCTGTCGCAGAATGGAACGCAACCCGCTGGCAAAGGTCATCCCGGCCTTGCGGTTCAATTGCACCTGCCTGACCTTCTCTATGCGGTACTCGGCTGGGTCCTCCAGAGTGATGATGTTCACGTCGGGTTGGTTCAGTACACGCAGCATGGCGTACAGAGAGGTGCTCTTGCCACTGCCCGTGGGGCCGGTGGAGAGGATCATACCCCAGGGTTTGGTCAAGGCGCGGTCGATCTTGCCCCTGTCGTGACTGGAAAGGCCGAGTTCTCCAAGGGTCTGGTTGCGTCCCGTGATCTCCAGCAGGCGCATGACCAGATTCTCGCCGTGCAACGTGGGGAGACAAGACACGCGCACGTGGATCTCCCGGTCGTCGATGCGGAAAGTGAACCGCCCGTCCTGGGGGATGCGGGTGATGGCGATGTCCATGCCCGAGAGGATCTTGATGCGGGAAACCACCGGTAAGAAATAGTTCTTAGGGGGGGCGGGTACCTGCCGCAACTTGCCGTCCACCCGAAAACGCACCTGCACATACTTTTTTTCCGGGCTGATGTGCACATCACTGGCGTTCTCGCGAATGGCTCTCGTGAGTATGGAGTTCACCAGCCGGATGACAGGCGCTTCCTCGGCCAGGCCTTGCAGGGAGAACACCGTGATGTCCTGAACCGTCTCGTCTGTATCCTCGGTCTCGAAATCCAGCTGTGCCTTGGCCGCCAGTCCCTCGTCGAGTTCAGAGGATATTCCGTATACCGTGAACATCAGGTCGCAGAGGTCAACCTCCGTGCAGACCACGGGAGCGGCTTCAAGATTCGTGAGTTCCTCGATGGCGTCCAGGGATGTGACGTCCAGGGGATCCGTCATGGCCACTCTGAGAATCCGGTTTTCCACGGAAAGAGGCACCAGGTGAAATTTCTTGGCGAACTGTGGTGGCAGGTAGTTCTTGATGTTCTGTTCCAGCGGAAAACGCTCCGCCTCGTACTTTTCGAAGCGAAGATGACGGCTGAGCAGGTCCACAAGCTGATTCTCGCGCAACACGCCCTTGTGGATCAGGAATTCCCCGAGTTTCAGGCCGCTGGCCTTCTGTTGTCCCAGCATCTCCTGCAGTTGGGGGTGAGGGATGATTCCCTGCTGCACCAGGGCCTCGCAAAAACGCTCGTGTGCACTTTGCCAGCGGCTTTGAACCATGCCTGTATCCGGTCTTGAAATCAAACTGGTGTAAGAAATTGTCAGCAAAGGCGTTCAAGCCCTGGAAAAACATCACGACGCAGGGCTGCTCAACGTTGTGCCGCCACCTGCGCCAGGCTGGAGGCATCGCCGTAACAGAGGTAGTCGTTGTCCCAGTGCCGCACGATCATCACACCGCGCTGCATGGCTTCAGGATAGCCTCGCAGAGCCTCCAACGCCGTACGTTCATTGGAAAACGGCATTCTGTCAACCACCAGAAAATGCAGCCTGTCACCAGGCGAATAGAGGGGCAGAAGCCGCAGGGAATACTGGGAATATGGATACTCGGAAAGGGCTGTGTACGCCTCATCCAGGGTCCGGTAGGTGGAGAACACGAGCCAATAGCCCTTGGCCGTGGTATCCATGACCTGGGGATCCAGCGCCGGAATGCGGATAATATCTCCGGCCGCGACCGCGTCGGCGTTCTCAATTCCAGGATTCAACGCTAGAATCTTTTGCAAATACTTCGGCTTGTATTTACCGAACACTCTGCTGATGGCCAACGAAAGCGGCACGCTTTTCTGCATGCGCAGCGATCCCAGTACCTCGGGCGCCACACTGTCGCTTCCAGGCGCGGGCTCGCCATCCACATACATCACGGAACGCTGCGTCTCTCCGCGCTTCAGCGGGACTTGTTCCGGACGTGTTGTTTCGGGAGCGGTGGAATAAACTCCTGGATTCATGGCACTCGCGGTGCGCAGCTCCAGGGTTTCGAGTTCGTTGCCCAAGGCTTTGGACTTGGCGGTTGGTTTGCTCGAATCGGAGGCAGTGTAATCAGGCTCCCCCCCATCCTCGGCAGCGGTGGCCGTGGTTTCGAATTCCAGCGTATTTTCAGCTGATTCACTCGGTGAAGCGATATGCATGGAACTTTCGGGAATCACGGCTTGATCTGGTGAAGTGCGTAATACGCCCGACAGGGGCGTGAGGAACCACAACGTCAGAAGCAGGGCGCAGACCGCACCGGCGCCGAGCAGGCGGACAGGCAGCAAGGAACGACCGGCAGCGTTGTACACGGTCTTCCAGTCCGCCCTGGAACGCTGTTTCATGAGCACTTCCAGCAGGACCTTGTGACAAAGGGATATAATCTTGCGCGGAAAGCCGCCGGTGAAACGGAAAATGGCCCAGTAGGCTCCGGTAGTGAACAGATGAGGCGCTTTATTGTCGGCCTTGGCCTGCTCCAACCTGAAGTGGATCATCTCCTTCATTTCCATGAAGCTCAATGGCTTCAGGACATGCAAGGTGTCTATGCGATCCATGAGATTGGGGTATTTCTCGATGGAAAACCGGAACTCGCTCTGGGCAAAGATCACGATCTGCAAGAGCTTGTTTTCGTTGGTCTCGAAGTTCAGGAGTTCACGGAGCACTTCCAGGCAATGGTCCTGGATCTTCTGCCCCTCGTCGATGATCAACACGGGGCTTTTGTTGTAGATGCCAAGCTTGAGCAAGGCCTGTTTGAGTTGTTCCTTGAGCTGCCATTCCGTGGCATCCATGGGGGGTTCCTGCTTGTAAAGCAGGGTGTACAAGGCGCGCAAGAATTCCAGTGAAGATTCGAAATGTGGATCGAGCACCAGATAGGCAACAAAACCATCATCATCAGAGAGATTGCGGATAAGCTGACGACAGAGCGTGGTCTTGCCCGCACCCACGTCGCCAAGCACCACGCTCAGCCCTCGGCGCAGACGCACCGAGACCTCGAGCAGGTTCAGACATTCCACACGCCCCGGCACACGGTAGAAGTAGTCAGGGCTGGGGGAATTGGAAAACGGTTCCTCTGCCAGTCCGAGCGCTCTGTAGTAGCTCATGGCTACTGCCCTTGGATGAAGTCGCCGCCGAGACCGTCCATGATCACCCCGTCCTCCTTAAGCTCCCTGTCGATTTGATCGAAGCTCTTCTGCATTTCTTCCGCGGTCCAGAAGTCGAGTATCTTGGGTGTGATGAAGATCAGCAGTTCTGTCTGCTTGTCTTGCTTCAATTTATGTTTGAAAGCCCACCCCAACACCGGGATATCCTTGAGGTAAGGAATGCCGTCCTCGTCGTTCACTAGACGCTGCCTGGTCAGGCCGCCGATAACGATAGTCTCGCCGTCGCGGGTCACCAGTTCAGTCTCCGCGAGTTTCTTCTTGATGACGGGTATGCCCTCGATGTTGGTCCGCTCAAAATCTACTTCATCCTTCTTGATCTGTATCTGCATGTGCAGATTGGTGGAGTTGATGATGTGCGGGGTGATACGCAGGCTCAGGGCAGCCTCACGCCAAGCCACCTGGGCGATACCGTCGGTGACGCCGACAACGAAGGGGACTTCCTCACCATCCTTGATGATGGCTTCCTTGTTGTCCTGCGTGGTCAAACTGGGGCTGGACAGGATCTTCAGCTTGTTCTCCTGGGCCAGGCTGAGCAGTTGGAATTCAAGGATATTGCCTCCGATGGTACCCATCATGAAGGTCAGGGCCGAAGCGCGTGTGGCAGCTTCCTCGAGGGCAAGGGGGAAGCTCGCTCCATATCCCTGCCCGGAGACACCGGGACCGAAATAGGGCGAGTACAGACCGGATTGAGGGCCGGAGCCGGCAGTCTGATAGGTGGAGACGTTGCCGGAACCTCCGGGAGTGAACATATATTTTGTGTCGCTGCCTGGATGCTGATACTGGTATGCACCGCCCCAACGTACACCGATGTCTCGCGCGGTATCGGAATCCGTTTCTACGATGTAGGCCTTGATCTTGACCTGCTTGCGCGGCATGTCCATCTTGCGGATTATGTAATAGACGATCTTCATCACCGGCCTGGGCGCCTGGACAACAAGGGTGTTGCTGTCCACATCGGCCCTGATGAACCCAGGAATCGTGTTGGGCAATTTATCGATGTTTCCAGCATAGGACGGATCGAACCCCCCGCGCTCTCTGGATGAGACCTTGTCCTGGGTGCGCTCGCGCAGGACTGATTCTTCGGTACTCTCCGCGCCGGCAGCGCCCTTGATGTCCTTGAAGCGTTCCTGTGTCTGGAACTCTACATCCCTGTGGAAGACGATGTCGTCGATGATGGCCGCTACATTGGTGGCTTTCACGTAGCGCAGGGAAATAATCCGGGTCACCGGGGGCTCGGCCTTTTTGGCCATGATTTTCTGGACCATATGCTTGGCCCTGAGTGCGGTGATCTCGATATCCTTTTCCAGGTCCTCGAGATTCTTGACCCTGAGGATTTCGCCCTCCCAGGAGTAGGTCAAGCGGTTGGTCTTGAGCACGCCCTTGAAAACTTCGTCCCAGGGCTTGCGGTCCACCACCACCGTCACCACGCCGGTGATCTCCGGGCTGATCATCACCGAGACGTTCGCAGCCTTGCTCAAGGCCTTGAGCACGGCCACGAGACTGGCCTTGTGCATCTCCAGGGTGACCGGAATGGCAGGCAAGGGCTTGTCCATTTCCATGCTCTCGATGAGTTTGGAAATGTCCTCGTAGCCTTCATCGAGCTTGAGATTACGCTCGTCCACATCGAGCGGCACCTCGTCGTCCTTGGGGGAATACCCCTGAGACTGGTTGGCGACTGTTCGCCATTTCTCGATGAAGGGATCCTGTTTCGGTGCATCCCGCTTGCATGCCTGAATTACCGCCAAGGCCATGCAGACCACGACCACCACTGCCACCCGAAGCACCGTGCGCTTGTTCATCTGAACATCCATCCTTGGAAGGGGGTTGCTAAAGGGATTCCTCTTCCAGAAATATTTCCTGTTGTCCGACGATCTCGCCGTTCTCGTCCTTTTTACCGATCACGATTTTGTTCTTCGAAATCTCGAAGAGGAAGAAACCCGGCTCCGCAATGTCAAGTTCATCACCAACTTGATATTCAAAATCATTGATGATCGCATAGACAACCGGCCCGATCATAATGTAACCTGTGTAACGGAGTTCTATGCTCTCCGGGAGTTGGGTATCGATCTTTTCCTCCTCGGAAACGATGTCCTTGGTGCGGTCATAGAAAGGATCGATCCGCCAGGGGCGTTCGGCAACTTCCAGACGATAGCGCTCCAAATCGGTCAATTGGTTTTCATCGAGCTTGGCCTGGACCTCGTTCTTGATCAACTCCAGTTCACCCTTGTTCACCAAATCGTCCACGGATTTGACTTCCTTGCCGGCGAACAGATAGGTATAGGCCGCATAAGCGGCCGCAATCACCAAAATGACGAGGAGTATCTTTTCTCGCTTTTCCATGCCCTTTACCTTGCCTGCACGCCGTTTCGGCGGCTCACCGCGGTGCGGGGGCCAAGCTGCGCACGGAGACGGTTCGCCTGCCTCACCCGATATTCCCGCTTCACCCTGTTCACGACATTACCCTGTCTTGACGGCAAGATGCAGCCGCATTGTAAAGTTCACCCCGTCGGCTCCTTCCTGCATGTCCAGTTTTTCGATGTGCTTGAGATACGGCAGTGATCCCAGCTCTATGAGAAACGCACGCAGGTTAAAATACGATCCGTAGAAATCGCAGTTCACGCCTACGTAGCCAGCGGCCTTGGTGAGAGAGGCAGGGTCGGGGGTCACGTCGTTGATCTTCAGCTTGGTCCGGATAGCCACATCCTCGATGTCATGGGTGGCCTTGTCGATCTCGGCCTCGGTCAATGCCGTGGGTTCAGGAATGGGCAGCTCGTCCACCACCTTTCGCGTAAGCTCGCTCTGCAGCTTGATGTAGATGGGGAAGAGTATCTTCTGGCGCTCGATTTCGGCCTGCAGGGTAAGGATTTCATGCTTCACATCCCTGTCCTCCAGGATGTTGGGCAAGATGAGCAGTCCGACGAACGCGACGATGATCAGGGCGCAAATGCCCATTTTCACCAGACTTTGCTTTGGAAGCTTGATGGAAGCCTTTTGCGCGGCCATGAGCACTACCCCGCCTTGACCTTGATGTGGACGATGAATCGGAGCACCGTGCCTCTGCCTGGGAACTCCTCGATATCCTGCTTGTGTATTTCTGGCATGGAAAACAACTGGGAGTTTTCCAGCCGGATAAGGTAGCTGACAAAGGCGGATTCGAACTTGTCGATATCCTGCCCCTGGATGAATCCGGACAAGACCATCACCTTTCCACTGTCCTTGACAGGTTGCACTTTCGGGGGGGTGCGGGCCTTTTTCTTGGGATCCTCGGGAACGGCCGCGACAGGTTCGACATAGTGCCCCAAATCGATATCCACGCTCAACAGCTTGACGTAATCAGGGGTGATGGTGCTTATCTCGCTCATCAATGTCAGACTCTCGTAGCGCAGACTCGCCTTTTTCAACTGCATGTGCATGGCGCTGACCTGCGCGGCCAGGGCTGTAAGGCTGTCTTTCGTTGCCGGTGGGTGATACGCCTTCATCTGCTGTTCGAGGAGGTTCTTCTGGCTGCGTGTCGCACTGATGGTGTTCTGCTGCCACATGTACACACCAACAAGCACGGCCAGTATAAGAATCGTCACTGCGTAAATTGCCTTGTCCACGGCAAGGGCCGAACGAGCCCGTTCCTTGTCGCGGAAGGTGTACAGCAGATTTGGCGTGTAGCTGTTGTCCGACAGGGCCAGAGCCACGACAAGGTTGTACTCCATGCGGTCCACGAGGGACTGGGGAACCTCGATCTTGCCGAGACTGGGATTGTCCGGATGCAGGGGATCCAGGACCCTGCTCTCGATCCCCAACTGCGAGTACATGTACTGCACGATAAGCTTGTTGGTGCAGATGGCGCCCGAGAAAAAGATCTGCTCCACGGGCTCGTTGCCCATGGTCGTGGTATGATACTCGAAAGTCCGTTCGATCTGGCGGACGAGTCGTTCCACCGCCGGCAGGATCAGCTCCACCACGCCTTGCTCGTCGAGTTCGGCTCCCGGTCTGCCCTTCTCCACCGCGGGGCCGCCGAGAAGCTTGCCGGTGAGCAAACGCTTGGCATGCTCCAGCTCCATGTTCGCGCCCTGCCTGATGGTTCCGATCCCGTCCAGGACAAGGGGCTCATCTTCGTCCATGCTCATGGAGATGATGGGCTCCGACTGGGAAATCGTCTCCGTGGAAGGCTGCCGGCCCTGCCCCATGTTGTAGCTCTCCATGAGGGACTCGACCATGCTGTTGGTGCCGGCCTTGATGCCTCGGGACAACACCAGGTTGCCCTTGTTGAAAATGTCGATGCGCGACCAGTTGCGCCCCACGTAGAGATTCGCATACGTCCCAGCCTTGGTCTGCAACCAGGAGGAACGGAACAGTGTCTGAATGGCGATGGGGGCGATCGTCACCCCATGGAGCTTGTATCCCGCCTTGGCAAACAGCGAGGTCATTTCCTCCACCTGCTTGCGCGGTGCCAGATAGACCGTAACGGCGAGCTTGGGGACACCCTTGTCGGCCGTGTCACCAATGACCTCGAAATCGAGGATGAATTCAGATTCGTCGAACTGCTTTTCCTTCTTGACCGACCAGTAGACCGCGTCGACAATCTGCTTCTTGGAGACCTTGGGAATATTGATGTTCCAGAGTTCGGCCTTTGCCGAGGAGATCAACGTCCAAATCTCGACCTGCGCAGGGGATTTGCAGAACTCCCTGAGCCTGTCGCGCAGAAATCCTATGAACCCTGAAGACCCCGGCGGGGCGCTGGGATCAAAGGGTACGCGCTTGAAAGCGAGCAACTTTCGCCGGCCCGGTGGGCCTGACATCTTCGCCAAGCGCAAACTGTCAGGGCCGAGATCGACACCGACTACAAGGGCCTTGCCGCCACCCCCTCCAAAAGACATGCCGGAGCGGACCTTAGGCGGCTTGAGCTTGAGTCCCCCGGTCTTGCCGCGTCCAGAATCCTTAGTCGCAGCCTTGCCTCCGGCCTTGGAATCACCGGTATCGGCACCCGCGGCGGCCTTGCCACCCTTCTTGCCCCGAATCATCTCCAAAAGCTTGTCACTCGACGATCCCTTGCCTCGGGCCATCGCACCGCCCTCCTCCTAGCCTTCAGCCCTTCGGTGCCTTATGGCCCGAAAGCTCCGCATCTCGAGACCTGCACAATGCAAATCGAAATCGCTCCCATGGGTACCCACCGGCAAGGTTGCTTCCTTGTAGCGGCCGGAGGTCTCGCAGCCCTGCTCTCCATGTCCATGCACCGCGCAAGGCGGCACAATTCTGAATAATCCACTCTTCTACACTATTTTTAGACCCAACTAAAAAACGGTTTTAAAAAAGTCAACACATTTTTTACAAATTGTCTAAATTTTTCGAGGTTTGTATCCTGGGTTGAGCGGGCAGCATACTATTTATATATATCATATCAGCGAGTTAGTGATGACTGTAGTAACTCTCGCTGTTGAAGCACATGACAACCATCCGTATCCTCGAACCACATCGAACACCTATGCCCCCTTTTCAGGCTTGCCCAGTTCATCTCCAACTGCTATTACCACGATACGTAGCGTTCTTTTTACATCTGTCATCCTCATCAATAGTCGTAGGTTCCACTCTCGAGTGCGGGATGGATATCTTTTCGCCGCATGCAATGTTTCCGCGCTCATTCCAGCGGCTCGGTATCGCGTGCTCCATGGCCGCCCCTCAGGCACTTTTTGTGTGCAACGCCGTATATGGAAAGGAAAGAGAGGTCGGCAATCAGGTGATAACCGACACCGAAGAACATGCACTCATTGTCAAGGCAAAAAATGGTGACAAGGACGCATTTGTCGCGTTGGTGGCAGCTTACAAGGGTGTCCTGTATAATCTGGCGATACGCTTGACAGGATCATACGATGTTGCTGACGATATGGTACAGGAATCTTTTCTGCATGCATATGCAGCCATTGGTACATTCAACTCCAAGAAGCGTTTCTACTCCTGGATCTACACCATTTGTCTCAATGTCCTGCGCGATTATCTTCGCAAACGTAAAAACATGGCTGACAGGTCTGAGGATATCGAGAGGCGTTTTCACATCTCATCAGCTCCTGGACCAAAGGACTTCTTGCTTCAAAAGGAGCTTCACAACATCATCATCGATGCCTTGCAACGCCTTCCTCTCCCTCTTCGAGAATGTATTGTGCTGCGTTTCTTTCATGATCTTTCCTTCAGTGAAGTCTCCGAGATTTGTTCAATATCCGAGAACGCTGCGAAGAAGCGTGTTTACAAGGCGCTGCTTCTCATGCAACAATATCTGCCCCAGGACCTCCTGGACAATCAGACCTGACGGAGGCGCCCCTCATGCCGTACAAGACTGACACCCTGCTGCAAAAGGCGCTGTTCGACGAGCTTTCCCCTGGCGAGCGCAGAAAGCTCGATGCCTTGCTCGGCAGTTCGGACGAGAAACGCTTCCTGCTGCAGCGCATGCAGGCCACGACATGCCTGCTCCAATCCAGTCCCGACATCGTCCCACCGGTCGATTTCGAACAGCGGGTCCTGAACGCCCTGCCTGCGTCGCCCCCTGTAGCCGCGACCCCCGACAACCTTTCGCGCTGCGCTTTCTATTTCTTCCTCGCCGGGATGTTGCAAATCCTGCTGGGTGCCCTCATGCTCACTGCCTTCAACGATCCAGCGCTCTCCGAAACGCTGCTCGGCTGGGCCGGCAGGCAACCTGAAATCGCCCTGGTCACCGGCCTCTTTTTTCTCGGCAGCGGCGCCTTGCTGCTCTTCAAGCGCAGCCGTGCGGCGCGACCTGTGTACACCGCCTTGATCTGCTACATCGTCTTCGTGGCCGGCAACGGCATAGCTCTGCGTCTTAGCATGAGCGCCGCCGCCCTGGGCATGGGAGTCATCGCCTTTGTGGGCGCTGGCCTCAGTGTGGGGCTGTTTCTCGGCGCCATGCTCCAAAAATACAGTCTGGAGGTGCACCATGGCTGATGCAAGAACACAAGGTGCGGCAGGCTTCAGCCTGCTGGAAGTCATCGCGGTTCTCGTGCTTTTTGGACTGTTGGCGGCCTTGGCCATGGAAGACAGCGATACCACCGCCTACGACACGGCCGCGGAGGCCGAGGTATTCAAGGCCAGCCTGCGCTTTGCCCAGGAATTGGCCTATGCCCAGGCCGAACTCCCGGCCGGGGTGGACGAAGTGCGTTGGGGGCTCAATATCACGGGCAACAGCTTCACCCTGGCGCGCGACGGGGGTGTGTCCGCGAACATCAACCTCCCCGGTACCAATTCGCCGACCCACGTCCTGCCCAACGGCGTGAGCATCACCAACAGCCAGGACATCGCCTTCAACTTTCGCGGCATACCCATGACGCCGGCCGGAGTCGCACTGGGCACCATCACCTTCCTCGTATCTGGAGGCGACATGACCAAGACCATAACCGTAACCCAGCAAACGGGGTTCCTCCAATGAACAGGCAACACGGTTTCAGCATGGTCGAACTCATAGTCTCCCTGGTACTCATGGGCTTTGTGGGCGTGATGCTGGTCCCCTACTACCAGTCGGGTGTGAACCAAAGCTCCACCCCCATCTTCCGCCTGCAAGCCAACGCGGATTTGCAGGAGACCATGGAAAACATCATTGCCTACTGGCACCAGCAGGCTCTTTCAGGTCCATCCAACCCGCCCCAGAACGCCACCACCAGGACAGGTACGCTCACCAGTACCCAGCTGCTGGCCCTGAAGACGGCTATCCAGGGGAACATCGCCGATTTCACGCCGGCCGGCTTTACCGTGACCGTGAACATCGACCATCCCGTCCAGATGTCCGACTACTCCGCCCCAGTCCTGGACCCGCTGACCGACCAGAACGAGGCCATGATCGTCACTCTGAGCAATCCAAATGCAGGGAGTATCAGCTATGTCTTCACCACAGGTTCGAATTTCTTCGGCTACCTGGCCAACTGAGACCACAAGAGGTCGCGGAAACGCGGGCTTCACCCTGGTGGAGGCCATCGCGGCCTTTATCGTGCTGGGGCTCGTGGCCGCCGCCGGGACCCTGGGCTTCACCGACGCGGTGCGCGGCTTCGTGTTCAGCGCGGACAATGTCGACCTGGCGCAACAGGCGCAAAACGCGCTGAACCGCCTCACCGTGGAGATGACCCACATCGCCTACAATCCCTCGCCCAACTACAATCCGCTGCAAAAAGCCGACGGCACGGCCGAGACTCCCTCGCCCGTGCACCCGGACTACAATCCGTCACTCTCCGTGGGGTACGAGGTATTGGCCTCCGGCACCAACAACATCGTCTTCAATGCCTTCTACGGCCAGAACAGAGCCGCCAACAACCCGGTGACCGTCATCCGCAACGGCAATCAACTTCTCCTGAACAACGAGGTGCTCTGCAACAATGTCACGGATTTTGTCCTGCAGTACTACAGCGACCCCACGGCCGCTCCGGCAGGCGTTTTCGACGTCCTGAACACCAGGATCATCGCCGTGCGCCTGCAACTGACCGGAGCCAACGGCGTGCCCCAGGTCTTCGAGACACGCATCAAGCCACCTTTCACGAAATAGGAAGGCGCCATGAACACACACGGGCATTCGACACACACTACCAGGCACCTTGCCGGTTTCTCGTTGATCTACGTCATCCTGGTGATCCTGGCCCTGGGCACTCTGGGCGCGGGGCTGGTCTCCCTCACCAATACCGGCTCCCACTCCCAGCTGGAGCAGAACGCCATCCAGCAGGCCCGGCTCATCGCCCTGGCCGGCTTCAACTACATACGCCAGTTCAAGGAAGACTACACCGACCTGGAAGGCCTGACCTTCACCCTGCCCGGAAGCGCCGGCTCTTTCGAGATCCTGGAAGTCACGCCGCGCATCAACCCCAGCAAGGTGCTGGACGTGCGTGTCCGCGGCACCGTGAACCAGGGGCAATGGAACGAGGCCAACTACGTCATCGACGACAGCTTCATGGGCGAGGAACAACCCGCCATCACCTTCCGCGACGATTTCGACGACTTTCATGAATTCGGCTCTGACAGGGATGCCGTTGTCAAGGATGAACCCAACAGACGCTTCACCATAGGCAACAACTTGAATTTCCGCTTCGGCGCCATGTACTACCGGGGCACGAAATATCTCGGAGACAATACCTGCGACACTGGCGTCTGTGATTTTGGATCTGGATTCCGGATGTTCTTTGTCAGCAACTACATCTCAAACACGGCAGATGGCATAGTCTTCACGTGGTTCAACGCGAAACTGGTTCCAGATTTTCCCGTGCGATCAAAAGGCAACCCCGGCGCGACAAATAACATGTACGAGGATCCCACGTCATATACGTTTACAAACCCTTACGTAACGCCTATCTACACGACACACCCATACACGTCCATTGGCGGCTCTTCCGAACTCGGAGAGATGATTGGTTATGCTGGTGATGGACGTGTCTATGACAACTGCCGATACACGTATTGCTGCGCCAGCCCATGCAGTTGCCCATCCGGATCGAACTGTGGCGCGATCCTGGGCTGGGTGGACCCGGAACAGGATGGCATCCAACCTCCAAAAATGGGGGTCGAGTTCGACAACTACCCTAACACCGGTACGGGAAACATTTGCTCCAGCACCACCGCGCAACCCGCGGTCGGTCAAAGATATGACCACAGCACCGACCATATCGGGTATGTCTTCTGGGGAGCGGAAAGCCCGGGAACCACCCTGCGCTGCCCCTACTACTTGAACAACACTTCTACCCTTTACTCCGACGGTACATACTCCGCAACGATTGCCGGAGGCAACACCTTCGATGACAACAGACACGGAGCCGGCTTCAACACATCGAGAGACAACCTTTGGCTGACGACATTCTCCTGGCAGAACAACCCCTTTGCATTCCGCATGGAAGTGGAAAGAAAATCTGACAGAACTTATGTCCTCAATTCGTGGATCCGCCGTTGCAGCGACACCAACCTCACCGACGGCCCCTGCCGGGAGTATTTCGACCGCTCGTACCAGTACGCCAACAACACTCCCCGCGACAAACTCTACTACTCGGACACCAGCCGCTTTCTTTGCGGCGGGGGCAACGAAGGCACAGGCAAATGTACCACCAACAATCCCCCCATCCTGAGCCAGACCGTCACCCTCACCGCCACGCAACACGACCTGTTCGAGGCCATGATCTTCGGCTTTACCGCGGCCACCGGCGGCGCAACCCAATATGCCACCTTCTCCGAATTCGTGCTCCAGTTCATCAAGAGCAACGACTATGACGCCTTGGGCCACAAGCGCCGTGTCATCGACAAAGTGATCAACTAACCAGGAGGCGACTCCCATGCGTGCAACCCGTAAAATATGCTCCATCGCCCTGGCCCTGCTGCTGTTCTGCGCCGGGCTGCTCTTTCAGGGCATGTCGGAGCGTTTCGCCCTCATGGCCGCGGGAGAAGAAGTCGAAAACCCCATGGGCAATTATGACTCGGGCATCGACGACTCGTTCCAGGACAATGCCCAGGACAACGCACCGGGCATCACCGGCGGCCGCAGTCACTCTCCGGGGATGGGCCAACGTAGCAACGACCCTGGGGGCACTGGCACGCGTCAGCGCGGCAAGAACTTCATCCGGGCGCATCAGAACGACTAGATGAACAGCCACGCCCCTTGCCCCGGCACTGCTACCCTGCTTGGAACGATGCTCCTGCTCTGTTTCGCGGTCCTGCTGCCGAACACGCCCTGCCTTGCCCAGGAGCCGCCTGTAGAGCGGATCTTTCCCCGAATTCTGAACGATCCTACGCCACCGGAAAACGGAGACCCCACGGGCCTGCGCATCCAGGATCCGGTCATCGCCGGCGGCGTCTTCACCGGCAGCGTGGTCAACCCTTCCGAGACCCATTGGCACAGGATCAGCGTCACGCTGACGGCCCTGGCGCATGAAGAGGGCGACGTACTCTGGGAACGGACCTTGGAGTTGGGAGATATTGCACCCGGCGGCGCGGTCCCCCTCAACGTTCTCTGTCCCGAGGGGCCGCCACGGCCTGGATATGTGCGGATCGCCTTCCGGGCCACGGCCGCTCCGCCCCTCCAAACCGGACCAACCGAAGAGGAACAGGAACCAGAGACACACAGAGGGATCGACGTGAAGAAACAGGCCGACGGCAGCCTGCGCCTCATCGCCCGTTAGAACTGGCCGAGCCGCAGCCCTGAATCGTCGTTGGGAAGTTTACCGAGACTCTTGGCCTGATCAGTCCTGGCTGCATGCACCAGAGGCGGGGTCATACATGGCCATGTTCGAGGTCATGTACGTACGCCCCTGCTTCTTTGCCAGGTACATGGACGCGTCGGCCAGTTGGACGAGCCGCCGGCCCTTGGTAGCGTGCTCCGGATACAGGGCTATGCCCAGGCTGAGGTCCACGCGCACGTCCTGGCCCTTAATCTCGAACGAAGTGTCCACTGTCTTCAGCAGCTTGGCCCCCACCTCCAGGACGTTCTCCCTGTTCCTGACATTGGGCAGCAATACGATGAACTCGTCCCCGCCCACCCTGGCCACGGTGTCGCTCTCGCGCAACTGGCGCTGCAAGCGGCCGGCGAATTCCCGCAGCAGGATGTCGCCGGCAAAGTGCCCCATGCTGTCGTTGACTTCCTTGAAACGGTCCAGGTCCAACAACAGCAAGGCCAAGCCAGTGTTGTTGCGCTCCGCGTGGGCCAGTTCGAGCTGCAGGCGCTCGTCCAGGGCCACCCTGTTGGGCAGGCCGGTGAGGATGTCGTGATAGGCCATGAAGCGGATATTCTCCTCGGCCTTTTTCCGCTCGGTGATGTCCTGGACCGTGAAGACGTAGCCGAGCAGCTCGCTGTTGGGGTCCCAGATGCCCGAAACCCGCCCTTGCATGTGCCTTGCCTCGTCGGCGATGAGGCGGTCGAACTGGAATGCATGGGGTTCCCCGGCATGCACCTTTTCCAATGCCCTGGCCAGGCGCAGGTCTTCCACACCCTCACGCTCGATGAACTGCCTGGCGTTGCGCCCCACGGCCTGCTCAGCGGGCAGGCCGAGCAGTTTCTCGGCCGCGGGATTGAAGTAGACCACGGTCAGTGACTTGTCCGTGGCCACGATGCCCATGTCGAAGGAAGATTGCAGGATGTTGTCCAGGTACACGGACTTCTCACGCAGGTGGCGGCTGGCGACGTCCAGTTCCGCGCTCTTGTCCCGGATGACCTGCTTGAGCACCTTGATGTAGCGGGTCTCCAGGCCGCGGACAATGTTGGACTGGGTGACCAAGCCGGCCACCTTACCCTCCTCGTCCACCAGCACCATGCGCCGCACTGTGTGCTCGCGCATCTTCCTGGCTGTCTCGTGCACCAGGGCGTCCTTGGACATTGTCAGCACGGGGGCGCTCATCACCTCCACCACCGGCAGCTCCATGTAGTCGTCACGCTCCATGGCCAGACGGGCGATGTCACGCTCGGTGAGAATGCCGGCGGGGCGATCTTCCCTGGTGTGGATCACGCAGGAGATGCTGCGCTCGGCCATCTCCACCAACACGTCGTGCACCGTGACGTCGGCCTGCACCGTGTAGACCACGCGGCTCATGATCTTGGACACCGGCTGGAACTCCACCAGGAAATCGTCGCCCACATGGGCCACCACCGAGGAAAAGGTCAGCACGCCCACCGCGGCTCCCTCGGCATTCTCCACCACCAGATGCCGGATGGGGTGATTGGTGAAGATGTGGAAGGCCTCGTATAGACGCTTGTCCTCCGCAACGCTGAACACAGGGGCGGACATGACTTCGCCGATGCTCTTCTCCATGAACCCCTTGCCTTGGCGGGCCAAATGGCGGAGGATATCGCGCTCCGTGAACATACCCACGGCCTTGTCGCTCTGGAGCACGACCATGGAACTGATGGCCCTGGCACGCATCAATTCGATAGCTTCCGCCGTCCTGGTTTCAGGAGGTACACCGATGACGCCACGCGGAACTATGTCGCGAATGAATCGTTGCATCATGCAGGCTTCTTTTGCTGATGGTGGAAGAGGCGGACCGACTATAAAGACACGGTCACCACTGTCTGTATCCGATGCCCTGGTATAGCGCAAGAAGCAACAACGCCGGGGCGGTTAAGCCCCGGCGTTCACATGCGTGCACTAGCGGCGTGGCCTAAATCTTCACGACGTTCGCGGCACGGTCGCCCTTGTCTCCGCCCACGATATCAAAGCTCACGCGATCTCCCTCGTGCAGCGTCTTGAAGCCATCCGACTTGATCGCGGAAAAATGTACGAAGACATCTTCTCCACCGTCGCGCTGGATGAATCCAAACCCCTTCTTCTCATTGAACCACTTGACCACGCCCTCATACGAACTCATACGTACAACCCTCCGTTAACTTAAGACTTACGTCACCTGAGTGAAACGCCAATTGTTTTGCCATTACGGTGTATCACTGGAAAGTGCAAGAGAAATCTCATCTTTTTGTGTTCCTTTTCGGATTTGTTACGGGTAACGACAACATGAAAAATCAACAAGTTACGCACAAAGCACGATATTGACCCACGAAAAGAGACGTTTTTTACCCGGGCGGGTCTTAACACGCACATGCGACATCGCTCCCGATCCTTCACATTGTCCTAGGGCACACTGGTGCTCCTCCGCACTAAAAAATCTCCCCACGACAATCTGGAACCGCTCCCGCCGATCACGCCACGGCAGTCGCTCACCATTTATAATCCCCTTGCCTTGTCTCAGGTTTTATATCAAGAATGGGTTGGTCACAGCTCCAACGCACATGCCACGATCCGGGATCCTTGGCCGACTCGCAAGGGAACAACGGGGCACGATCGTCCCGAAACGCATGAACATCCATAATCAAGGAGATGTCTATGAAACGCTTGCTCGTCCTTTGTTCGATCCTGGCGCTATGCCTCGGTGCCGCCCCTGCCGGCGCCAAAGTGTTGAAGCTGGCCATGGATTCCGATCCCGAATCCCTGGACCCGCACGTGCAGCTTTCCGGAAACATGTTGCAATACTCCCACATGGTCTACGACCCCCTGATCCGCTGGACCCAGGACATGAAGTTCGAGCCCAGGCTGGCCGAGTCCTGGGAACGACTTGACAACCTGACCATGCGCTTCCATCTGCGCAAAGGCGTCAAGTTCCACACCGGCAATGACTTCACCGCCAACGACGTGAAATTCACCCTGGAACGCCTGAAGCAGAGCCCCGACTTCAAGGGCCTTTTCGAGCCCTTCACCGAGGCCGTGGTGGTGGACGACCACACCGTCGACCTCAAGACCAAGGAGCCCTACGGCCTGGTGCTGGCCATGGCCACCTACATCTTCCCCATCGACAACGCCTTCTACACGGGCACCGACGACAGCGGCAATCCCAAGGACGCCATCGTCAAGACCGGCCCGAGCTTCGCCAACGCCAACGCCTCGGGCACAGGCCCCTTCAAGGTCACCTCCCGCGAACATGGAGTGAAACTCGTCCTGGACCGCTTCGCCGACTACTGGGACAAGAACTCTCCGGGTAACGTCCAGCAGATCATCTTCACCCCCATCAAGGAAAACGCCACCCGCGTGGCCGCCCTGCTCTCCGGCGACGTGGACTTCATCCAACCCGTGCCTCCGCAGGATCTGGAGCGCATCGAGAAGAACAGCGACCTCAAGCTGGTGACCATGCCCGGTACCCGCGTCATCACCTTGCAACTGAACCAAAAGCGTCGCGAGGAGTTCAAGGACCAGCGGGTCCGGATGGCCATCGTTTACGCCATCAACAACGAAGGCATCGTCCAGAAGATCATGAAGGGTTTCGCCACCACCGCGGAGCAGCAGAGCCCCAAGGGCTACGTGGGCTACGTGGAAGAACTCAAGCCCCGCTTCGACCTGGAAAAAGCCCAGCAGCTGATGAAGGAAGCCGGCTATGAAAACGGCTTTACCGTATCCATGATCGCACCCAACAACCGCTACGTCAACGACGACAAGATCGCCGAGGCAGCCGCGGTCATGCTCTCCAAGATCAACATCAAGGTGGACCTCAAGACCATGCCCAAGGCTCAGTATTGGGACGAGTTCGACGCCCAAGTGGCCGACATCCAAATGATCGGCTGGCACTCCGACACCGAGGACTCCGCCAACTTCAGCGAGTTCCTGCTGATGTGCCCCAACAAGGAAACCGGCTACGGCCAATACAACAGCGGCAACTACTGCAACCCCAAGCTGGATGAACTGGTCCTGGCCTCCCAGACCGAGACTGACCTGGACAAGCGCGCCCAACTCCTCCAGGAAGTGGAGCGCATCGCCCATGACGACGCGGCCTTCGTGCCCCTGCACTGGCAGAACCTGTCCTGGGCAGCCAAGAAGAACGTCATGCTCGAACCCATCGTCAACGTTATGGACTTCCCCTACTTCGGGGACCTCGTGGTGGAATAGTCACAACGCATCCTTTGCCGGGGGCGCCCAGCGCCCCCGGCTTTCGCACATAGAGAAACAACGCAAACCAACCACAACCCCGGATCGCGATGTTTGCTTTCGTCATCCGCAGAATCCTGCAAGCTCTCATCGTCATGGTGGTGATCAGCTTCATCGGCTTCTCCATCAAATACGCCTTCGGCGACCCGGTGCGGGACATTGTCGGCATTCGGGTCTCGGTGGCTGAGCGCGAGGCCATCCGCGAAAAGCTCGGCCTCAACGACCCCTTCTTCATCCAGTGGGTACGCTTCATCAACAACGCACTCAAAGGTGACCTCGGCTATTCCTTCTTCTTCAAGAAGCCCACCACCGCGGTGATCATCAGCAAGGCCCCGGCCACACTGGAACTCGTCTTCGTCAGCTCCCTGATCATCGTGCTGGTCTCCATACCCGTGGGCATCTACGCCGCGGTCAAACCCAACACCCTGCTCTCGCGCCTGCTCATGGGAGGCAGCGTGGTGGGTGTCTCCATCCCGGTTTTTCTCACGGCCATCATGCTCATCTATATCTTTGCCGTGGAACTGGGCTGGCTGCCCTCCTACGGAAGGGGCGAGACCGTCACCGTCCTGGGTTTCTGGGATTCAGGCCTGTTGACCAAGGACGGCCTCCTGCACCTGATCCTACCCGGCGTGGCGCTCTCCTCCATCATGCTGCCGCTGTTCATCCGGCTCATTCGGGCGGAGATGAAAGAGGTGCTGGAGACAGAGTACATCAAGTTCGCCAGGGCCCGCGGCCTGAGCGAGAACCGCATCCTCTACCTGCATGCTTTCAAGAACACGCTCCTGCCTGTCATCACCATGGGCGGCGTGCAGCTCGGCATCATGATCGCCTTCACCATCCTCACCGAGACCGTGTTCAACTGGCAGGGCATGGGCTCCATGTTCCTCGAATCCATCGAACGCTCGGACACCTCGCTCATGGTGGCCTACCTGGTATTCGTGGGAGCGGTGTTCGTGGCGGTGAATACCGTGGTGGACATCGTCTACGGCTTGGTGAACCCCATGGTGCGCATCGCGGGCCGGAAGTGACCATGAACGCCCTGCGACGCCTTGCCCGCTCACCATTATTGTACAATTTCCTGCGCGACCCCGTTGCCGTGGGCAGCTTCGTGGTGCTCCTGCTCATGATCATGGCCAGCTTCTCAGCGCCGGTCATCGCCCCGCACGATCCATACGACACCACCACCATCGACATCCTGGACGCGGAAATTCCCCCCGTCTGGATGGACGACGCCGACCAGCGCTTCATCCTGGGCACCGACGCCCAGGGCCGGGACATGCTTTCCACCATCCTCTACGGCATGCGCGTCTCCATCATCATCGGCCTGGGCGCCGTGGCCCTGCAGGCCATCCTGGGCATGACCATCGGACTCGTGGCCGGTTACGCCGGAGGGCGCGTGGAATCCCTCCTCATGCGCATCGCCGACGTCCAACTCTCCTTCTCCAGCTACATGGTGGCCATTTTTCTCGGCGCCATCTTCCAGGCTGTCTTCGGCATCGGTATGTACGCAAACATCGCCGTGCCTTTCCTGATCCTGGTCATCGGCCTGGCCGAGTGGCCACTGTACGCCCGCACCGTGCGGGCCTCGGTACTGGGAGAGAAGAAAAAGGAGTACGTGGAAGCGGCGCGGGTCATCGGCCTGCCCGCCCGGCGCATCGTGCTGCGGCACATCCTTCCCAACACCATGACCCCGGTGCTGGTGATTTCCACCGTGCAGGTGGCCAACGCCATCATGAGCGAGGCCGCGCTGTCCTTCATCGGCCTGGGCATGCCCCTGACCAGGCCCTCCCTGGGCTCGCTGATCAAGGCCGGATTCCAATACATCTTCTCCGGCTCCTGGTGGATCACCCTATTCCCGGGCATCGCCCTGGTGGGCCTGATCCTGGCCATCAACCTGCTCGGCGACTGGCTGCGCGACTACCTCAACCCCAAGCTCTACAAGGACTAGTTCCGTGCAAGGCTCCGTGAATCAACCCCACGCCGCCGTGCAGGACGCCCCGGCCCTGCTCGCCGTCTCCAACCTCACGGTCAAGTTCGCACTCAGAAAGGAGGAACTGGTGGCCGTGAACGACGTGAGCTTCAGCCTGGACAAGGGGCAGCGCCTCGGCTTGGTGGGCGAATCCGGCGCCGGCAAATCGGTCACGGGCTTCGCCCTGATCAACCTCATTTCCAAACCCGGCTTCATCGCCTCCGGCTCCATCCGCTTCCAGAACCAGGAGATCACCAGTCTGGGCAAGGAAGAACTGCGCAGGCTCCGCGGCAACCGCATCGCCATGATCTTCCAGGACCCCATGATGACCCTCAATCCGGTCCTGACCATCGGCACGCAGATGGTGGAAACGCTCAAGGCCCACCGCGGCATCTCCACCAAGGACGCCGAGGCCCTGGCCGTGCAGTGCATCAGAAAAGTGCATATCCCCTCGCCGGAGCGCCGCCTCGGGCAATACCCCCACGAACTATCTGGCGGCATGCGCCAGCGCGTGGTCATCGCCATCGCCCTGCTCACCTCACCGGCGCTGATCATCGCCGACGAACCCACCACGGCTTTGGACGTGACCATCCAGGCCGAGATCATGGAACTGCTCCTGGAACTCTGCCGCACGGAGCACCTGGCCCTGATCCTCATCACCCACGACTTGGCCGTGGTCTCCCAGGTCACTGAGCGCATCGCCGTCATGTACGCGGGGCGCATCGTGGAAATCGGCCCCACGCCCAAGATCGTCTCCACGCCCAGCCACCCCTATACCCAAGGGCTGCTCGGCGCCCTGCCTCAGGAAGACACCCGCGGCCGCAGGCTGAATCAGATACCCGGCGTGATGCCCAATCTGCTGAGCATTCCCCCGGGTTGCCCCTTCCACAACCGCTGCGGCTTGGTGGAAAGCCGCTGCCGCCATGAAATACCGGTGCTGGCACCCGCGCCCGGCGGCGGCATGGCCGCCTGCCATCTCCTGGACGAGGCAGGAGTCTGAACCATGAAAACTGAACTGCTAAGCACCACGGGGCTCTCCAAACACTTCGACATCTCCGGCGGTCTCCTCGACCAGCTGAAATTCAAAGGCGGTCGCGTGGTCCGCAAGCAGACCATCGTCAGCGCGGTGAACCACGTCAGCTGCAGCATCAAGGAAGGAGAAACCCTCAGCGTGGTGGGCGAATCCGGCTGCGGCAAGTCCACCCTGGCCCGCACCATCATCGGTCTCTACCAGCCCACCAAAGGCGAAATCCACTACCGCGGGGAGCGCATCGACAACCTTTCACCCCATGATTTCATGCCCTACCGCACCCGGATGCAGATGATCTTCCAGGACCCCTACGCCTCGCTGAACCCCCGCATGAAGATCTCCCAGACCCTGGAGGAGCCCCTGCGCTTCCACAACAAGACCCTGACCCAGGCCGAAATCAAGGACCGCGTGGCCCAGGTCATGCGTCAGGTGGGCGTGGACCCCACCTGGGCGGTGCGCTACCCGCACGAATTCTCCGGGGGGCAACGCCAACGCATCAGCATCGCCCGCGCTCTGGTGCTGGACCCGGAATGCATCATCGCCGACGAACCCATCTCGGCCCTGGACGTTTCCATCCAGGCCCAGATCCTCAACCTGCTCATGGACGCCCAGGAACAGCGCGGCCTCACCTACCTGTTCATCAGCCACGACCTCTCCGTGGTCCGGCACATCTCCACCCGCGTGGCCGTCATGTACCTGGGAACGATCTGCGAACTGGCGAAAACAGAGGAACTCTTCACCTCCCCCAGGCATCCCTACACGCAGGTTCTGCTCTCGGCCATCCCCCGGCTGGGGCGCGAAGGCTTCCGCCACCAGCGCATCGCCGGCGAGATTCCCACGCCCATCAACCTACCGCCGGGGTGCGTGTTCAACAGCCGCTGCCAACACGCCGAGGAGCGCTGCCGCCGGGAGTCTCCCCAAATCCGCACCCTGCCCTCGGGCTCCCTGGTTGCTTGCCACGGAGTGGAAGAGGGGCGGGTCTGATCACAACGACGTAACCCCCCCACCAACCCGACCCCAAGGGCCGGGCTCCATTCTAGGGGTGCCTCGTTGGCGCTTTGGAACCCAAGCCGGGCTATTCCCGAACTCACTCCTGAAGGGGCGGGGCGAAAGGATTTGACAGCCCCCTTTCCAGGAGTTTTAGGGGTGGGGGTCCGGGGGCGGGGACTTTTTTCAAAAAGTCCCCGCCCCCGGAATATGCCTATTCCTTCACCTAGCCCTGTTGCGACGCCTTCAGGGCTTGGTCCAGGTCGGCGATGATGTCGGCCGCGTTTTCGATACCCACGGAGATGCGCACCATGTCTTCCGGCACGCCGGCCTGCTCCAGTTGTTCGGGTGTGAGCTGGGCGTGGGTGGTGCTGGCCGGATGGATGACCAGGGTCTTGGCGTCCAGGATGTTGGCCAGATGGGAGCAGAGCCGCACCGCGTCGATGAACCGGCGGCCGGCCTCCAGGCCACCCTTGACGCCGAAGCCGAACACCGCGCCGGGCCCCAGAGGGAGGTACCCGCGTGCCCGTTCGTGGTCCCGGTGCCCCGGCAACCCGGCATAGTTCACCCAGGTCACGGCCGGGTGTCCGGCCAGGAACTCGGCCACGGCCTGGGCGTTGGTGCAGTGGGCCCGCGCTCGCAGCGGCAGGGTCTCCAGCCCCTGCAGAATCAGGAAGCTGTTCATGGGGGCGGGTGCCGCGCCGATATCGCGCATGACTCCCGTACGCACCTTGGTGCAAAAGGCCGTGCAGGGCGTGCCCTCGCTCCGGCAAAGGGCTTCCCAGAAATTCAGGCCGTGATAGGAGGGGTCCGGCTGGGTGATCTCCGGGAACTTGCCGCCCGCGCTCCAGTCGAAACCGCCAGCCTCCACGATGGCGCCGCCGATGGCCAGACCGTGCCCTCCGATGATCTTGGTCAGGGAGTAGACCGCGAGATCACAGCCGTGGTCAAAGGGGTTGCAGATCGGTGGGGGCGCCACGGTGTTGTCCAGCACGAAAGGAATGCCGAAGCGATGCGCCACGGCGGCGATGGCCCCGAGATCGTCCACGTTGCAGCGGGGGTTGCCGATGGTCTCGGAGTAGATCATGCGCGTGTTCTCGTCCACTGCCGTGGCGAAGTTTTCCGGGTCGGCGGAGTCCACGAAACGCACTTCGATGCCGAAGCGCTTAAGGGTGTGGTGGAACAGGGTGTGCGTGCCGCCATAGAGGTTGGAACCCGAGACGATGTTCTGCCCCGCCCGGGTGATGGCGGTGACAACGTAGAAGATGGCGCTCATGCCCGAGGCCGTGCAGATGGCGGCCGAACCACCGTGGATGGCGGCCAGGCGCTTTTCCAGGACGTCGGTCGTGGGGTTGTGCAGCCTGGTGTAGATGTACCCTGGCTCCTCGAGGGCGAAGAGCGCCGCGGCATGGCGGCTGTCTCGGAACACGTAGCTGGTGGACTGGTAGATGGGCACGGCCCTGGCCAGCGTTTCCTTGTCCGGGGCCTGCCCGGCGTGCAGGGCCAGGGTCTCGATATGCCGTTTGTGCTCGGCCATGGTCTTCTCCTTGGAATCCGGTTTTGACTGTAATACGTGTTCGGGGCCTCCGCGTCCACCCCGGAGGGGGAAAATCGACTACTCGGGCTCCTAATTCACAGTATATCAGTATGAATTATCGGTCCAGTCCTTGACGTGGTCCACGCGAATTTTTTCTTGCCTTTTTTCGCCTGTTGTTAGTATCAATAATTCCAAACTCTGTGTAGTCCGCCCTGTTCGTCCAGCGGTTTTCTCTCGCCAACTCGCTATTCCATGGGAAATCGACATGAACATCCTGTTGGTGTATCCGAAATATCCCGACACGTTCTGGAGCTTCAAGACAGTTCTCAAGTACGTTTCCAAAAAGGCCGCCTTTCCACCCCTGGGCCTTCTAACCGTGGGCGCCATGCTGCCCAGGGAGTGGACAATCTCGCTTGTGGACGTGAACACCCGCGCGTTGCGCGACAGCCAGATCCAAAACGCGGACATGGTCTTCATCAGCGCCATGATCGTGCAGCAGGAGTCGGCCATCGAGATCATCCACCGCTGCAAGGCCCTGGGTAAAACAGTGGTTGCCGGCGGTCCGCTGTTCATGTCCAGGTACGAACGCTTTCCCGAGGTGGACCACTTCGTGCTCAACGAGGCCGAGGTCACCTTGCCTCCGTTTCTCGAGGACCTGGCCAGGGGCACGCCCCGCCGTATCTACAGCTCCGACGTCCGGCCGGACATCTCCGGCACTCCGGCCCCGGACTGGAGCCTCATCGACATGAAGGACTATGCCACCATGTCCGTGCAGTACTCCAGGGGGTGTCCCTTCAACTGTGAATTCTGCGATATCATTGTGATGAACGGCCGCACACCCCGCACCAAGAAACCCGACCAGATCATTGCCGAATTCGATTCCCTGTATGCCGCGGGCTGGCGCGGTGGGGTGTTCATCGTGGATGACAACTTCATCGGCAACACCAAGGAAGTCAAACAGATGCTGCGCAGGCTCATCCAATGGCAGGAGGAGCGGCGCTATCCTTTCCAGTTCCTCACCGAGGCCAGCGTCAACCTGGCCGACGATCCCGAACTCATGCGGCTCATGAGTCAGGCCAATTTCCACAAGGTTTTCCTGGGCATCGAGACACCCGAGGTGGACAGTCTCCGGGAGTGCGGCAAGCACCAGAACGCCACCCGCAATTTGGTCAAGGCCGTGCAGTCCATCCAGCGCCACGGCATGCAGGTCATGGCGGGCTTCATCGTGGGTTTCGACAACGACACGGAATCCACCTTCGACGCCCAGATCCGCTTCATCCAGCAGGTCGGCATTGTCACGGCCATGGTCGGCTTGCTCAACGCACTGCCCCACACCAGACTATGGCGCAGGCTCCACAACGAGAACCGCCTGCTGGAAGATACCAGCGGCGAGAATACCGACGGCTTCCTGAACTTCATCCCCAAGATGGACCCCCAGACTCTGATCGACGGATACCATCGCATCATCGCACAGCTTTACTCCCGCAGAATGTACTACAAACGCATCAACGTCTTTCTGAAGAACTACAGGCCCACCTCCAGGTCGCGTATCACCGTGAACGACATCAAGGCCCTCGTCAGGAGCATATTCAGAATCGGCCTGTTCTCCCGAGCCAACGTGCTCTACTGGCGCTTGGTGCTCAAAACATTGTTCACGGACATCAAACTGCTGCCCGTGGTGATGGATCTGATCATCTGCGGGGAGCACTTCAACAAGATGCGCAAGCGCCTCCTGTCACAGCAAAGCTGAATGCCGCCTCTCGGCCTCTGCTTGGCGTTGGGGGCCCACCGGCGTTGGAAATTGCCGAGGGCACTTCGCCTTGCCACCACACGGAACCCCACCAAAACAGACAGCGGAAAATTGCCAACAAAGGGCAAATCACGTAGCATCCTGCATGCAGCGAGAGATGTGGCCCCATACGGCCCTGAACGAGGTTGATGCCGTGCACACGAAAAAGGATTCCACCGATTATTCCAACACGGTGTTGATCGTTGACCAGGACCCAGCCGTCTGTGAGACCCTGGCCCAGACGCTCAAGGGCGCGGGGTATGAACCAGAGATACACCTGCACCCCCGCGGTGTCTTGGCGGGCCTGTCCGCCCCCTTCTATTCCCTGGCTTTCATCGAGATTGACCTGCCAGAACCCGGCGGCTTCGACTTGGCAGGCAGGATCAGACAGAACGGCCGGCTCGACGAGGTCATTTTCATGTCCTCCATCGGCACCTTTGACCACGTTGTCCGGGCCATCAAGTCCGGGGCCTATGACTATCTGCAAAAACCCTTCGATTCCAATGAACTGGGCATGCTGCTCATGCGCCTCAGGGAACGCAACCGCCTGCAGCGCCGGCTGGCACAGGCCCAGGACCGATACCAGTCCCTGATCCAGAACGTACCCGTGCTGATTTTCTCCCTGCGCAGCGACTACGAGTTGCAGTTCATCAACCAGGCGAGCACCGCCATCCTCGGCTACACTCCCGAAGAGGCGCTTTCCTCGCCGGGGTGGTTCATGGAGACCATCCACCCCCAGGAGCGCGACCGCATGCGCGCCGCCCTGGCCATCTCCTTTTCCCAGGCCGCGCCCTCCTCACTGGAGTGCCGCATGCTGCACAAGAAGGGCGCGGAAATTCACGGCATCATCCGCACCATGCCCGGCCTGGACGAGGTCGCGGGGCAGCACGGCGAATACCCCCTGGAGATCGAGGGCATCTTCGTGGACATCACGGACCGCGTGTTCCTGGAAAAGGCCCTGGTACAGAACGAGAAGCTCAAGACACTTGGCGCCATTTCCGCGGAAATGGCCCACGAGGTTCGCAATCCGCTCATGAGCATCGCCGGATTCGCCCGCAGACTGGAAAAGAAGGCACCGGACATGCCCGAGGTGGGCATCATCCTGCGCGAATCCTTGCGCCTGGAGCGCCTGCTTAACCGCATCCGCGACTATCTCAAGCCCGTGGAGGCCAGGCCCAGGGAATGCGCCATCAATTCCGTGCTCGGCGAGAGCCTCGGGCTGCTCTATCAGGAGATGAACGAGCGCGGAGTCTGGTGCAAATTGGAGCAGATCCAGGAAGCGCCCCTGGTCCTGGCGGATCCGGACTATCTCTCCCAGGTGTTCATCAACCTCGTGCGCAACGCCCTGATGACTCTCGAGCGTGACAGCGTCTTCCTGATAACCTCTTACGAGAGCAACGAAAACATCCATCTCGACTTCCGCATGCCCTTGCGCGAGGATCAGCAACGCAACCCGGAGCAGCTGTTCATGCCCTTTGACGAAGGCGGACACAGCTTCGGGCTGCCCTTGTGTTACCGCCTGGTCAAGGACATGGGCGGCCTGCTCTCCTACAGCCCCGAGGACAATCATGATGTTTTCACCGTGAGCCTGCCCAAGCTCAGGCCGGAGGCCAGAACCGCCCCAAACTTGGGAAACGGCTCCACGCACCAACAACAGAAGTACTGTTTCGACGACAACACCGGCACGCTCTCCAGAAAGCACTTCGAGGACGCCTTCCAGCGCGTCTTCAGCGCGGCCGTGCGGGATGCCCAGCCCCTGGCCCTGCTCATGGCCGACGTGGACCGATTCGAGGAGTATGCCAGAAGCTATGGCGACCGCCAGGCCCAGGAATGCGTCGCGGCCATCGCACGGACCTTTGCCCGGGTCCTGGACAAGCCGCAGCAGCTCATGTGCGTATATGGCGCCAACGAGTTCATGATCCTGCTGCCGGGCACGGATCGCGAGGAGGCCCTGGGGATCGCTGAAATACTCCGCCTAGCCGTGCATGACCTCGCCTTGCCGCACAAGGAAGGCAGGGAGCACGATATCGTTACCGTGAGCATCGGTGCCACCGCTTGCGTGCCCGACCATGCCCTGCGGCCCGCGGACCTCCAGGCAGCCGTGGCCAAGGCCTTGTACTTGGCCAAGAAGCAAGGACGCGACTCGGTGCACGAGATGCCGCCCTCGGAGACCATGAAACGGCTCTGATGCCGGTGTAACATCATCAGGCCACGACACCCTGCTCCACGCTCCAGATGCACGCGGCATATTGAAAACCAACCCTGACCCTGCCCGTGGCCTGGTGCCGGGCATTGCAACCGGAACAATGCACATCGAATACATCACCTTTGCCGCGAGACAGGAGCGTATGGCCTACGTGGCCCGGCGCTTTGCAGGACTGCTCGAAGCCGGCGAGGCCCGCATCCTCGACGTGGGGTGCGATCAGGCCTATCTCCGCACCCTTTGTTCCAATGCCGCCTACACCGGTGTCGACCGTTCCCCGGCAGCGGATATCCAGCAGGACTTGGAGAAGCAGCCCATCCTGCCCTTCCCTGACAGATCCTTTGACTCCGTCTTGTGCATCGACGTGCTGGAGCACCTCGACAGCCTGCACCAGGTCTTTGCCGAGCTAATCCGCGTGTCGGGGGCGCACGTGGTCATCTCCTGGCACAACTGCTGGGTCAACGCCCGCCGCCCCCTCGCCAGGGGACACGGTTCCTTCAGCCACTACGGCCTGCCTCCGGACCCTCCGGCCGACCGGCACAAGTGGTTCTTCAACATCAGTGAGGCAGAGGCCTTTGTCAGGGAACAAGAGCGACGCCTGCCATTCCGGATCAAGGAACTGTTCGTCACGGAAAAGCCCCGTCCCTTGCCGGTTCGACTGTTGCGCCGGCTGATCCATCCGCGCCAGTCCGACTATCTCAACCGCTACGCCCATACCCTCTGGAGCGTGCTCGAACGCCGGGACTGAGTCGGCATTCCAATGGCCCGCATCGCCCTTTTCCTGCCGCGCTTCAGCCGCTACGGCGGCGTGGAGGGCTTTGGCCGAAACCTGGCGAGTGCCCTGGCCCAGGCCGGCCACGAGGTGACCTTCGTTTGCGCCCGACAGGAAACCGAGGCCCCGCCAGGCGTGCGCATTGTCACCGTGGGGCGTTTCGGACTCTTGCGCTCGGGCAAGATGCTCTGGTTCGCCTGGGCAGCGGAGCGCCTCCGCCGTCACGGCGCCTTTGATTGCTGCGTCGGCCTGGGCAAGACCCTGCGTCAGGACCTGCTGCGCATCGGCGGCGGACCGTTACGCACCTTCTGGCAGCTTTCCAGCCAAGCCTATGCCAACGACGGTCCCAGACAATGGAAAAACCTGCGCCGCCGGCTCTCCCCCGCCAACCGCCTGACACTGGCCCTGGAGCCTGTGCAGCTGCGCAACGCCGCGCTGGTGGTCATGGTCTCCAACACCGTGGCCAGCTGGACCCTGGAGCGCTACCCCTGGCTCGATCCAGCCAAAATCCGCGTCATCTACAACGAGCCAGACAGCGAGCGCTTTCACCCAATGTCCAGGGACAAGGCCCTGCCCCTGCGCCAACACCTCGGGCTCAAGGGGGGCGCTCCGCTCCTGGGTATTGCCGGCTCCAATTTCCGGCTCAAGGGGTTGGTTCCACTCCTGGAGTCCCTGCAACACCTGCCCGAGCGCATGCACCTGATGGTGGCCGGAGGCCGCCGCGCCCAAGCCTGGCAACGCCTGGCCGGCAGACTTGGCGTGGCGCACCGGGTCCACTTCCTGGGCAAGGTGGACGACATGCCCGGCTTTTACACGGCCTGCGACGTGTTCGCCCTGCCCAGCTTCTATGACGCCTGCGCCAATGCCGTGCTCGAAGCCGTTTCCTGCGGCGTGCCCACGGTCTCCTCGGCACACAACGGCAGCAGCGTGGTGCTGCCTCCCGAACTGGTTCTCGAGGACCCGGCCGACAGCCGCGCCCTGGCCAAAGCCGTACTCCTGGCAATGGAAGGTCCACGCCCCGAGGGTCTGAACTGGCCCCAAGGCACCCTGCGCGGCATGCCCCCCTATCTGGAGCTGATCCAATCCATGCTGCCCTGAACGATGCGCTGGCAGCGTTCTTGCATCGACCGAAGGGAACACAAGGCTCTCTAGAACGCGCAAGGAATACGCCATGAAGCTGACACACCCCGTCGTCATGCTCCTCGCCCTGCTCCTGCCTGGCTTGTTGCTTCCGGGCCCGGCCCACGCCGCGGCTGGACTGCTCCAGCCCCTGGGGCAGCACGCGTTCATGGACTGGAACAGCATGCGGCTCTCGGCCACGGGGCAGGGCTTTCCCCCGACGGATCAAGGCAACCCCAGGCTCGCCCAGGCCATGGCCGAGCGCGCGGCCCTGCTGGACGCCCGGCGTAATCTGCTGGAGGCGCTCATGGCCGTGCGCGTGGACTCCACAACCACGGTCCGCGACTTCATCACCGAAAGCGACGTTGCCGTGAGCAGGGTCAACGGCGTGCTGCACCGCAACGTCACCGAGGAACTGCGCCCCCTGGATCAGGGGAATGGCGGCGTGCAGGCCCGGATCTCCATCCCCATTGCCGGAGAACTGGCCAGGGAGCTGTTTGCGCATCTGCCCCAGGTCGGTATTGAAACGGCATCCCAAACCGAACCGACGCAACCCCGCTGGGAGATGCGCGCGCCCATCACCGCCGCCGCCGAGTTCCCGCCCTTCACCGGCGTGATCGTGGACGCCCGCGGGCTGGGTTTGGAGCCGGTGCTGCGCCCCAGGCTGCTGGGGCCCGACGGGCTCCTCTACCCCCTCGAGGTATCGCCGGAAGCGGCCGCTAAACGTGGCTTCGTGGCCTACTTCCAAAGCGAGGAGCAGGCCCTGGGCAGCGGCCGAGTCGGCGACGCCCCCTTGTTGGTCAGGGCGCGATCCCTCGACGAAATCGGTGACGGTCTGCTGCTGCCGGACGATCAGGCCGCGATACTGCGCCGCATCGTTGAGCTTCCGGACAATTTCCTGCACACTTGCGCCGTGGCCGTAATCCTCTGACCCTCGCAACCAGCATGAAACCCATCCACACCTCGTCGGAGCGCTCCTACCGGGGAAAATGCCGCCCCAGACCAGGAGAACTCGCCTTCCAGGTGGTCCTGGAGCAGAGCGACCTGCACATTGTCACCCGTGTACCCCGCAGTGGCTTGGATATGCCCTCCCTGGCCCTGCGCGCCCTGGCCGAGGCGCGGCGGCAGGTACAGCTAGCCATTGCCCTGCAGCCTGCATTCGCCACCAGCTTCAGCCCCCTGCCCATGCCTCCCGGGGCAACACCCCTGGTGCGGGGCATGGTCTTGGCCGCTGCGCGCTGCGAGGTCGGTCCCATGGCCGCCGTGGCCGGTGCCGTGGCTCAGGCCGTGGCCGAGTCCCTGGCGGTGCACAGTTCTGAAGTGCTTGTGGAAAACGGCGGTGACCTGCATCTGATCTCCAGCGGGCAACGCACCGTGGGGCTGCTGGCCGACCCTTCCCAGGACGTGGCCCTGGGCCTGGTCCTGCCGGCCGAGGCCTTTCCGGTGTCCCTGTGCAGTTCCTCGGCTTCCATCGGCCATTCCGTAAGCCTGGGGCATGGCGAACTGGTCGCGGTACGCAGCCCCAACGCCAGCTTTGCCGACGCCGCGGCCACGGCCCTGTGCAACCTCCTGCACACGGCGGACGACCTGGAGTTGGTCTTGTCACGCGCGCGGGCCTTAGCCCGACCAGATCCCGCCTATTCCGAGGAATGCAGGCTCCAGGGTGTTTTCGCCCAATGCCAGGGCAGCATCGCGGTGTGGGGCGACATGGAATTGACCGCATTGTGAGCTGCCGGACAGTCAGGTGCACGGCACAGGACGCCCGGCCTGGACCCGGCCGGACGTACTGCGCATTATGGAGGGGTACGGCTGGCTAAACTGTGGGGGGCTCTATCATTGATCGAACAGCGCCTTGATGCGTGAGAGGAGCGAAGGCGCTCTGGCCGGCCTGAGCCGCGCATTGTGGTACCGCAACAGTTCCTCACGGTGTTGTCTGGAGGGCAGACCCGCGCTCCCTACGTCAAGGGCCTGTGTGCCAGCTCTGTTGGAGTGGTCGTTGTAGAGTCTGTCGTAGAGAACGCTCATGGCCCTGCTTGTTTGGTGTCTGGAATTGTGCTTGAGGTCCTTTAACAATACTCTAGAAAATTTGCAAGGGCAGAGACGCGCATTTATTTCTTTTTTTCGTCGAAAAAATGATAAAAATAATCCACAAACTTTCTAAACTTTTTATAACCCAGTTCGCTTTCAGAAGTTTATCGCGCAAGCACCTTCATCTTCCCCTCAGTCGTGAGTATTCCCGCCTGTTGCAGGCCACAACGTCAACCGTGACTCAGGACATCAAATTCCGGTTGTAGAAAACGCCCCTGGCTAACGGCTTGACGAAAAATGTCTGACCATCTCCATGGTACGTTGGAGCTGGCGACCGAGGGGCGTTTCCAGAGAGAGTTCGCGCTCGACGTTGTTGATACCCTTGAGCACTGTGGAATGCTTACGGTTGAAGCGGTCGCCGATGTCTTTGAGGGAGAGTTCCGTGTAGGTGCGTGCCATGTAAAAGGCCATGTTCCGGGCAAGTACAATCTGACGCTGTCGGCTCTTCGATTTCAACCTGCTGGAGGGAATCTCGAAACTGTCGCTGACAAAATCCACGATACGCTCCATGGAGAGGACCGGAGCCTCCAAGGCGAAATCACCGAGCACCTGCCAGGCCAGTTCGCTGGTGATGGCCTGATTGAGCAACCGGGCCTTGAGCACCAGGCTCTTCAGGCAACTCTCCAACTGGCGTACGTCGTCCTTGACCCGCTCGGCCAGGAGGTTGGTGACGTCATCTGGTATCTGGATCTGGAAACTGGAGGCCTTCTTGCAGATAATTCGGCGCCTGGTCTCGAAGTCCGGCCGTTCGATGCGGGCCAGGAGCCCGGAACAGAAGCGCGAGGCCAACTGCGAATCCATGTCCTTGAATTCACGAGGCAACAAGGAGCTGGTGAAGATGACCTTGGCACCTTTGGCCTGCAGGGACTTGAGGGTGGCCAGCAGCTCATCCTGCATGCGTTCCTTGCCCTGAAAAAACTGTATGTCCTCGAGCAGCAACAGGTCCACGCTGTCGCGGAATCGGGCCTTGAAACGCTCGATCTCCTGCGCCTTCAAGGCAAAGACCATCTGTCGGGCGAATTCCTCTCCAGTGAGGTAGGCCAGTCGCACGGTACGCCCCGAGGACTGCCCGCTCAGGTGCGCGCCCACAGCATGGAGCAGATGGGTCTTTCCCAGCCCAGGCTTCGCGCTGATGAACAGCTGGTCGGTGTCCATGCCCGGAGTCGACTCGGCGCAAAGGCTTTTGCTCGCTACAAAGGCCAACTCATTGCACGGGCCCACCACGAAATCCCGAAACGTGTACAACCAATTCTGTTTGACACCTTCGGGCTCCTTGTGCCGCAAAGGCAGGCCAAGCTGCGCCTGGCGCGGCCCTGGGCGCAAGGAGGTGCCGTTGGCTCCGTGCCGTGTTGCCTGTCGTGTATTCTTGTCACACTCGCCGGTGCCGGAGACCTGGATCACCAGCTTGGGTCGCTGTCCGAGCACTGTTTCCGCCGCCGTGAGCAGCTCTTCCGAAAGTCTGTTCTCGACCCAATTGGCCACGAACTCGCTGGGAGCGCGGACCGTGAGCACGCCATCGGCATAGCGCCCTTGTAATGGCTTCAACCAGACGCCGAAAAGACCAGGACTGACTGTGTTGCGAAGGACTTCTTGAATCGAGATCCAGATCGTTTCCATGCCTGCTGCAATACTGGGAGGGCGGTCTTGGAGCAAGGCGAGTGTGCATTACCTGCGCTAAGGGGGGGACCCATTTTTCCCTAGCCGTGATTTAATATAACTTTTTGTAATATTTGATAAAATTACTTTCCTTGCACTTGTCGGCCGCTCCCGAAAAACGGCTTCGCACTTGGCTCTGAAGCCAGAAGAAAAATATATTTCCACAGGGAGAAAAAAAGTTATCCACAAGACACTCTCGGCCTTTCCCTGAAAAGCATAAATTTTTTCCCTGTAAGTCATTCTCTAACAATATTGTAACAAGAGAAATTAAGCAATGAAGTGATAGGTGCGTGATAGACGACTGACTGCTTGTCCTGATTCACTTTTTCAATTGGTCAAGCAACCAGGGATAACACTCTACAAAAACATGGCATTCCATCCTGAAGGCTAAACCTTGCAGGTCGAGGGTTCTCGGGCCATGGAACATCCTCGCGATACCCGTATAGGGGAAAAGCCACAAAAAAAGCGATTCCAGCCTGTTTACCAGCTGAAAATGCCCTTTGAATGCCGTGCGGTGAAAAACTGCAAGGAAAGCGCGGGCGCTTCCGCCCACTTGGGCGTCAGGTCGCGGGGGTCTCGTTCCCGCCGCGCAGGGGGTAGCGGCCGCAGGTGAAGCGCTCCCCTTCGGGGCAATAGCCCAGGCGTTCACATTTGGCGCCTGCACCGGCAAAGACCACGGGCAGTTCCTCGCGGCAGATGGCGAGCATCTTCAGGGCCATGGCGCGAATCTCCCATTGGGCGCGCATGCAGCAGCGCAGCTCGAAAAAATGCAGCAGGCTGCGGCAGTTCATGGTCACCACGATTTTGCTCTCGGTGGCCTGCGGCAGCACGAACCGGGCATCCTCATTGGAAGTGGGGCCCTTGCGGCCCGCGGTCTCCAGAATGGCCTTGAGGTCGCGGTAGGCCCGACCCACCTCGTCGATGAACACCTCAAAGCGCTGTTTGGCCTCGGGAATGCGTTCGATGGCCGGAGGCAGGATGTAGTCGAAGGCACTGCCGTCCACGTAGCGCTGGCTCTGCTGGGAGTAGGACGCCAGACGATGCCGCACGAGCTGGTGTGTGCAGGCGCGGGAGATGCCCTCGATGGCGAAGGTGAAGCTCACGTGTTCGATGGGGCTCTCGTGTCCCGACTCCAGGATCCGTGTGACGAAATCGGCCTGTTTGGCCGGATCGGCCTTGTCCGCGGTCAACCCCTCCCACATCTCGCCCACGAAACCAGGATGATAGCACTGCCGAAAGGCTGCGTAGATCAACGGCAGGGCATTGGGCGTATGCGAGAGCAGGGTCACGGAGCAGGTTTTCTGGGGCATGGTCTGAAGTTCCCGAAGTCCTAGGATTGACGCTTGATGTGTTGATAGGCCTTGGCCGTGGCCACGCGCCCCCTGGGCGTGCGCTGCAGGAAACCGCACTGCATCAGGTAGGGCTCGTAAATCTCCTCGATGGTGCGCACCTCTTCGGAGCAGGCCGCGGCCAGGGTCTTCACACCCACCGGCCCCCCTCCGTAATGGTCGATGAGCACGCCGAGGATCACACGGTCCATCTGGTCCAGGCCGAAAGCGTCCACGTCCATGCGCTCCAGAGCCTGATGCGCCAGTTCCACGTCTACGGTGTCCAGGCTCTGGACCAGTGCGAAATCGCGCACCCTGCGCAGCAGCCTGTTGGCGATACGCGGCGTGCCCCGTGAACGCCGGCCGATCTCCCGTGCGCCGTCATCGGTGATGCTGATGCCGAAGATGCCCGCGGCACGCTTCACGATACGCGCCAGATCGGACGCTGAGTAGAACTCGAGGCGGAAGACCACGCCGAAGCGATCCCGCAGGGGCGAGGTCAGCAAGCCGATGCGCGTGGTGGCGCCCACCAGTGTGAAGGGTTCGAGATCGATCTTCACGGTACGCGCACCCGGACCTTGTCCGATGACCAGATCGAGCTTGAAATCCTCCATGGCTGGGTAGAGGATCTCCTCCACCTGGGGGGGCATGCGGTGGATTTCGTCCACAAAGAGGATGTCGCGCTCCTGAAGATTGGTGAGAATAGCGGCGAGATCGCCGCTGCGCTCCAGCACGGGACCGGAGGTGGAGACGAGATTCACGCCCATTTCCGCGGCCATGATCTGGGCCAGGGTGGTCTTGCCCAGGCCGGGGTTGCCGTAGAACAGGGTGTGGTCCATGGCCTGCCTCCGCTCGCCCGCGGCTTGCAGGTAGATGCGCAGATTCGCCCGCATGTCGTCCTGGCCGATGAAATGGTCCAGGGAGCGGGGGCGGATATGTTCGTCCTGTGGGCAGAGTTCGGATTGCATCAGCGTTTGGCCGCCATGGTCTTGAGGGCCAGGCGCAGGGCGCTGGCCACGTCGATGTCTGGTTCCTGCTGAAAGATCTTTTCCAACACCGGCCTGGCTTCCTCTTCGGCATAGCCCAGGTTGGTCAGGCCGTTGAGCGCGTCGCGGAAGCTGGAGACCGAGTCGGTGCCGTCCACCGGCAGGACCGCGTCCCCAGACTTGAGCCTGTACTTGAGTTCCAGGAAGATATGCTGCGCCGTTTTCTTGCCGATTCCCGGCACCCTGGTCAAGACGCCGGGATCGTCTCCCGCGGCCACGCGGCGGAGGTCGTCCGGGGAGAACACGGAAAGCATGGCCAAGGAGGTCTTGGGGCCGAGCTTGGAGATGCCAATGAGCGTCTCGAAGGTCTCACGCTCGTCCCAGGTGGCGAAGCCGTAAAGCAGCAATGCGTCCTCGCGGACGATGGTGCTGGTGTACAACTGCAATTCCTGGCCCTTTTCCGGAAGCCTGGAAAGCATGGGCGCGGAAAGGAAGACCTCGTACCCAGCGCCGCCTGGCGTGAGCAGAATGCAGGACTCTTCCGTCCTGAGCAGCAGCCTTCCTTCCAAATAAGCGATCATCCCGTTCCTTCCCCGTGGAAGCTCCCTTCTACTCCGGGCTATACCCCTTGGAGCGCATGCAGCTGTCGATCATCTCCTCGACACGCTCCTTGCGGGAACTGTCGTCGGCCAGGTTGCCCGTGGCCTTTTGTGCCTCGAAAGCACAGCCGTGATAATCCTGCTCGGACTGTGTCTTGTCGAAATCCGGATGGGTATAGACCGTCTTGCCGCCGCAGCCTCCGAGCAGAAGCGCCAGGAGGAGCGTCGCCGGCAGGACCTGCATGGCGAATCCATGGTTCTTCATGACTGCTTCCCTTCATTAACGCATCTGGGCCAGTCGCGCCAGACGCCGATGGTTGAGATGGCAGATGGCCACGGCGAGCGCATCACTGGCGTCCGCGGCCCAGTCCGGCTTACAGCCGAGGATACGGCCCACCATGAAGGCCACCTGGGACTTCTCCGCTCTGCCCACGCCCACCAGATTCTTTTTCACACTGGCCGGGTCATAACCGGTCACGGGGAGGCCGTTGACCGCGCAACAGGCCATGATGGCGCCCCTAGCCTGCCCCAACTTCAGGGCCGAGGCAGGATTCTTGTGGGTGAAAACCTCCTCGATGGCAGCCTCGTCAGGTCCGTGACCACGGATCAGGTCGTGGAGTCCGGAATATATCTGGCCGAGGCGTTCACTGATGTCCACCGTGGTCTTGGGACGCAGGGTCCCGGCAGCCACCAGGGCGCACCTGCCCGAGACTTCGCTCACCAGGCCCCAGCCCGTGCAGCGGGAACCGGGATCCAGGCCCAGCACCAGCACGCGTTCACCCTGCCCGGCCATGTCCGCTGTCACTCCTCCATGGCCGCCAGCACGTCGTCAGGAAGGTCGAAATTGGCGTAAACGTTCTGCACGTCCTCGTTCTCCTCCAGGGCGTCCACCAGCTTGAGCATCTTGCGGCCGGTCTCCAGGTCCAGCTCGATGGTGTTCTGCGGCACCATGCTCAACTCCGTGCTTTCAGGCACGATCCCGGCCTGCTCATAGGCCTTCTGCGCGGCATCGAAGTCCTCCACCGCGGTGTAGACCTCCCAGGAGTCGCCGCCATCGCTCACGTCCTCCACGCCTGCCTCCAGCCCCACTTCCAACAATTGCTCCTCGCCGTACTTCTCCTTGTCGAAGACAAGTATGCCCTTGCGGTCGAACATCCAGTTCACGCAGCCCGACTCGCCCATGGAACCGCCGCTCTTGGCCAGGAGGTGCCGCACTTCGGCCACGGTGCGGTTCCTGTTGTCCGTGGCCACGTCGATGAGCAGGGCAACGCCGCCGGGGCCGTATCCCTCGTAGAATATCTCGAGGATGTCGCCGCCGGCCAGTTCGCCGGTACCCTTCTTGATCGCGGTCTCGATCTTGTCCTTGGGCAGGTTCACCGCCTTGGCCGCGGCAATGGCCTGCCGCAACCGCGAGTTCATTTCCGGATCGCCTCCTGACTTGGCGGCGATGATGATCTCCTTGGCTGCCTTGGTGAAGGCCTTGCCCTTCTTGGCATCCTGACGCCCTTTGCGGTGCTGGATGTTCTTCCATTTGCTGTGTCCGGCCATGTGTCCTCCTCTGCCGCCGGCCGTATGGGCCGGCCGGAACCGCTGTTCCGTACGTTGATACCCTGCCGTGCCTCGGCACGGCGGTGAATGTTCATGAAATCCACCTTCATTCCGAAAACGCCGGAATCAAGGGGTGTCTTCAGCCACGCATCCCGTGAATCCCAGCCCCACGTAGAAGGTCTCCTTGCTCTCGCTGCGCGAACTCTTGGGCTTGAAATTCTTGACCGAAGTAAAGCATTTACGCATGCGCTCGACATAGTGTTGCACGTCCGGCCCCATGAACAGCTTGACCACGAAGACACCGCCCGGGACCAGCCACTGTCGGGCCACGTCCAGGGCCATTTCGCCGAGTTCCAGGGACCTGGCTTGGTCAGTGAACTTGACCCCGGTGGTCCTGGGCGCCATGTCGCTGAGCACGGCCTGGAACGGCCCGTGCCCGGCCAAGGCCTGTGGCAAGGGGCCGTCCACGGCGAGTACGTCGGCCCGCAGCAGGGTGACGTTGTCCGGGAATGCAGCCCTGCGTTCCCCCTGCGCCTGTTCGATGTCCTGGATGTCAACGGCCAGCACCCGCCCCTTGCCCCCTACACGCCGAGCGGCGTACAAGCTCCAGGAGCCGGGCGCCGCGCCCAGATCCAGCACCCGGTCGCCGCCGCGGAACAGGGAGAACCGCTTGTCGATCTCCTGCAGCTTGTAGATGGAGCGGGCCGGATGCCCTTCCTGCCTGGCGCGCTCGAAAAAATGGTCGCGGTACTTTTTCATGTCACCGTGTGGCAATCTGTAGCCTAAAAACAGTTCACAGCCAATATAAAAATCATAGACAAAGTCTAGAAGGTTTGCCATGCCCACGCGCCCACAGCGCCTGCACGTCCTCAACGAACTGGGACAGCGCCAGACATTGTCCGGCGAGGAAAACCAGTTCCAGTTCCTCGTCGCCCGCTCCGGCGGCCCCTTGCTGCTGTTCGGCCTGGGTCCGGAGCCGGGCCGGCTGGCTCAACGCCTCAACGCGTATGGCGCGGTCTTCTACCTTGAAGCCCCTGCCTTTGTCGAGCAGGCACCCCCTGCCTGGAAGCGGGACATTCCCAATGACTGGTGCCGACTCGATCCGGACGATCCAGAATTCGTAACAGTCCTCGAGGCAGCTTCCAGCCGGGGCGGCGTGCTGCTCTTTCGCCCAGCACCGCGCCTGTTTCCAGCCTTCTGGGGACCGATCCTGGCCAACGCCGTGTGGCGCCCCCTGGCTTCGCAAGCTCCCGAGGCCGTGACGCGGTCGGTGCTGCTGGCCACCCAGGCCTCCGGACTCCTCGGCCGTGAACTGGAGCAGGGCTTCACCACCCACGGCTTGGCGGTGCACACTCTGGAGCTTCGCCCCTACGAAGACCCGCACTTGGCCCGCCTCCTCACGCAGCGACGGCCCGCGCTCTTTTGCAGCGTGAACTTCCACGGCCTGGACCCTTACGGGGAGCATTTCCACCTCCTGCGCACCGCGGGCGCCCGGGTGGCGGTGTGGTGCGTGGACAACCCCTGGCACCTGCTCTCGGGGTGCAAATCCGGCTACTGGCGGGAAGTGGAGTTGTTCGTCACCGACGCCTCGTTCATCCCCCCCCTGCGAAAGGCGGGAGCGAGTCATGTGCACCATCTCCCTCTTGGCGCCTGTCCTTCCCTGTTCACCACGGGCGAAACGGCCGCGACCCCAGTGGCGGCGCTGGACCAAGCCCTGGTCTTTGTGGGGCGCTCCGGCTTTCCGGAAAAGGACGCCTTTTTCGCCGGCTGTTCACTTCCCGAGGAACTGTGGCACAAGGCACTGGGTATGCTTGCATCCCACGAGCGACCGGACTTCGCCTGGTGGCATGAGCACCTGGGCGCTCCCGCCCTCTGGCCCGGCAAACAGGTCCGGCAGGTGGGATTCTGCGCGGAGCAAAGCGCCCAACAACTTCGGTTGCACAGCCTGCGCCAGGTGGCCGGAATCCTGCCCTTGCACGTGTTCGGCGACGAGCAATGGCCTTTGCTGCTGCCGGAGCTTGCGGACATGGGCGTTCGTTTCCACCAACCGCTGGATTATTACGGCGGTCTGGCCGCGGTTTACGGCCGCGCCCGCTACACCCTGAACGTCACCAGCCTGCTGCTGCCCGCGGGCTTGACCCAACGGCACTTCGACGTCTTCTGCGCCGGCGGGTTCCTGCTCAGCGACTCCACGCCCGGCCTGGACATCTTCCCCAGGGAGCTTACGGCGCCGTGCAACGTGGGACCGATCGTCTCGCGAAAAACCCTGGAGAAACGCCTCGAGGCCCTGGAGCGCTCCCCGACCTTGCGGCAGGACCTGATCAACCAGTGGCGGGAGCTTCTGACGCGAGAACACGACTACGTGCAAAGGACCCGGAGCATCCTGGAGGCCTGCGGCCTGGGCTGAGGTTCGGATGCAGGGCGATGACGAGGTCATTTTTCACGATCGACACCAACCCGTAACACACTCCCTGTATAGGATCGCAAAATCCAAGGAGCAAGGAGTGTGTGATGACCAGGACACAACTGGAAGAAATCCGTGAACACCTCGAGTCGCAGCTCGTCTCCCTCGACGCTTACAGCTTCCCCATGGAGGCGCCAGTATGCGCGGACATCAACGAATACGCGTCCCTGGTTTCCGACGCGCAGATCAAGGTGACCATGCACGCTCGTACCTCGCTGCAGATTCGAGACATCCGGACAGCGCTGGAAAAGATGGAATACGCGGGCTACGGCTTCTGCGAGGAGTGCGGGGAATTCATCGGCATCCCCAGGCTCAAGGCACAACCAACAGCCACGCTCTGCATGGAGTGCCAGGCGGCTCGGGAAGAACGGCGAACAGCAACCGGCGTGCGTTGACGTCTGCCTGGGGGGCTCCGGGCCGGCTCAGGGCGCCGGCTTCTCGAAGTGCATGTAATCCACCAGGCCTTTGGTCTGCCAATCGCCGCCCCAACTCCAGCCCCGGGATTTGAACGCCCGGACCACGGGGTGCTCCGGAGTGAGGGTGGCTGGATGTGTGGGATCGTACGTTGAGCGCGGAGGAAGTTGGAGTTCGCCGCGGATATAGGGATTCTGTCTGGGATTGAGATCCACGGCCCGCCCGGTGGCGTGCATGGAGAGCTTCTTGCCCCCAACAGCGGCGCGGTAGACATAGGCCGAGGTGTTGTCCGTGTCTGGATTCATGCCATAGGGACCCTTTTTCAGGATCTCGGGATGCGCCACTGGCAGGACGGAGTAAACGGGGTAGCCGGTCTCCAGGATCAGGGCGAAAATCTCGCGCACGTCCTGCGCCAGATCCTTGTGCACCACGATCTGTCCCTTGTGCACTTTACCGTCAAAGCCATGGTGGAGCACGTCAACGAGTTCCAGATCACGCAGCACGCTCTCCGGCGTACCCGGAGGCTGGTTGTCGTGGATGGCCTCCCTGGGGGTGAGGGCGCTGTCCACCACGGGGTCTTGCATGGTGCCCAGGGGCTGCCCCCATCCCGAGTAGGGGGTCGGGAGCAGCGCCAGCGCTACCACGAAGAGGAGTATTCGCTGCAACAGGTGCCGCATAGCACTGTCCTCGCAATTTACCACAGTATGGACCAAGGTCGTGGGGGCGTCAATAACAGGCGTCGCAGGCAGCCCAACGGGCATCCCTGGCGCGGGAGAAGAAGCGCTTGGGGTCTACACCGCCGTTGGTGCAACGTACGTAATAGCCGTTGAACTGGAAGGAGAAGCGCACCGTGCCCACCTCCTCGCCGAGACGCAGCACCGTGACCTTGAGCAGGCGGTTGTATACGCTGTACTCCGGATCCACATAGGAGCATTGGGCTTGTGCTGAGGCAGGCAACAGGAATGCCAGGCAACAGCAGGCCAGAAGCGCGGGACAGCGGAGGACGCTGCCGGCCTGGATCATTTTTCTCAGGGTCTTGAGCATGGCGTGGAATATTTCCTATCAATTTTAAGAAATATCGATATTTTTACATTCAATGCTTGTGGATAATTTTCCACAATTTCCCGTTCCTCAGCGTACTCAACTGGTTGGCCCCCTCATCCCAAGCCAGGGTATTTCGAATGTTACAGCTTTTCCCTAGAATATCCAGTGTAAACGCTTTGTTACGCTATTGACAGTATCATGCCTCCATTTCATCCATCCCGAAACATTTGGGCATGCGTTTTCAGCCGATTCATGTTTAGTGTTGCGTATCCTAGGCATATAAGCTGCGCGCCGCTGTATCCGCGTCCCGTTCAGGATAGGGGGTCTGCTTGTCCCATTCCGGGCGTGGCCGCTCTATGCCGACAGGCTCGATGCAGGAACAGGCCATGGAAGTCATTCTCGGTGTATTTCTTATCGCCGCGGCAGCGGTGCTTGTCGTGCGCCACTTCTTCAAGAACAGGCGACGCTCACCGCTGGTCAAGTTCGATTTCGAGGCTGCCAAATCCCGCGAAACCCGCCACGGCAGCCAACTTTCCTGATCGGTCTGCTTTTTTCTCACAGCTCCAGACGCGCACCGCTCCCCAGGGGGCGCACGACTCCAGGCAAGGCCTGGGCCAAACGTCGTTGCGCGGCATCCCCGGTGCAGTGCCCAGCAAAGACCTGACGGACCTGCCATGCGCGCAGGACCTCGATGCTTTCTTCCACGGCCTGGGGCGGGGCTTCAAACAGATGCAGGCCACCCAATACGGTATCCACCCGCGTAAGCCCGGTACGCCGGCCAAGGGCGTCCAAACTGTTGCCCAAGCCGGCGTGACAGCAACCGAGGACAACCACCGCGCCACGCGCTCCCTCCAGGAGCAGGAAGGCGTCGTCCTCCACCGCATCCGGAGTGGTGCACCCCTGGTCAAAGAAAAAATGCTCCACCGCCTGAAACGCGCCGGGGCGCCTGGGGATGTCGGTGTGCAGCACCAGACCGGGTCGTAGTTCCCGGCTTTCACGCACCTCGACGATCCGGGCGTCCCCCCCACGCCAGCCGATTTCCCGGAGCACTGCCCCACCGGAGCATCGATAACGTTCGCGCTGCACGAAAGGATGCGCGTGAACCTGCCCTACGAAGCCCGCCGCCCGTAGCGAGGTCAGACCCCCGGTATGGTCGTGGTGCCCGTGGCTGAGGGCCAGACCTTTTGCTCCGCGGATGTCCAGTCCCATTATCCGGGCGTTCTCCAGCAGCGCGCCACCCTTGCCCGTATCCCAGAGCCAGAGATCGTCGTGGCCGAATTCCAGGGCCAAGGCGAAGCCGTGTTCGCCGATCAGATCGGGAAGGGTCGTTGTGTTGTCCACGAGCACATGCACGGTGATCATGGGCGCACCTCTGTGGGGCGTATCCGGCACATTTTCACTCCATCCTCCCTGCGTTCGGCGAATAATTCGCCTATACTTGGCTTTTCTCTCAAGAGTCAAAATAGTATACTACCGAAATCACAACGTATACACTATGGCCTCATTCCTGCTATGCAAAAAATGCGGCATCTGCCGCAGCGTACACATAATCCGCAACAATGCAATGGAGGCAAGCACATGCCTGGATTCGATGGAACAGGACCCCTTGGCGGCGGCGTGGGACGCAATTGCGGCCGGGGTGGAGGCAGAGGTGGTGGCGGTGGTGGTGGCGGTGGTGGTGGCGGTGGCGGTGGTCGAGGCCGCGGGGTCGGCAGTGGTGGAGGATCCGGCGCCGGTCGTGGCAGGGGTGGCGGCGCGGGCGCTGGTGGTGGCGGCGGCTTCGGCCGTGGCTCTGGAGCACCTACCCCGGCAAACTCGACCCAGGAAAACGATCTCGAGGCACTGCGTGAGCAACTGGCCTGGCATGAACGTGAAATGGCCCGGATCAAGGCTCTGCTGGACGCGGCAGAGCAAAAAGGATAATAAGCCGTGGGGAAATACCAAGCCCACGCGCACAGGAACGCTCAAGACGAGGAACCGCCCGTGAAGCATAAGATTCTGATCATCGGCTGCAAGAACGCCATGGACGAAGTCTGCATCGGCTGCTCCCGCTGCTTGGTTGGATTCAACCGCAGGGAAGGCGCCTTTGCCCGCTACCTGGGGCAGGAGGCTGAAGTCATGGGCCTGCTCAGTTGCGGGGGCTGTCCCGGACCGGCCATTGTCACCCGGTTGGCCCAGGTCAAGCTGTGGAACGCCCCCATGCAGGAAAAACCAACGGTCATCCACCTGGGTCCCTGCCTCACGGATCACTGCCCCCACAAGGAGGCCATCATGGCCAAGATCAAGGCCAAGGCCGGCATACCGGTGATCGAAGGCACGCATCCGTACATGCCCAACGACATCTTCGCCTGAGCCGTTATCTTCCAGGAGTCAGCCATGCCCATCTATGAATACACCTGCCAGGGGTGCGGAGAACTGTTCGAGGCCATTCAATTCGGCTCCATGACCCCGCCCGCTTGTCCATTCTGTGGTACAACCGAAACGCGCAAGGTTCTTTCCGCGAGTTCCAGCGTCTCGGGCGCCGCGCACCGGAGTCTTCCCGGCCCCAGAGACCATGGCTGTTGCGGCCAGACACCCGGCGCCTCGGGTTGCACACCCGGTTCCTGCTGCGGCAGGGCCTGAAACTTACCTACCGGAGTGTCCCAATGGAAATGACGGATCTGCTGCGCAAGGAGGAGTGGGCTGCTTTCGAAAAGGCTCTCAATGAGCGCGCCCTGATGAATCCGTGCGTCTACGACACCAACGGCACCTCGTTCACGGGATTCAAGGTCTTCGCCAACCAACTGTGCCCGGCCATCAAGAGCAAGCCCGAGGGCATCCGCGGCATCTGTGCCGTGGCACATCAGAACATGGCCGCCAAGGCACGGGATTCACGCAAACCCGTCATCGCCGAATGCGACGCCGGACTGACCAAAATCTGCGTCCCGGTGTTCGTGGGCGACGAGTTCATCGGCATCGTGGGGGGCTGCGGCCGCATCCAACCCGACAGCGAGGTGGAAACCTACCTCATCCATCAGACCACCGGCCTGGGATTGGAGGAAGTGGAGCGGCTGGCAACAGGTGTCACGCCCATTACCTTGGCCGAGGCCGAGGAGATCGCAGCGGACCTGGAACGACGAGTCAAGGCCCTTGTGGACGGGAAGGCGGTTCACTGAGCGCCTGCAACGCCCCCCCATGTAGCAGGGGCGGTGCCAGACAAAGGGGCCTCAGTACAGGGCCGGATCGATGATGCGCCCCGCCCAGGAGCAGGGACGCCGGTTCCATCGCATGGCCTCTCGCAGCTCCCGCAGGAATTGCAGCCTGGGGAGTTCGTGGATGCCAAAGTGCAACATGTGGGGCGTGGTCTGCTGGCAATCAATGAATCGATAGTCCCAGTGGGCCAGGAGCCGTGCCAGGACTACAAGCGCCACCTTGGAGGCGTTGGATCGCGTGTGAAACATGGACTCGCCGAAAAAGGCTCGTCCCATGGCCACGCCATAGAGCCCGCCCACGAGATCGCCCGCGTCCCAGACTTCCACGGAATGGGCGTATCCCGCCTCATGCAGCGTGACATAGGCCAGGACCATCTCCTCAAGGATCCAGGTGCCCTCGCCCTGGGGGCGGGACGCCATGGCGCAGAGCCTCATGACCCGCTCGAAATCGCGATCCAGGGTGATCTCAAAAGGCCGTTGCCGCATGATCCGCTGCAGGCGACGGGGGACGTGTATCTCCCGAGGGTAGAGCACTGGGCGTGGATCCGGAGACCACCAGAGGATGGGCGCACCGAGTCCGTACCAGGGAAAGATGCCGTTGGCATAGGCCTCGAGCAGCCGAGGCAGACTCAGATCACCGCCGACCGCCAAGAGGCCGTCGGCGTCGGCCTCTTCGGGATCAGGAAACAGCACATACTCCTGGGGCAGGTAGTAGATCGTCATCCTTTGAGCAGGCGGCGTCAATCGGCCATGGCGGGTTCAGCTTTCCTTTGTGCCCGGAGACAACGGCCCTCGGTGAAAACAAAGGTGATTCCACCACTACCGCTGGCGTCATCAACCCCTTCCTCGGGCTGGACATAGTCCAGCCGCACGGTGCCGCCCTTTTGCAGACACCCGAAAAGCACCTCGTGGGCCAGTCTGTCCTTAATCTCCTCCTGGATGATCCGTCCCAGGGGGCGTGCGCCGAAGGCGGGATCGTAGCCCTTCCTCGCCAGATAGGTCCTGGCCGCGTCGCTGAGTTCGACGTTCACCCGACGCTCCCGCATCTGCTCTTCCATCTCGTGGATGAACTTGTCCACGATGCGTTCCATGATCTCGGGTTGCAAGGGCTTGAAGCCCACAATGCCGTCGAGGCGATTGCGGAACTCGGGGCTGAACATCTTTTCCAGGGCCTCGCGCCCCTTGTAGGAGAGGTCTGGAGCCGCGACACTGCCGAAACCGATATGCCCGGAACTCATTTCCCTAGCTCCCGCATTGGTGGTCATCAGCAGCACCACGTGCCGGAAATCGGCCTTTCGGCCGTTGTTGTCGGTGAGGGTGGCGTAATCCATGACCTGGAGCAGGATGTTGAACAGGTCGGGATGGGCCTTCTCGATCTCGTCCATGAGCACCACGGCGTAAGGCGTCTTGCGGATGGCGTCGGTGAGCAGGCCGCCCTGGTCGAAGCCGATGTAGCCCGGAGGCGCGCCGATGAGCCGGGCCACGGCGTGCTTTTCCATGTATTCGCTCATGTCGTAGCGGTGGAAGCTCACGCCCATGGTGGCGGCCAACTGCCGCGCCAGCTCTGTCTTGCCCACGCCGGTGGGGCCATAGAGCAGGAAGGAGCCCGTGGGCCTGTTGGGCTGCCGCAGACCGGCGCGTGAGCGCATGATGGCGCGTACGACGACCTCCACGGCCTCGTCCTGGCCATAGACCACGGATTTGATCTGTGGTTCGAGATTTTCCAGCTGGTTCCTGTCCGCGGCGCTGACGCTCTGGATGGGCACCCGAGCCATGCCCGCCACCACCTTTTCGATATCCTGCAGGGAAATGGTGTTGTTCTTGATGCCTTCCGGCTTTTTGAGGCGGAAGGCCGCGCCGGCCTCGTCGATGACGTCGATGGCCTTGTCCGGCAGATAGCGGTCGTTGATGTGTTTGGCCGAGAGTTCCACCGCGGCCCTGAGGGCGGGCAGCGTGTAGTGTACCTTGTGGTGCTCCTCGTAATAGCTTCGCAAGCCCTTGAGGATGTCCACGCACTCCTCCACCGAGGGCTCGGAGATCTCGACCTTCTGGAAGCGTCTGGACAGGGCGCGATCCTTCTCGAAGTGGTTCTTGTACTCCTCGTAGGTGGTGGAGCCGATGCAGCGCACAGCACCCGAGGCCAGAACCGGCTTGAGGATGTTGGAGGCGTCCAGGGTGCCGCCGCTGGTGGCACCGGCGCCGACAATGGTGTGGATCTCGTCGATGAACAGGATGGCGCCGGGTATTTTCTGCAGCTCGGAGATGACGCCTTTCATGCGCACCTCGAAGTCGCCGCGATATTTGGTCCCGGCCAACAGGGCGCCCATGTCCAGGGCGAATACCCTGGCGTTCAGGAAGGCCTCGGGTACCTCGCCCCTGGCGATGCGCAGGGCCAGCCCCTCGGCCATGGCGGTCTTGCCCACACCTGGATCGCCCACGAACAGGGGATTGTTCTTGCGCCGCCGGGTCAGCACCTGAACAGTGCGCTCCAGCTCCGGTCCCCTGCCGATGAGCGGGTCGATGAGCCCTTCCCTGGCCTGGGCCACGAGGTCATGGGTGAATTGCTCCAAGGCCTTGCCGTTCTTGGTCTCGGTCTTGGGTTCTTCCTTTTTCCGCTCGAGCGGCTGCGGGTTATCCATCTCTGGCCGCCATTCCTGTTCCTTGGGCAAGCCGTGGGAGATGTATTCCAGGACGTCAAGCCGTGCCACGCCATGTGATTTGAGGAAGTACACGGCATAGGAGTCGTCCTCGTCGAACATGGCGGCGATGACGTCACCCACCTCCACCTTGCTCTTGCCCGAGGACTGCATCTGCAGGATGGCTCGCTGCAAGACCCGTTGCACGCCAAGGGTCTGAACCACCTCACTGGACGGCGATCCGCTCATGACCTCCAGATGATCCTGAAAGAACCGCTCCAGTTGGCGTTGCAGCCTGTCCACGTCCACCCCGCAGTTGACAAGGATGTCACGGCCGGACTCCTCCTCCGCCAGAGCAAAGAGCAGATGCTCCAGGGTCAGGTATTCATGATTTCTGCGCCGCACAATGCGCACGGCCGAAGTGAGTACGTTTTCCAATCGCTTGCTGAGCATTTATACCTCTTCCATGCTGCTTCGTAAGGGAAATCCCTCCCTGCGAGCCAGCGTGTGGACCATGGAGACCTTGATCTCGGCCAACTCGGCGGGATATATTCCACAGACACCCACGCCATCCTCATGCACAGTGAACATGATTCGCGTGGCCTCGTCCGGGCTCTTCTTGAAAACAGTCCTGAGTATCCTGACCACGAAATCCATGGTCGTGTAGTCGTCGTTGTGCAGGAGAACCTTGAACCGCCGCGGTTCCTGGAGATCATCATCGAGCCCGATGTCCGGTTCCCCCGTGGGCTTTGTGAATCTCTCGCTCATGGCTGTCCGTCACCTCTTTCTGTATTCTCCGAAAGGGTAAGTATCCTTGTGGGAGTTGTCGAGAGCGGCGACCTGGAAACAGTCTCCGTCTGCATGGAAAACTAGAGCAATCGCACGGTAAAATCAAGGGCACCGCTCATTCTTCCGAATGCCGCGCCTCACACTCCCAGGGCATTGCCGGCCGACATCCCTCCGGGAAAACGAAGCCCTCCTCGGGCGGCAGTTCCCGTGCGGCGCGGTATGCGGCGTGGAGTTGGTGATAGTTCGCGGCGCTCCCCTGCTCCACGTCCAGCCCCAGCCTGGCGGCGCAGGCCTCGATGGTCCCTTCCGTCCCCTCGATCTCGACGCAGTCACAAAAGGGAAGCCGATCCAGGCATACGGAGCATTCTCCGAGACGCCAAGTTTCACGCAGCTTTTCATAGGTAAAGAATTGGACGAAACCAAGGCCGGTGAGCATCTGCCGCATGGCATCGAAGTCAACCACCACGGTCTCGATCTCCTCCCAGACCTTGAACCGCGCCGGGTCTGCCTTGCCCATTTGCCCTGGGGGGCGCTTGAGGGTCAGCACGTTCTTCCCGGCTCGGCGCAACCGAAGCAATATGCCAGAGGCACGCAGCTCACGCTCCGGTGTGTCAAAGACGCAGTTGCGTTCGAAGCGGCAGCCCAAGTTCTCCGCGCCCTGCTCCCCAAGCCTCTGCCGTAAGGCCAGGAGATCCGCACCGGGAAACTTCATCTCGATTTCCAGCGCCATGCGTCAAAGCATAGCACAAGGCACCGCGCAAGGAAACCGCCCTTGGCGGTGCTTCCCCTGGGCAGGTTATCGTCACCCCCGGCCGGATAACAACCCGTCTCCCTACACCAGGGACAGCAGCTGCTCCAGGACCCGATCGTCATCCAGATAGGGTGCGCTCTGCTCCGTGATCAGGTCCAAGTCCAGCACCTCGATGCCGAACCGCTTGATCTTGTTCAGCTCAAACGGTTTGGTGTAGCCACCTCGCTTGGAGTCGATGAGCACGAAGTTGAGCAGCCGGTCCCGCGCCGAATCCGAGGTACAACTGCGCTCCAGATACTCCAAGAGCCTGCCCACACTCTGGTGGAGGTTCATGCCCACCTGCTCGGGGTCGGCCGTGGTGTTCGGTATGAACACCTTGGGGC
>CAZSRS010000031.1:0-47241 GCA_964609625.1 uncultured Desulfovibrionaceae bacterium
TCCGGGAAGGCGGCCGTACCGTTGGCGCCGGCGTCGTATCAGAGATAGTGGAGTAAATGCCATGATGACAGTTTCCAGCGACAGAATCAGGATCAAGCTCAAGGCTTACGATTACCGCATCCTGGACAAGGCTGTTTCCGAGATCGTCGATACGGCGCGCAACACCGGCGCGGGCATCGCGGGCCCCATTCCGTTGCCCACCAATATCCATAAGTACACGGTTCAGCGCAGCGTCCACGTGGACAAGAAGTCCCGCGAGCAGTTCGAGATGCGCATCCACAACCGCCTTCTGGACATCCTTGAGCCCACGCAGCAAACCGTGGACGCACTGGGCAAGCTGAGCCTGCCCGCCGGCGTTGACGTGGAAATCAAACTTTAAAGAGGTGCGTCATGGCAATCGGCATCTTGGGACGTAAACTGGGCATGACCCGGATATTCAACAGTGACGGCACGGCCGTGCCCTGCACCGTGGTGCTGGCCGGCCCCTGCCCCGTGGTACAGATCAAGAACGTGGAGCAGGACGGCTACACCGCCGTGCAGATCGGGTTCGACGCTGTTTCCGAGAAGCGCTCCAACAAACCCCAGAAGGGGCATCAGTCCAAGGCTGGAAAGGGCCTTTTCCGCCACCTGCGCGAGCTGCGGCTGCCCAACGTGGATGACTTCGAACTGGGCCAGGATATCACCGTGGAATCTTTTTCCCCCGGTGACACGGTCAAGGTCACCGGCACCAGCAAGGGCAAGGGCTTTCAGGGTGTGATGAAGCGCTGGAACTTCCGCGGCATGCCGGCCAGCCACGGCCATGAGAAGGTTCACCGTTCTCCGGGATCCGTCGGACACAACACCCACCCCGGAAAGGTGTTCAGAGGCAAGAAAATGGCCGGCCAGATGGGCAACAAGCGTTCCACTTCGCTCAATCTCGAGGTGGTCGACGTGCGGCTTGAGGATAACATCCTCATCATCCGCGGCTCGGTTCCGGGTCCGCGCAACGGCCTGCTGATGATTCGCAAGCAGAAATAACGAGGGTACACCAATGGCCGTGGTCAAGATAAAGGACAAGAACAACGCAGCGGTGGGCGAGATCGAGCTTTCTCCCGAAGTGTTCGAGGTGGAGATTAAGCCCGAGATCATGAATCTGGTGGTGCGGCAGAAGCTGGCAGCGGAGCGCGCCGGAACCCATTCCACCAAGACCCGTACGACCGTCTCCGGCGGCGGACGCAAGCCCTGGCGGCAGAAGGGCACGGGCCGCGCCCGCGCGGGCACAACACGCTCCCCTCTGTGGCGGCACGGCGCTGTGGTTTTCGGCCCCCAGCCCAGGGACTATTCCTTCAAGGTGAACAAGAAGGTACGCAAGCTAGCCATGAAGATGGCCTTGAGCTCCAGGCTCGCGGAAGAAAAACTCATGGTTGTCAATGACTTGTCCATGCCAGAGATCAAGACCAAAGGATTTCGTCAGGTACTGGACAACCTTGGGTTAAAAAAGGTCTTGATTGTTGTGGACAATGAAGATAACAATCTCTCTCTTTCGGCCCGGAACATTCCCGGTGTCAAGGTGCTTTCCCAGGATCGACTCAATGTCTACGACGTGCTTCTGCACCCGCAACTGGTGCTCGATCAGAAAGCCGCCCAGAACGTCCAGGAACGACTGAAGTAAGTTTTCCTGAATACACGAAGCCGAGAGGTTTCCGCCGGATCGTGAACGCGAAGAATGCAAGGAAGCCAGGAAATGGACTATACGCAGATACTCGTCAAGCCACTCATCTCCGAGAAGGCCACTTGGGCCAAGGAGAAGGCCAATCAGGTCATCTTCTACATCAATCCCAAGGCCAACAAGATCGAGGTGAAGAAGGCTGTGGAAAAGGCTTTTGACGTGCGTGTGACCAACGTCAACATCGTTCGTCGCCGCTCGCTGACGCGTACCCGCATGGGGCGCCCCGTGGGCAGGATTTCCGGCTTCAAGAAAGCGTATGTGACTTTGGCGCCGGGCAGCAAGATCGAATTTTTCGAGGGAGTCTAAGACAATGGCTGTTCGCAAGCTCAAACCAACATCTCCGGGGCGCAGGTTCCAGACGATTTCCGATTTCGCGGAAATCACGCGCACCACTTCGGAAAAGTCCCTGACCGAGGGCCTGTCCAAGAAGAGCGGCCGGAACAACTACGGTCGTCTGACTTCCCGGCGTCGTGGCGGCGGCCACAAGCGCAGGTATAGGATCATCGATTTCAAGCGCCAGAAGACAGGCGTGCCGGCCAAGGTCGCGCATATCGAGTACGATCCCAACCGCAGCGCCCGTATCGCCTTGTTGCACTATCTCGACGGCGAGAAGCGGTACATTCTCGCTCCCGTGGGCATCAAGCAGGGCGACATGGTGGAGGCCGGCGACAGTGTGGACATCAAACCCGGAAACGCCTTGAAATTGCAGCGTATTCCCGTGGGTACGGTGGTGCATAACATCGAGCTTCACCCAGGCCGCGGGGGGCAGTTCTGCCGCGCGGCTGGTACCTATGCCCAGCTAGTTGCCAAGGAAGGCAAGTACGCACTCCTCCGGATGCCTTCCGGTGAAGTACGCAAGGTCCTTTCGACCTGCTGCGCCACTGTGGGGCAAGTGGGTAACGTAAACCACGAGAACATCTCCCTGGGCAAGGCCGGCCGCAATCGGTGGCTCGGTCAGCGTCCCAAGGTCCGTGGCGTGGCCATGAACCCTGTGGACCATCCCCTGGGCGGCGGCGAAGGCCGCAGTTCTGGTGGTCGCCACCCGGTCTCGCCCTGGGGCATGCCCACCAAGGGCTACAAGACCAGGGACAAGAAGAAGTCCTCGAACAAGCTCATCGTCAAACGACGTGGCCAGAAGTAGGAGTAGCTATGCCCAGGTCGCTCAAGAAAGGTCCCTTTGTGGATGATCACCTGACCAATAAGGTGAACAAGGCCGTGGAAAATAACGATCGCCGCGTGATCAAGACCTGGTCCAGGCGTTCGACCATCATCCCCGAGATGGTGGGCATGACCTTCGCGGTCCATAACGGCAAGAAGTTCGTGCCCGTGTTCGTGACCGAAAACATGGTCGGTCACAAGCTGGGTGAGTTTTCCCCCACGCGCACCTACTACGGACATGCAGCCGACAAGAAAGCCAAAGGCCGCTAGGTCCTGATAAACCGACAACGCTGTGACAGGTAGCTGAAATGCAGGCAAGAGCAACTGCGAAATACATGCGGATTTCCGCGCGCAAGGCGCGGCTGGTGGCTCGCAACATCAAGGGCAAACCCGTGGAAGAAGCCTTGAGCATTCTCAAGTTTACGCCCAAGAAAAGCGCGGAAGTTATCTTCAAGGTGCTGCACTCCGCCGTGGCCAACGCCGGCCAGCTTCCAGGGGTGGACATCGATTCCCTGCTCGTACAGCAGGTGATCATCAACGAAGGTCCTTCCTTCAAGCGCTTCATGCCTCGCGCCATGGGGCGGGCCAACCGGATCATCAAACGCACCAGCCACGTCACGGTGGTTGTTGAAGAAAGCTAGGAGGCGCTCCGTGGGTCAGAAAGTACATCCTTACGGCTTCCGGCTGGGCTACAACAAAAACTGGCTTTCGCGCTGGTTCAGTAAAAAGGAATACCCGGCCTTTGTCTTCGAGGACAGCAAGATCCGTAAGTTCACGAAAAAGATGCTCTACCATGCAGGCATCTCCAAGATCGAAATCGAACGCGCGGGCGGCAAGGTTCGTCTGATCATCCACACAGCCCGCCCCGGTATCGTCATCGGCCGCAAGGGCGTGGAGATCGAAAAGCTGCGCATGGACCTGCGCAACAAGTTCGGCCATGACTTCTCCATCGAAGTCAACGAGATCAGACGCCCTGAGACCGACGCGCAGCTCGTGGCCGAGAACATCGCCTTGCAACTGGAGCGTCGCGTGGCCTTCCGCCGCGCCATGAAGCGTACCGTTGGTCTGGCCCGCAAGTTCGGGGCAGAAGGCATCAAGGTTTCCTGTGCCGGGCGTCTTGCCGGCGCGGAAATCGCCCGTACCGAATGGTACCGCGACGGCCGCGTGCCCTTGCAGACCCTGCGGGCCGACTTGGATTACGGCCTGGCCGAAGCCCGGACCACCTACGGTGTCATCGGTGTGAAGGTCTGGATATTCAAAGGTATGATCCTCGACCAAGAGATGGAGCAGTAATATGTTGAGCCCGAACAAGACCAAATTCCGCAAGAGTCAGAAGCTGCGTCTGCGCGGCGCTGCGCATCGCGGCAGCACGATTTCTTTCGGAGACGTGGCCCTCAAGACCCTGGAGCACGGCAAGCTCAGCAGCCAGCAGATTGAAGCCGCCCGTGTGGCCATGATGCGTCACATCAAGCGTGGTGGTAAGGTCTGGATCCGTGTTTTCCCGGATCGACCCGTCACCGCCAAGCCCGCTGAAACTCGGCAGGGCAAGGGAAAGGGCGCTCCCGTGGGTTGGTGCGCTCCTGTGAAGCCCGGACGCATCCTCTACGAGATCAAGGGAGTGAGCGTTGAATTGGCCAAGGAGGCCCTGACCCGCGCCGCCCACAAGCTGCCGGTGAAGACGGCCATCGTTGTCAGGGAGGGGGTGTAGTCATGCACGCCGCCGATTTGAAGAAGCTTTCCGACGCCGAGTTGAACGAGAAGCTCCAGGGCTTTCGCCAGGAGCTTTTCAATCTCCGCTTCCAGCACGCAACGTCGCAACTGGAGAATACCGCGCGCATTCCCCAGGTCAAGCGGGACATCGCCCGTGTGCTGACCGTGCTCACGGACAAGCAGAAAGGAAATTAAGCCATGTCCGAAACCGTAACGAAGAGCAATAAACGCACGATGGTCGGTCATGTCGTGAGCGACAAGTCCGACAAGACCATTGTCGTTCGTGTGGACACCCTGGTCAAGCATCCGCTGTTCAAGAAATACGTCAGCAGGCGGACAAAGTTCATGGCTCACGATCCCGAGAACGAGTGCAGGATCGGGGACAAGGTGCAGATCATCGAGTCGCGGCCGCTTTCCCGGCGCAAGCGTTGGCAGCTGGTCCAAGTGCTCGAGAGAGCGGAATAAGGTGGGATTGCAATGATTCAGATAGAAAGCAACCTGGATGTCGCTGACAATTCCGGGGCCAAGCGTCTCTCCTGCATCAAGGTCCTGGGTGGCAGCCGTCGCCGTTATGCCGCGGTGGGTGACATCATCGTGGTCTCCGTGAAGGAGGCCATGCCCCACTCCAAGGTGAAAAAGGGCGACGTGATGAAGGCGGTGGTGGTCCGGACCAAGAAGGAAATTCGCCGTCCAGACGGCTCCTACATCAAGTTCGACACCAATTCCGCGGTGTTGTTGAACAATCAGATGGAGCCCGTGGGTACCCGTATTTTCGGTCCCGTGGCACGTGAGTTGAGACAGCGCAATTTCATGAAAATCGTCTCGCTCGCACCAGAGGTGCTTTAGGTGACGGCCATGATTGAGAAGAGCAAGATCAAGAAGAACGACAAGGTGATGATCATCGCCGGCAAGGACAAAGGGAAGATCGGGAAGGTGCTGCGTTTGGACCTCAAGCACGGCAGAATCCTGGTCGAGAAGGTGAACATGGTCAAGCGCCACACCAAGGGTAATCCCTATGCCCAAAAGCCCGGCGGCATCGTCGAGAAAGAGGCGCCCATAGCGATCTCCAACGTACAGGTGCTTTGCAATGCCTGCACGAAGCCGACACGCATTGGTTACCGCTTCACCGAGGACGGCAAGAAGGTACGCTTCTGTACGAAGTGCAATGAAATGATCGATTAGCTTGCTTATATCGGGAAGTTATCATGACAAGGTTGGAAACTATCTACAGAGACAAGATTTTGCCCGAGCTGCAGAAGGAATTCGGTTACAAATCCCCGATGCAGATTCCCAGGTTGGAGAAGATCTCCCTGAACATGGGCTTGGGCGAGGGCAGCCAGAACCATAAACTCGTGGAAGACGCTGCCGAGGAATTAACCCGCATCGCCGGACAGCGAGCCGTCATCACCAGGGCCAAGAAGTCCATCGCGGCCTTCAAGCTGCGTGAAGGCATGGCTGTAGGCTGCCGTGTGACGTTGCGTCGCGACCGGATGTGGGACTTTCTCGACAAACTGGTGAATTTCGCCCTGCCGCGTGTACGCGACTTCCGGGGCATACCCGATCGCGGTTTTGACGGACGTGGCAACTTCACCCTCGGGATCAAGGAACACACCATTTTTCCGGAAGTGGATGTGGACAGGGTCGAGCGTGTGAAGGGCATGAACATCACCATCGTGACTTCGGCCACCACTGACAAGGAAGGCAAGGTCCTGCTGCAGCAGCTCGGCATGCCCTTCAAGAAGTAAGGAGAGTACGACATGTCCAGGACATCTTTGGAGGTCAAGGCCAAGCGCAAGCCTAAATTCTCCTCCCGTGCATATAACCGCTGCCCCCTGTGCGGTCGGCCCCGCGCATTTCTGCGTCGTTTCGGCATCTGCCGCATCTGCTTCAGAAACATGGCGCTGGCCGGCGAACTCCCCGGCGTTCGCAAATCCAGCTGGTAATTCGAGGAGAGGAACATGGCCTATACAGACCCCATTTCAGACATGCTGACGCGCATCCGCAACGGTCATCATGCCCTGCACAGGGATGTGTTCATTCCCCACTCCAAGCAGAAACTCGCCATCGCCGAGATACTCAAGGAAGAGGGGTATATCAGTCAGTACGTCGAGGAAGACCAGCAGATCAAGGTCACCTTGAAATATACCAATGGCAAGCCCAATATTCTGGGCCTGAAGAGAGTCAGCAAGCCTGGCCGTCGGATCTATGTCGGTGCCACCGACATTCCCCGCGTGCAAAACGGCTTGGGTATCTGCATCATCTCCACCTCACAAGGCATTCTTGAGGGCTCCAACGCCCAGGAAAGGAATGTCGGGGGCGAGTTGCTCTGCGAAATCTGGTAGAGAGGCGCATTCATGTCCAGAATAGGCAAACTTCCGATTCAGATTCCAGGCGGCGTCGAGGTCTCCTTGGGGCAGGATTCCATCCAGATCAAGGGTCCCAAGGGCGTGCTCAGCACGTCGACACATCCGCTGCTGACGTACGAACAGGATAACAGTGTCGTGAGCATCAAGCGTGTGGAAGACACACGCCTTGCCCGCGCGCAACATGGCTTGCGCCGAACCTTGCTGGCCAACTGCATCGAGGGTGTTTCCAAGGGCTTTTCCAAGATCCTCGAAGTCAATGGCGTGGGCTACAAGGTCGCGGTCAATGGAAACAACGTGGAACTCAATGTCGGCCTGTCGCATCCCGTGAAAATGGAGATGCCCACGGGCATCGAGGCCAAGGCCGAGGGCAGCAAGCTGACCATCTCGGGAGCAGACAAGGAACTTGTGGGCGAGGTCGCTGCCCGCATCCGTCGGGTACGCCCCCCTGAACCTTACAAGGGCAAGGGAATCAAGTACTCCACTGAAGTCATCCGTCGTAAGGCCGGCAAGTCCGGTAAAAAATAGGAGAGGCCTTCATGAAATTCTCCACCGAAGAAGCACGCAAGCGCAGAAAAGTGCGCATACGCAAGAAAATCCGTGGCACGGCGGATCGTCCGCGCCTGGTTGTCTACCGTTCCAACGTCTCCATCTACGCGCAGTTGGTGGACGACGAAACGGGCTGTACCGTGGCGGCCTCTTCCTCCCTTGCATTGGCCAAGGCGACAGAGAGCGTGAGTCACAACAAGGAAACCTCCGCCGCCGTCGGTCGTGAAATCGCCCGGTTGGCCAAGGAAAAGAACATCGACAAGGTTGTCTTTGACCGCAACGGCTATCTCTATCATGGTCGGGTGAAAGCCCTGGCCGACGGCGCCCGCGAAGGCGGACTCCAATTCTAGGCAACCGCCGCGCATACTTGGGGATCAGGCATGGAACAGAATGAACTCGGGTTTATAGAAAAGATCGTGTATCTCAACCGCGTGGCCAAGGTCGTGAAAGGTGGTCGTCGCTTCAGCTTCAGTGCCCTGGTGGTCGTTGGTGACGGTAAGGGCAGTGTGGGCTATGGCCTGGGCAAGGCTCAGGAAGTGCCCGAAGCCATACGCAAGGCCAACGAACGCGCCCGCAAGAACATGATCAAGGTACCGCTGCTGGAGGGCACGCTGCCCTACGAAATCCTCGGTCGCTTCGGCGCCGGACGCGTCCTGCTCAAGCCTGCTTCCAAGGGAACGGGCATCATCGCGGGCGGCCCAGTACGTGCCGTCATGGAGGCCGTGGGCGTGTCCGATATCCTGACCAAGGCCATCGGCACCAATAATCCGCACAACGTACTGCGGGCCACCATTACTGGGCTCAAGTCCTTGCGCAGTGCCGACGATGTCAGCCGAGTCCGTGGCAAGCGCGTGGAAACGCCCAGGAAATAGCGAGGTCTCTCAATGCTTACTATTACAATGATGCGCAGCGCCATAGGCAGCACGCCAAAGCAGCGCAAGACGCTTCAGGCTCTCGGCCTGCACAAGATCAGGCAGGAGCGGTCATTCGAGGACACACCGGCCGTCCGCGGCATGGTCGAACGCGTCAAGCATCTCGTCGAGGTGAAAACAACATGAGACTGCATGAACTGACTGCTTTTCCCGAAGACCAGAAAGACCGCAAACGTATCGGACGCGGTCAGGGCTCAGGGTCGGGCTGTACCAGCGGCAAAGGCAACAAGGGACAAAATTCCCGTGCGGGAAGCGGCACGCGCCCCGGTTTCGAGGGTGGCCAGATGCCCTTGCAACGTCGGCTACCCAAACGCGGTTTCAAGAACGCCTTGTTCAAGGTCACTTACGCGCCATTGAATCTGGGGCGTTTGCTGGAGTTCTTTCCGGATCAGGAGAGCATTTCCATCGAGGACATTTACGAGCGCGGATTGTGCAAGCGGGGCGCGGCGGTGAAGATTCTTGGCCAGGGCGACGTGCTCAGGGCCGTCACCATCCAGGCCCATCGGTTCAGCACCTCCGCCGCGGACAAGATAACCAAAGCCGGCGGCAAGGCCGAAGCGTTCGAAGGATAAGCCGTGGCCCTTTCCGGAGTTGAAAACCTCGCGCGCCTGCCGGAGCTGAAGAAAAAGCTCCTTTGGACCTTTTTTCTCCTGGCTGTCTACAGGGTGGGCATCCATGTCCCGGTGCCAGGCGTCGACGCCAATGCGCTGAAGGATTTCTTCGCCAACGCCCAGAATACCTTGTTCGGCCTGTTCGACATGTTCTCGGGCGGCGGGTTGTCGAATCTTTCGATTTTCGCCCTCGGGATCATGCCCTACATCTCGGCCTCGATCATCATTCAGCTCCTGCAGGTAGCCAGCCCCGAGCTGAAGCGCCTGCAAAAGGAAGAGGGAGCCGCTGGGCGCAAGAAGATCACTCAGTACACCCGTTATGGCACCGTGCTGATCACCGTGGTCCAGGGATTTGCCCTCGCCGTCGGCCTGGAAGGCATGGCCAGTCCCACCGGAGCGCCCGTGGTACTCATGGCGGGCTGGTCGTTCAGGCTGATCACCATCGTCACCTTGGTCGCGGGTACCATCTTCATCATGTGGCTGGGGGAGCAGATCACGGAAAAGGGCCTGGGCAACGGCATTTCCCTGATCATCTACGCCGGTATCGTAGCCGGAATGCCCCGTTCTTTGGCGAATACATTCCAGTTGCTTACCACCGGTGAGATGACCCTTTTCGTGGCGATCATCATCACGGCGGTGGTCTTCGGTGTGTTGGGCTTCATCGTCTTCATGGAGCGCGGCCAGCGCCGCATCCCCATCCAATACGCCAAACGTATGATGGGACGCCGGATGATGGGGGGGCAGACCTCGCATCTGCCCTTGCGCGTAAATACCGCGGGTGTCATTCCGCCCATTTTCGCCTCCTCGATCCTGATGTTTCCGGCGACGATCTCGCAGTTCTCCAACGCGGAGTTGCTGCAACGGATATCGTCCTACTTCGCCCCCACCACCACACTGTACAATGTACTATTCGTGGCGTTGATCGTGTTCTTTTGTTTCTTCTACACGGCGATCATCTTCGACCCCAAGGATATCGCCGAGAACCTCAAGAAACAGGGTGGATTTATTCCTGGAATCCGCCCGGGCGCCAAGACCAAGGAATACATCGATCGCGTCCTCACGCGCATTACCCTGTGGGGGGCGATGTACATATCCCTGATCTGCATTCTGCCCATGCTACTCATCAAGCACTTCAACGTACCGTTCTATTTTGGCGGAACCGGATTGCTGATCGTCGTGGGCGTGGCCATGGACTTCATGGGGAAGATCGAGTCCTATCTCATCTCCCGTCAATACGAAGGGTTGTTGCAGAAGGGCAAATTACGGGGCAGAACGTAAGTTGAAGAAGTATCGTGGCGTTTTTTTGAAAAATGAGAGCGAAATCGAATCCATGCGCCAGGCGAACCGCATTGTTGCGAAGATCCTGGACGCCTTGGGAGCTGTCGTTGCTCCTGGAGTCCCGACCATGGAATTCGAGCGGATCGCCAACCAGATGTGCCGCGAGTTCGATGTTACACCATCGTTCAAGGGTTACAACGGCTTTCCTTTCGCACTCTGTTGCTCTGTGAATGAGGAAATCGTCCATGGTTTTCCTTCCGAGCGCAAGCTCAAGGAAGGAGATATCGTGAGTTTCGACATGGGCGTCATCTATGAAGGTTTCCACGGCGATTCTGCTCGCACCTATCCCGTGGGCGAAGTCGGCAAAAAGAGCAGGGAACTGCTCGAGGTGACCCGCGCATCCCTCTACCGTGGCATTGAGCAAGCCAGGGTCGGCAATCACCTCTACGACATTTCCCACGCGATACAGACGTACGTGGAAGAACGCGGTTATGGCGTTGTGCGGCGTTTTGTGGGGCATGGCATCGGTCGCCGCTTGCATGAAAAGCCCGAAGTTCCCAACTTCGTGCCCGACAGCAAGTCAGGCATTCCGCTGAAACAGGGCATGACCTTGGCCATTGAACCCATGGTTACCATCGGTTCCTACGATGTTGTCATCAAACCCGACAACTGGACGGCGGTGACCAAAGACAACAGCTTGTCCGCGCATTTTGAACACAGCATTGTCATCAGCGCGAACGGGCCGGAAATCATGAGCGTTTCCGACGGAATGCTCTGATCCATCCGGACCTTGGAAACGCGGCGCCGGGCGCCGATATGGAGGCGGACATGAAAGTCAGACCGTCTGTGAAAAGAATCTGTTCGAAGTGCAAAATCATCCGACGCAAGGGCGTCCTCAGGGTGATCTGCGAAAACCCCAGGCACAAACAGCGCCAGGGATAGAACCAGGAGAAGCACTGTGGCACGCATCGCTGGTATCGATTTGCCAAAAGCCAAAAGGTTGGACATCGCGCTGACCTACATCTATGGCATTGGTCGCACCACCGCCTTGAGAATCCTCGATTCCACGGGCGTGGACTGGACCAAGAACACCGACGACCTCTCTGCGGAGGAAGTGAACACCATCCGCAAGGAGATCGAAACGAATTACAAGGTCGAAGGCGACTTGCGGCGGGAAGTCTCCGCGAACATCAAGCGCCTTATGGACATCGGCTGCTACCGGGGCCTACGGCATCGTCGCGGCTTGCCCGCACGTGGCCAGCGTACCCACACCAACGCCAGAACCCGTAAGGGACCCCGACGTTCCGTGGTGGGCAAGAAGAAGAAATAGGACCTTTCCGCGCGCCTGCCTGGAAGCACGACAACCGCAAGCGTGAACCACAGATTCCAAGAGAGAATCACATATGGCTAAACCCAAGCGCACGACCAAGAAAAAAGAGAAGAAGAACGTACCGGTGGGCATCGCCCACATCCAGGCCACGTTCAACAACACCATCGTGACCTTCACCGATACCCGGGGCAACGTGATCAGCTGGGCCAGCGCCGGCGGCAGCGGTTTCAAGGGCTCGCGCAAGAGCACTCCCTTCGCCGCGCAGATCGCGGCTGAAAACGCAGCCAAGCGCGCCCAGGAACAGGGCATGCGTACCGTGGGCATTCTTGTCAGGGGGCCTGGCTCCGGCCGGGAGGCAGCCATGCGCGCCATCAACAACGTGGGATTCAATGTATCCTTCATCCGGGATATCACGCCGATCCCGCACAACGGCTGCCGCCCGCCCAAACGCCGCAGGGTCTAGTGCCCTGAACCAGGCAGGACAAGAAGGAGGAAACAACCTTGGCACGTTACAACGACTCCAAATGCCGCATTTGCCGGCGTGAAGGCACTAAACTGTTTCTCAAGGGCGATCGTTGCTTCACCGACAAGTGCGCCTACGATCGCAGACCCTACGCACCGGGGCAGCATGGCCGCCTGCGCCGCAAGATGAGCGATTACGCCGTTCAGTTGCGCGAAAAGCAAAAAGTGCGCAGGATGTATGGGTTGCTCGAGAAACAGTTCCGTAGCTATTTTCAACAGGCGGACATGATGCGCGGCGTCACCGGCACCAATCTCCTGGTGTTGCTTGAGACCCGTCTGGACAATGTCATCTACCGTCTGGGGTTCGCGAACTCGCGCAATCAGGCCCGTCAGCTCGTGCGTCACGGCATCTTCACCCTTAACGGTCGGCGCGTGGACATCCCTTCTATGAGCGTCCGTGTGGGCGACGTCATCTCTGTCCGAGAGGAAGCCCGCAAGATACCCGTGATCATGGAAGCCCAGGAAGTCATCGCCCGCCGCGGATGCCCGCAGTGGCTCGAAGTCGAGGGCGTCAACTTCAAGGGCACCGTCAAGGCCTTGCCCGTGCGTGAAGATATCCAGTTCCCGATCAACGAGCAGCTCATCGTCGAGCTGTACTCCAAGTAACTTCAAACTATACACGGATAGTTATCATGCTCGTGAAGCAGGGCGATAGGCTTATCAACAGCCGCAACTGGATGGAGTTGGTTGCGCCGGAGCAGATCGTCCGGGAAAGCAAGGAAGGCGATCTGCTCTACGGGAAATTTGTCTGCGAACCCTTGGAACGCGGCTTTGCCACCACCATCGGCAATGCCTTGCGCAGGGTCCTGCTCTCGTCTCTGCAGGGCGCCGGCATCGTTGCCGTGAAGATCCAGGGCATCCAGCACGAATTCACCACAATCCCCGGCGTGATGGAGGATGTCACCGACATCGTCCTCAATCTCAAACAGGTCCGCTTGGCCATGAGCACGGACGAACCGCAGCACCTCGAGCTTCTGGTCACCCAAAAGGGACAGGTCACCGCTGCGAATATCCAGGAAAATCAGAGAGTCTCCATTCTCAACCCCGAGCAGCACATCGCCACGCTCTCCGAAGACCTGGAACTGCGCATTGAACTCGAAGTGCGCATGGGCAAGGGGTATGTGCCCGCGGAGATGCACGAGGAACTCAACGAGGAGATTGGGCTCATTAAGCTCGACACGAGTTTCTCGCCGGTGCGCCGCGTGGCCTATACCGTGGAGCAGGCCCGTGTCGGCCAGATGACCAACTATGACAAGCTGATCCTCGAGGTCTGGACCGACGGCTCCATTTCCCCCGAGGATGCCATTGCCTACAGCGCCAAGATCCTCAAGGACCAGCTTACGGTGTTCATCAATTTCGACGAATGCATGACAGAAGGGGACCGCGGGGGCTCTTCCCAGATTTCCGATCTCAACCCCGATCTCTTCAAAAGCATCGACGAGCTGGAACTCTCGGTGCGCGCCACCAACTGTCTCAAGAGCGCAAACATCTCCCTGGTGGGCGAACTGGTGCAGAAGACTGAAAACGACATGCTCAAGACCAAGAACTTCGGCAAGAAGTCCCTGGACGAGATTCGTCGTGTACTCAACGACATGGGGCTGGAGTTCGGTACCAAGGTCGATAGTTTTGAGCAAAGCTACCAGGAATGGCTGAAGAGGAAAGAACAAAATGAGACATAACAAATCCGGACGCAAACTCGGCAGGACCTGGGAGCATCGTAAGGCCCTGTTCAAAAACATGGCCACGGCGTTGCTCACTCATGGCCGCATTCGTACCACAGAGGCTAAGGCCAAGGAACTGCGCAAGGTAGCCGACAAACTCGTCACCTTGTCCCTGCGCAACGATCTCCACTCCAGGCGTCTGGCTTTCAAGGTGCTTAACGACCATGTCCTGGTCAAGAAGCTCTTCGACGAGATCGGACCCCGCTTCGCCGGCGTGCAGGGCGGTTTCACCCGCATTGTCAAGCTCAGCCTGCCCAGGCGCGGCGATTGCGCCCCCATGGCCTACATCGAGCTTACCCGTCTCCCGGGTGAGCAGACACCCGAACCCACGGCCAAGAAGGCAGCGCCCGTGAGTGCGACTCCCAAGCCCAAGGCCACTCCCGAGGCCAAGGACCAAGGCGAAGCCCCGGCTGCTCAAACCTCTCCTTCTGGACAGCCTGCGACTCCGGAAGCATTGGCCGAACAGCCGGAGCCTTCCGAAGAACCAAAAAAAGACTGATTTGAGCGATTCAAAAAGCAGGCCCTGTGCCTGCTTTTTTTCTGACTATTGCTATAGATTTTTTCTATGCAAAGGATGGCAAAATGGATTTTCGCAGATTGGAAGCGTTCTGCAAGGTCTACGAACTGAAAAGTTTCTCCAAGGCCGGTGAGGCTCTATTTCTTTCCCAGCCTACCATAAGCGCCCACATCGCGAGCCTGGAAAAAGACATGACGGTCCGTCTGTTCGATCGCATGGGACGAGCCATCATGCCCACAACCGCGGCGGACGTCCTTTATCAGCACGCCATCGCAGCCTTTACCAGCATCGAAACAGCCAGGGCCGAGATCAAGCTTCTGCAGGAGAATGTGGCCGGTCCCCTGGCCCTGGGAGGCAGCACGATCCCAGCACATTGGCTGCTGCCCGGAGTTCTTGCCTCCTTTGTGAATCGATACCCGGAAGTAAGGTTGCAAGTGCATGTCGGCGATTCCCAGGGAATCAGCGCCATGGTCGCCTCCGGCAAGCTCATGCTCGGCGTTGTGGGAGCCAGCGAGGAGGACAGCGAGCTGATCTATACGCCTATCCTCAGGGACGAGTTGGTGATCATTGCCTCGCCCAAGGATTTTTCTTCCTTCGGTGGGAGTTCAGCCGGAGACATGCCGCTGGAGGCCGTGCTCAAGCTCGGCTGGGTGATGCGTGAGCCCGGTTCGGGCACCCGCAAGGCCTTTGAACTGGGTCTCGCGCAAAAGGATTGTGACCCCAGAGACCTGCGAGTCTCCATCGTGGTGGAGAGCACGCAGGCAGTGCTGCAATGCGTCAAGGCAGGCTTGGGGGTTTCCATAACCTCGAGGCTCGCCGCGGCCGAGGACATCGCCAGGGGCAACTTGGTGGTCGTGGGCTGCCCGGAGCTGGAGATGTCACGCAACTTCTACTCCGTGCATCAGCGCAGGCGCTACATGTTCCCGGCGGTTCGCTATTTCCTGGACTATCTCGGTCGCCATTGTCGGGGTATCGTGATCAAGTGAGGATACCCAGCCTGCATTCCAGATAGCGGACACCGGGCAGGGGGTTGTGGCAATAGGCCGGTATCTCGTGGAATCCCAATGCATCGTAAAGCGCGTTTGCGCTGACCATGCTGGCGAGAGTGTCCAGGCGCATGCGCGTGTACCCCATGGCGCGGCCCTGGTTCATGGCAGCCAGGGCCAGGCGGCGCCCCAGTCCCAGTCCGCGCCCATTGGGGCGGACGTAGAGGCGTTTCATCTCGCAGATATCGGACTCCAACCGCCTGACGCCCACGCAACCTACGGCCGCGCCGTTCTGGTGCGCCAGGAACAGCGCCCCTCCCGGGGGAGCGTAACACCCTGGCAGATTGGCCAACTCACGGTCGAAATCCTGGAATTCCAGGGTAAAGCCCAGGCTGTCGGCGTATTCCCGAAACAGCTCCCTGACCTGCCGCATTGCTTCGGGAATGCTGGCTACAGCTAGAGCATTCTGCCCTTGAAAAGAGGTAAGATGTTCTATCGTCGCACCACGCGAAATGTCGTGAAGGTTCATACCTCTGTTCCTGGTGAGTGCTCCATATCGTTGCCAGGGATGTCCCAAAGAAGATATCAAGCAAGAGGGGGTTCAAGCAAGGAGGTACGTCACCATGGAGCAGCAGCGACAGCGCTGGTTTGGCATGAGCCGAAAGGTCTGGGAATGTCACTCCAACCCTTGGAGCGTCTGGTCTCGAGCCGGCACGGCCCCGGTGATCTTCGCCGCGATCTGGGTGCATACCTGGAGTGGTTGGTTGAGCCTCGTGCTCGTGGCCTTGCTTCTCGCCTGGGTGGTGATCAACCCTGGTCTCTTCCCAAAACCTAGGTCCACGGACAATTGGAGCAGCAAGGCCACCTTTGGCGAGCGGGTCTGGGCCGAGCGCAAGCGGCTGGAACTGCCAAGGCATTTCCTTATCCTGCCCTGGCTGCTGATCGGCGTGGCCGGCGCCGGCTTTGTCGGAGGCCTGATCGCATGCTGGTACAACCTTTTCTGGCCCGCCTTCTGGGGGCTCTCCCTTACCTATATGGGCAAGTTGTGGTTTTTGGATCGGATGGTCTGGCTCTACGAGCTTCAGGCCGCGCGTGACCCGGAACTGCGTTCGTGGGTATACTGAAACATCGGAGGATTCCATGCGCAAGAAACTGATCGTCCTGGCAAGTGTCCTGTTGTTCACCGTCTGCATGACCGCGGCGCATCCCGTGGGAGCGGGGGGTGTATCTTACATCCATTTTGTTGTCGTCTCGGGCGATGTTTCGGCCGGGGACATGGAGGCCCTGAAGGGTGCCTTCCTCGATCTGGCCGGGGGCTACACCCAGGTGCCCCAGACCTTCGGCGCCAGCAAACATGACGGCGTGGCCAAACCCGAACAAGCCAACACGGCGTTCCTGGTGGGGGCGGACAGAAATATCGCGGGGGAGATCAAGGCATTTGCCAAGGAAAAGGGCATGGACTCTCCCTTTGTCCTGGTCTGGGAAAGCAGTGGGAACTGAAGTCGCACCGATGCCGGTAGGTTCTCGGGCGAAGGCTCTCCCGGTCTGTCACGATCCACGATCCACTCCGGACCAGGTTCTTGAGCCAGGGCCGTGCCCCCTTCCGCCCCGTGACGCGGCGTCACGGGTTGCGCTCGGCGGAGGAAGTGGGTATTCCACTGCCACGTTCAAACACGTTGTAACCAGACGTGCAAGTGGACAGTGCGCGGGACGGCGCGCTCAACAACGTGGTCTTTCGAATTCGAATGAGAGGCGGTCCTGAACGCCGGACCATGAGCGCGGCAGTGGCGCGGTCCGGCGCAACGCGACGAATCCCAACATCCAGGAGCGGTCCATGCGTATGCAGCGCGTTGCGTGCCTTATCGTCCTCTTGATGGTCATTTCCATCCAGCTTGCCGAGGCCAAACCCATGACCCTGAAGATCGGCATCTTGCCGGTTCTGGACACCTTGCCCTTGCAAGTGGCAGTACAGCAGGGATTCTTCGCGGAGCAGGGGCTGGAGGTGGAGTTGATTCCCTTCGCCAGCGCCCTGGAGCGTGACACCGCGATGCAGAGCGGTGCGTTGGACGGCTATTTCGGCGACATCTTGAACACCCTCATGCTGATCCAGAGCGGCGTGCCCATGCGCATCGTCACGGTCTCCTACGCCACCATGCCGGGGCAGCGCATGTTCGCCCTGGTGCGGGGGAGCAAGACCGCCCCTGACGCGGCAAGACTGGAAGTGGGCATCTCCCAGTCCACGATCATCGAGTACCTCTTGGACCGCATGCGTGCGGACAAGGCCCTGGCAGGGCTGGAGCTGACGGCCATCGAGGTCAAGCAGATTCCCATCCGCATGCAGATGCTCCTGGCCGGACAGCTGGAGGCCGCCTTGCTGCCCGAACCCCTGGCGACCTTGGCGGCTTCCGAGGGTGCTACAGTGCTGGCTACCGATGAAAATCTGGACATGCCCCTCACGGTGCTCTGCCTGCATCTGGACAAGAAGCAGGCCGTGAAACCCTTCATGCGTGCCTACGAGCAGGCCGTGGCGGCCGTGAACCAGGAGTCCGAGACGTTCCGCTCCCTGATGGTGGAGGCCTGTCGCGTGCCCAAACCCTTGGCCGCGTCCTTTCCAGTCTATCGCTTTCCGGATCCCCGCCTGCCCACCGAGGAGCAGATCTGGCCCGTGCAGCAGTGGATGCTGACCAGGGGGCTGCTACGCTCCCTGCTGCCATACGCGTCCCTGACGCCCTGAGCCGGGTGGCGATGGCGAGCGCGCGGCCAGGGGCTGCCAAACCGGTCCTGCCGTGAACATCTCCGGTACACGGGAATGCATCCATGCTTGATGTCGAGGCAATCAGCAAGAGCTACGGTCAAGGCCGCGGCGTTCTGGAAAACGTGAGTTTTTCCCTGAATCACGGGGAGACACTGAGCATCGTGGGACCCTCGGGCTGCGGCAAGACCACGCTGTTGTACTGCATCTGCGGTCTGAGCACTCCGGACCGGGGGGCGGTGTCGTTGCTTGGGCGGCCGGTCCGGGGACCCAGCCAGGACATCGCCATCATCCTGCAGGACTACGGTCTCTTTCCCTGGAAGAGCGTGGTGGACAACGTGGCCCTGGGCCTTAAGCTGCGTGGGGTTTCCAGGCAAAACCGCAGGGCGGAGGCCCGCGGGCATCTGGCAGCCCTGGGCTTGGCCGGACGGGAAAACGACTATCCCTCCTGCCTCAGTGGTGGAGAGCAGCAGCGCGTGGCCATTGCCCGTGCCTATGCCATGACGCCCAAGCTCCTGCTCATGGACGAACCCTTTTCCTCGCTCGACGCCATCACCCGCGAGAAACTTCAGGACACCCTCTGCGCCACCTGGAGGGAGCGCCGCACACCGTACATTCTCGTGACCCACAGCGTGGAAGAGGCCGTGGTGCTGGGCCGGAGAATACTCCTGCTGGCCGGCAATCCAGCCACGGTGCGCGCCGGTTTCGACAATCCCCATTTCGGTGATCCCGAACTCCGCCACAAGGGGGAGTACTACCACTTGGTGCGGGAGGTGCGCAAAGGTATGGAGGCGCATTGGTGACGCGGGGTGCATTGGTGAACGGAAGAACGGGGAGGGTGGTGCGCTACGGGGTGACCGTGGCCGTCATCCTCGGCCTCTGGAAGTTGCTCTCCCTGGTGGCTGACGCGGCGGTTCTCCCACCCCCCGAGGTCGCGGCATGGGCATTTGTCCAAGCCCTGGGGCAGGAGGCGTTCTGGAGGCATTTCAGTGCCAGCGGCCTGCGCGCGGTGGCGGCCATGGCTTTGGCCTTTGGCCTGGGCTTTCCGCTGGGAGTGCTCATCGGGGGCAGCAGACTGGCCGACGCCATGTTTTCCCCCTGTGTCTTCCTGACCTACCCCATACCCAAGATCGTGTTCCTGCCGTTGCTGTTTCTGTTCTTGGGGCTGGGGGACGCCTCCAAGGTGGCCATGATCAGCCTGATTCTCGGCTATCAGGTCCTTGTGGCCGCGCGTGACGGAGCCCGCAACGTCCACCCCAAGCATCTGGACGCCATCAGGTCATTGGGAGCGGGGCGGTTGCGGGTGTTCACCGAGGTGCTCGTCCCTGCCTCGCTGCCACATGGCTTCACCGCCCTGCGTTTGAACGCCGGGGTAAGCGTGGCGGTGCTCTTTTTCGTGGAGTCCTTTGCCACGCAACACGGGCTCGGCTACCTGATCATGGATGCCTGGGGCCGCATGGACTACGAGGACATGTTTACGGGAATTTTCGGCATGAGCCTGTTGGGCGTGGTGCTCTACGAGATCGTCAACGGTCTGGAAAAGGCGATCTGCGCCTGGAAGCACTGTGGTGGGAAATAACCACGGGGTTGGGGCAGAGCCGTTGCGGCATCCGTGGCCCATGATGTATACTCCATGAACCGGCACCAGCACGCTTGAGCGGCTATTACCCACGGGAACGACCCCTGGTGTGCGGGTCTTCCGCTGGATCGGAATAACCAGGGCTGGTGTTCGAGGTTTCAGGGTGGATTGGACCGCCAACCACCGTTTTCAGCGGCAGCCCCATGGGGAGCGACGAGCGGAAGTATGAAGATCCACCGACTTATCCAGAAGAAAAACACCCGCACATTGCTCATCGATTTTTGTGAGCTGTTGGGCGAGGGATTTCAGGTTTTTGACGCCGAGGAACGCTCCCTGTTCGGTAGCCTGGAACTCTGGAGCCACGAGTTTCCCTTCTGGCTGAACGGGAAGCTGGCAGGGAACGTCAGGGGATCGTCCAGGGCGCGGATTGTGGCCAACACCCTGCAGAACCTCTTGGATCAGGAAAGCGAGAAGCGCTCCCTGGCCAGAGAGACGCTCGAGAAGTACAAGGAGATCAGCTTGTTCTACGGGCTGGCCGAAAAGATCACCAACCAGGTGGAACCGGCCCGTGTGGCCCGCATGGTGTTGGACGAAGTCCTCGGCCTGATCAAGGCGGACAATGCCTCGGTCATGCTTCTGGAACCTTCGGGCGGTCTGAGCATTCTAGCCGGAGCTGGTGCGTCCGGCATTGCGGACAAACGGACCACGGTGGCGGGGATGGGTATCTCCGGTGCCATTCTCAAGAGCGGTAGGGCCGAAATCGTCAATGACGCCCCCGCGGACCCGCGATACGCAGAGGGGGGCATGGATGTCAAATCCCTGATGTGCACGCCGCTGAAGGTTCTCGACAAGACCATCGGCGTCATCAATGTCAGTACCACAACCCCGCATACCTATACCGCGGATGAACTCAAGCTGCTGTCCAGCGTTGCCAGCCAGGCAGCCGCGGTCATCGAGAATGCCAGGCTCTTTGACCAGCTTCAGGATACCTTTTTCAGCACCGTGCACGTACTGGCCGAAACCATTGAAATGCGCGACCATTACACCGGGGGGCACACGCGTCGGGTGCAGATCTATGCCGACGCCATGTGCCAGGAGATCGGCCTATCCGAGGAAGATCGTGGCGCACTGAAACTGGCTTCCAGTCTGCACGACATCGGCAAGATCGGCATCGACGACCATATTCTGCGCAAGCCAGGCCTGCTCAGCGAGGCGGAGTTCGCCGAGATCAGGCGCCATTCGGAGTATGGCGCGGAAATCCTGGCCCATGTCAAGGGACTGCGTCACGTGGTGCCCATCGTACGGCATCATCATGAACGTTACGACGGCCAAGGATATCCCGATGGCCTGCTCGGCGAAGAGATACCATTCCTGGCCCGGATCATCACGGTGGCCGACGCCTTCGACGCCATGATCATCGACCGCCCCTACCGTGATGCACTACCCCTGCAACAGGCCCTGGAGGAACTTGAGTTGAATAAAAAACTCCAGTTCGATCCCCTGGTGGTCGAGGCCTTTTTCCAGGCGTTTCACTCGGAGAAGATCAAGCTGTGAGCGGTGGAGGACACTGATGGCCAAGGTTTTGGTAGTGGACGACGAGCCCCACATCAGATTGCTGCTCGAGGAAGCCCTGGAAGAGTTCGAGGACCAGGGGGTGGAACTGTTCTTTGCCGAGGATGGCGCCGAGGCCCTGGGCATCATCGAGGAGCAACGGCCGGAACTGGTGTTTCTCGACGTGATGTTGCCGACGGTCAACGGCTACGAGGTCTGTTCCCGTGTCAAGACGGAGTTCGGCATGGCCGACGTCTTCATCGTCATGCTCACGGCCAAGGGGCAGGAGTTCGACAGGAAAAGGGGCCTGGACATGGGCGCGGACATCTACATGACCAAACCGTTCAATCCCGTGGCCCTGAAGCAGAAGGCCCGTGAAATCCTCGGGCTGATCTAGCCCGCGCCACCACAACCCTCATGTCCGCTTCTGACGTTTGCGTGGCCGTGCTCGCCCACCCCGACGACGAGGTCTTCCTGGCCGGTCTGCTGCGGGCCAGGCTGGAGCAGGGAAGAGCGGTGCACTGCGCCTGGATCACCTCGGGCGAGGCCAGCGGTGGCGCGGTCCGCCGCGAGGCCGAGTTGCGTCGCGCGGTTGGAATCCTTGGTTTGCCGGATCAGGCCGTCCACTTGGCCAGGTTCCCCAATCGCGGCCTGCTGCCCCTGCTTTGGGACGTGGCTGCTTGGCTCGCCGCGTTGTTCGCCGCCTTGGAGCCGGCGGAGATCTTCAGCACGGCCTACGAAGGGGGGCACATCGACCACGACGCCGTGAACTGGGCCGTGCACAAGGCCTGGACAACAGCGGCGCCCCTGGCCGCTACGCACGAGTTTCCGCTCTACAACCGCACCGGGCCGTGGCTGTTGCGGGGGTGGCGGATCAACGATTTCCCGCCAGGGTCCGAAGGAGTGCGGCATTTCCGTCCGAGCAGGGCGCAACTGGCCTGCAAGTACTCCCTGATGCGCACCTATCGGAGCCAGTGGCCCGACCTGCTGCCATTTCGGATGCTCATGCCGGCCCGGCGGTATCTGCGGACAGGCGAGCCCTTCAGGCCATTGCCCCGGCAGAGGGACTATAGTATCCCACCGCATGCCGGCTGGTTGAACTACGAGCGCAATCCCGGCCGGTTCAGCTTCAGGGACTTCGCCGACGCGGTGCGAGCCGCGGAAGACCGCGGCCTGTACCCCAACCCCACACATTCATGAAGGCACCGAAAACAGCCTACGTCCTGCTCTGGTTCCCTGAGCCCACCGAGACCTTTCTCTTCCGCGAGGTACTGGGCCTCTGGCGTCTGGGGCTGGATCTGGAGGTGCACACCATCTACGGCCCCCTGCGCTCCCGGCTCAGTGCCGCAATGCGGGGACTGGAGCGCCCCGTGCATCGTTTGGGCGTGTTTGCCCTGCCCCGTGTGCTCTGGGACAATCTCGTCTGGTGGCTGCGTGCCCCCGGGACCTGCGCTGGGCTTTGGCGGCACATCGCCCTGCGGCGTTGGAAGGGGTTGGAAAAGGGCGCCGAAAGTCTGGTGGCCTTCCTTTATGCTTTTCGACTGGCGCGGTTGTTTCAGCGCCAGGGTATCGAGCACGTGCACGCGCCCTGGGCCAGCGGTCCGGCCACCGCCGCCTGGACAGCGGCATCCCTGCTGGGAATTCCCTTCAGCTTCACGGCCAGGGCCTGGGACATCCACCCCCAGGATGGAGCACTGGCGGACAAAATTCATGCGGCCGCCTTCGTGCGCTGCAACACCGAGGCGAACATCGGCTATCTCCGGGACGTCGCGGGAGCGGGTGTCCATTCGGACACGATCCGGCTGGTCTACAACGGCATTTCCCTGGCCGCTCGTGAGGATGCCGCGGTGACGATGCGGCCCCCGTTCAAACTCTTGGCGGTGGGGCGTTTCGTGGGCAAGAAGGGCTTCGAGTATCTGATCCAGGCCTGCGGCCTGTTGCGGGAGCAAGGGGTGGAGGTGGAACTGACCCTGGCTGGGTCAGGGCCCAAGGGCCCGGCACTGCAGCGGCTGGTGTCCGAACTGGGGCTGGAGGATACGGTGCGTTTTCCGGGGTTCGTGCCCCACGACGAGGTGGCCCGGCTCTACCTGCATTCGGACCTGTTCGTGATGCCCAGTGTCATTGACAGCTCCGGTGACCGCGACGGCATTCCCAACGTGATCATGGAGGCCCTGGCGCACAGGCTGCCCGTGGTGGCCACGGACGTTTCGGGCATCGCCGAGGTGGTGGAGCACGAGGTCACGGGACTGCTGGCACCGCAGCGCGATGCCGGGGCCCTGGCCCAGGCGGTTCGGAGCATGATCGGCGACCGGGAGCGTGCCTTGGCCATGGCCGAGGCGGGGCGGCGGCGGGTGCTGGAGATGTTCGATCCGGAAAAAAACTATCAGGCTATCGTGGATCTGCTCGAGGAATACACGCCGGCCCGGAGCCTGTTTCCCCCGCAACCAGGAAAGACAAGGAGCTGAGGCCATGACGATCCGTATCACCTACGTGCACCACAACTGTTTTTTCCTGGAGATCGGCGGCAGGACCCTGCTTTTCGACTACCCTTCGGAGGAGCACCGCACGGAGGCCGCACGCGCCCTGGTGGAGCGCAAGGTCGCGGGTGCCGACCTCTGGGTGGTGATCTCCCACAGCCATCCGGATCACTTCACACCCGAGGTGGCGGCGTTCGCCGGCCGCGCCGCGCGCTGCAAATTCATCGTTTCCTACGATGTTCCCGAGATGTACCCGGAGTTTGAATATGACGCGGGACTGGATGTCACGGTGCTGGACCCGGACGAGCCGGCCATCGTGCAGGGCGTGCCGGTGCGGGCCTTCGAGAGCACCGATCTCGGCGTGGGGTTCCTGTTCTCCTTTCCAGGCTGTAGGGTCTATTTCGGCGGTGACGTGGCTGCCTGGGTCTGGGAAAAGCTGGATCCGCGTTCCAGGGCCGCGGGGCAGGCATATTTCGATACCACCTTGGCGGAATTGGTTCGCCATGGTGTGGACATCGCCTTTTCCAACACGGACAAGCGGTTGGAGAACTGGGCCGGCGGGCTGGAGTTCGTGCGCACGGTGCGACCCAGGGTCTTCGTGCCCATGCACGTCTTCGGCAAGACCCAGTGGGTACGGGAATTCGCGGAATTGTTGCGCGAGAAGGGAGACCTGCCCGAGACGCTCTTCACCTATCAATATAGCGGCGACAGTCTGGAAGTTGCTTGCGGATGAGCGCGGGCATGGGTTTTTAAAGACTATCAATACTGCCGCGGGAGTGGATCGAGGTATCGATCCACCCTCGCGGCGTTCTCGCGGTAGTGCCTAGCGGCAGAGATTGTTTTTCCGTGCCGTGCTTATTGCCTCGCAGTGCCCCAGGGCGCAGGCCTTCCAGAAGTCATGGCAGGCAGCTTCGTGGTCTTCCTGGATTACGTAGATCTTTCCCCTGGAGAGATAGGGGGCGGCGTTTTCGGGCATCAGGTCGATGGAGCGGTTGTAATCCTCGACGGCCTTGCCATAATCCTTGGCGGAAAACAACAGATTGCCACGGATCAAATGCGCCTGGGCGCTGCGCGGCGAAAGTTCCACGGCCTTGTCCGCGAGCTGCAAGGCGGTGGACAGGTCCTTGGCCAGTTCAGCCTCGGATATCTGCTGCAACAGGGCCTGCAGCGCCTGGGCTTTGCGTTCCTGCTCCGCCGTGGTCTTGGCCGGTTCCTGCTGGGGTTGGAGCGGGACGTGTACCCGGGTGATCTTGCCGGCGGTCACGGCCGCGGTGAATTCCTTGGTTCCGAGACCTTCCTTGCTTACCTGCACACGGTAGGAGCCCGGCGCGAGTTCGATGCCCTGGGTGAAGGGGTCTCGGATGTCCATGAGTTTGATAGTGGCGTCTTCCACATCCACGTTGACGATGAGCTTGCCTTTGGATGGGTCTTCGAGCACGGGTTGGTCTGGTTCCGGTGTGGTTTTTTCCTTGGTTTCCTCAGCCTTGCGCGTTTCCGGGGGGCGAAGGTCGAAGCTCACCCGCTTGTGCGCCCCTTCCGTGACTTCGACAACGTGTTTCTGGGGTTCGAAGCCCGAACTTCGTATCTCCAGTTCGAATTTGCCGGGCCCCACCTCGATGCCCTGCTCGAACTTTGGCGCGATGTTCAGGATGCGGATGGTGGCGTCCTCGGGGAGGACATCCACGTAGAGGCGTTCCTTGCCTTTTTCCACCTTTTCGGTGGGCGCGGCCTTGGGCTCTTCTGGCTTGCGTTCTTCAGGCTTGCGTTCTTCGGGCTTGGGCTCTAGGGCCGGTCCAGGTTCCGCATCCGAGACCAGGGTAATGGAAACCCGGGTTTCCTTGCCGGCAAAGACTTCGGCCTGGAGTTCGCTGGTCTGGTAGCCTTTGCCCGAGACCTGGATGAGATACTCGCCGGGCTTCAGGGCCATGCCCTGGCTGAAGGGGGTCTTGACCTCGGGCAGGATCACGCGGGCATCCTTTGGGGTAGTCGAAACAAACAGACGCCCGGTGGAAGCGTTTTCATCCTGTTCGGGTTTCTCAGCGGCCTCGGGCTGGGGCGCGGGAGCCTGGGCCTCGGTCGGAGGAGCATCCACCTTGGCCTTTTTTGTGAGGTCAAAAGCCACGTCGAGATCCTTGCCTTTTTCCACACGCACCGTCTTGACCTGCTTGTCCAGGCCGTCCTTGCTGACTTCCACGATGTATTCGCCGGGCCCGAGTTCCATGCCCTGCGTGAAGCTGGGGCCGATGTTCAGGATGCGTACCTTGGCGTCCTCGGGCTTCACCCTGATGAAGATGCGTTCCTTGCCGGCGCGTGGAGGCGCCTTGTCCGCTGGTTTTTCCGCGGGCGCATCCTCTTTCTTGTCTGTAGCGCTTGCTGCCGTGACTTCTTCCGTGGGCTCGGGCGTGGCCAGGCTGACTTCGAGTCGGGTGTCCTTGTCGGCCCGCACGGTCACGGTTTTGGTTTTGGGAGTGTAGCCTTCGGCGCTCACCTGGATCACATAGGTGCCTGGGGGGAGCTTGATGCCAGGGTGATAGGTCGTGGGGGTGTTGAGTATTCGGATGACAGGGGCGTTGACGTCCGCGCTCACGTAAAGTCGCCCCTTGTCCTGGGCCGAAGCCTCCATGGGCGACAGAAAACCTGTCCAGATCAGGGCGCAGAAAATCAGGAGGCCGAAGAGGTTCCTCCCTGTCCGGAGGATCAGTGATGTACCGAGCATTGTTCTTCCTTAGTGACATGCCTTTGTGCTAGGATCGTGTTCTGAACTGGGACTGGGGGCATGGCATCGTGGGTCGAGAAGGTTTTTCCATTCAGTGCGTTGCAAGAGGATACCTGCCAACGCAAGTCTGCATACCCGCCTGGAGAGCGGGGAGCAAGCCGGTGAAGAGGTTTTTTGCCGAGATTTTGCATGCTGCCGGAGTGGAGGCATCTACGATCCGAAAGGCCAGCCGAAGAAAAAGAAGGCCACCGCGACGGCAGCGGCAAGACCCAGGATCGAGACGATGCCGAGGGTCAGGAAATAGAGCCCACGAGGGTACAGCCGATGCAACCTTTTTACTTGCACCACCGTGGTTTCGCCGGCCTGTTCCTCGACGCGGACCACCTTGTAGTGCATCCACTTGTCTTCCCACCCCCTGTGGGTGGAGAGGATCAAGTTTTCCCGCAAGGCTTCTCGATCGAAGAACGAGGGCAGTTCCCGGACTTCTTCTCCGGAGGATATTTCTATGAAGACGGTATTGACGGTTCTGGACATGGCTCTTTTTTTGTTCGATTGAAGTTATATGAACGTGGAATAGACCCTTCTACCCAATCCGCAACAAATGGTAAAGATTAAGGCCGTATTTCGAATTGACGGGATTCGAGGCTCTGGAGGCGATGCTCCTGCCGGCGTCGCGTGGTCTGGAACTTATGACGGATGTTCAGGGAGGCTGCAATGAGCAGCGCACAGGAAAAGGAAGGCAAGGCTTGGCTCACGGACGGGAAGAACGTGCTCATCCTGATTCTGGTCCTGGTGGCCCTGGTCCAGGGGTACCTGCTGTTCAGGCAGGGTCCGGACCCCGATCTTCGCCCCAAGGCTGCGCAGCCGGTGGTCAATGCAACGACCGGCGTGCCCGAAATCCAGTCCGGGACCGAGGCCGGCAACGCCACCAGCCCTCCCGTCCAGGTGGAACAGGCCCCACCGACTGCCTCCGACGTCCAGCCCGAGCCCGGCCCTCGGTCCGTGGAAATCACCGGGGTCAGCCTGGAGTCCGACAAGCGGCGCTTCCTGCTGGTGGCCTTCAACCAACCCGTGGGGCTGGAAAAGGTCGGCAGGATACTGGAGCGGGCCCCGGCCACCATGTATCCTCCGGAGCGTGGCTCCTGGTCCTGGATCAGCCCTTACACACTGAGACTCGACTTCGAACGCCCTTTGCCCATGGGCAAGGAGTATTCCCTGCATGTGGATGAAGAGACCGTCTCCGATACCGGATACGAACTTGAGGGAGACACGGGCTTTTCCGTGCGTACCCATCACTTCGAGATCGCTGAGTTCACCCTGGAGGAGAATTTTTCCAACGACAGGCAGGGCTCGGTGTACCTGCAGGGGAACATTGAGTTCACCTATCCCGTGCAACCCAGGGAAGTGCTCAAGCATTTGTCCTGCGTCGATCCCAAACGCGGGAACAATGCTCCGCTGCCCATCGAGCTGACCACCACCTACGAAACCCGTTGGATCGAATTCCGCACTGCACCCGTGCAGAAGGAACTGGAACCGCGAACTCTGCGCTGCACCGTGAACGCCGGGCTGCCCGGCGCATCGGATGAGGTGCGCCTGGCCGGGGCCTTCAATGTCGACTACGTCTTGCAGCTCGATCCGCAGCTCAAGGTTCTCAAGGCCGACGCCAGCACGGAAATGGGGCGCTCATCCCTGCGCCTGACCTTTTCTTCCCCTGTGCGTCCCGAGACCGCCGCTAAGTTCCTGAGCGTGGAGCCGGAGGTCCGTTTCAGTGTTTCGGCCAGCGGCCGCGACCTGGATCTGACGGGCGAGTTCGCCCCGGGGCGCTCCTATACCCTGCGCGTGGAAAAGGGACTCACTGCCGCTGACACCGCGCTGCTGGAAAAGGCCTTCAGCACCACCTTGCAACTGCCGGACCTCCCCCCCAGCGTGGGTTTCAAGGATCCAGGCATGTTCCTGGCCCAGGGAGTGAGCAAGCATTTGGCCGTGCAGAGCGCCAACGCGGACAAGGCTCTGTTCTTCATCGAGAGGGTCTATCTGAACAACTTGTTCTCCCTGTTGCAGGAGTATTCCTCGCGAAGCTTTTTTGAAACCACGGGCTACAAGTACGAAATCCGGCACTACCTCGGTGATCGGATCGTGGAGCATGAGCTGGCGCTTTCAGGGGGGTACAACGAGGTGCAGACCTCCACCTTGGACGTGGAGCAGTATATCGAGGGCAACCGCCCCGGTTTCTACCGCATCTTTCTGGGGCTGGAGGACGAGTGGGAGGGCTCGCAGCGCTGGGTGCTGCTCACGGACCTGGGCGTGGTGGCCAAGAAGGCCGAGGACGAGGTTATGGTATGGGTCAACTCCTTCCAGAACCTGGAGCCCGTGTCAGGCGCCGCGATCACGCTGATCAGCGACCAGAACCAGGTGCTGGCCCAGGGCGTGACCGACGACAAGGGGCTCTGGCACGCCAAAGATTTGGCCACGAGCTTCGAGAAACACACTCCGTTCATGGTGTTGGTGGAAAAGGGCGAGGACATGAGCTTCCTGCTCTTCGAGCAGTTCAAGGTCGACACCACGGGCCAGGATGTCGGTGGAGTGACGGTGGCCAAGAAGGGCTTCCTGGCCTATCTCTACGGGGAGCGGGACCTCTACCGTCCCGGTGAAACCATGCAGGGTGTGGCCGTCCTGCGCAGGGCCGACCTGGGCACGCCGCCTCCCATGCCTTTGCAGATGGTCCAGAAAGGTCCCAAGAGCACGCTGCTGTCCAAGAAGGTGTTCAACAGCGACGAGCGCGGCTTGGTGGAGTTCAGCTACGAGATACCGGCCTTTGCCTTGACCGGTGACTACAGTCTGGAGCTTGTAGCCGCCGAACAGGTCGTGGGCACGTACCGCTACAAGGTCGAGGAGTTCGTACCCGACCGCATCAAGGTGGAGATCACCCCGGAAAAGGCGTCCTTCAGTCCCGGACAGACCCTGAACTTCGACGTGGACAGCCGCTACTTCTTCGGACCTCCGGCCTCGGGCCTGCCCGTGGAATCCAAGGTCCGGCTCATGGCCGCGCCTTTCGCGCCCAAGGGCTTCGAGGCCTTCCAGTTCGGCGACCCAGAGCGGGAGTTCGAGGAGCAGAGCCTGGCCGTGGGCACGCCCGACGACGTTCTCGACGACGAAGGTCGGCACTCCTTCTCCGTACAATTGCCCGAAGCCCTGACCCCGCCGGCCGTCCTGGACGCCATGCTCTTCGCCCGCGTCAGCGAACGCGGAGGGCGCGGCGTGGCCGCCATGCAGGCCGTACGGGTGCACGCCTACCCCCGCTATCCCGGCTTGCGACGCCTGGAGGATCGCGGCGTGTCACCGGGAGATCCGGTGCAGGTGGACTACGTGGTCATCTCCCCCGAAGGACAGCCGGTGCAAGGCGCGGACCTGCGCGTGGAAGTCTTTCGGGACCGCTGGCAGACCGTGCTCCGGCATACGGCTTCCGGCGGTTACCGCTACGAGTCGGTGCGCGATTCCGAACTCGTCTCCACCGAGCGTCTGACCAGCGCCCCAGGCAAGGGGCAGTTGAAGGTCACGCCCACCAAGCACGGCAGTTACCGGCTGCGGCTCACGGACGAGGAAGGCGGTGCCGGCAGCCAGGTCTCCTTCTACGCCGGAGGCTGGGGCTATTCGCCTTGGGCCATCGAGAACCCGGCGCGCCTCGAGCTGGAGCCGGGCAAGGACGAATACGCCCCTGGCGAGACAGCGACCATCCAAGTGCGCGCGCCTTTTTCCGGCAGGCTGCTGGTTACCGTGGAGGGGGACGGCGTGCTGGACGCCCAGGTGCTCAGCCTGGCCGAGGGCGAGAACACAGCCGAGGTGCGGTTGCAGGTTACCGAGGCCTACTCCCCCAATGTCTACGTGAGCGCGATCCTGGTGCGCACCGCCTCGGGGCTGGAGTCCGGGGTCCCGGCGCGGGCCTTTGGCGCCGTGCCCCTTGCCGTGGACCGCACCGCGAACAAGTCCCTGGTGCGGATCACCGCGCCGGAGCAGATTCGCCCCGAAACCAGTTTGGAGGTCACGGTGCAGGCCGAGCCGGGTGCGGTGGTCACGCTGGCCGCGGTGGACGAGGGTATTCTGCAGCTCATCGCCCAGCAAACCCCTGACCCCTTCCCGCTCTTCTACGCCAAGCGCGCCCTCAAGACCGAATCCTTCGACATCTACTCCATGCTCTTCCCGGACGTGAAACCGGGCCACGGCCTGGCACCCGTTGGGGGCGACGGTGGTCTGGATCGGTTGCGGCAGTTCGTGCGTAGCGAGGGGCTACGCCGAGTCAAGCCCGTGGCCTTCTGGTCCGGCCCCCTGGTGGTGGATCAGAGCGGCTCGGTGTCCGTCAGCTTTGACGTGCCCGAATTCCAGGGCGCGTTGCGGCTCATGGCCGTGGCCTCCAAAGACAGACGCTTCGGCTCGGCGGAGGCCTTCACCCGGGTGCGCAGCCCCCTGGTGCTGACCCCGACCCTGCCGCGATTCCTGGCGCCGGGGGACGAGGTGTTGGTGCCCGTGACCCTGCGCAACGACACCGCGTCCGACTGTTCCTTCCGCCTCTCTCTCGAGGTGCAGGGCCCGGCCCTGGTGGAGAACGAGGAGGTCATGCTCGGCGTGGAGCAGGGGCGGGAGAAGCTGGCCTACTTCAAGGTCCGCGCCGAGGAACAGACCGGTGACCTGCGCTTCGGCTTCACTGCCTCGGGCAACGAGGAAACCGCTACGGCAGTGGTGGAACTGGGCATCCGTCCGGCCCTGCCGGCACGGACCCTGGTGGACTCGGGTTCCCTGGATTCTCCAGGCACCGAGATCGCGCCCCAGGGCGGCAACGCGTTCATGTCCGAGGGGTTGGAACGCGAGTTGCACATCGGCGCCACGCCGTTGCTGCGCTTCACCGCCGGACTCAAGCAGCTTCTGGGTTATCCTTACGGCTGTCTGGAGCAGACCACGTCCAAGGCCTTCCCGTTGCTCTACTTCGATGCCCTGGCCCAGGCCCTGGACGTGGAGAGCGTGGCCGGCAACCGCCCCGCGGCCATGGTCCAGGAGGGCATGCAGCGGATCATGACCATGCAGCTGCATACCGGCGGATTCGCCATGTGGCCGGGCGTGGAAGATCCCTGGGAGTGGGGCAGCATCTACGCCACTCACTTCCTGCTCGACGCGGTCCAGGCCGGGTTCCACGTTTCGGAAACCGCCCTCAAGCTGGCCCTGGATTACGTGGAGTCCCTGCTGGGCTACCAGAAGGAGCCGGGGCGCGACGATCTGGAACGCAAGGCCTATGCCCTCTTTGTCCTGGCCAAGGCCGGCCGTCCCGACCGGGGCGGTATGGACTACATGCGCCGCCAGTACCAAGGGCAACTGACCCCCGAGGGCGGGGCACTGTTGGCCGCGGCCTACGGTCTGCTGGGCGAGACCCGGTTCATGAACGAACTGATGGCCGCCAACTACTCCCCACGGATACGGGAGCGCGAGACCGGAGGCAACCTGGCCTCGCCCATCCGTAACCTGGCCCTGCGGCTCACCGTGACCCTGGATACCGCGCCGGACTCCAAGCAGGTGCCGGCACTGGTGCAGGAACTCACCACCCTGTTGGAGGCCACCTCCCTGCGTAGCACCCAGGAGGATGGGCTGTCATTCGTGGCCCTGGGGCGGTTCTTCGCCATGCAGCAGCAGAAGGCGCCCTTCAGCGGAACGGTCTATCTCGGTGAAACCAAGCTCGGCGAGTTCTCCAGCGAGAAGACCCTGCACCAGATGCGTATCCCCGGCCATACGCCCTTGCGTATCGAGGTGGATTCCGGCTTTGCCAAGGGCTCGGTGTTCTATAGCGTGCTGACCCGGGGCGTGCCCCGCGCGGAGGCTTACGCCCCTGTGAGCGAGGGTATGGAGATATCCAGCCGTCTGCTGCAATCCGATGGCACCCCGATCCCAAGCTCCGGCCTGAGGCAGGGCGCCCTGGTGGTCCTTGAGACCAACATCAAGAGCCTGCGGCTGCCCATCAAAAACGTGGTGTTGCAGAGCCTTCTGCCGGCCGGACTGGAGGTGGAGAACCCCAGGCTGGAAACCACCGAACGCCTGCCCTGGGCCGAGCGCAAGGGCACCAGACCCAATTACCAGGACCTGCGCGACGACCGGGTGTTGCTGTTCCTGGACTTGCCCGGAGCAAGGGACAAGGACGGCAAGCTGGAGATGCAGGAGCAAACCTATTACTCCCTGCTGCGGGCCGTGGCGCCCGGAACCTTTGCCCTGCCCCCGGTGCAGGCCGAGGCCATGTATGACCCCACGCGTGTGGCCTCCGGCGAGGCAGGCAGACTGAGCGTGTTGCCCGACGATCCCGAGGCCGTGGTACAGCCGGCCATGGCCGGGAGGCAGAACGAGGAACCAGGGGGCGGAGACGCCCCAGCCCTGAGCGGAGAGAACGGGGATGCGGCTGCGCTGCAGACTGCCGCGCGGTAAGGCGCTACGACGTCTGATCATCTGGAGCGGGGCCGGGCTTGTAGGCCTGGTCCTGCTCCTGTGCGCGGCGCTGCTGTTGCTGGACAGGCGTTTCCCCTTTTCCGAGCAGGCTTTTGCGCCTCCCGGCGCGGTGATTGTCACCGACCGTCGGGGCGAACCCCTGCGCTTCTTCCTGCCCCACGACGACCGTTGGCGTTTCCCCGTGCGTCTGCGGGACGTTTCACCCGTGTTGGTGGAAACCGTCTTGGCCTCCGAGGACCGTTATTTTCATTATCATCCCGGAGTCAATCCCTTTTCCATTCTGCGGGCGGCCTTGACCAACCTGCGGGCCGGAGCGGTGCGCTGCGGCGGTTCGACCATTCCCATGCAGCTGGCACGGCTGGCCGATCCCGCGCCGCGGACCCTGCGGGTCAAGACCAGGGAGGCCCTGCGGGCGTTGCAATTGGACGTGCACTACGACAAGGAGCGCCTGCTTTCCTGGTACCTGAACATGGCGCCTTTTGGCGGCAACATCGTGGGTGTGGGCGCCGCCGCCTACTTTTATTTCGGCAAGCACCCCTCGCAGCTGTCCCTGGGCGAGGCCGCGTTGTTGGCCATCCTGCCGCGCTCTCCGAAAGGGTATGATCCTTTCCGGAATCCGGAGCGGGCCAAGGCGGTGCGCGACCGGCTGCTCGATCAGTTGGCCCGGCGCGGGGACGTTTCGCGTGTCGAGGCCGAGGCGGCCAAGGCCCAGGAGTTGCCGCGTCGAAGGCACGCCCCTCCCATGCTGGCGCCGCATTTATCCGGAACCCTTTACGAGCGCTACGCCAGGCCGGCCAATCCCCGGACCATGGCCGTACGCAGCACCCTGGACGCACGCATGCAGCGTATCGCCCAGATCAAACTGCGAGAACGGGTGGACTGGCTCAGGGGGCAGGGGCTGTCCAACGCCGCGGCGGTGGTACTGGACGTGCGCACCAGGGAGGTGCTGGTCATGGTGGGCTCGGCCCGGTTCTTCGACGACAAGCACCAGGGGCAGATCAACGGCGCCCTGACGAAACGCTCCCCGGGTTCGGCGCTCAAGCCCTTTCTCTACGCCTTGGCCATGGACAAGGGCCTGGTGACGCCCCAGAGTCTGTTGCTGGACCTGCCCACGGACTTTGCCGGCTATGTGGCGCAGAACTACGACAAACGTTACCGGGGGCGCGTGACCGTGGAGGAGGCCCTGGCCCGGTCCCTGAACGCCCCGGCGGTGCGGTTGCTGGCCGAGACCGGACTGGGGGATTTCCACGCCCTGCTGCTGGACCTGGGCCTGCGCAGCATCGACAAACCGCCGGGATATTACGGATTGCCCCTGGTGTTGGGCGGGGCCGAGGTGAGGCTCCTGGACCTGGTGAACGCCTATGCCACCCTGGCCCAGGGCGGGATGCACCGCGAGGTTCGGGACGTCCTGGAGGTAACCGACGACTACCCCTTCATGGGCGAGCGGACGGAAGACGCCCCCCCCGGTGGAGCGGGGCACGGACGGCGGTTGCTCTCCGCTGAGGCCTGCCATCTGGTGGAGCGAATCCTCAGCGGCGTGGAGCGCGCGGACATGCCTCTGGGCTGGAACTTGGCGCGGGACGTGCCCGCGGTGGCCTGGAAGACCGGCACTTCCTACGGCCATCGCGACGCCTGGGCCGTGGGTTATTCCTCGCGCCATGCCGTGGGCGTCTGGGTGGGGAACATGGACGGCAGGCCCGAGCGCGGTATATCCGGGGCGCGGCACGCCGGTCCGCTGCTCTTCGAGCTGTTCCGTGCCTTGGAGCCTTCCGGCTCGCACCTGCCGGAGCCGGAGTTCCTGAACATCGAGCAGGTGGAGGTCTGCGCCGAGAGCCGTCATCTGGCGACGCCGCTGTGCACGGAGCGGATGCGCATGGACATCATCCCCGAACGCAGCAGGGTTCCGAGGGATACCATGCACCGCAGGATCTTCGTGGATGCGGAGACAGGTGAGTTGCTGCAAGGGAACTGCCTCTCCCAGCGGCCGCACAAGGCGCGCGTGGTCAGGGAATATCCTCCGGAGCTGATCGCCTGGCAGCGTAGCCGGGGCATGGCCGTGGAAACATTGCCGCCCCTGTCGCCCTTGTGTGCGGAAGTGCCCGGCGGCGAGAAGCCCGTGATCGTCTCGCCCTCGGGCAGCACGCCGTACCGCATCAGGGCCGAGGCACCGCGGGAGTTTCAGCGTATCGCTTTGGTGGTCCAGTCGCCGGCCGACAACGCCACGCTCTACTGGTATCAGAACGGCGAGCTCGTAGCCAAGGGTGGGCCGGAGGACAAACTCTTCCTCCCCATGCAGCCCGGGGAGCACCGGCTGGTGGTCATGGACTCCAAGGGGCGGCAGGACGCCGTGACCTTCAGGGTGGAGGAGGCCAAACAGTAACCGGAATGCGTGGATTATTCCATTGACAGGCAGCCCAGTTGTTTTCTAGGAATACAGAAGGCAGTAGTCGGCGTTTGTCTTGTTTCATTTTGTCCATGCTTCACCGCTACAAGCAGGTTTTTTGATGAACACCTCGCCGCGTTCTTCCCGCAACCTCGCCTGCCCGGCCATCGAGCGCCGCAGGGCGCATCGCCACACGCTCGAACCTCTGGCGCTCCTGAGCCTGCGTTGCACCAGCGGGCTCGAATACTTGTGCACCATCAGGGACATCAGCCCCGAAGGGCTCAGGGTGGAGATCTGTTGCGGAGAGGATTTCAGTTCCCTGGACTTTGGGGAATTGCTCGGCGTGACCAACTGCACGGAGGCGCTCGCCTCGATCCTCAAGGCACGGGATCTGCGGCTTGTCTGGATCAGGGGGCGCGAGGCCGGGTTCACGTTCGAAGAGCCACTGCCCTTGAACTCAACGGAGCTGCGGCAACTCCTGGAGCAAAACCACCTGTTACCTTGGATGCAGTGGCGGACGTATTGATACCAAGTGGCCATAGAAGAGCGCAGCTTGATATCGCGCGGCAGGACACCGCGTAGAGAGCGAAGCCCGCACAAGGCTTGGTGTAACCGCGTTTTCGCCAGGCAGCTGCAATCAAAGCACAGGACGTGTTATGATTGCAGCATGATATGAGCCGCCTCCTCCGTCCCTGTACACATCGTGCCATGGACCCGCACCCCGCATCGGGCAGCCGCATCAGGCAAGGGTTGGCAAGGCACCTCGTTCAGCATGATCCTCCAAACGGAAGGCATCAAAACGCCGCTCCCACTGTATTGCACACGGGGTACGGAGGTGTCGTCCATTGGGCACGTTTTCCTTGGAAAAGAGGATCGTGCACGCGCGCTCGGGACGTCCGTACCTGAAGGAAAGCGAAAAAGGGCATAGGGGAAAACGTGTATTCCCCCTATGCCCGGCCCCAGAAATGCAGGACGTGATGGGCCAACATGCTTTGGCCAGGTCAGTCGGATTTCAGTTCAGGTATTCCGGGCTGACCACTTCAATTTTGGCGTTTTCTTTCAGGTTCTGGACATAGGCCTGGTAGAGTTCGTTGCGTATTCCCTGCTGGAGCAGAGAGAGCCAGTCGGCCTTTTCGTTGTTCCAACGCTCGTCGTTGGGATGTTCCACGGTCTTGAGCCGAGCCAGGGCATAGCCGTCACCCGTGGAAAAGGGTTTGTCCAGCCATTGATCGGGTTTCGCTTTGAACACGGCCTGGATTAGTTCCTGATTCAGCCCCAGTTCAGGAACAACGCCACGGCGGTCGAAGAGTGCGGATGATTTGAGTTCGGCCTTGAGGTCGTCGGTCAACCCGGTTTTGGTGATGGCATCGAGCAGTTCCTCGGCTTTGGTGAGGGCCAGCTTCTGGGCCTTGTCCCGGCGCAGTGATTCGATCACGCTCTGGCGCACGGACTCCAGGGGGTCGAATTCCGCGGGCCTGCGGTCCGTGACTTGGGCGATGATGTAGCCCTTGCTCGTGGCCAGGGGCATGTCGGTGACTTCGCCTGCCTGCATGGCGAAGAGTTTCTCCAGGGCCTGATCGTTGAGGCCGAGCAGGCTGGCGCCCTGTTCGCGGGAAAAGAGTTCTGTCTTGTCGAGTTGCAGCCCCAGATCCTTGGCCACGTTTTCCAGGGGCATGCCGGTGATGACCTGTTCCAGTCCCTGATCCAGGAGGTCGGTGAGGGTGTCGGCGGCCTTGTCCCGAGCCAGAAGCTGGCGGATTTCGTCCTTGACCTCTTCCAGGGGTTTTTGCCTGGAGTCGCGGACCTCCTCCACCAACACAGCGTGCCAGCCGAAGGGGGAGCGCACCGGCGCGCTGATCACGCCGGGCTGGGTGTTGAAGACCGCCTCCTCGAAGGGCTCCACCATTTCACCACGGCCGATCCACCCCAGATCGCCCCCTCGCTCGGCGGAGGGGTCTTCGGAGTGCTCCCTGGCCAGTTCGGCAAAGGAAGCCCCCTGGCGGGCCTGCTCGGTGAGTTCTTCTATCCTGGTCTTGGCGGCTGCTTCGGTTTCCGCTGTGGCGTCGTCGTTGACGGCGATGAAGATGTGGCTCGCCTTGACCTTCTTGTCTTCGTTGTAGGTGACGATATTGGCGTCGTAGTAGGATTGGATCTCCGCGTCGGAGACCTGGACCTGGCCTGAGAGGGCCTCGGGCGTGAAGGAGAGGTATGCGAGCTGCAACCGCAACGGCTGCTTGAAGCTGTCCTTGTTAGTTTCGTAATAGGCGGCGATGTCCTCTTCGCTTACCTCCACGGACTGGGTGAAGCTGTCGGCTTTCACCAACAGATAGTCGATGGCGCGTTGCTCCCAGGAGTAGCTGAAGAGGTCATGGGCCTGGATTTCGTCCACCTGTGCCGGGAGGGTGGTGTAATACTTGAGCTTGCTCTGCACAATGGAGGAGCGGATCTGCTGCTCGAACTGGGTGGGAGTCATGCCCTGGCCGGCCAGAATGTTGCGGTAGAGTTCCTTGTCAAAGCCCTGTTCGGTGCTGAAGGCCGGGAAGGAGCGGATCTGCGCCGCGATCTCCGCGGGCGAGGCGGCGATGCGCAGACGTTCGGCCTCGGCGATCAGCAAATCGTCGGTGATCAGCTGCCAGAGCACCTGCTCCTTGAAGCCCAGGGCCTTGAGGTCTTCGGGCGTGACCGTTGGATTCTGCTGGCGGATCTGCTCCAGGGCCCGTGTTACGCTCTGGGAAAAGCTTGAGATCAGGATGGGGCGGTCATTGACCATGGCCACGACCTGGGTGCGATTGCCCCTAAAGGAGCCCACGCCCCAAAAAACGAACACGATGATGATGAGTGCGAACAGAATTTTCACGCCCCAGGATTCGGCGCTTCTGCGGATAGCCTCGAGCATTGGGGTCTCCGGTTGTTATGAGTGTCAACGGCGCGGGCGAGCGTCAGCTCTTCCTTGACCGGCGCACGTGATTCAGCAGGCCGCCTGCCTGGATAATGTCTCGTTCCTTTGTCGTCAAATCATTTGTCAGGACGATCTCGCCGCCGTCCTGGAGCGTCGCGGTCACCCTGCCGCCGGGGGTCACGGTCGAGGTGTCGAGGCCCATGGTCCCCCCCTGCTCCACACGCTGGTAATCGTCCTTGTTCACGAAGGTCAAGGGGAGGATGCCGAAGTTCACGAGGTTCGCGCGATGGATGCGGGCAAAGGATTTGGCCACGACCGCGGCCACGCCCAGGAAGCGCGGACCCAGGGCTGCGTGTTCGCGGCTGGAGCCCTGGCCATAGTTCTCGCCGGCCACGATGATGCCGCCCCCGGCCTGCTTGATGCGCCCGACAAAGCCGGAATCCACCTGGCTGAAGAGATACTCGCTGATGGCCGGGATGTTGGAGCGCAGGGACATGATGGCGGCGCCCCCTGGCAGAATGTGGTCGGTGGTCACGTCGTCGCCGAGTTTGAGCACGACCGAAGCCTGGATGGTATCAGGCAGTGCCGGGAACTGGGGCAGGGGGACGATGTTGTTGCCGCGTCGCACCGTGGCCTGCATCTGCTCGGGAGAACCCAGCTCCGGCGGATAGATGAAGAGGTGCGAGATGGTGGGTGGGTTCACGGGCAATTCGGGGCGTTCAAGGAAAAAACCACCCCATTCGGCCGGGTCGGTGAACTTGCCACGCAAAGCGACCTGTGCCGCGGTCTGGGGGCTGACGAGATAGACCTGACCGTCCGGGGTGCCGCTGCGTCCTTCGAAATTGCGGTTGAAGGTGCGTACGCTGACGCCCTTGGAGACCGGGGATCCACCCATGCCGATGCAGGGACCGCAGGCGCATTCGAGCACGCGGGCGCCGGCGTCCAGCAACAGTTCGAGGTATCCTTCCTGCGCCAGGAGCTTGAGCACCTGCTTCGAGCCCGGTGCGATGAGGAAGTCCACCATCTCGTGGGTGGGTTGCCGTTTGATGATGTCGGCCACCAGGGCGAGGTCGCTGAAAGAGGAATTGGTGCAGGAGCCGATGATCACCTGATCCACTTCAAGGCCGTCCAGTTCTTCCACGGTCTTGACGTTGTCCGGCATGTGCGGGCAGGCGGCCAGAGGGACCAGGGTGCCAAGGTCCACCACGATCTCTTCGTCGTAGGCGGCGTTGTCGTCGGCACTCATGGGGGTGTATTCCGCGGCGCGATGCATGGAGCGCATGAACAGGCGCGTCTGTTCATCACTGGGAAAGATCGAGGTCGTTGCACCCAGCTCCGCGCCCATGTTGGTGATGGTGGCGCGTTCGGGCACCGTGAGCGTTGCCACGCCAGGACCGGCGAATTCCATGACCTTGCCCACACCGCCCTTGACCGTGAGCACGCGCAGCAAATGCAGGATCACGTCCTTGGCGCTGGCCCAGCCCTTCAGTTCGCCCTCGAGCCAGACACGAACGACCTTGGGCATGGTGATGACGTATGGTTCACCGGCCATGGCTAGGGCCACGGAGAGACCGCCCGCGCCCATGGCCAGGCTGCCCATGCCCCCGGCGGTGGGGGTGTGGCTGTCCGAGCCGATGAGGGTCTTGCCGGGGCGGGCGAACAGCTCCAGATGCAGTTGGTGGCAGATGCCCAGACCGGTTGGCGAAAAAATCATGCCGTACTTGCGGGCCACGCTGCGCAGGTAGGCGTGATCCTCGGCGTTGCGCGGCCCCACCTGCATGGTGTTATGGTCCACGTAGCTCACGGAGAGTTCGGTTCGCACCCTGTCCAGGCCCAGTGCCTCGAACTGCAAACAGGCCATGGTTCCGGTGGCGTCCTGGGTCAGGGTCTGGTCGATGCGCAGGCCGATCTCCTCGCCGGGGTGCATCGCACCGAAAACGAGGTGCTCGGAAATGATCTTCTGGGTCAGGTTCATGGGCAGGCTCCTGTGCGGGATGAGGAAGTGCGTTGCGGATGGGCCGGGCAGTGGTCTGGGTATTCCCGAGGGAGTGTCAGAACGGCAATCCGGCCTCGGCGTTGCGCAGCCGGTTGATCTTTTTGCGTCGAAATTCCATTTCCACCTCGAGGCGCAGCTTTTCCTGTTGCGTCTCGAAGATCTCCTTGGCCAGGCTTTGTGATCGGTCCTGAATTTCACTCAGGCGCAGCGCACGGATGCGTTGTTCCGCCTCCTGATGCAGGCGTTTGAAGTCATCCAGTTCACACTGCAACGCGGCGACTTCCTGGTCGCTTCCGCTGGCAGGACTAGAGGAGGATGCGTCGCCGTCGTTTCCCCTGTGCATTGTCGTCCTCTGTCTTGGGTGCCGGGCGGCGGGGTGAGAGAATGTCCCTGCCGGGCGCCGGAAAGGAGTTGTACAGCAGCCAAAATCCGGGCAACAGCTCGGCCACGCTGCCGGGGTTGGCCAATTCCAGGCCGGGGCGGGCGTAGGAAAGCAGGGCCAGGGCCATGCACCAGCGGGCGTCGGGCGCCACGAACGCCTGGCGGGCGGGCGCTTCCGTCTGTTTGCGCAGCGAGCAGACATTGTCTTCGAACTGGATGTCCAGACCGAGCAGGGTGGCAAGCTCCGTGCACGTGGCCTGTTCTGAGCCGAATTCGTCGACATCCATGTGCAGGCGCAGCCGCGCCGGATAACCTGTCTTCAGGGCCCTGTGCGCGGTCAGGGCAAAGGCCACCGGCAGCAGGTCCGAGGCGTGGGGCGGCAGGATATCGGTGTCATTGCCTCCGAGCATTGGAGTCGCCACCACCGTGCCGCCTCGCTGCTGGATGTTCAGGCCGGCGCTCTCGAGCATGATCCGGGCGTCGTGCCAGAGGGCCAAGTCTCCGGGCCAGGCACATTCGAGGCTCACGCTGCCGCCGGCCACTTTGGCAAAGGCGAACAACGTCGCCGCGATGAGAGGGTCCGGCGGGAGCATGGGATCGTGCGGCAAGATCAGGTCGGTGTGCAGCACTCTGCATCGCCCTGTTTCCAGAAGCACGTCCACGCCGCACTGTCTGAGCAACGTGGCGGTCAGACCGATCCTGGGCGAGAGTTCCTCCTCCCGCTCCGTGTCCCAGAGTAGGGAGAGGCCGTTGGGATACGTGGGCGCGGCCAGGCAAACGGCCATGAGGCAGTCCACAGGCGCGTTTTTGGGCGCCTTGACCGTATCGGGCAGGATACCCGAGGATTCGAGCCTGAAGGGCACACTGCTGGAGCCGGGGTGCATGAAGGCTATGCGGGCGCCGAGCTGGGGCAGAAAATGGCGCAAGAAGCTTAGGTCGGCCTGCTTCAGGGAGGAGCTGCCGGTGAAGCGTTGGGCTCCGGGTTTGCCAATGCAAGCTGCCACGAGCAGAAGGAGGTTCAGCGTGTCCTCGCCGGCAAAGATGACGCCCTCGTCGAAATCGGCCTGGCCTTGGCCGCGGCCGTGCAGCCCCGCATCGTCCCAGAACAGGGAGGCGCCCGCCTGATTCAGCGCTTTGACCAGTTCCACAAAGCGGTCGTTGCGTACCGCGCCCGTAAGGGTGAAGGTACCTTGGGCCTGCGAGGCCAGCAGTGCCCAGAGCCTGGTGGTGAGAGTGCAGCCCGGTGCCGGGAGCGAAAGACGCATGGGTTCCTGCTTGGGAGCCAGGGTGAAGACCTTGGCGTCGCCCTGGGATTCCGACCTGGACTGCAGTTCTTGGGCCAGGGAGAAGATCTTCCGCCAGGCGCGCACATCGCTGCGGCTGGCAGCGGCGGCCTTGTCCCAGAGTTGCCAGAGGTCTTTCTCCAGGTCCAGCCACTGCTTGCGTTTGGCCTGGGAGGGGGCCTGGGGCCTGATCGCCGCCACGAGTGCGGCTCGTCTGGCTAAAAGGGCCGTAAGCTCCTGATCCAGAGAGCGCAACTCTTCCGCGCGAGATATATTGGGAATCGTATCTTTGGGCATAGTGGTCAACAACGAAAAAAATTTTCATACACGCAATGATCGGCGTGGGCAAGCAGAACTTTTCAGGGTTTTTTGGGTCGTCCAGGAATAACAATGATTCAATCGATGGGAGCGGCCCGTGGTGTGAAGGAAGAGGTTTCCGCGGGGTGGGCCCCATGTTCGGTGCTGGAGAAGCCCCGCCCTCCAGAGGCGTTGCGCAGGCGCTCCAGAACGTCGCCTCGCCAGCGTTCGGTTCTGCCCGAGCCGTTGGGATGCGTGGTCGAGCGGGTCAGGGTCTTGTCCGTGAAGTCACAGGTCAGATTGACGTGTTCGGATTCTCTGTTGAAACGAATGATGTACTGTTTGTGGCCGGATTGTTCCACGAGCAGTGCCAAGAGTGCCTGGGCCTGGGCTGTGTCGTCGAAAGAGTGGTCCTGGAGGCCGAGGTCGCGGAAGGCTTGGGTAGGAGTCGGTTGGAGGTGGGGCGCTCTTTCCTCCACCAAGCCGGCTTTGGGTAATCCCAGGAAATAGCCCAGGAAAAAGGCCGTCACGTGGCTCAGGGCGAGGAACAGGATGCCCGCGCCGAGGAGCAGGCCTCGGGTGCCTGGCAGGCCAAGGGGTTCACCCAGGGGTGCCTGCTCCTGGTTTTCCCTTGCCTCCTCGTCGGCCATGTGCGTGACGTCCTTGTCTTTCGGCAAGAAAGGGCTCCTGAACGGGGTTTCAAGCAATGGGTGCGGCATGTCAGGTGTCCGGCCAAGTGCTTCGAGGCGGGCGCGGACACCGGGAATATCTGTTTCGCCAGGATACCAGACTGTAAGGTTCGTGTCCACGCGCGGCCCGGATCATGTTGATGGGGTGGCGGCAAACAGCACTGGTTTCATGCCAAAGACACTTAAAACATGCCCTGTGTTTTGAGTACCGCGATTTAGCGAAATCGTTGTCTCGCCATACGCTACGCGGATATCGCTCACGGAGCGACGTCCTGCCGTGCGACACCACGTTGCGTTCTTTGATGGCAACTAGCCGTAGGGTCGCTCAGGGGGCAGAACTGCACCGTCGTTTGGAAAACCGCTCCATTTTCGCCAGCAAATCCTTTGACACCGTGGCTGCCCGCCAGTACTATCCGTTTCTTCTCAATGGACCGCTTGCACAAGGAGTTATCAGGACAATGAGCGAGGAAAAATTTCCAAGACTCAGGCGCCTGCCGCCTTACGTCTTCGCCGTGGTCAACGACCTCAAGATGCGGCTCAGGCGGCAGAATGTGGACATCGTGGATCTGGGCATGGGCAATCCGGACCTGCCTACCCCGCAGCATATCGTGGACAAGATGACCGAGGCGGCGCAGAAGCCGGTGAACCACCGATATTCGGTTTCCAGAGGCCTGCCAAACCTGCGCAAGGCCATCTGCGACTGGTACTACCGCCGCTACGACGTCTCCCTGGACCCGGAGACCGAGGCCATCGTGACCATGGGCGCCAAGGAAGGCCTCTCGCACTTGGCCATGGTCATGCTCTCCCCCGGCGACGTGGTCTTTGCCTCGGATCCCGCGTACCCCATCCACCCCTACGCCTCGATCATTTCCGGCGCGGACGTGCGGCGCATTCCCATCGGCAAGGGCCGGGACTTCTTCGAGGATCTGCTCCTGGCCACCCGACAGACCTGGCCCCAGCCCAAGGTCCTGATCATCTCCTACCCCCACAACCCCACCACCGAGGTCGTGGACCTGGAGTTTTTCCAGCGCATCGTGGACTTCGCCAAGGAGCACAAGATCTACGTCATCCACGACTTGGCCTACGCCGATTTGGTCTTCGACGGCTATACCGCCCCCAGCTTTCTGCAGGCCAAGGGCGCCAAGGACGTGGGCGTGGAGTTCTTCTCCCTGTCCAAGAGCTACTCCATGGCGGGGTGGCGCGTGGGCTTCTGCTGCGGCAACCGCGAGATGGTCCACGCCCTGACGCGCATCAAGAGCTACCTGGACTACGGTATCTTCCAGCCCATCCAGATCGCGGCCATCGTGGCGCTCAACGGCCCCCAGGAGTGTGTACGCGAAATCGTGGACACCTACCGCCAGCGCCGGGACGTGCTCATCGAGGGCCTGAACCGCGCCGGCTGGGTGGTTGAGCCGCCCAAGGCCACCATGTTTGTCTGGGCCGAGATTCCCGAGCCCTTCAAGCATCTGGGATCCGTGGAGTTTTCCAAGCTGCTGCTCACCGAGGGGCACGTGGCGGTCTCCCCTGGCCTGGGTTTCGGCAACTATGGCGACGACCACGTGCGCTTCGCCCTGATCGAGAACCATCACCGCACGAATCAGGCCGTTCGCGGCATCAAGAAAGTCCTTTCCGGAGGTGGCTGTGTCCCAAAAGAATAGCGACCGCTCGGCGCCCCTGCGCATCGGCCTGGCTGGCATGGGCACGGTTGGAGGCGGCGTGGCCAGACTGCTGGCAGAAAACATGGACTGGCTCCGGCAGCGCACGGGGCGGGAGATTCGGCTCGTGGCCGCGGCCGATCGCGGCGAAGACAAGCGCCCCCTGGCCGAAAGGCTGGGCGCCCGGTTTCTCACCGATGCCGGGCCACTCACGTCCGATCCCGAGGTGGACGTGTTCATCGAACTCATCGGCGGCACCGGCCTGGCCAAGAAGCTGATCCAGGAGGCCCTGGCCAACGGAAAGCACGTGGTCACAGCCAACAAGGCCCTGCTGGCGGAGTACGGCGAGGAAATTTTTCCCCTGGCCGCGGAAAAGGGCCTGCATCTCGGTTTCGAGGCCAGCGTGGCCGGAGGCATCCCCACCCTGCAGACCATCAAGGAAAGCCTGGTGGCCAACAGGATCCACAAGGTCATGGGTATCCTCAACGGCACGGCCAACTTCATCCTCACCGAGATGTCCAGCAGGGGCATGAAGTTCGGCGACGCCCTGGCCATGGCCCAGGAAAAGGGCTATGCAGAGGCCGACCCCACCCTGGACATCAAGGGCCTGGACGCCGCGCACAAGCTCATCCTGCTCATCCAGTTGACCTTTGGCCAGCGCTACCCCTACGACATACTCCCGGTCTGGGGCGTGGATCTGGTCACGCCCATGGATCTGAGCTTCGCCCGCGAGCTGGGCTACGAGATCAAACTCATCGCCCAGGCCCAAATGGTGGAGGGGCGCATTGAGGCCGGCGTGTTCCCCTGCCTCATCCCCCAGAGTTACCTCCTGGCTTCGGTGCAGGGCTCGTTCAACGCCATCCGCCTGGAGGGCAATGCCGGGCCGGTGATGCTCTATGGTCACGGCGCCGGAGACCTGCCAACGGCCAGCGCCGTGCTCGCCGACGTGGCCCAGATCGCCATGGGCCGGGCCCCCAACAATTTGGGCTTCGTGGATCAGCCCCTGCCCATGGCCGAGGTCCTGGACCTGGAAGACGCGGTGTCCAAGCACTACCTGCGGCTGCACGTGCCGGACCGCGCAGGGGTGCTGCGCGACGTGGGCGGCATCATGGCCAAGTACGACATCAGCTTGGCCCAGGTGGTGCAGAAGGGCGAGGACGCGGGGCACGGCGTGCCCATCTTCTTCCTGACCCACGAGGCCAAGGCCCGGCAGGTGCACCAGGCCATGCGCGACATCGAATCCACGGGTCTGAACGTCGAGCCCATCATGCACTACAGGATATTTTAGGGAAGAGAGACTGTTTTTCGAGGGAAAAACCTCTTGCAAGAGGTTCTTCCCCCTCGGGCTCCCCCCGAAAAATCCTTTAACAATATACATACCACCATCATGCGCAAATTCCTGTTTCTCGTCGGCGACGGCATGGGCGATTGGCCCCTCGATGAACTCGGCGGCAAGACCGTGCTCCAGGCAGCCAGGACCCCGGCCATGGACGCTCTGGCCAGGTCAGGCATCGTGGGGCGTTGCCGCACCGTGCCCCAAGGGATGCCACCGGGCTCGGACGTGGCCAACATGGCGCTCATGGGCTTCGACCCCGCCACCATGCACACGGGGCGCGGACCCATCGAGGCCGCGGCCCAGGGCATTGAACTCGGCCCCGACGACCTGGTCTGGCGTTGCAACCTGGTGGACCTCACCAGCCTGGACGCCGACGGTACCATGCTGGACTATAGCGCGGGGCACATCGACACCAGAGAGGCCCGACTGCTGATCCTGGATCTTGTCCAGGAGATGGGCACCGAGCCCTTCGAACTGGTGCCCGGCGTGCAGTATCGTCACCTGCTCATCCATTGGGGGGGCGCGGCGTCCGAAGAGGCGCGGCTGGCCATCTCCCCCCCCCATGACATCCTGGACCAACCCATCCGCGCGGACGTGGAGCGCTACGCCTCCTGCCCCTTGTTCTGGGATTTCCTGCTGCGCGCGGCGCACAGACTGCAACGCAGGGAAAATACCACGCGGGCGCGTGCCCTTTGGCCATGGGGGCAGGGACGCGCCCTGCACCTGCCGGACTTCACGGAGACCTTCGGTCTGCGCGGGGGCGTGATCTCCGCCGTGGACCTGATCAAGGGCCTGGGCCGCGCCGCGGGCATGGAGGTGCTGGACGTAGCCGGCGCCACCGGCCTGCTGGATACCGACTACGAGGGCAAGGTCCAGGCTGCGCTGGATTTCCTCCAGCAGGGGGACTTCGTCTTCGTGCACGTGGAGGCTCCAGACGAATGCGGCCACGGCGGCAACGTCAAGGACAAGATCGAGGCCATCGAGCGCTTCGACGCGCGCATCGTCCGCCCCCTGGTTCAGGCGCTGCCCGAAGCCGGCGTGCTCCTGGCTTGCGACCACTTCACCCCCATAGTGGAGCGTACCCACGTGTCCGATCCCGTGCCCTTCGCCCTGTGCTGGCCTGGCTGCACGCCCAATGGCGCCCAGGCCTATGACGAGGCCAACGCCTTGGCCACGGGCCTGCTGCTCGAACCCGGACACTCCCTGCTGCCCTGGTGCCTGGAGCGGCTGAAGGGGTAAAGCAAGGATTTTCTGATGTGCGACCCCGCACTCATCTTGCAGATGAGTGCGGGGTGGTGCTTGACGCAAACCGTGTTGCGGCGTACGCAATGCCCTGGCTTATGTTGGAAATTGTATAGCTCCATACCCGGACCCTGACGTCCCCA
>CAZSRS010000031.1:47341-51710 GCA_964609625.1 uncultured Desulfovibrionaceae bacterium
GCCCTGGCTTATGTTGGAAATTGTATAGCTCCATACCCGGACCCTGACGTCCCCAGGTACTGCCCCCGTGCTCACACGCTGGGGGAGCGGTTTCGTTCGGACTTTTTCCATGGAGCTATCATCATGGTTTTTCCCGACCTCATGGACCTTGGCTGGTCGTCCTTCTTCATCACGTCATTCGATTCCCTGAACGTCGGCGGCCTGGTGCCGGCGCGCGTGGCTCGCGCCGAGCGGGAGCGCTATCTCCTCCTGCACGGGCGCGGCGTGTCCCAGGCCGTGCTTGCCGGAAGAATGCGGCACGAGGCCCTCGGGCCCTGCTCCCTGCCCGTGGTGGGTGACTGGGTCGCGGCCTGGATCGCCAACGCCCCTGACAATTCCCGCTATTCCGGCACGGCGCGCGTCGAGGCGATCCTGCCGCGTCGCACTTTGCTCGAACGGCGGGCCTCCACTGGTGAAGGCGCCCGGCAACCCCTGGCGGCCAATGTGGATATGGTGCTGCTCGCGGCTGGACTGGATCACGACTTCAATCCACGTCGTCTGGAGCGCGGGGCCGCGCTGGCCCGGGAGGCCGGGGCAGAGCCCGTGGTCGTGCTGACTAAGACCGATTTGCGTCCGGACTGTGGCCGGGAGCTGGCGCGGGTCATGGCGGCCGTACCCGGCGCCCATGTCCTTGCATGCAGCGCCCGCACGGGCGAGGGGCTCGACGCGCTGCGCGCGCTCCTCGCTCCGGGTCTCACTGCGGTCCTGCTCGGCTCCTCGGGCGCGGGCAAGTCCACGCTTGTCAACAGTTTGCTCGGCAGTGAGCGCCAGTGCACGGCCCAGGTGCGCGAGGCTGATTCGCGCGGCAGGCACGCCACCACGCACCGCGAGCTGTTTCTGCTGCCGGGCGGCGGGCTGCTCATCGACACGCCCGGCCTGCGCGCCTTCGGCCTCACGGGCGGGGAGGGCGTCGACAACCTCTTCGCGGACGTGGAGCGCTTCGCCGCCTCCTGTCGCTTCCGGGACTGTCGCCACGAGGCCGAACCCGGCTGCGGCGTCACAATGGCGGTGGAGCGCGGCGAACTCGCGCCCGAGCGCTACCGCTCCTACCTCAAACTGCGCGGCGAGGCCGAGCGCATGGAGCGCATGAAGGGGGGCGCGCCGGACCTGGAAGGAAAACGCCGCGGCAAGGAGTTGAGCAAACTGCTGAAGCGCTACGCGCGGATGGAACCCAAGCGCTGAGCGCATCGGCGAAAGCGTGGTTTCGCCTGCGCTCACGCGGGCGGGCGCCCCATCCTGGGGCGCGTTTTCATCCCCCATTCTAAGGACATGAGAAGACCGGGGGGAAACCTATCTGTTGTACCAGATGACGCCCACGCACCACTTCCTGTGGTGCGATGGGCTGATCGCTTCGGCGAGAGCGTGGTCTCGCCTGCGCTCACGCGGGCGGGCGCCCCATCCTGGGGCGCGTTTTCATCCCCCCGGTAACTGACAATTTCATAGCAACTTCCTATTCCTCCAGGCACATCACCCGGCAGATTCCGTCTTCCACCTCCACGCCGTGGGTGTCGTGGGTGAAGCCGGGGAATTGCTTGTCGAACGCCTCCAGGGCCTTGAGGTAGGCCAGGATGGGGGCGTTGGCCGGGCCGGCGTCCTCCCCGGGCATGAGCAGCGGGATACCCGGCGGGTAGGGCACAACGCCCGTGGCCACGATCCGCCCGGCCATTTCGTCCAGGGTCAGGGCGCGCACGTCGCCGCGCACCAGGCGCTCGTAGGCGCGCACCGGGCTCATGGCCGCGCGGGGCAGGATGGAGAAGGCCTTGGCCATGGCCTCGGTGGTCTTCAGGTCGTGCATGGCCTTGAAGATGGCCTCGCCCAGGTCGCGCAGCCCCAGGCCCTGGTAGCGGTCGCCGTGTTCGGCGATCAGACCCGGCAGCACGCGGGGCAGGGGCGTGTTGGCGTCGTAATGGCGCTTGAACTCGTACAGGGCGTTGACCAGCGTGCCCCATTTGCCCTTGGTCACGCCCATGGAGAAGAGGAAGAGGATGGTGAAGTCCGTGGTCTTTTCCACCACGATGCCCTGGGCGTCCAGAAAGGCGGAGACCACGCAGGCCGGGATGCCGGCCTCGCCCACGCCGCCGCCGGCGGTGGCGCCCGGCGTGAGCACCGAGACTTTGATGGGGTCCAGCAGGCAGTAGCCGTCCTCGAGGGCGCCGAAGCCGTGCCAGTCCGCCCCCGGCTTGAGAACCCAGGGCGCGGGGTCGTTGGTCAGCAAGTCCAGGGGCGCGTCATGGAAGGGCACGGGCTTGCCGCCAGGCAGGGTCACGGTCTCCGGCTGCCAGGTGGAGAAGAACCAGTCCTTTTTCTCGGTGTACCCTGCGTGCAGGCGGGACATCATCTGGCGGAACTGCACGGCCTCGTGGATGGGCTCCGAGGTCAGGGTCAGGCCGCCCGCCCCTTCCATCATGCCGGCGGATACGTCGATGGAGGCGATCAAGGGATAGAGGGGCGATGTGGAGGCGTGCATCATGAAGGCCTCGTTGAAGCGATGGTGCTCGATCTTTTTACGGCCGTCGCGCACGTGGATCATGGAGGCCTGGGACAGGGCGGCCAGGAGCTTGTGCGTGGACTGGGTGGCGAAGACCGTGGGCTTGTCCGGGCCGTGCTCCGAGGGGTCGCCGTGCATGGCGTGGCGCTCGCGGTACATGGGGTGGAAGCGGGCGTAGCCGTACCAGGCCTCGTCGAAGTGCAGGCGGTCCACGCTGGCGCCGAGCAGCTCCTCCACGCGGGTCACGTTGTAGCACAGGCCGTCGTAGGTGGAGTTGGTGATCACGGCGTGCACGGGCGCGGGGTCGATCCCCGGCGTGACCATGGGGTTCTCGGCGATGGCCTGGGCCACGGCCTCGGGGGTCAGGCGCTCGGGCGGGATGGGGCCGATGATGCCCAGGCCGTTGCGCGAGGGCACGAGGTAGGTGGGTATGGCGCCGGACATGGTCATGGCGTGCTCCACGGACTTGTGGCAGTTGCGGTCGCAGAGGCAGACCTGGTCGCGGGTCACGCTGGCCATGAGGATGACGCGGTTGGAGGTGGAGGAGCCGTTGGTGACGTAGTAGGTGCGGTGGGAGCCGAAGACCGAGGCCGCGTGCTTCTCGCCGTCGCCGATGGGGCCGGAGTGATCCAGCAGGGAGCCGAGCTCCTCCACGGAGATGGACAGGTCCGAGCGCAGCAGGCTCTCGCCGAAGAAGTCGTAGAAGGCCCGGCCGGCGGGGGATTTCAGGAACGCGGTGCCGCCGGTATGCCCCGGTGTGTGCCAGGAGTATTCGTAGACCTTGGAGAAGTCCACCAAAGCCCTGAACATGGGCGGCAGCACGCCGGAGCGGTAGCGCGTGATGGCCGCGAGCACCCGCCCCCCGATGAAGGTGGTGGTGTCCTCCAGCATCCAGATGAAGCCGTCGGTGTTGGCTAGGAGTTCGGCGGGGATGTCCGCGGGCGAGGAGTGGTCCGAGAGCAGGAAGATGGGCAGGTCCGTGGTGCGACCGCGCACGGCCTGGATGACCCGTTGGGCGCCTTCGTGCCCCCCGCCCAGGTCCCAGTCCACGAGCACGCAGTCGATGGCGGAATCGAAGCCGATGCGTCCCAGGGCGTCGTCGGCGCTCAGGGCGGTGGAGACCAGGACCTCGCGGCGGTGCAGCTCGGCGGCGAGGTCGCGCACGGCCTGGCCGTAGACGGTCTTGTCCCCGAGTTCGTCGTCCACCAGCAGGGCGCGCCTGGCCAGCTGGCCGGCAATGGTGCGCCCGGCCAGAGGATCCTGGGGGCAGGGCAGGGGCAGGGAGCATCCGCCCTTGGAGGCGGGCTGGTCGATCCTGCCCAGGGCCGGCTCCGCGGCCAAGACCAGCGCGCCCGCGCCGGTGACCTTGAAGAATTTGCGACGATCCATGCGCTTCTCCTTTGGGGTATGGTCGATACCTATTTAGGATGCGGGATGCGGCACTCCATTGGGGGCGCGTGGCGCAGACCCCCGGACCAGGGTATGGACTGTCCGGACAGGTATGGCCCATGCCCCATCACGGCGGCAGAATACTGAAGAGGAAGTGGGAGGGCAAGGAGGGAGGTGGGGGGGGATTTTGCCGTGTCAGTTGGTAGTGGGGAGTGCGTCTGATTCTGCTGGAGTGAGATATGACATCGTGTTAGGGAACAGATGTGTGCTGGCCGCGAAGAAATGGGGTGGTCTTATTTCCATGATTGAGGTTTTGATAATATTGAAGTGAAAAAATCTGATTAAAAAAATAATGGCTATTGCCTTTACTCCGTATTTCAGTCATAATATAGGAAAAGATCTCGACTTTCGGACTTGCTCCAACAGGTAACACAACGGTTAGTATCCTGAAAT
>CAZSRS010000032.1:0-51553 GCA_964609625.1 uncultured Desulfovibrionaceae bacterium
CCGTCGATGCCGTCTTCGATGCCGATGAACAGACCGAATTCGGTGATGTTCTTGATGGTGCCCTCGAGGATGGTGCCCTCGGGGTATTTCTCGGCAACCACATCCCAGGGATTGGGGCGAATCTGCTTCATGCCCAGGGAGATGCGCTTCTTGTCTTCGTCCACCCCCAGGATGACCACCTCGACCTCCTCGCCCACGCGCACGAGCTGGGAAGGATGTCGCAGCTTACGGGTCCAGGACATCTCGGAGATGTGCACCAGTCCCTCGACTCCGGGCTCCAGTTCGACAAAGGCGCCGTAGTCCACGAGGTTGGTGACCTTCCCGGTGATCCTGGTGTCGGACGGGTATTTTTCACTGATATTCTCCCAGGGATCGGGCACGAGTTGCTTCATGCCCAGGGAGACCTTCTTGCTGTCCTTATCGAAGTTCAACACCTTGAGGGTGATGTCCTGCCCCAGCTTGACCAGCTCCTTGGGATGCTTGACCCGCTTCCAGGACATGTCGGTGATGTGCAGTAGTCCGTCCAGGCCGCCGAGGTCCACGAACACGCCGTATTCGGTGATGTTCTTGACCTTGCCGGTGATGACCTGTCCCTCTTCCAAGGTGTTCAGCAATTCGGCGCGCTTGGTTTCGCGCTCTTCTTCCAGCAGCACGCGGCGTGAGACGATCACGTTGGAGCGGCGCCGGTTTATCTTCAGGACACGAAATTCATATTCCTCGCCCACAAGAGCATCCATGTCCGGGACAGGGCGCAGATCCACGTGGGAACCCGGGAGAAAGGCCTCCAGGCCTCCGAGATCCACGGTGTAGCCTCCCTTGATGCGCCGGATGATCCTGCCCGTGATCACGCCTTCCTTTTCCTGCACATCCTCGAGCTTGTCGAAGAGTTGCATGCGCTTGGCCTTGTCGCGGGAAAGGACGATGGTTCCCTCGATCTCATCCTTGCGCACCACGTAGACGTCGATGACGTCACCGACCTTGACGTTGATCTTGCCTTCGACATCCTTGAATTCACTGCTGGGGATCTGTCCTTCGGACTTGAAATTCACATCCACGAGGATGTGATCGGGTCCGACCTTGACCACTTCGCCACGGACAATGGTGCTTTCTTCGAGATCGCCGAAATCAGGATTCAGGTAGTCTTCGAGGGCTGAAGCGAAGCTGAGATCGTTTTCAGGGGCGTTGGACGTTTCATTGTTGGTTGACGATTCCATTGGTTACCTCCAAACCTGGGACTTTCATTCTTACCTGCTTACGGTAGAGTAGATGTGCCTATCAGAATTACAAGGTTTTGACAACAGCGCCCGGAGGAGAAAAAAAGATTTTCATCCATTTTTTCATATGCGGCTTCGGGATTCTTCTTCGCATCGGGGCGCTTTCCCCTTTGCGCGATTGCGTGTATGCTGCACATGGTTTCCGGGTCAGGAATTGCAACAGGAGGGACCATGTCCGCACACGACCAGACGGCCGCGGCAGCCCGAACTTCCGGTGCGCGGACCCGTGTTGCCGGTGATCCACGGTATTTCCACGTCGCGCTTCTGGCCGACGCCGCCACGGTGGAACGGTTTTCCCGTCTCTTGTCCTTGCCCGCCCAGCAGGAAATCCTGCCCAGGGTGCGCGTGGCCGTGCTGCTTCAGCACCAGGATTTCCAGCTCGACGAGGGAGCGCTGCATCTCGTGCCGGAGAACTGGGGAGGAGACCCCCCCGTGCTCTGTGACTCGCTCCACGAGGCCTTGCGCCTGCGCCCGGACGTGAACCTGCTCCTGGTCTTTGTCGACAGCCCGGAGACCATGGTTGAAATGCGTGCCGCTGCTCCCGGCACTCTCTCCGTGCTCGAAAGAGAAGCCTCGACCTTTCTGCTCCAGATGCTCGAGGGCAGGGAGGCCTCTCTTGCCTGCGAAACCGATCTCCACTACACCCGCACCTTGTTTCAGACCATATTCGAGGAAGTCGAGGAGGACATAATCCTCCTCGACGTCCACGGCAAGATCGCGGAGATGAACAAGCGCGTCCACGAACGCAAAGGGCTCAAGAGGCAGCAGATCCAGGGGCTTTACTGCTGGGAACTCGAGGGCGAGGACTTCTGCTGCGAGCATCGTCAGGGTATCTGCCCCTTCAGGAGCACTCTGCAGACGGGGAGCAAGGCCGAACAGGTGCACAGCTTTGTGGATAACTCGGGACGCATGCGCTATTTTCGGGTCTACACCTACCCGGTTTTCGACCAGGAGCGCCGGCTCACCCACGTCCTGGAAATCAGGCGCGATATCACCAGCCGCACCAACATCGAACTCCGACTCCAGCAGGCGGAGAAGATGGCGGCCATCGGCGAGCTGGCCACCTACATCGCCCACGAGATCCGCAACCCCTTGTTCGCCATCGGCGGATTCGCCAATTCCCTCCTGCGCATGCCCGCCCTTGAAGAGACGGCCAGAGAAAAAGTGTCCATTATTCTCAAGGAATCCAAAAGGCTGGACAATATCCTCAAGAGTATCCTCAACTTCGCCCGCCCCACGGACCCCAGGGAAGGCATGGTGGACATCAACCGCGTGGTGGCCGAAACCGCCGAACTCATGGGTTTCGGCGCCAGGGACAAGGGCATCAACGTTATCATGGAACTGGACCGCCGTATGGCCATGGTCAAGGGCGATGCCGAATTGATTAAGCAGTGTCTGATCAACATGATCAAAAACGCCGTGGAGGCCATGCCCCAAGGGGGGGCGCTGACCCTGCGCACCGGCTTGCGCGGCACCTTTGTCACCCTGGAAGTGGCCGACACCGGACCGGGCATACCGCAGGAACTGCGCGAGAAGATATTCAACCCATTCTTCAGCACCAAGGAAAAGGGCGCCGGACTGGGCCTGCCCATGACCAAAAAGATCATCGAAGAAATGGGGGGCAGGATCGAGCTGCACACCAAGGTGGGGCAGGGAACCCGCTTCGTCCTCCACCTCCCCCCTGTCCTAGCCGTGGATGACCAGGACAAGCCCCTGGAGGGCATCGTTTCGTAGCCGCCGCCCTGCTGCCCGCAAGGGAGCGAAGCCCGCGGTCGAGGTAAGGAAAGCGCCCCCTACTCAGGCATTCCCGCTGACTTCCGACGGGTCGTGCCTCTCTCCGTCGTCCACTCCTTCAAGCATGGCCTTGGACACGGGCATGACCCTTGTTTCGTAGGATATGGCGCCTGGAGAGCAGTCAGGGCAGCCCAGGGTGAGGATCACGAACCCAGAGTCCAGCCCTGCCTTGTTCAGCCCGGCCTTGCGCACCAGGGCCGTGCTGCGCCCCGGTTCCCAGAGCACGGGGCTGCCGCAGCGCAGGCACTCCACATAGAGCAGCTCGGGGTCGAAACCGGACGGACTGGAAGTCCGAACGTCGCCGCCTGCCTGGGATTGCGCCGCGTGACGGCCACCGTGTTTGTTCAATGACATCGAAGTTGTCCCCTCCTGTTGTCGTGTCGTCAATCCGTCGCCCCTCGCTGGCGAAGCATGGGGAAGGATACAGGCAGGCCTCGTGCCCAGGTTGTGCGTCCTGTCCCGTGCCGTGGGTATCGCGGCCTTGAGCAGCACGTACGGATATAGTAAGCTTCTTGTCATGAAAGGCAACGATCAAATGACCCGGGGTGTTGCGCGGCGTTCAGAATCCGCGCCCGAGGCTGGTGCGCGGCGGATTCGCCTGCTCCCGCCGGAGCTGCGCAATCAGATCGCGGCCGGCGAGGTGGTGGAACGGCCGGCCAGTGTACTCAAGGAGTTGGTGGAAAACAGTCTGGATGCCGGAGCGGATCATATTCATGTGATTCTTGAAGGGGGTGGCCAGCGATTGCTCCTGGTCCAGGACAACGGCCAGGGATTGGCCAGGGACGAACTCGAACTGGCCGTGACACGCCACGCCACCAGCAAGCTTACCTGCCTGGAGGACTTGGCCGCCATCAGCAGTTTCGGCTTTCGGGGCGAGGCCCTGCCCAGCATCGCCTCGGTTTCCAGGTTCTGCTTGAGCGCGGAGCAAGGGGGCGAGGCCTGGCGCATCGACGTGGAATTCGGCACGATAACCGGCCAGGGACCGGCCGCCCTGGAACGTGGCGCGCGGGTGGAAGTCCATGACCTCTTCGCCAACATCCCGGCCCGGCTCAAGTTTCTCAAGACCCCGGCCACGGAGCTGATGCGCTGCCAGGAGACCCTGTTCCGCTTGGCTCTGGCGCGCTGTGACGCGGGCTTTGTACTGAGCACGGGCACCGAGGCCGCGGGCAAGGGGGGGCGGGAACTCTTCCGCCTGCTTAAGGATCAAACCCTCAAGGAACGCCTGATGGTTGCCTGGCCTCCGGCCGTGGTGCAGGCCATGGTCTCTTTCGATTACAGTGACCCTCCCTTCCGAGTGCACGGACTGGCCGGCGCTCCCCAAAAGGCGCAGAATCGCGCCAACCGCATGTTCTTCTACGTCAACGGCCGCCCCGTGCAGGACCGCCTGCTGCTGCGCGCTGCCCAGGAAGCCTATAAGGGGCGTTTGCTCTCCCGCGAATACCCCCAACTGGTATTGTTCCTGGAGCTTCCGCCGGAATTGGTGGATGTCAACGTGCACCCGGCCAAGACCGAGGTCCGTTTCCGCGAGGAATCCACCATCTTTTCCCACGTGCGCCGCGCCGTGCAACAGGCGGTACAGCGGTTCGAACTCCCGGTCATGGGGGAGACGGAGCCAGACACCCCCTGGCCGTCCCGGAGTGGAGAGCCTCCCGAACTCCCCTCCGCTGCCATGCAAGGCTGCCGGCAACACTTCTTGCCCCGGCACTCCCCTCCCGTGGATCATGTCCGCGAGATGCCGGGACCTTCAAGCATCGCTTCAACACTCCTGCAGGGGCGCCGCCCCTCCCTGGAGGACCTGCTCGACGCACCGCTGCCGGAGCGCCCCGTGTCACAGATGAACCAGTACTTGAACTTCGGCCCCGCACCGCCTCCCCTCTCTCCGCTCCATGAGCCGCCGCATCCCGCGGATGTACCACCCCCCGACGATATGCGCCGCCGCATCTCCGAGGAGCCGGAAGTTTCGGGCCTGCTCCCCGCTCCTGCCCTGGAATCCACCGTCGCGGGCATCACCCTTCTGGGGCGCCTGGCGGACAGTTACCTGGTGCTCAAATTCGGCGAGCAGACCCTGGTGCTCATGGACCAGCACGCGGCCCACGAGCGCGTGCTCTATGCACGGTTCGCCCAGGGAGCGCCCGCGGAGACCCAGCTCCTGGCCCTGCCTCTGGAATTGCCCCTGCATCCCGCGGAGGCCGAACGGTTGCGCGCCCTCTGGCAGGAGCTGGAGCGCCTGGGATTTCTGCTGGAGGCCGACGCCACGAGCCTGCGCGTGCGGGGGGTGCCGTCGCTGTTCACCGCAGGGCAGGCCAAGGAGTACCTGCGCGCGGCCCTGGCAGAACAATCCGGCGGCATGGAGGAACTCTGGAAGCTCATGTCCTGCAAGGCGGCGGTCAAGGCCGGGCAGCCCCTGGCCAGGGACGAAGCCTTGCAACTCATCGAGGCCTGGGCCAAGACTCCGGAGCGTCACTATTGCCCCCATGGCCGTCCGGTGCTGCTTTCTTGGGAACTCAGGGACCTGGAGCGCCTGTTCAAGCGGCGCGGTTGAAGTGCTGCTTCACGATGCCGCCCCCTGCTACAGATAGGCGTTGCCCTTGACCAGATACTCCTGGACATAATCCTTGACCGCCAATTCCAGGGGCGTGAAATCCGCGGTGTACCCCGCCGCGCGCAGGCGCTCCATGCCGGCCTCGGTGAAGTATTGGTACTTTTCGCGCAAGCTGGGGGGCATGTCGATGTAATCGATCTTCACGGGTTTGTTCATGGCCTTGAACACAGCCTTGGCCAAGTCGTTCCAGGTCCTGGCCTGGCCGGTGCCCACGTTGAACAGGCCGTTGGCCTCGGGATGTTGTAACAGCCACCAGATCACGTCCATGCAGTCCTTGACGTAGACGAAGTCCCGCTGCTGTCCCCCGTGGGAGAATTTCTTCACGTAGGACTTGAAGAGCGCCAGCCGGCCGCTTTCAAGGATCTGTGCATGGGCCTTGCAGACCACGCTACGCATGTCGCCCTTGTGGTATTCGTTTGGGCCGAAGACATTGAAGAACTTGAGGGAGGCGATGGAGTCCAGGATGCCCTGGCGCTGGGCCCAGAGGTCGAAGAGCTGCTTGGTGTAGCCGTACATGTTCAAGGGTTTCAGCTCCACCATGGTCTCCACGTCGTCCTTGAAGCCGCGCGAACCGTCGCCGTAGGTGGCCGCGCTGGAGGCGTTGATGAACCGCGCCCCCTGCCCCAAGGCCCAGGAGCAGAGGATCCGGCTGTAGCGGTAGTTGTTCTCCATGAGATATTCGGCATCGGTCTCGGTGGTGGAACTGCATGCGCCCATGTGCAGCACGGCCGTGGGCTTGGGCGCCTTGCCCGCCGCCACCAGGCCCATGAAGGCGCCCTTGTGCATGTAGTCGGTGTAGCGGCGGTTCACCAAGTTTTTCCATTTTTCGGCATGGCCCAGGTTGTCGACTATAAGAATGTCAGTAATACCCATCTGGTTGAGCTTCCAGACGATTGCGCTGCCGATGAATCCCGCTCCGCCGGTGACGATGTACATGGGGCTCTCCTGCTCCTGTGGATGTGAAGTCGCGTGTGCACGCACGGGACAAGCGTTTTCAGATAGCCAAGGCCGGGTGTCGCGTCAAGGAACAACTTTGGGCGTCGGGCCGAATGCGCGAGGCGTACGCAACAGCCTGGCACTTGCTCCCTCCCGAATGCGGTGCAGGCCGAAAAAGCCCAGGCTGGCCTCCATGGGGCGGCCAAAGAGGAATTCACAGTACCGTGACGCCTCCACGGCGTCGGATTCCTGCCCCAACCGCTCCAACAGGGAGCGCCGCATGGCCTGGTCCAGCGCGAGGAGGTCGAGGATTTCGGCTTCGATCCTGGCCGCATCCACGCCAGGGCCTGCTCCCGTGAAAGACGCCGCGAGTTCGGCCAGCAAACTGTAGGAGCAGCGCTCCTCGTGCATGCGCGCCAGTTCCAGGGCCCCGCTCCCGGCCGGGAGCAGATCCTTCCGTTGCAAACGCCCCTCCTGGTAGCGGGAGGTCAGTGCTTCCGGCGCCCAACAGGCCAACAACCGACATTCCAGGGGGCGCTCCTGGTAGATACCGCAGCCTGGGATTTCTGGCCGGTAGAACAGACAGGCCTTGCCGTCCGCCCCAGCGGCGAGTTTGCACAACTCCGCGGCCAGGGGGCGGACCACCCCCGCCGGCTGGTCAAAGGCTGGTTCCCCGGCACGCAGGGTGAGTACGTGCGCCGTGCGTAGCACGCCGTGCTGGAACAGCGCGACGTCCTCCACGTGCAGGGCCCCCCCTCCGTTCAGACAGCACTGGCCGCAGCGCGTGCAGTTCTCCTGGGCATTCCGTTGCTTCATGATCCGCCGCCTTCCGCCCTCAGGTCGCTGACGGCGCGCACCCAGGCTGGGCAGGTGAAGTCCTGCCAGCCCACGAAGCCGAGTCCGGCGTTGAGCAGCCAGGCCGCGACAAAGGTGCGCCTGTCGGCGCTCCAGAGCTGGCGCTGGGTCTGGTCAAAGACAGGGGGCAGGCACAGGCTATCGGCGTGCTCGGGCGTGCGGGCCAGGGTGCAGAGTTCGTCCACCGTGGGCAGTCGCCAGGTGTCGCGCCCCCCGAAGTGTTCCTGGTTGCAGGCAGCCACATAGGCGTGGGCCTGCTGCCAGGTCAGGGGGTAGGGGGAGCCGGAGGTCTGCCAGAGCAGGCCGTGATGCGGATCGCGCACCAGTTCCGTGCCTAGGGGCTCGAAGACACTCGGGCCGGGATGCAGGGGGCGGGCCAGGCCGTCCAGCGCAAAGGCCTTGGTGGGGGGCACCGGTCCGGTCTTCACGGGCGTGCCACGCAGGGTCGCGGGCGCGGTGCTGGTCGCGCCCCTGATGCCGCAGAGCACCTCCAGTTCATGTTCGTCCAGGGTGCAGATTTGCTCCAGGGATACGCGCCACTGCTCGTGCAGGGCCGCCAGTGCCGCGCGCATCTTCAATGCCGAGGCGAAGCGGTCGGCCGGAGCCGGAGCCAGGGCGCGGCGGAAGAAAGCCTCGAAGGGGGCGCTCAAATCGAATGCCGGGGCCTGTTCCGCGAACACGGGCCGCCCCTCGCGGATGCCTCCTTCAGGGGGCAGCACGCCGGTGAGCATGCGGTAGAAGATCACGCCGGCGGCGTAGAGGTCGGCCGGGACCCCGGCACGCTCCGGATCCTCTTCCTGCTCCGGCGCCGTGTAAAAGGGCGTGCCCACCTTCATGCCGCCGGGGGTCGTCTGGGGGCGCTCCCCACGCAGGCGGGAGAGGCCGAAGTCGATGATCTTGACATGCTCCTGATCGCCGAGGAGGATGTTGTAGGGTTTGAGGTCGCGATGCACGATGCCGGCGTAGTGCAGCCGGCCCAGACCGTCCAGGATCTGCGACAGATAGCTCATGGCCTTGTCCGGCCAGATACGTCGGGTGGGGTCCTCGATGCGGTAGTTCTCGCCGATGACCGCGCCCAGATTCTCGCAGGCGTACTCCATGGTGAAGAAGGGCCAACCCTCGTGCTCGTCGAAGTCCCAGATCTGGGCGATGTGCGGGTGCCGCAGACTGGCCATGACCCGCGCTTCGTCCAGGAAACGGCGCGCCACCTCCTCCTTGCCCAGGAAATCGAGCATATGCTCCGTGGGGCGCAGAAGCTTGAGCGCCATGACCCTGCCCACCTTGGAAAGTTCGACCTTGAACACCTGTCCCATACCGCCGCGGCCCAGCAGGCCGATGATCCGATATTTGCCGATGTGTCTCATGGTCCTTTTGTCGCTCATTTTTTACGAATGTTTTGCCGGCCGGGGCTTGTCACCACAGCCTTCGGGCGTATTGTTCCGGCAGGCCCAGGGCGATGATGGCCGCAGCTGTCCTGGCAATGTCGTAAGGCACGCAGCGCACCTGGAGCAGGCGCCTCTCGGTGTCGTAGAGCACGTACTTGGCCCTGTTGTCGCCGTCGCGCGGTTGGCCCACGCTGCCCACGTTGACGATGTACCCGTTGCCGACACGCAGGATGCTTACTCCCTCGGTGAGCAGCGTGCGGCGGATGCCTCCGGCGTGCGACTCCACCAGGCCAAGCTCATGGGTGTGTCCCACGAAGCAGATGCGCCCGCGCAGGAAGGTGAACGTCTCGGGCAGTTCGTCGTCGCCGCGTTCGAAGAGGTAGGTGCGCGGCGAGTCCGGAGGAAAGCCGTGCACAAAGTAGCAGCCCCATTCATCAAGAAAAAGGGGAAGGGTTTTCATGTACTTGAGGGAGCGCCTGGAGACGAGTTTGCGGGAGCGCTCCAAGGCCTCCCTGGCCGTGGGATTGAACCAAATGCGTTCGGCGCTCCGGACCATGGCCAACTCGTGATTGCCGCAGACCTGGGGGATGTTGCGCGCCCGCACCAGTTCGGTCACGGCCTCGGGCTCCGGGCCGTAGCCCACGCTGTCGCCCAGGCAGTAGACCAGGTCCGGGGCCTGGGTGTCCATGTCCTCGAGCACGCGTTCAAATGCCTCGAGGTTGCCGTGGATATCGGAGATGACCGCGAGTTTCATGGGGAAGTACTGTAACAGGCTTGCGGCGGAGCGAAAAGCACTCGTTGTTGCGCATTGCGGGGTGATCATGCAAGAGATACACGACGGATTGCGGTATGGGGTGGATGTTGAGGGCTTCCCGGACATCAGGCGGGTTGCATCGGGCAGGGAGGATGTCATGCGCGCACCACGTGCGAAAATTCTGGTGGTGGAAGACGATCCCGCCATTCTTGGCGGGGTCCTTGACGTACTGGTGTTCAACGGCTTCGAGGCCCAGGGCGAAGAGGACGGGGAGCGGGGGCTGGAAAAGGCCCTGGCCGGCGTTTATGATTTGGTGTTGCTGGACGTGATGCTGCCGGGCATGGACGGCTTCAGCGTCTGCAAGCAGCTGCGCGCCAAGCGACCGGCTCAGCCCATCGTCATGCTCACGGCCAAGGGCGCGGAGAGCGACGTGCTCACCGGCTTCAAATCCGGAGCCGACGACTACGTGAACAAGCCCTTCTCCATCCGGGAACTCCTGGCCAGGATCGAGGCCGTGCTCAGGCGCAGCGGCAAGGCCGTGGACCAGATGCCTCTCCGCTTTCGGGAGATGACCTTCGATCCCACCACCCTGAAGGCGCGCACCAATGACCAGGAACTGGACATCACCCGCCGGGAGATGGACATCTTCGCCTATCTCCGGGCCAACAGGGAGCGTATCGTCACCAAGAAGGAACTGCTCACCCAGGTCTGGCATTATGCTGACGCCGACATCGAGACCCGCACCGTGGACATCCATATCCAGAAGCTCAGGAAGAAGATCTTCCAACTCCTGGGCGAGGTGCCGGTTATCCTCACCGTACGTGGCGAAGGCTACCGCCTGGCGCCGGAGTCCGGCGCCGACGTCGTGGATGGAGAAGACGCTTGCGCAGACTGAAACTGTACCTGCTGCTCTTTTGCATCGCCCTGGCCGTACCCCTGGGCTATCTGGTGCTGCGCACCAACATCAGCCTGCAGCGGGAGGAGGCCGCCGAGCTGCGCTATTTTGCCGAGGCACTGTTCAGCGGCATGGAAGAGGAGCTGGCCCTGTTCGTACAACGCGAGGAACGGCGCCCGGTGGATGCCTACAGTATCCAGGGTGGCACCAGCCAGGGGTTTGTCCAGGCGCCATACATCCTCGGCTACCTGCAGAACAACCCCGACGGCAGCCATCTCGCCGTGCTGCCCGGCGACGGCGGCGCGCAGGATCCTCCGGCCACGCGTCAGAACCGACTAACGGAACTGGGCAAAATCAACACGCTGTTCAACAGCCGTCGCAGTGACGCCGCCGAGGCGGTGGGGATGCGCCCCTTGCCCCGAATCGATGACCGCCGGGCCCTGGCCAAGGACGAGGAGCGCCGGATCATGGCCCTGGAAGAGGAACTGCGCCGCGGTTCCCAACCTCCTTTGCCAACGGATGATCCCCTGGATCTGAAAACCAAGATCCAGCCAAGGGAAACAGCGGACAAATACATGCCCAACGTGGCCGACCGCTATCTGGCCCAGCGCGCACCCAAGGCCAAGTCCCAGCTGGGCCTGGGCGAGCGCAGGGTGGAGGAAATCACCGCCGATCAGATCAAAACCATGACCGGAGGGCAATCGCAGGAACCATCCGCCGTGAACGATCGAGGAGCGCAGTCCCAGAGCCTGCAGGAAGCGGAGATGCAAAAACTGCTCACGGAACTGGAACTGGACAAACGGCGTCGGCAATACGAGGGTTCCGAGGCCATGGCTCCAGGTGCGTATCCTCCATTTCCAGGATATCCCCCTCCTGACGCCGGCATGCCCAGGTACCCAGGTTTTCCCGGCTTCCCACCTTTTCCGGGCTACCCGGGCTTTCCGAATTTCACGAACGACTACAGGCCATCTCCTCTTCCCCCGGCTGTGGGTGCGGATGTCGACATGCCCGCGCGTACCTTCCAGGCCGAGGTGGACCCCATGCAGTCCGTGCTCATCGACGATACCTGGATATTCGTGTTCCGGCGCATAGTGATCGCCAACCGCATCTACCGCCAGGGACTTGTCCTCGAGGCCAGAACCTTCCTGGAGCACCTGCTCCAGGACTATTTCGCGCTCCAGCCCATGGCCAAATTCACCAAGCTCAGCCTGGAGGTGATGGACCAGGATGCCCCCGTGATGGTCATCGGCGCCTGGAACAAGGACCGCAGCGGCGATTTCCTGCTGGAGCGTTCCTTTGCCCGCCCCTTCTCCTTTCTCAAGGCGACCCTGTTCTGCGAAAAGATTCCCCGATCCGAAGGCCGTGAAAAGCTGGCCTGGGTCACGGCCATCCTTGCGGGCGTGGTGTTGCTGGGGCTCCTGGCCATCTACCAGAGCATGCGCCTGGTGGTGGAGCTTTCGGAGCGTCGCGCCGGCTTTGTTTCCTCCGTGACCCACGAGATCAAGACACCCTTGACCAACATCAAGCTGTACATCGAGATGCTGGAGCAGGGCATGGCCAGGGACCCGGAGCGCCGCAGCCACTACTACGCCATCCTCAACTCCGAGACGGCGCGCCTTTCCAGGCTGATCCAGAACGTGCTGGAGTTTTCCAAGCTGGAGCGCAAGCAGCGCGCCCTGGACATGAGCCAGGGCGACCTGGAGGACGTGCTCAGCGAAGTGACTCAGCTCATGCATGACAAGCTGCTGCGCGAGGGCTTCAGCCTGAAGGTGGTCTGCCAGGAGCCGGTCAGGTTGGTTTACGACCGGGAAGTGATGATCCAGGTGATCCTGAACCTCCTGGAAAACAGCATCAAGTTCGGCAAGGACGCGCCTGTCAAGGAGATCACCATCACGGTGCACCCCGCCCCCGGGAACAGGGTCAGGATCGTGGTCTCGGACACCGGACCCGGCATCCCGCGCAAGGCCCTGAAACGGGTCTTCGAGGACTTCTACAGGGTGGACAACTCCCTGACTCGCCGCACCCAGGGCACGGGCATTGGCCTGGCCCTGGTGCTGCGCTTTGTCTCGGCTATGGGGGGTACGGTGACCGCGGCCAACAACCCCACCACGGGTTGCTCCTTCACCATCGACCTGCCGGGGACTCGTGCTCCCGAGAATAACGCCACCGCTCCCACAACAGCGCGGGAGAAGGGCTGATGTCCGGCAACAGGCGCCCCACGACCTGGTTGTGGCAGACGGCCATGGACGCCGCGCTGGTGGCGGTTGCCCACTGGCTGGCCTATGTCACCCGTTTCGAAGGTCACATCCCGCCGCACCAGTGGGCGTTTTTCGCCGACCTGGTCCTGCCTTTCACGCTATTGAAGCTTGTCTGTCTCCGGGTGGCCGGCGTCTACGGAACCATTTGGCATTACACCTCCCTGACCGACCTGCTGCAGATGGTCAAGGCGGCCACGGCCGCATCGCTGCTGCTGCTCGTAGGCTTGCAGTTCGCGCACAGTTTCCTGGGCATGTCGCGCTCCGTGTTCATTCTGGACTGGCTGTACACCTGCATTCTGGTGGCGACACCGCGCTTGGGCCTTCGGCTGTACCATGGCAGTCCGGCCTCGCTGCTGCCTGCGGGGCTGGCTCGCCTGCGCTCCCATGGCCGGCGCAGCCATGCTCTGCGTTCCGGAGCGGTCAGGACACGTTGCGTGCTGCTGGGAGCCGGGCAAGCCGGAGAAATGCTGCTGCGCGAGGTGCTCTCCACCCCGGAGAGTGGCCTGGAGATCGTGGCCGTGTTCGACGACGATCCCGCCACCCACGGCAGGCGCATGCACGGTGCGCCTGTTTTCGCCCCCATCGCCGAGCTGCCCAGCTGGCTGCACTCTCATGGGCACGGCGTAAGTACCGCGCTCATCGCCCTGCAGGAAGGCGCGGGGGAGCAGATGCGGCGCGTGCTCCGTCTGTGCGAGGATGCGGGGTTGCAGACCAAGGTCATACCGCCGCTTTCCTTCTTCGCCAGGGGCATCGCCAGGGGCGCGGTGTCCCTCAAGACGCTGCGCGACGTGGACTACCGCGACCTCCTGGGCCGGGAGCAGGTACAGCTCGACTCCGGGCGCATCGGCGCCATGCTCCGGGGAAAGCGGGTTCTGGTCACGGGTGCCGGGGGCTCCATTGGCTCGGAACTCTGCCGGCAGATAAGTGGCTTTGGACCGGAAAGGCTCCTGCTCCTGGACATGAACGAGGCGGGGCTCTACAACCTGCAAATGGAGCTGGAGCACGAACTGGGGTACAGCGGCCACGTCACCCTGCTGGGCAACCTCACGCAACGGGAGTGGTTGGCTGGAACCCTGGAGCAGCACCGCCCCCAGGTAGTGTTCCACGCCGCGGCGTACAAGCACGTGCCCATGCTCGAGGCGCACCCTTGGCAGGCGGTGGAGGACAACGTCCTGGTCACGGCCACGCTGTTGGAATTCTGCCTGGCGCTCCCTGAACTGGAGCGCTTCCTGCTCGTGTCCACGGACAAGGCCGTGCGGCCAAAAAGCGTGATGGGCGCCAGCAAGCGCCTCAGCGAGCTGCTCGTGCAGGCCCATTGCACCGGCGGCAAGGCCAGGCTCACGGCCGTGCGCTTCGGCAATGTCTTGGGTTCGTCGGGCTCCGTGATCCCGCTCTTCCGCAGACAGATCGAGCGCGGCGGTCCGGTGACCGTGACCCACCCCGAGGTACTGCGCTACTTCATGACCGTGGAGGAGGCCTGTGGCCTGATCCTCCAGACCGCGGGCATGGGATCGGGGGGGGAGATTCACGTATTGCGCATGGGCAAGCCCGTGCGCATCGCGGACATGGCCCGGGACCTGATCCGGCTTTCGGGACTGGAGCCGGACGTGGATATCGCCATCAAGTACATCGGTCTCAGGCCCGGCGAAAAGCTGCAAGAAGAGCTGTACGGCCCAGACGAAGAGGTCCTGCGCACGGAGCACTCCCAGGTTATGGTCCTGTCCGGAGGGGCGGGTGCGGTCAGCAGCCTGCCGCGGCTGCGTCCCCTGCTCGATGCGCTGCGCGAGGCGGCGGAACAGCGTGACTCCCGGCGCATCCGCTCGCTGCTGGCATCCGTGGTACCTGACTTTCGGATTGAAGAGTAGCCCTTTTCAGGGCATGAGTTGTGCTCGGAATAACGCGGTTGCCTCCACTGTCTTGCTGCGTTATAGACATTGTATTAGCGGGAGCAGAAATGACGTAGTCCGCTTCCGAGAATTACGGCCGGGCGTGACCCTGTGCCAAGACCATGAGGTGTCGGCATGCAGTCTGCGGACGTGGACATTCTCATCGTTGACGATGAACGGGTGAACCTGATTCTACTCGATGGGATCCTGAAGAGAATCAAGGAGGTGAACATCGTCACCGCCCAGAGCGGGCAGGAAGCCCTGGAAATGGTGCTCAAGCACGATGTGGCCGTTGTGCTCTTGGACATCATGATGCCGGACATGGACGGCTTCCAGGTCGCCGAGATCATGCGGCAGCACGAACACACCCAGAACGTACCCATCATCTTCGTCACCGCCATCAGCAAGGAGCAACGCCACGTCTTCAAAGGCTACGAGCTGGGTGCCGTGGACTATCTGTTCAAGCCCGTGGAGCCCGACATCCTCACCAGCAAGGTCAAGGTCTTCGTGGAGTTGCATCGCAAGAAACGCAGCCTGCAAGAGGCCACCATGCAACTGGAGCAGACCGTGGCCCAGCTCCAGAAGTCCCAGGAAGCCCTCAGATTCCAGGCCTTGCATGATCCCCTCACCGGCCTGGCCAACCGCACCCTGTGCCTGGATCGCATCCGTCAATGTCTGGAGCGGGCGCAACGACGCGAAAACTACTTTTTCTCCGTGGCCTTCGTGGACCTTGACCGCTTCAAGGTCATAAACGACAGCCTAGGGCATGCCTTCGGTGACAAGGTGCTCATCGAGGTGGGCAATCTGCTCAGGGGGTGCATGCGCGGGCTGGATACCGTCTCGCGTTACGGCGGCGACGAATTCGTCCTGCTCATGGAAGAACTCGGCTCGCAGCGCGAGGCCGTGAACATCGCCCGCAGGGTGCGGGAGACCTTTGCCGCGCCGCTTTGTCTGGATGGCTACGAACTTCAGCTCACGTGCAGCATCGGCCTGGTGCTCACCCCGGACGGCAGCAAGCAGCCCGAGGATCTGCTCCAGAACGCCAACATCGCCATGCACCGGGCCAAGATGGCGGGAAGGGACCGTATCAAGGTCTTCAACGCGCGCATGCTCGAGCAGGCCATCCAGCAGATGTTCCTGGAAAACGACCTGCGCAAGGCCATCCCGAACAATGAGTTCTACCTCGAATTCCAGCCCGTGGTGAACCTGTCCAGCGGCAGGCTGCAAGGCTTCGAGGCACTGATCCGCTGGATGCATCCCAAGCGGGGGGTGATCTCGCCCATGGAGTTCATACCCCTGGCCGAGGAAACAGGGCTGATCGTGCCCATCGGTCGCTGGGTCCTGCAGCGCGCCTGCGCCATCATGTCCGGTTGGCGCCGGGCGATTCCCAATGCCAACGGCCTCTACCTGGCCGTGAACATCTCGGGCAAGCAGTTCTCCCAGCCCGACTTGTTGGAACACGTCAAACGCGCATTGGAGCAGGCGGGCCTCCCTCCCGAATGCCTGCGCCTGGAGATCACCGAGACCGCCATCATGGAGAACGCGGCCAGTGCCGTGGATCGCCTGCACCGGCTCAAGAACAACGGCCTCGCCATCTCCATCGACGACTTCGGCACCGGCTATTCCTCCATGAGCTACCTGCAGCGCTTCCCGCTGGACGCCCTGAAGGTGGACATCAGCTTCGTGCGCTCCCTGGACCAGAGGCCCGAGAACCAGGCCATCGTCAAGGCCATCGTCAGCCTGGCGCACACCCTGGGGCTGAAGGTGGTGGCAGAGGGCGTGGAAAAGGAGTCCCAGCGAGAATTTCTCCTGAGCCTGGGCTGCGAATACGGCCAGGGTTACATGTTTTCCCGCCCCCTGCCCGAGGAGCGGGCAGTGGAGATGATGCTCAAAAGCCTGGACTGACATCCCGCGCCTATTCTTCAGAACAATCCCTTTCCCGTATTTCAGACTTCCACCTTCAACGCTCCTTCAGAAACCTCCGCGGCGTCATCTTCCTCCGCCAGCAGCTCCAGCAAGGCCTTCACGGTCCCCGCAACCACCTTGCGGCATTCGTCCATTTCATTTTCTTTGCCGAAACGCTGGAGGAGCGCCGCACACCGCACCGCACCGAAAGTTTCCAGGAACCGCGACCGCAGATCGGCCGCGATCCGCGCTGGCACGTCCCAGTTTCCTCCAGGCGTTGTGCGTCCGTGGATGTGCCCCAGGGCGATCATTCCGCCGGAGAGCGCGCCGCAAGCCTCCTGAAAGCTGCGCCCCATGCCTCCACCAAAGGCGGTGGCATGGGCCGTGGCCTGTCTGGGGTCATCGCCCAAGGCCTCCAGTACGGCGCAGACCACCGCCTCGGCGCAATGGAATCCGTTGCCGAACACGTTTGATGCCTTTTCCGTGGCTGCCTCGATTTCAGACTTTGTGATGTAATACATGTCGTCCTCCCAGGACTTGAGTTTATCGTCATTCGCGATTACTTCCGCATTTCAATCGAATCAAACGATTTGTTTCGATACGCTGCATCGCGACCAACGATCCTTCCCAGGAGCAGACATGGAACTCCGCCAATTAAAGACATTTCTCGCCGTGGCCGGCACTTTGAGCTTCACCCGCGCCGCGGACCGCCAACATCTGGCCCAGTCTTCCGTCTCCGCGCAGATCAAGGTCCTGGAGGAGGAACTCGGGGTCAAACTGTTCGATCGCATCGGCCGGCGCGTGATTCTCACCGAGGCGGGGGCGAAGTTGCACGCCTATGCCCGACGCATGCTGCAAATGACCGATGAGCTTCTTTCGGAACTCGCCGAGGGCGAGTACTCGCGAGGCGCACTCACCATACGCGTGCCCGAGACCTTGGCCGACGTGTACATGCCCGAGCTGGTACGACGGTTCCACGAGGAGAAACCAGGCGTCAAGCTCGACTGCATCAACTGTGATGACCAGGGATTGCGCGAAGAACTGAACACGGGGCGCATCGACCTGGCGTTCCTGCTCACCGACCAGGTCAGCATTCCCGAAGTGAATGTACGGGTACTGCGCACCGAGCCCTTGGCTCTGGTCGCCGGCCCGCGCCATCCTTTTGCCGGCCGGCGGCGCGTGGTTGTCGAAGACCTGCACGGGGAAACCGTCCTGCTCAGCCACACGGACTGAAGCTATCGCCAGGCTTTCGAGCGGTCGCTCGAAGAATGCGGCGTGGTGCCACGGGTTTTGCTCTTTTCCAGTTCCAGGGGGCTGCGCAATTGCCTGTACAAGGGAGTGGGGCTGACTGTCTGCCCGGCGGTGGCCGTGCGAGAGGAACTCTCCCTCGGCCTGCTCGAGCGGCTGGACTGGGTCGGCGAAGTACAGGAGACCTCGGTGATCATGATCTGGCATCGGGACAAGTGGTGCTCGCCTCTCCTGAGCAGATTCATGGAGCTGGCCGAGGAGTTGATGGGCGCGGACACGGCGGAACGAGACGAGGGATAACCGCACGAAGGGGGGCATGGCCTGGATTTTGCTTCTCGTCGGGCATGAATATCTTCGATTTCGCTCCGGTGCAGTTCATGAGCTTTCTGCTCACCCTGTTCAGGGTGAGCCTGATCATGTTCCTGCTGCCATTTTTCGGGGGCGAGTCCATTCCCAAGACGGTCAAGGTCTCCATCTGCATTGTCATGGCACTGGCGCTCTGGCCGAACGTTGGCTTTCAGAACGCCGCGCTGCCCGCGCATCCCCTTGGCATCATGGTCATGATGCTTGGGGAGCTGGTCCTGGGGCTGATCCTGGGCATGCTGGTGACGTTCATCTTCGCCGCCGTGCAGACAGGAGGGCAGATCATCGGCTTTCAGATGGGCTTCGCCATGGTCAACGTGGTCAACCCAGAAACAGGCAGTTCCGAGGCCGTGACCGCCCATTTCTTGTATATGATCGCCATCCTCACCTTCCTCTCCCTCAACGGTCATCTCTACGTGCTGCGCGCACTGACCCTGAGCTTCGATCTGGTCCCGCCGGGGGGGTTGTTCATTTCCGATACCCTGATGCACAATGTCATGGGTTTTTCCAAGGAGATGTTCGTCCTGGCGGTGCGCATCGCCGCTCCGGTGATGGCCGCGCTGTTCCTGGTGGACCTGGCTTTGGCCCTGGTGGGTCGGGCGGCACCGCAAATGAACATCCTCATGCTCGGCTTTCCGTTGAAGATCAGCGTGGGGTTCTTTTTCCTGAGCATCGTCTTCTCCATGCTCGCCCTGTATTTTCGCGACTTCATCACCAGAATCGATCCCATGTTCTTGTTCATTCTCAGGACAGCCCACTAGGGGGCGCGCGCCATGCCGCAGAAAGATCCCAGCAGAACAGAAGCCCCTACCGGGAAACGGATCAAAAAGGCCCGTGGAGAAGGCAGCGTTCCCAAGTCCCAGGAGGCGGGCAAGGCCTTCGTGGTGCTTGCCGGCGTCGTGGGCTTGTGGCTGTTCATCGGCTATCTTTCGAACAACATAAAGAATGTGTTCCGGTGGTACCTGGCGGAGAGCTGCGTGCTGCAACTGAACAAGCAGGTGGTCTACAACCTGTTGCGCTTCTCCTTTTGGGAAATCGCCAAGATGGTCCTGCCGATCCTTCTGCTGTTGGGATTTGTCGCCTATGCGACAACCCGCGCCCAGGTGGGGCCGCTCTGGACCACCAAGGTCTTCAAGCCCAAGCTAGGGAAGTTGTTCAACATCACCCGTGGCATCAAGAAACTGATGTTCAGCCTGAACACCTTCATCAGGCTGGGCAAGAGCCTGCTCATGGCCACGGCCATCGCCATCGCTCCCTATATCGTGCTCAAGAGCGAGATATACAACATCGCGCCCCTTTTTTATCAGAACGCGGAAGGCCTCGCAGCGTATATTCTCGGCGCGGGGATGAAGATGGTCATTTACGCCCTTGTGCCCATGCTGCTGATCGCCGCGGCCGACATCTGGTACACGCGCTGGGACTACAACGAAAACCTCAAGATGACCAAGGACGAGGTCAAGGACGAACGCAAGCAGGCCGAGGGCGATCCGAAAATCAAGGCGCAGCAGCGGCGGAAAATGATGGAGGTCATGGCCCGACGCATGATGCAGGAGGTACCCAAGGCCGACGTGGTCATCACCAACCCCACGCACTACGCCATCGCGCTCAAGTATGACCCGGCGGTGGCGCCCGCGCCCATCTGCTTGGCCAAGGGCGTTGACCGGGTGGCGGAGCGGATCAAGGAAATCGCCCGGGAAAACCGGGTGCCTATCCGCGAGAACAAGCCTCTGGCACAGGCTTTGTATAAGAGTGTCGAGATCGGCGAGTCGATCCCCGAGGAACTCTACAAGGCAGTGGCCGCCATATTGGCCCAGTTGGACCGTTTCAAGCGCGGTCCCAGGTAGGCCGACAAAGAGGCTGAACACCGAACGAGCGAAGGCCGCCAATCCCCAAGGGTGTCAAAAATATGGCTACAACATTCACGCCTCCGAACATAAATTACGAACGCTTTGCCAAGCAGGGAGACCTGCTTCTCGCGGGCGGCGTGGTGACCATCCTCTTCGTGATGCTCATCCCCCTGCCCACGGTCTTTTTGGATATGATGCTCTCCTTGAGCATCTCCCTGAGTCTGGTGGTTCTGGTCACGTCCATGTTCATGACCAGTCCCATGGAGTTTTCCATCTTTCCGTCACTGCTGCTGGTCCTGACCATGCTTCGCCTCGGCCTGAACGTGGCTTCCACGCGGCTCATCCTGCTGCACGGCGACGAGGGAACCGCGGCCGCGGGCAAGGTCATCCAATCCTTTGGCGAATTTGTTGTCGGGGGCAACTACATCATCGGCCTCGTCATCTTCTTCATCCTTTTCACCCTGAACAAGATCGTCATCGTCGCGGGCACCACGCGCATCGGCGAGGTCGCCGCCCGCTTCACCCTGGACGCCATGCCCGGAAAGCAGATGGCCATAGAGGCCGATCTCAACTCCGGGTTGATCACCGAGCAGGAGGCCACCAGGCAGCGTGAAGTCATCCGCAAGGAGGCCGACTTCTACGGCGCCATGGACGGCGCGGGAAAGTTCGTTCAAGGTGATGTCAAGGCCGGCATGATCATCACCATGATCAACGTGGTGGGTGGCATTCTCATAGGCACCCTGCAAAAGGACATGAGCTGGGCAGACGCCGCGAAGACCTACACCCTGCTGACCATCGGCGACGGCCTGGTCTCCACCATCCCTTCGCTGATCGTCTCCACCTCCGCGGGCATCATCGTTTCCCGCTCGGCCTCGGAGGCCAGGATGGGCGAGGAGTTCGTGGGCCAATTGTCCTACAACTCCCGCGCCATGAAGCTCGTCTCCGGCGTGCTCCTGCTCTTCGGCATTGTGCCGGGCATGCCCACCATTCCCTTCCTGTTCTTCTCAGCGCTGTTGTTCATCGCGGCGCGCATGGTCGGGCAGGGCTCGGCCGATAGCAAGAAAAAGGCCGATGAGGCCAAACCCAAGGAGCAGCCCTCACTGGATTCTCCGGAAGAGGTGCAGGCTCTGCTCCCTCTGGACACCCTCGAACTGGAGGTGGGCTACGGCCTGATACCGCTTGTGGACGAGGAGCAGAACGGCAACCTTCTGGCGCGCATCCGCTCCATTCGGCGACAGTTCGCCCTGGACATGGGCGTGATCATCCCCTCGCTGCACCTGCGCGACAACCTGCAACTCAAGCCGGGGCAGTATTCCGTCCTGATCAAGGGCAACGAGGTGGCTTCGGCGGAAATCCTCATCGACCACTGCCTGGCCATGGACCCAGGCGATGTGAAGCATCGCGTCAAGGGTGTCGAGACCCGCGAGCCGGCCTTCAATCTCCCGGCACTCTGGATTCCCGAAGCCCAGAAGGAAGAAGCCATGCTTGCAGGCTACACCGTGGTGGATGCCTCCACGGTCATCGCCACGCATCTCACCGAGGTTTTCAAGCGTTGCCTGCACGAATTTCTGGGCAGGCAGGAAGTACAGAGCTTGCTGGACAACCTGGCCAAGTCCTCGCCCAAGGCCGTGGAAGAACTCGTGCCCGGCACCCTCAATTTGGGGGTGGTGCAGAAGGTCCTGCAGAATTTGGTGCGGGAAAATGTCTCGGTCCGCGATCTGCTCTCCATAGTGGAGGCCCTGGCGGACGTGGGCGGCGCCGTCAAGGATTCGGACCAGCTCACGGAGTTTGTCAGGGAACGGCTTTCACGCACCATCATCAAGCCCTATCTGGACAGCGGGGGGGGCCTGCCCATCATCACCCTGGACCACACCGTGGAACGGGCCCTGCACGAAAGCCTGCGCAAGTCGGATCACGGAGCCTACCTGGCTATGGAACCCATGGCGGCGCAAGCCATGATCAGGAATATCAACGAAGCCCTGGAAAGCGCCATGGTGGCCGACGGACAGCCCGTGTTGCTGACCTCGCCGGTGGTCCGTCCGCACCTGGCCCAACTGTTGCAAAGGTTCATTCCGACGCTGCCGGTTATTTCGCAGGCGGAAATTCCTCCAGACGTGCGCCTGCACGCTCTAAAGAACGTGGTGTTGCATCATGCGGGTTAAGACCTATCGAGGACAAAACACGAAGACGGTGCTGGCGCGCATCAAGGCAGAACTCGGCCCCGATGCAGTCATCCTTGGCAACAGAACCTGCGAGGAGGACGGGGCTTGCTTCTGCGAGATCACCGCTGCCCTGGAAGAGTCCAGGAATTCGGTAGCTTCGACCTCCGGGGAACATGACGCCGCCGCAACGCCTCCGCCTCCTCCCGAGGCCTGGGGTCAATGGCATCAGGAGTGGAGCCGGATCAAGGAGCACCTCAACGCCTTGCTGCGCCCCCAGCTGGATTTCAGTCTGCTGGCGCCCATCCAGCGCCAGGCCCTGGAATATCTCGAGCGCGAGGGCGTGGACCCCGACACGGTGATGCAGATGTTCACCGAACTCAAGGGACGGCCCAGAACTTCCATTCTCGGACCACTGGAACGCATGGTCAAGGTCAAGGCCTGGGGCAACGGCCAATGGCCCGAGACCTTTCACGCCCTTGCCGGTCCCCACGGCGCCGGCAAGACGCAGACTCTCATCCGCATGGCCCTGGGGAGCAAACAGAAAAATCCACAACTGCGCATCTGCCTGGTCAATGCCGACACCAGGCGCATGAAAAACCGCGTGGTACTCAAGCATTATGCGGAGCTCTCGGGTTTCACCTACCGCGAGATCGCCGAACCCCTGGACGCGGCCGAGCTGCTGCGTCGACGCAGGGATTTCGACCTGGTGCTTGTCGACCTGCCGGGCTTGGATCGCGGCAAGAACCTGGATGACCAGCTCAAGGATTTTGGCCTTGACGCACTGGACAACCTCCAGGTGCACCTCGTACTCTGCCCCCATTTCGCACCAACGCAGCTCAAGGCCTTTCTCGAACACTACAACGCCGGAAAAGCCGCAAGCCTGGTCTGGACGAAACTGGACGAGAGCTATACCTATGGTGCATTGGTGAATACAGCCTGGACAACCGGGTTGCCCGTCTCGGCCCTCTCCTACGGTGCCGGACTCTCGGACACCATGGCCCCTGCCGGACACTTGACGTTGTGGCGGCTGCTCTTCAAGCACCGGCTGCCCAACGAAGGGCAATGAGCATTGGACTGGAGCGCCCCAGCGCCCTGAATACGAGCAAGGAGTGACGATCTGATGAGCGACGGCATGCCCCTGGTGTTATCCATGACCTCCGGCAAGGGGGGCGTGGGCAAGACCAACCTCTCGGTGAACCTGGCCTGCTGCCTCTCCCAGCAGGGTGCTCGTGTGGTGCTGCTGGACGCCGACCTCGGCTTGGCCAACGTGGATGTGATCCTAGGCTTGACGCCCAAGCGCAACCTTTTCCATCTGTTCCATGAAGGAGCCAGTCTCAAGGACATCCTCCTGGACACACCTTACGGCTTTCGCATCCTGCCGGCCTCATCGGGCGTCAGCGAGATGCTGACCCTGAGCACGGGGCAGAAGCTGGACCTTCTCGAGTCCATGGACTACCTCGAGGACAGGGTGGACTATCTCATCGTGGACACCGGCGCCGGAATCAACGACAGCGTGCTCTACTTCAACCTGGCCGTACAGGAGCGCGTGCTGGTCATGACCCCGGAGCCCACCTCCCTCACGGACGCCTACGCCCTGATCAAGGTGCTCAAGCTGCAACACGGGGTGGAACGCTTCCGGGTACTGCTGAACATGTCGCCGGACGAGCGCGTGGCTAGGCAGGTCTTCAGCCGGCTGCATCAGGCTTGTGATCATTTTCTGGATGGCGTATCCCTTGACCTTGTTGGGTTTATACCGCAAGACCCTGTTGTGAGACGTGCGGTCATCAGACAGGAGCCCTTCAGCATCATGGATCCCAACGCGCCGGCCAGTCTGGCGGTGCAAAAAGTGGCCAGGACCGTGCAGACATGGCCGGTGGCCTCGAATCTCGATGGAAACATCAAATTCTTCTGGAAAAAGCTCCTCTTTCAGCATGAACCCGTGGGATAGGCTCAATTCGGGGGAGACCACCTGGGAGGAATTCAACGCAGCCGACCGTCAGGCGCTCGTCAGACATTATGCGCCAAAGATCAAATTCCTGGCCTTGCGCATGAAGGCCAAGCTGCCCCGCAACGTGGAACTCAACGATCTGATCAGTTCCGGAACCATGGGCCTCATCGAGGCCCTGGGCAAGTTCAGACCCGAGTTGGGCATCAAGTTCGAGACCTATGCCGAAAACCGTATCAAGGGCGCCATGCTCGACGAACTCAGGCGCATGGACTGGTTCTCCAGGGGACTGCGCCATCGGGTGCGCACCTTGGAGGAGGCCATCCGGAAATACGAGAATCAGCACGGTCGTCACGCCAGCGAAGACGATTTGCAAAAGGCCACCGGACTGAGCGAAAAGGACGTGCGTAGCGGGCTGGAGGCCTTGCAAAACCAGCTTTGTCTCAATCTCGACGCCATCCAGGACACATTCTCCACGGAGCATCAATCCCACCTGGACAATGAACCCTTTCAGACCGCGGCCCTGCAGGAAATCATCGACAAGGTCGCCGGACTTATCGACACCCTGACCCCCAGGGAAAAGATGGTCATGTCCCTGTACTACGGCGACGAACTGAACATGAAGGAAGTGGCCGAGGTCATGGAGATCACCGAAGGCCGCGTGTCGCAACTCCACTCTCAGGCCATGGGTCGGCTGCGCCAGAAATTCACGGAACTGTATGGAGCCGACGGGTTTGCCTGAGGAGCGGTTTTTTCACCGAAACAGCGAGATTGCCTGCTCCCATCCGAGGCAACGACGTCCCTTTGAGGACATGACCGCGAGGCGCACATGCCCCTCTTCCTGATCGCCGACGACGACACACCTCTTGACGAGAGCGTGCGCGACAAGGCGCTCCTCGACGCCGAGGAACTCGCCGATACCGACGTCTCCCTGGACAAGGACAAGGTCGAGCTTGACCTCGACGACGCGCCTTTTCTTGAAGAGGAGGAGGAAGAGGAAGCCGCTCCCACGGATGAATTGGCCGAACCAGAAGAGGAAAAGGAAGTTCGGGCCAGGGGCATCAAGGCATTGCTCGAAGCCATCCGCAGGGACAAGCGCCTCATGGCCGCGGTCATCGGCGGCGCGGTTTTGCTCCTCGGCTTGTTGCTGACTTTTTTGCTTTGGCCGTCCAAGGATGTTGCGCCCCCTGGGGATACCCTTGGGCTGCCTCCGGAAACCGTGACTCCCGAAGTCTCCCCTGCTCCTCCGGAACACATCGTGGCCCTCAAGCCGTTTCTTGTTGAACATGTCACGGAGGAAGGCGAGGTGCGGCTGTTGTTCTGCAAGTTTTCCATCAGCACGGAAAACGAGAAACTGGCCTGGGAAATCACGCACAAACAACTCACACTGCGCGACGCCATCTTCTACTATCTCAAGAATAAGGATTTGCGTTTTCTGACCGATAAAACAAAAGTGGAGCAGCTGAAAAAGGACCTGCTCTCGGTCATCAACCAGTATCTCAATGTTGGGCAGATCGAGACATTGTTGATCGAGGAGTACCTCGTGAAGTGAGGGGGCCGCTCCCGAAGGCTTGGAGTGGACGAAATCACAAAGAGACATTATCTTGAAGTCAAGTGGGAGAGCGAATAGCGCCTTTGATAATGGCCCACTCCCTCGATGGAATTCCACTATCGAAGACTTTTTTCCCCTACACCCTGAAACCGTGGCAAAAGGTTACGAACGAATAGAATCGGCAGCACATCCGGCGGAGGGCGACCATGTCCGTGAACCTGGTTTTCATGCAAATGCCCCTGGTGGGGGAAGTCGCCGGCGCCCTGCAGGCCACGCCCGAGGCCCAGCAGGTCCTTACGCAGCAGGCCGCGCACGAGGCTCACAAGCTCGAGCAGAGCCAGGTACAGAAGCTGGACGCCAAGGAAGGGACCAAGGCCGTCAACCCCGACGGCAGCCGGGGCAACGCCGGAGGATCACCGCACAAGCGCCGCGAACGCCGCGGCAAGGAAGACTCCCAGGATGAAAAGAAAACCGTGGACATCTGGGCCGGACACATCATCAACAAGCGCGTCTGACATCTGAACATGGAATCCTCGATATTCTGGCTGCTCATAGGCCTCACTGTCACGGAATTCGTGCTCCTGGCCGTGGTTCTGCTGTTTTTCCGCAGGCTCAAGCGCTCTGAAAACCTGCTCGACGCGTTGCAACAACGCCAACAACAGTTCGTGGCCAAGCTCTCCTTCAGCGCGGAACTCGAGCAGGAACTCGTGGCCACCTTCGAGGAGCGGCAAAAGGAACTTGCCCAGCTTGAACGGAAACTGGTCCAGCGCGCCGACGAACTCAAGAAACTCCTGGAACGGGCGGAGAAGCTCCCCAACCGATCTCAGCCCCAGGACCCGAGGCAGATCGTGCTCGACGGTTACAAACGCGGACTGCCCTTGATGGCCCTGGTGCAGACCTCTGGGCTTTCGATGGAGGAGGTCGAGCTTGTGCTCATGCAGGCGGGGCGTTCCTGAGCTTTTCCCTGTCTTGCAAGAGTTCACGCCCCTGAATCCTTATCCTCAGGCGGATCACCATGCGCGTTTCCGGCTTCGGTACAGGCTCGAGTCCAGGCTTCGGCAACAAGGACCGGCGGCAGGCGTTTCGCCGCAACCACGCCGTGGGGCAGCGCGTGGTGGGAGTCTTCCGGGGTTGGCACGAAGAGGGGCTGGCCTGGATCGAGGTGGATGGGCAACCGCTCCTGGCGCACATCGGCGGCAGACCCGAACCCGGGCAACGCATCCTCCTGTTGATCAAGCAGCTTTTACCGGAAATCCTGCTCCAGGAACTCCCCCCGGAAACGCCTGGGCAGACAATGGGACTGGCCGCCAGTGCCCGTGAATTCTGGGAGGAACGGGGGCGTTTCGAAGCCTTGTTCCTCGCTTCCGCCTCCGCGCTGGAACAGGAGACAGACCCTGCGGCCCGCGAAAGCCTCTTTCTTGCCATGCTCGGTGACAGCCCGCCCCTGTCCGCCGCCTACCAGGGCCTGCAGCGTTGCGTGCAGCAGGTCAATCTCCTGCTTGCCGGCAGTGGGGGCGGTGAACTTCTACTCCTGCCCTGGCTGTTTCCCATGGCCAGGGAGCGGGAGTTCCTGCATCTGCCCCCCGAAGGTTCGAGCCGGGAAATCGGCGAATACGTCCTGGCCTGCGTGTTTCCCCACTTGGGGCGCGGCGAAATCCGCATCCTGCACAAGGGCGGCAGGGGGCGCTTCCGACTGTTGCTCGAGCGTCCCGATCTGTTGCCCACGATGCCGCACCTTCTGGAACCACTGCCACGGGAATTCCGCCACGCCCTGGCCCTGGAACTCGAATTCGGCGGCGTGGGACCGCTCCCGCCAGGACCGCGCACCGTGCTCGCCGCCATGCTGGCCGTCGAGGCTCGGCAGGTTCAGAGCCGCTTCTCCACCAAGGTTTGATCACAACTTCAAGCAAAGCATCAAGAACATCCAGGCGCTACAAGCGCCGTACGGCACGTTCCAGTTCGGTTACTCCATCCTCGTGTGCGCCGTGCCCATAGCGCAACAGGGCATAGAGCCGGCTGACACGCTCGATCTCGGCTCTCAGCTCCGGTTTCGCGGCCTTCAGCCGGCCGGCGTAGTCCCAGGGGCCTTCCCACGGGGAGCGCTGCAGGCCCTTGCGTTGCATCGAGCGGCAGAACCGGGCGTAGGCTCGTCTGACCCGCGTATCAACGTCCCGTGACAGCAGACGTTGCCAGGCCTGCAGGGGCGAGCCCTTGCGCCAGAGCAGGAGCAGCAGTACGCCCAGCCCCACGGCCGCGCCCCCCATGCCCGCGGCCAAGAGCACACCCCGCCAGGAACGCATGTTCAGGCCCAGCTGCGTCAGCAGCCGCAGTTGTTTGTAGTAGCTGTAGTCGAGCACCAGTACTCCCCAATAGTAGTTGGCCGCGTCCCATGCCAGTCTGACGCCGCGGCCGAAGCCCACGGGTTCCTGGAGGCGGGAAAGGATGCCGCCCAGGCCACGTTGTCCGCTGAGCGCGGCGTACAGCCCCTGCTCCACGCGCTCCGGCGCCACCGCTGCCGTGGGGTCCACACGGAACCAACCGTGCCCCTCCAGCCAGACCTCCACCCAGGCGTGTGCCTCGGACTGCCGCACCAGGAGGTAGTTGCCCAGGGGGTTCTCCTCTCCTCCCAGGTAGCCGATCACCACCCTGGCCGGGATCCCGGCCGCCCGCAGCAGAAAGGCCGTGGCCGAGGCATAGTTCTCGCAGAAGCCCTCCCGCGAGTTGAACAGGAAGTCGTCCAGCGTGTCCTGACCCAGGGGCGCGGGGCTCAAGGTGTAGTAGAAGGGCTGCTCGCGGAAATAATCGAGGATACGCAGAACCACGGCGTTGTCGTCCTGGCCTTGGCCACGCCACTCTCTTGCCAGTTCCCTGGCGCGGGGATTGCCGGCTTCCGGCAATTGCAGACCCAGGGCGCGTTCCCAGTCCGCCAGTGCCCCGGTGTCATACCGCGTGAAGGAACTGAGGATGTAACGGCGTCGCCTGGTGATGTCGAAGGTCGAGCGCAGGGTGTTGTCTTGCAGCAGGAAAGCGCCCCCTGTCCCGGTCATGGGCATGTCCAAGGCAAAGAGCCAGCGTTTGCCGTGGGGTTCCAGCATTATGCCGTAGGTTGCGGGATCACGGCCCAAGATCAACCGTCTGGCCTGGGGCACACCCCCTACCGTCAACCAGCTGCGACCGTCGAAGCGCCAGAGCACGAGACCCCGCCAGTAGCGCAGTGCCGGCGGGGGAATCCCATCACTGAACGTTGCGCGAAAGGCCACTTCGCGGTTGATGGCCAGATCGCTGATATCACCAGGCGACATGGTATCGCTGAAGCCCGTTTCCGAAATCGTTGCATCGTACCCGAATATCCCGCCGGGCAGACGCGGGAAGAACAGGAACAGGGCGATGGCCAGGGGGGCCCCTTGTAGCAAGAGTCGGGAGCACAGCCACATTGTCCTGAAAAAAGGTACGCCGGGGTGCGTCACCAGGGCCAGGGACGTGCCGAACACCAGCACCGCGGCCAGGGAGTATAGGCCCGAGGCGATGCCCTGGTCCACGAAGAGGTTGAAAACGATCAAGTAACACGTGAAGAACAGCGTGGTCATGGCATCGCGCTTGGAGCGCATCTCCATGGGCTTGAGTCCGAGCATCACGGCGAGCAGGGCCACGCCGGTATCCAGGCTGAAGCGCTCCAAAAATGAAAGCAGGGTCAGGGCCACGGCACAGAGCGTGACGCTGTGGCGCGACCGTTGTCCTGGCATAGTCCAGCCACGGCGTCCGGCCAGGAGCAGGTAGCCCCAGCCGGTCAAGACGAACAGGGTGATCCAGGGCGGCAGGCGTAGCGCATGCGGCAGGTAGGCCACAACCACGGCTGCGAGCACCGGCTTCACCAACCGCTCCGGGCGCGATGGTCGCCCGCCTTCACGGTTCGGGATTTCAGCCATGGCCTGGTTCCCTTGGCGTATGATCCTGTGGCGTTGGCGAGAACAGGGCCAACTCGCGCAGGCAGGCCCGCAGGTGCCGCTCCCCGGAATCAGCTGCCAGTGTCCTGCCGGGCAGGCGAAGGGAAAAAGGCTCTCCGAGTTTTCCAGCCGTGAGTGCCATCTTGCACAGAAGCGAGAGCCGTTCCTCCACAGGGAGCGGAGCCAGTGCCGCGTAGTCCAACACAAAGGCGCCCCCTGCCAGCCCTTCGAACTCCTTGGTCAGCAACCCCTGCCCCCGTAGCGAAGCCTTCCAGGCGATGCGCTGCATGGCGTAGCCAGGGACGTATGCCCGCAGGCCGCTGAACTCCTCCACGCCGGGGCCGCCTTGGGTGCCCTGGCCTCCCTTTTTGGGACCGCCATAGGCCCGGTGCATCGCCACCACACCGGGGGTGGGCGCGGGGTAGACCAGGCAGGCGGCCTCGGTCTCCACGAGCCGCCGTGCCCGGAACAGGCCGAAAGGCTGACGGCTTTCCAGCAGCACCGGACCGGGGCGCAGTAGACCACGATGCAGTGCTTGTGCCTCAAGCATTACATTAAGGGTTTTAGCGATGGCGAGATCCACACAGAGCGAACCTGGTCCGGCCAGGCATTGTGCCTCATCCTGAAAACAGACCTCGAGGCCTGGCGTGTCCAGGGGAGACTTCAAGCAATACTCGAACTTGGCCTTTGCGCCGGCAAAGGCCGGTTGCGCCCGCGTGAACACAATCCCAACGCTCCTGACCTGGGCATGGGTGCGCAGGGTCGCGGCAACGGCCATACCCGTGAGCAGAAAAGTCAACAAGAATCCGAGGTTGTTGCCGAAGTTGGCGCTGCCAACGAGCATGCCGCAGAGCGTGAGCAGGTACAGCCAGCCATACCGTGTGGGGCGTACCGACACGCGTGATCCGCCTCCCCTTGCGTGCGTGCGTGGCCATCTGCGTTCTCCCTGATGGGAAACGTGATCGAGCGTCGCGATTTTCGGCATTGTACCCCCGAATGTCGTGCGGCGGTGCTCAGGACCCTGAACATAGCACGGGGCAATGGGCGTTTGCCAGTGCGGATGGCGGTTCCCGTGCCCAGGCCCGGATGTGAAAAAGCCCGGCTCCCTTTGCGGGAGTCGGGCTTTCACTGCCCCCGTACAGGCCGCTGGCGCGAAACGAAGACCTATACGGAGCGGTTCAGAAATGCGCCGGCCATTTCCTTGAGCGATGAATGCAGCTTGATGAGTTCATCCGGAGGTATCTTGCGCACCACCTTGTCGTTCTCGGTGTTGATCAATTCCACCTGAATGTCGCCCGATTCCTCGCTGATGGTGTATTTCAGCTCCAGGTCCTGATTGGAGAGCCGTTGCTGCGCCTCCTTGAAGGCCGCGTCCACCTTTTCGCGATCCACTGGATGAGACAGCCCGGCCTGCTGCTCCAGCGCATGCCCTGCATGAGGCTCAGGCCCCGCCCTTGCCCGGTCTGACAGCACAGGATGGACCTTGATGGTCGTCCCTGGGCTCTGACCTTCGATCTTGAATACCTGAGCGTCCATGCTCTCACCTCCCGTTTGTCTTCCATGAACGCGGGAAAATATTTCTCTGCTTATCTTATCGACAGTGGTGCGGGAAACTTTAGAGTGGAAATACTGTCTGCGGTGATGGTTTTGAGGGCATCTACCGCGGGAGTGAACACCAATTCCTACTTCACGAGGGGCGGGAAGACCGACAACCGCCAGGCAACAAGCGTCGGGCTCTTGTCAACCCCGGTATCTCGATTTATCGTAAACCCACGAAGGGAGCCGCTTTCCCCCCGCGGCCAACCGCGTGGATCGAGCACATGAACGTATACTACTCCTATGGTACGCACCTGGAGCAACCGGTGATGGACGAGGCAGGAACCGTGGACTACCTCTCGGACTCGCACTCGGGATACACCAACTTGCAACCCGCCACCAAGAGCTTTTATGTCCACCCCGCCACAAGCGGCTATGTCGTGGAGCTGGACACCGGCGCGGTGATCGATCTGTCGGCCTGATTCCCCTTCATTCCCAGACAGGCAGCGGCTCACCCACGCGCCAACCGCACGGTGGGCGCACACCGCACTCCCTGGCATGGGGCAGCACCTCCAGAGGGGGGCCGCGGTGCACAAGCCGCCCCCGCACCATGAGACCCAGTTGATCCGTAAGATCCAGCACCGGCTCGAGGTCATGGGTGGTCAGGACCTGAGTCAAGCCCCGGGCCTTGTTGTCCGCCAGGATGGAGCGCATCTCGCGGATGGCGGGATAGTCCAGGCCGCTGCACGGCTCATCCAGCAGCAGCACGGCCTGCTCCCAGCCTTTCTCGTCGACGTCTCGGCAACGCTCCTCGCGGGAGAGCAGTGCCGTGGCCAGACAGAGCTTGCGCTTCTGACCGTGGGACAGGGTATGCACGGGCGCGTCCAGGCAATGCTCCAGTTCGAAGTGCCGGGCCATGGCCGTGACGCGCGGCATGTTCTGGGTATCCCGCCCCCGCAGACAGAGCAGCAGGTCTTCACGGGGGGTGGGTCCGAGGATCTGCACGTCGGGTTCTTGCAGACACAGGGCGGTGCCCTTGCGGATGGCACGTTCCGCTCCTGGCGCGCGATGCCCGAGAACCAGAAGTTCACCAGCCGTGGGAGCGGCCAGACCCGCCAGCAGCGAGAGCAGTGTGGACTTGCCGCTGCCGTTGGCACCTGCCAGACAAAACACCACTCCCCGCGGCATGGAAAAGGAAACGTCGCGCAGGGCAGCCTCGTGCTCGGGATCGCTGCCGGCGTAGGTGAAGCTGAGCCCCTTGGCTTGAAGCACGGTGCTGGTCACCGGGGGACGAGCCTCCACTTGTGCAGGCTGCGGGCAGCCAGACAGGCCGCGGCAAGTTTCACGACATCTCCCGGCAGAAAGGGCAGCATGCCCACGGAAAAGGCCTTGCCCAGACCCGCTTCCATGAGCATGGCCAACCTTGGCACGCCCAGGGCGTAGACGCTGGCGAACCCCAGAGCCCCGAAGAGCAGCAGCCGCCACCAACCAGGTACATACGAAGTCCTTGTGGAGGCGTCCGCCCCGGCCCTTTGCGTGGCCAGCCCGCCCAGCAAGGCGCAGGTCACGAACCCCAGCAGATAGCCCCCGGTGGGGCCGAACAGCACGGCCAGTCCGGACCTGCCGCCGGCGAACACCGGCAAGCCCAGCAATCCGGCGGCCACGTAAAGCAGGATGGCCAGTGCCCCTCGCCAGGGGCCGAGCAGGAATCCGGCCAGCAGCACGAACATGGTTTGCAGCGAGATGGGCACCGGGCCCATGGGTATGTGCACGAAGGCGCCCGCCGCGGTAAGCGCGGCGCACAGCGCCATCCAGACCAACGAGTGCAACGGCGAGAGGGGGTTCTGCGTCATGGTGCTGTCCTTGGCTTCATGGGAGAAAAAGGTGTATGTCCAGGGATACGGGCAGGCGTGGCGCATGTGCCGCGCTACGTCGGGGGTCTTTGTTTCACATGACCATGCACCGGTCAAGACGCCTTCGGTACTACAGCTTCAGGAGACGCCATGAGCGACACCGCACGCAAACCCACCAGGAATGCGGCTCTGGATTTCCACCACGGCTCCAGCCATGCTCCGGGAAGGCTTGGCGGCCATGGTCTGGATTGGGGCAACAGGCCGCGCATATTCAAGGAGTACGCCAAGCTGCCGGGTGTCGCGCCCCGCCTTTTGCCGAGGGCGGAGGATTTCCCGACGTGCGGTCTGGACATGGTCCTTGAGGGGCGAGTGGAGGCGTTCTCCGCCGAACCCGCGGGCATGGCCGGAGCGCTCTCCAGGATACTGGCTCAGGCTTGCGGTATTACGGCTGTCAGCCGGCACGGCGGCGGGGATTTCCACTATCGGGCCGCTGCCTCGGCCGGAGCCCTGTACCCCGTGGAGTGCTACGTGGCCCTGGACAGGAGCGCTCCGTTGCCAGACGGCAGCGCCAACATCTCCCGTTGCCTCCACCACTACCATCCCCTGGAGCATGCGCTCATGGATCTGGGCGTGGCGCCCCTGGCCTTGGAGCAGGCATTGGATGCCTGCGGCATGGCAGGGGCTTCCGGTTTCGTCGCCGCGTTCTTTCTCACCGGCATATTCTATCGCTCGGCCTGGAAATACAGGGAGCGCGCCTATCGCTACGTGCTCTTGGACGCCGGGTACGTGCTGGAGAACGTGCTGCTGTCCTTGCGGGCCGAGGGGATGTCCGCAACAGTCCGCTACGATTTCCACGACGCGGCCCTGAACGAGTTGCTCTGCCTTGACCCTGGGCACGAGGTCTGCCTGGCAGTGGTCTTCGCGCGTGGCAACACTGCTTCGCAAAAAGGCAATGCGGTCAGCGCGGCCGCCGAACCGGTTGCCGAGCCACGGGGCGACGCCCGCGCTGCCCTTGCCGCCTTGAGTACCACCGCCCCGCGGGGACTCTCCTTTCCTGCTATCAACGACATCCACACCGCCGGCGACATGGATGCGCCCGTGCCCACGACTGTGATAAACCGCAATGCCGTATTGCGTACTCCGGGCTTGGATAAGGATCTTGTCTTCGCCCCCCTGCCGCCCGTGAGCGTTGCACAGCCCCTGCCTTCACTGCACCAGTGCATCTTCCGCCGCCGCTCACGCCGCAATTTCGTGCCCGAGCCCCTGCCCTGGGAGATGCTGGGAAACGCACTGCGCCTGCTGCTGCGCCCAGATCCCCCTGGTCAGTGCCCGGACAGACTCGACACCCTGTTGCACGTGGCCTTGGCCCTGCACAAGGTCAAGGTGACAGGGAGCGCGGGGAGCGCTGGGAGCCAAGGCCTGTTCCTGCTCGAAACCGGAGCCGACAACACGCTGGAATGGAAATGCCTGATCGGGCGCTCCGTGCAAGACACGCTCGCGGACATCTGCCTGGGGCAGGCCTGGCTGCAACACGCCAACGCGCTGGTCCTCTTCCTCTCCGACGTCGGCGGACTGGAAGCAATCCACGGCCCCCGCGTCTACCGGAAGATCATGCTCGAAGCCGGACGCCTCGGGGAGCGGGTCTATCTCCTGGCTACAGCCCTCGGTCTGGGGGCCTGCGGCGTCGGGGCCTTCTTCGACGCCTTGGCCTCCGATCTCCTTGACCTGGGGCGCGACATGCACCTGTTACACCTCACGGCCATGGGCCGGGTGCGAGGGTAAGGCGAGAGACACCCCGCAACGATACCTGCCGTGCGGGCAGTGCCCCGAAAATGCCTGGGCGCCACGGGAAAAGCCCTGCGGAGCGCTTGACCACTTTCAAGATCCATTTTTTACAGCACCCGCCGTGGATAGGTCTTGACAGGGGGCCCGAAGTAATGCATTTGCATTAATACATTTGCATTAAATTACGCCGGACAAGGGGATTGCATGGAAACAGGACCACCAACGACAAAGGAAAGGGTTTTTGTGGCCGCGATCAAGGTCTTTGCCCGGAAGGGCTACAAGGGGGCCACGGTCCGCGAAATCTGCAAGGAAGCCGCAAGCGGCAACATGAACGTCGTGAACTATTACTTTGGCGGGAAAGCCAAACTCTACAGAGCCATCCTGGAGATTATGTTCGCGGAGTTGGGCAACAGGATGCGTACGCTCGGCAGTACGGACAGTGCTGTCGATCCGGAAAAGAGGCTCCACGACCTCATTCGGACCTATTGCTCCATGTTGTTTTCAAGCGGCGAAATCGGAAATGACCTTTTGGCGATATTCAACAACGAAATGGCACAGCCGTCACCGTATCTCAATGATCTTGTCAATACCTACATGGTTCCGCAAAACAAAGACATCTTGATCTTGTTTCGTGACCTGCTAGGTGTTGATGCCCCGCACTGGCTGCTTCGCGATACAGCAGTGAGCGTTTTCAGCCAAGTCATGTATTATACCACTGTATTGGTAATATTCAAGCAAGTTCACCCAACGCATCCAGGCATGGAAGCATATCATGCGCACCTCGCGGAGCATGTCTTCCGCTTTTCCATGGCGGGCATCAAGGAAGTGAAGCGGGCATTCGCGGCCGGAGAGCTGGTGCGACCAGAAACCTCAAGGGAAGATCATGAGACAGCATAACGACAGGATCATCTTTCTGGATAATGTCCGCACCATGGTTGTCATGTTCGTTGTGATATTGCACGCGGCATGCGCCTATGCCGAGATCATCCCCTGGTGGCCGGTGCAGGAGTTTCCCAAGGAGTTGCCATACTCCGTGATCATCTTGGTTTTCGATCTGTTCTGCATGCCGACGCTATTTTTCATCGCCGGGTATTTTGCACCGGCGTCCTTTCGCAGGAATGGAGCATGGGGATTCATAAAAACCAAATTGCGCAGACTCGGCGTTCCATTTGTCTTTCTTTCGGTGTTCTATGTCCCCATCATGTCCTATGTCGGCTATCGTGGGCGCACGGAGCAGCCGTTGGGTTTTTTCGACTACTGGCTCTTCCAACTTTCCACGGCCTGGAAGCCTAAATTCGTGCTCCTGGACTCGGTGGAAAAGGCTGCTCCCCATGCCAATGATTTCTCACAGTGGCACCTCTGGTTCATCACTCTGTTGTTTCTCTTCTTCCTGGCTTACGCCATTGCGGCAAGGATTTGGCCCGCTCTTGCATATCCGGCGAAATCCCCTGATGCCACGGAGCCATCGAAGGGAGCAACGCGGCTTCGCGCGGCAGAACGCAGCGCCATGGGCAAAGTACCCGTAGGGCTTGGTGAAATCGGGTTTTCGACAGACCACGGCACGCAGAATACAGGACGTGTGTCGAGGGCATCTCGGTATGACACCACGAGCCGGGAGGTCCTCGCGTCCCTGTTGATCACGGGTCTTGTTTCTACCATGTTGGTAAGTATCACCAACATGGCCATACCTGACTGGTCCTGGGCCAATATCGGGGGGTATTTCCTGGCGCAGCCCACGCGATTGGGCACGTATTGCACCCTGTTCTGGCTTGGCGTGCTCGCCGCTCACAGAGGGTGGTTCACGCGGGCTTCCTTTCCCGGTCCTCTTTGGGTTTGGCTGACCGTGGCCCTGATTCTGGACATGGTCTTTTTCGCCATACTCGAGCAGTTCATGAAGACCATGGGCCCGGCCCCCTTGCCATTGGCCATGGCAAACGGCGCGTTGAGATCCTTCGCTTGTTTGGCTTGGCTTGCGGTTTTACTCAAGATCGCGCAACGTTGGCTGAAGAGTCCGCATGCTCTACGCGCGGCGTTGAGCAGGAGCTCCTACGACATCTACCTCTTGCACCTACCCGTGGTCGTGGGCCTGCAACTCGTGGCCACGACCCTGCCTTTGGATTATTTTGTCAAGTTTCTGCTGATCATTGTCTGCGCCACGGCGCTCTGCTTTTTTCTCAGCCGGGAACTCGTGCAGGCGCGTCCGAGAAGGGCATTGGCGCTGCTCCTGGCGGTCTTCTTGACCGCGTGCGTGGTGCTCGGGTGAAAGAGTGGATCATTCTCGAGCGCCCCTTGCCCCTGGCTCCCAATGCATTATCTACCGTAGTACATGGAAATGCGTTGCCAGGCCCAAGCCAAAACCATATCCGGAAGTGAGCCATGAACACTAAAACAACGGTCGCTTGCCTGCTAGCCAGTCTGGGGCTCCTGCTGGTCGCGACGGTGCTTTTCCGGGACGTGCCGGTATACGGGAATGCCTCCAAGCCTATGGAGAATCCGAACATGAAAGAGAATGTCAGCACCGCCACCTTTGCCGGCGGCTGCTTCTGGTGCGTGGAGTCCGACCTGAAGAAGCTGCCCGGCGTGCTTTCGGTGGTCTCCGGATACACCGGGGGGCAGGTCGAGAACCCTGACTACAAATCGGTCAGCACCGGAAGAACCGGATACCTCGAAGCCGTGCAAGTGAGCTTCGATCCAACGCGCATCGGCTACCAGGAGCTTTTGGACGGGTTCTGGCGCACCATCGACCCCACCGATCCCGGCGGGCAGTTCGCTGACAGAGGCTCCCAGTACACCACCGCCGTCTTCTATCACGACGAGGAGCAGAAGCGCCTGGCCGAGGCCTCGAAACAGGCCCTGGAAGCATCCGGCATCTTTGACAGGCCCATCGTCACGCAGATTCGCCCGGCAACGGCCTTTTACCCTGCCGAGGAATACCACCAGCGTTACGCGGAGAAGAATCCGGGACATTACAAGAACTACCGCATCGGCTCGGGGAGGCAGTGCTTCCTGGACCAGACCTGGGGCAACGTGCGGCGGATTAAGGACGAGGAGGCGACGGGAAACCGCGTCTTTCAGCGGCCGGACAAGGCCGACCTGCGGCAACGCCTGAGCCCCCTGCAATATCGCGTGACACAGGACGAAGCCACCGAGCCGCCCTTCCGCAACGAGTACTGGGACAACAAGCGCCAGGGTATTTACGTGGATGTGGTCTCGGGTGAACCCTTGTTCAGTTCCGGCGACAAGTACGATTCCGGCACTGGTTGGCCAAGCTTCACCCGCCCCCTTGAATCGGAACACATCGTGGAACGCAAGGACAGCTCCTTGTTCATGACACGCATCGAGGTACGCAGCCTGTACGGCGACTCCCACCTGGGGCATGTGTTCGACGACGGCCCCGCGCCCACGGGCAAGAGATACTGCATCAACTCCGCGGCCCTGCGCTTCATCCCCAAAGAGGAACTGGAGCAGGAAGGCTACGGCGAGTATCTGCGGCTGTTCCAGTAGGGGCGGCGGACAAGGCTAGGCGAAAGCGCGACGTCACGGCCTCATTGTTCCGGGGCGAGCTACATCCCGGTAGGCTCCAGGGTGAAGCCGGCGTGTTGGAGATCCTCCATGAATTCCTGGCCGATCTCCAGGGCGGATTCGTTGTCCAGGTCGTAGCGCCAGGTCACGTGCACCGTGGCGCCCGCGGCCGCGGCCTGTTCCAACCGGTCCAGCAGCATCATGAACACCTTGGAGCTGGAGCTGTTGAGATAGATCATCTCCAGGTCCACGATCAGGGGGCGCTCCAGGGACAGGAGCATCCGCTCCAGCATGTCGAACATCGGCTGGTACAAGCTGCTGGCGTTTTCCGGATAGGAGCTGCCCGATATCTCGAGCCGGCCGGCGTCGGGGTCCAGGCGGATGAAGGGCGTGGCGCGGGTCGCTTCACGGATGTAAGGTTGCATCGCTCTCTCCCCAGTGCTTGATCTCGAAGCCGATGACCGTGACGTCGTCCACCTGTGGTTCGTCGTGTCGGTAGGCCTCGAATTCCCGTTTCAGCAATTCTCGTTGCTCCGCGAACGGTTTGAGGGCGTGCTCCTTGACAAAGGAGCAGAAGCGGCGCTTGCCGAAAGAGAAGCGCTTGTGCCCCCCGAGCTGGTCGAGGTAGCCGTCGGTGGTCAGGTAGAAGCGCATGCCGGGCTGAAGCTCCAGGCAGTGGTTGGTGAATTCGAAGTCCGCGTCAGAGCTGCGATAGCCCACGCTCATGCGATCGCCCTTGATCTCGTGGAGTTCGCCGTCCTTGCCGGGGTGGATGTGGAACATGGAGATGCGCGCTCCGGCGAAGATCAGGCGGTTCTTGTCCTTTTCCAGGCGGCAGAGACCGATGTCCAGTCCGTCGTCGGCCAGGGAACTGGTGCGACGACGGCCCAGGGCGTTGCGGATCAGGCGATTGAGTTCCTGCAAGGCGTGGGCCGGGTCAGCGCACTTGAAATCGTTGATCACCCTGTCCAGGGAGGTGCCGGCGATCATGGTCATGATGGCGCCGGGCACGCCGTGCCCAGTGCAGTCCATGATGGCCCACCAGAAGCCCTCGTCGCGCCCCTCGAACCAGAAGATGTCACCGCCGATGATGTCCTTGGGGCTCCAGATGATGAAGTGGTCGTCGATGTGCCGGTCGATGTTTTCCTGCTGGGGGAGGAAGGCGCGCTGAATACCCTGGGCGTACTCGATACTTTGCATCACGCGATGGTTGGCGGCCTCGAGTTCCCTGTTGGCCTCGCGCAGCCGGCGGGTGAGTTCCAGGCGTTTGTCCATCTCCTCCTTGAGCTTGAGCACGGCGCGCACCCGGGCCTGGACAATGGGCACGCGGAAGGGCTTGGTGATGTAGTCCACCGCCCCCAGTTCGAGACCCTTGGTCTCGTCCTCTTCCTCGCTCATGGCGGTGATGAAGATCACGGGGATGTCCCTGGTGCGTTCGTTGTCCTTGAGCGCTTGGCATACTTCGTAGCCGTCCATGCCCGGCATGACGATGTCCAGGAGGATGCAATCGGGCTGAGAGTCGCCGGAGGCGATACGCAGGGCGTCGCCGCCGTTGGTGGCCACGCTCACGTTGAACTCCCTGGACAGGGCCGCGCCGAGCATGTTGATGTTGGCGGGCTGGTCGTCCACCACGAGAATGGAATGTTTGCGTGGCCGCGCAGGGTTCATGCTCTTCCGTCCTCCAGGGAAAGGCCCAGGGTGCGGGCCAGGGTGTCAAGATGCGCCCTTGCGGCGGTGAAGTCAAAGGCGGCCACGGCGTTCGCGAGTTGTGCCAAGGTTTCCGGGGCGTGCCCACGGAGCATGGTTTGGAGATCTTCCACTGCCTGGCCGGCCATGAAGGAGTTTTGCGTCAGCAGGTCGGCGAGTTCATGCAAGGCGGTCCGCGCGGCAGTGGGCTCCAAGTCCGTCGGGCCTTGTTCGGTCCGTGCCTCCTCGAGCGCGTCCAGGAAGGGTCCCAGGCCGTCCAGGAGTTCCGCGAGGGCATGGGAGCAGGCTTGCACCAGGGGCTCCAGCCCGTGCTCACGGCCCTCCCTGGTCGCGGTCTCCAACTCCTGGGCGGAGTACCGCAGGTTTTCCGCGCCGATGTTTGCGGCCACGCCCTTGACGGTGTGCGCCGCGCGGCGCACACCGTCAAGATCCTTGTTTTGCACGGCCAGGGCCAGCTGTTGCCCGGTATCGGCGAAGTCGCGGTGGAAATCCTTGAGCAGCCTGGCGTAAAGCGCCGTGTTGCCCTGCACGCGCCTGACGCCGCCGGCGATGTCCAGTCCGGGCAATGAATCGGGCAGCCGCACCTGGGGGCGGGGGGCTTGAACTGTAGTTATGCCATCGTGCCCAGGAGCCTCGGCCTTTTTCCCTTGGATGAAGCCGGCAAGGACCTCGCAGAGCTGGTCCGCCTCGATGGGCTTGGCCACGTGGGCGTTCATGCCCGCCTCCAGGCAGCGCTCCTTGTCCCGCTCCATGGCGTGCGCGGTCATGGCAATCACGGGCAGTTCCCGCAACTCGGACATGGCGCGGATCCTGCGGGTGGCCTCCAGGCCGTCCATCACCGGCATCTGTACGTCCATGAGCACGGCGTCATATGCTTTGCCGGGCTTTTGGAGCCTGTCCAAGGCCTCCTGGCCGTTTTCCGCCTCGTCCACCAGCACGCCGGCGTATTCCAGAATCTCCCTGGCAATCTGGCGATTGATGGGCATGTCCTCCACCAGCAGAATCCTGGCACCCGCAAGCCGGGCCGGGCTTTCCATGAGTTCCGCGTGTTCGGCGTGCTGTTCTCCGACACGGGCCAGCTCGCTGCTGAAGACCTTGAGGATGGTGTCGAAGAGATGCGAGGGATTCACGGGCTTGTCCAGCAGGGCGCTGACCTTCACGTCCCTGGATTGCTCCAGCACCTCCTCGCGGCCGTAGGCCGTGACCATGATCACCAGGGGCAGGCGGTTGAAGCGCGACTCCTCGCGGATGCGCCTGGTGGTCTGCACCCCGTCCATGTCGGGCATTTTCCAATCCATGAGCACCAGGTCATAAGGTTTTTCCGTGGTGCGCAGTTCCGCCAGGGCCTCGTGCCCCCCGGCCACGGCAGTGACCGAGAAGCGGAAGGACTGGAGAATCTCAGCGAGAATGCTCCGGGCGTTCTCGTTGTCGTCCACCACGAGCACGCGCAGTCCGGCGATGTCTGGGCCGCTGCGGGGCAGGTACTCGCGCTCCTGTTCCTGGCGGTCGATCACCAGACGCACGATGAAAGTGCTTCCCAAACCCTCCCTGCTCCGCACCTCCACCGTGCCGCCCATCATCTCCACCAGGCGGCGGGTGATGGCCAAGCCCAGGCCAGTGCCGCCGAATCTGCGGGTGGTGGAGCCGTCGGCCTGGGTGAAGGACTCGAAGAGCATGTCTATCTTGTCCTCCGGGATGCCGATGCCGGTGTCGCGTACCGAGAGGCGCAGGGCCACGCCGTTGCCGTTGGGCGTCTGTTTCGGCTGGGAGTCGCGTTCCACGCGGATTTCCACTTCCCCTCGCTCCGTGAATTTCACGGCGTTGTTGGCCAGGTTGATGAGCACCTGCCCCAGCCGCAACGGGTCACCCCGCAGGGAGCAGGGTACGTCCTCGGCTATGGAGGCCAACAACTCCACGCCCTTTTCCGCCGCGCGGTGGCTGACCATGTTGACGGTGTTCTCCAAGACCTCCTGGAGTTGGAAGTCCACGTGCTCCAGGCTGAGCTTGCCGGCCTCGATCTTGGAGAAGTCGAGGATGTCGTTGATGATGCCCAGGAGGGCGCGGGACGAAGAGCGGATCTTGGTCAGATAGTCCCGCTGTTTTGGGGTGAGCGGGGTGCGCAGGGCCAGTTCGGTCATGCCCACCACTGCGTTCATGGGGGTGCGGATCTCATGGCTCATGTTGGCCAGGAAATCGCTCTTGGCCTTGGAGGCCAGCTCCGCGGCTTGGCGTTCCCGCTCGGCATTCTCCCGCTCCAGACGTTCGGTGATGTCGCGGACCATGCCCTCGATGACTGTCTCGCCGTCGTTTTCCCTGAAGAGGTGCGCGCTGAGTTCCACCCAAACCGCGCCGCCGTCCTTGCGCCGGAACTGGAGGGCATGGTCCCGAATCCTGCCGTCGTGCAGCAGGGCCTTGACCACAGCCTGGCGTTCCTCCGGCTTGGCGTAGAGATCGGGCGCTGTGAGGGCCTCGCAAACCTCGGCCCCGGAGTCGTAGCCCAGGAGCTTGGCCATGGCTGAGTTCACGGTGATGATCTGGCCGTCGGGCGTGGTCTGGAAGATACCCTCCATGGCGTTCTCGAAGATGCCGCGGTATTTTCTGGCCAGTTCTTCAAGTTGGGAGCGGCTGCGCTCGAGCCTGGAGGTCATGGTGTTGAACGAGGCCGCCAGGGAGCCGATCTCATCGCCCCTGTCCATCTCGATGCGGTAACTCAGGTCGCCGGAGCCGATACGCTCTGCGCCTTGCTGAATTTCCACTATGGGGCGTGAGATGCGCCGGCCGCTCACATACCCCGCCACCACGATGAGCAGCAGGGTTCCGCCGAGGATTGCGGCAGAAAGCACAAGCAGGTGGCGTTCGTACTCCTTGACCCTGCTGACGGCGATGTCCGCGCCCACGACCCCGGCACGCCGGCCCTGGGAGTCGTAAAACGGAGCGTAGCCCGAGAGCCAAGTGCCCCACTCGTCGGTATAGAACCGCGTTTCCACGACCGGAGCGTCCATGCCGGCGATGGTCTGGGCGAGCATGGGGCCGGGGTCCGTGTACACCTCCCCAAGCAGGACAAGGTCCTCGGGGTTCTCTTCCGCATCCACGACAAAGACAATGTCGCCCGTTGGCCCAAGACGCAAGGTGTAGATGTAGTGGATGTCGCTGGCGGCGTCCTGGATGTTCTGCAACTGCTTCTTGATGCCCAGATAGGCGGGGGATTTCTCCTGGCCGGGCTCGGTCAGGGTGTTGTGTGCGTCACCGTCCAGGGTGGTTGCGGCGATGCTGACGATGTCGTGCAAGCGGCGGCGGATGTCGTCGTACACCTGGTTTCTGGCCACGTTGTGCACCAGGACCAAGGCACCCCCGCTGATAAGGGCTGAGAGTACGATGAAAATGAGGGACAGCTTGTGGTGGATACGCAATCGTGTCCCTTTGTGCGGGGCTGAGGAGTCAGCCATGCCCGATACTTCCTTCATGAGCTGTGCCGGGAGAATGGACCGGTGCTTCTTCCGGTCATGTCAGAGCAGACCCAGTTCCCTGATGCGGGCGGTGAGCAGTTCCATGTCTTCATATGCCGCCAGGAGCTGCGTCTTTGCCTGCCGCGCCGTATTCCGCGTCGCGACTTTCTCCAGGTCGCGCATGCGCTGCCGCAGGAGGCCGGCGCCGATGCCCGCCGCAACGGTCTTCAGGGTATGGGCGATACGCGCCAGTTCCGTGAAATCGTCCTGGTCCAAAGCCTTGTCAAGGGCCTCCATGCCCCTTTGCAGTTCGAGAAAGGCCGTGGGCAGGAGGGCCTTGACGTCATCCCCGGACAGGCTCTGAAAGGCTCCCGCGGCATTGAGATCCAGCAGGCGGGGTGGGTGCTCGGTGGATTTGTCTTTCCCCTGCCCGGCACCGGCAGAGGCAAGGGCCTCGGCAATGCCCCTGAACAGACTCTCCCGCGTGAGCGGTTTACTCACGTAAGCATTCATGCCGACGTCGAGACAACTCCTGTGTGCCGCATCAAGAGCGTGGGCGGTCATGGCCACGATGGGGATGTCCGGTGTGCGCACCCCATCCAGACCGGTGCGGATGCGCCGGGTGGTTTCCACGCCGTTGAGGCTGGGCAGTTCCACGTCCATGAGCACCAGATGATAGGTGCGGTCCTCGGCCAGGGCCTGCAGGGCCTGGAGTCCGTCCGGTGCGTGGAAGACCTTGTGCCCGAGCGATTCGAGATAGTGTCTGACCAGCATGAGGTTGGAGGGGCTGTCCTCGACCACCAGGACGTTCAGGGGTTCGTGGGGCAGCAATCCGCTCCAGTCCTGAGCGCTGCTCGTTTGCACGGGTTCTTCCCCCAAGCCGAAGGAGCAGGTGAAGAAAAATTCGCTGCCCCTGCCGTATTCACTCTCCACCCAGATTCTGCCTTGCATGAGTTCCACAAGCTCACGAGCGATGGACAGACCCAGGCCCGTGCCGCCGAACTTGCGGAACACGGAGTCATCGGACTGGGCGAAGTCCTGGAATATTTTTCCCTGTTCGTGATTGGGGATCCCGATGCCGGTGTCCTTGACCGAGAACAGCAGTTCCACGCCGCGCTCCGGCTCCGTGGTTCGAGGGGGCTTGTGGGCTGGAGTCACGGCCAGGGCCACCACGCCGCGCTCGGTGAATTTGACGGCGTTGCCCAACAGGTTGTTCAGAATCTGGCGTAGTCGTCCTGGATCGCCGCGCAGATAGTGCGGGATGTCGGGCGCCAGGTGCAGGTTCACGGCTATGCCCTTGCCCGCGGCCAGGATCCTGATGGACTTGAGCACGGTGTCGATGGTTTCGCGCAGATTGAAGTTCAGGTCCTCGAGGCTGATTTTTCTGCTCTCCAGCCTGGCGAAATCCATGATGTCGTTGATGACGCCCAGCAGATGCTCGCCTGAATCGTGGATCACATCCAGGTATTCGCGCTGCTGGTGCGAGAGCTCACCGCGCAGGAGGATTTCGGCCATGCCCAGGATGGCGTTCATGGGCGTGCGGATCTCGTGGCTCATCTTGGCCAGGAACCTGGTCTTGGCCTGATTGGCGGCCTCTGCGGCCTGTCGCTCGCGCTCTGCTCGTTCCACCTGGACACGTTCGGTAATGTCCGCCAGCAGCCCCTCGTAGTAGTCAAGTTCTCCGGCCGCGTTCTTCACGGCGCGGGCGGAAATAGAGGCCCAAAAGGGCATGCCGTCCCTGCGCTTGAGGTGCAGAGTCAGGTCCTGAACGTGCCCCTCGGTCTGGAGGCGCTGCAGGAGGTTGTCGCGCTCTCTGGGGTCCACGTAGAGGGCCGAGGTGTTGCTCACCTGCCTGGAAAGTTCCTCCGGCGAATCGTAGCCGAAGATGGTGGCGTAGGCGGCGTTGGCCTCGTAGATGACGCCGCCGCGGGAAACCCTGAAGATGCCCTCCACCGCATTCTCGAAGATGTCGCGGTATTTTTGCTGGGAGGATTGCAGCGCCTGGGCCATGCGCTCGGAGAACTCCTGGAGCAGCAGGTTCTTTTCCTTGATGGCGGCGTTGGCCTCGTTGAGCTTTTCGTTGAGGACGTTGAGGTCCTTCTGCATCATGTCGCTGATGTGCACGAGGCTCTTGGTCTGCCTGTAGAGCTTGGCGTACTCCCTGGCCAGGTCCGAGTATTCGGCCAGCAGCTTTTCCTGAGTCCCGGGGGGAGCGTTTTCCACGCTCTCTGCCCTGGCCAGGACCTGCTCCTCGTGGTGGAAGAGGTTGCCGTTCTTCATCAGGGTGAGTCCTCGCTGTCGATGGGGACCAGGGCAAAGGGCAGGGCCTGGAGATCGTCCCTGAACTCCTCGCCGCATTCTTGCAACGTTTCGTTGCCACGGAAGTAGCGCCATTGGACTTCAATGGGCACCCCCTCGACCACGGCTGCCTCGAGGCGGTCGAAGAAGTTCAGCAGCACCTTGGAGCTGGAACTGTTGAGGTAGTTCATCTGCAAGCGCACGATGATTCCACACCCTGGCACTGCCCGCCCCGCATGAAGGTCTTCCCGCATGCTCTGGAGATAGCTGTCGAGCCAGGAAAAGACCGGACCGTAAAACAGGGCGGCGTTCTCGGGATAGGAATCCCCGGACATTTCCAGGAGCCGTGCATCGGCGTCGAAAAAGATGTGCGGCGTGTCCTTGCCGGCTTCGATGAACAGCGCCTCGAGGAAAACAGCCATGAACGACCTCGCTCGACTGGGGAAAACGATAGATTCGCGTGTTTCGACAATACGGCAACGGTACATGGGTTCATGGGCATGATCAAGGGGCATCGCGCTTCAAGCTCGGGCAGGCCGTTGTTCCATCGGTCGATTCACTTACCCGAGGTGAATCGGTTCTTGGAGCACCGTCTTTTTTCATCAAACTTCTTGACGCACCTCCGTGCGTATAAGAATATGGCAAAGGCTTTCCATGTCCAGGGAAGGTTCGGGGGGAAACATTTCACGCGTGATGCAAAGCCGGGCCACGGATTTCATCCGTATTGTCCCGGATAGAAAGTGACCGATGCAAAATGCCAGACTCCTGACCATCGAGGACGACCCCGCCCTGCGCCGACTCCTGGTGCAGGATCTTCACGAACGTGGGCATGCGGTGCTTCAGGCCGACAGCGGCGAAAAGGGCTTGTCCGTGTTTCGGCAACAGCGGCCCGATTGCGTGCTGCTGGACATGCGCCTGCCAGGCATGGACGGCATGGAGGTGCTCCGCACAATGGCCCGTGAGGCACCCAACATGCCGGTGATCGTGGTCTCGGGTGCGGGATCCCTCAGGCAGGCCGTGGAAAGCCTCAGGGAGGGGGCCTGGGACTACTTGATCAAGCCCATCGAGGACATGGATGACTTGGCCAAGGCCGTGGACCGCGCTCTGGAGCGTGCCGAGAGCCGAAAGCACGGCTTGCAGTTGCGCCAACGGCTGGAAGCCGAAGTCCAGGAGCGGACCAGGGAATTACAAACGGAAATCGAGGAACGCAAACGCGCAGAAGCCGACCTGCGCGCGGCCAAGGAACTCGCCGAGGCCGCCAATGCAGCCAAGTCGCAATTCCTGGCCAACATGAGTCACGAGTTGCGCACCCCGCTCAATGCCATAATCGGCATGGCCCAGATGCTCTACAAGACCCGCCCGGACGACGAGCAGAAGCACTTCCTGGGTCTGATCCTGGACTCCTCCAACGACCTGTTGGACATCATTTCCGACCTCCTGGACCTTTCCACCATCCAGGCCGATCGGTTGGCCCTGCGCCAGCGGCCCTTCATTCTGCGGGATTCGCTGCGCCCCCTGTTGGAAACCGCCCGCCGCCAGGCCGAGACCAAGGGACTGTACTTCGAGGCCGTGGTGGACGAGGACGTGCCACAAGAGGTGGTGGGGGATTCCTTCAGGATCAAGCAGGTGTTGCTCAACGTGCTGGACAACGCCATCAAGTTCACGGAGCATGGCGAGGTGCGTGCCCGCATCTCCCTGATGCGGGAAGACGCCCCTTCGCCAAGCGGATCCCTGCTCTTGCTCTGGCAGGTCAGTGACACGGGCATCGGCATTCGGAACGACAAACTCGACAGCATCTTCGAGAGCTTCACCCTGGGTGAGGACTACCTGACCAAGAAATACGGCGGCACTGGTCTGGGATTGGCCATCACCAGGGAGCTGGTGCGGATGATGGGCGGGGAAATCTGGGTCGAGAGCCTGGCTGGTCAGGGCAGCAGCTTCTACTTCACCGTGCGGGTGGATGTGCCGGCCCGGCCCTTGCGCGCGGAGGACGCACTGCCCAGGCAGGCCACGGCCGACAAGGCCTCCGGCCCCGGTTTGCGCATCCTGCTGGTGGAGGACGAGCCAGTGAGCCGTATTTTCACCAGGCGCATGCTGCATATCGCCGGGCATGACGTGCTCCTGGCCGAAGACGGTCCAAAATCCTTGCAGGTATTGGCATCAGAGCCCGTGGATTTGGTGCTCATGGACTTGCAACTCCCCGGCTTCAGCGGCCTCGAGGCTACCAGACGCATCCGAGGCGGCAGGGTTCAGGGTGTCGATCCGGATATCCCCATCGTGGCGCTCATTGCCTACCTGCAGCAAGGGGATCGTGGGCGGGGCGCCGAACCACGCTTTGATGCCTACCTGGTCAAGCCCGTGGAGGCGGACGCGCTGCTCGAGACCATCGAGGCAGTCATGGCCACCAAGGAAGACGAGGGCGACAACGCCCAGGATTATGCCTAACCCGAGCTTCGTGTACAACGACCGCGATGGCGGGAAATCGCACGAGAAATACACGACATTGGACAGTATGTGGTCCACCAGGACTTTCCACGGATGGGCCACAACCACAAGGAGGAGGCATGGGTAATCCTTATGTGCAGGAGTACGAGCGCAAGCTCACCACGGCGCAAAGGGCTGTGGAGATCATCGCCGACGGCAGCCACCTGATCCACGGCACCACCATCGCCGAACCTCCGGCCCTGCTCAAGGCCATCGCCGATCGTGCCCGAGCGGGTGATCTACGCGACCTGACCGTCTTTTCCTTCAACCCCCAGCGGCATGCGGCCGAGACCTACCTGCAGCCCGACCTCCTGGACTGCATCTACGCCAAGACGTGGTTCCTCAGTCCCCACGTCCGCAAACTGGCATCGGCCGGACTTGTACAGTTCATCCCCTGCTATCTGCACCAGGTCCCCAAGTTCATCCGAGAGTACATGAAGGTGGACTGCTGCGTGACCACCGTTTCGCCCATGGACAAAGCCGGCTTTTTCAGCTTCGGCACCAACAACGACTTCACCACTACGGCGGCCCGCCACGCCAAGCATCTCATTGTCGAAGAGAACAAATTCATGCCTCGTGTCTTCGGCGATTCCCTGCTGCACATCTCCGAGGTCGACGCGGTGGTCCAGAACCACGTTCCGCTCCCCGAACTGGCGCCGCCGCCGGCCAAACCACAGGATGAACAGGTGGCCAGGCACATAGCCGAAATCATTCCCGACGGCGCAGTGCTGCAACTGGGCATCGGTACCCTGCCCAACGCCATCTGCCCGCAGCTACGCAACCATAAGGATCTGGGTATCCACAGTGAACTCTTCGGCCCCGGCATGATGGACCTGATCCTCGCCGGTGTGATCACGGGGCGGCGCAAGACCCTGCACAATCGCCAACACGTTTTTTCCCTGGCCTACGGGACACAAGAAGTTTTCGACTTCATGGACGACAACCCGACCATGACCAGCTATCCCTCCGACTATACCATGGACCCCGCCGTCATCGCCCGCAATGACGACATGATCGCCGTGAATTCCATCCTGGAGATCGACCTCACGGGGCAGTGCAACGCCGAACACCTGGGCGGTTACCAATTCAGCGGCACAGGGGGGCAGTTGGACTTCGTGCGCGGCGCATACGCCGCCAAACGAGGCAAATCCATCATGACCCTCTATGCCGCCGCGAAAAACGACACGGTCTCCCGGATCGTACCCCAACTCGCAGCCGGCGCCACAGTGACTACGCCACGCATGGACACCCACTACGTCTGCACCGAGTTCGGCATCGTGAACCTCAAACACCGCTCCGTAGGTGAGCGCGCACTGGCCATCATCAGCATCGCTCATCCGAACTTCCGCGACGAACTGCTGCATGAGGCCCAAAAAATGCGACTGCTGTAGCGGGCTATGAACGCAGCCGTGAAGAGCGCCAGGAGCAATGAACGGGTGGGTTGGGTGAGATAGGGAGTCTTGCCCTCCTCCCGGTTCCTTATCGCCCCGAGTCACACCCCACGGACCTGCCCGAGCGCGGGGTATCCACGAGAACCATACGCTGGCGCAGGAAAGAACAATGGCTTTGGATTCGCTCTTTCGCAAGAATGACGCTGTGGTGTGATTGCTGTACAGAAACGTCATCGTATTGCAACTCGTTGTTGCATCGGGGAGCGGGAGCGTCATCGTCCCGACGACGTTACGATGCTGTCCCTGGGGGGGAGCGGCATCATGCCATCGGAACCATGACACTAACGGTGGAAGCTCCAAGAGGGTGCTTCCGACATGGTCTTGCTTTTAAATCACATTTATGAGAAATGCTCACTTCCAGAGGTTGTATGGTGAGTCATTTCCCAGCGTAATGGCAGCAGTTGGAATGTAAAGTGCGAGGAGTCGAGAATTCAGGATGAGCGGTACATCCACCCGGCAGTTGGGGCAGGAGGCCCCGCAAGCCGGACATCCTTCCCCACGGTCGAGATTCTTTTCCAGGTTGGTGAATGTGCTTCTGGTGCTTCTCTCCCTGGCCGTCGCATTGGCCGTGGTCGAGATGTTCTTTCGCGTTCAGGAGAACCAGAGCCGCTCGCACCCTGATTACGATGACGCCTTCGCCCACGAACTTGGGCCGGGTGGCATGCTCCTGCCCGAATACGAGGCCTTCATGCGCGGGGGGTACGGCGAACCCGTGCGCTGGCAGATCAACACCCAAGGCTTTCGCAACGATTACGATGTGGCCGGGGGGGCGCACCCAGGCGTGCTGCGTATCCTCTCCATGGGCGACTCCTTTGCCGCCGGGTATCGTCTGAACCAGGAGGAGACCTACTCCTGGCTCCTGGAGCACGAGCTTTCGCAACGCTTCGGCTCCACGCAGGTTCTGGTGGCGCATGTGGGCAGTCCCACCAACGGGCTGTATTATCTGGAAAAGTATGGCGTGGAATTCCTCCCTCAGATTGTACTTCTCGGCCTGACCTTGGGGAACGACATAGCCGAAATCCATGCCGAGCTGGAAGAAAGGGGGCGATTTCGCATAGAAGCGCTGGGCGATGACCGCCGGGCAATACTTAAGGACAATCCGACCATCGACTACCCCTGGGAGTATCAGGACCTGCTGCTGCCCGAACAGAGTCTGAGGCCCAGGGGGCCTTTGTCCGGCGTCTTCAACTGGCTGGATTGGCTGCGCATCTGGCGCCGCATCAGCGCCCTTTCCTCCGTGCCCCACGCCATCAAGAGCTTCTACAAGGACGGCCTGCTGCGCATCTTTGACCCGGCCAACGGCCTGGGCTTTTACCTGGAGTCACCCCCTCCGGTAATCGAGGAGGCCTACCAGCGGCTCTTCACGCTGCTGGAAGCCTACGACGTGTTCTGCCGGAAGCGGGGCATCGTCTTCGTGCTCGGTGTCTGGCCGCAGCGTTACCAAGTCCAACCCAAGGACTGGGAACTCACCGTGACCCAGTACGGTCTGCGGCCCGAGGCCTTTGACCTTGGGGCTCCCAACCGACGCATCATGGAATTCTGCCGTGACAAAGGCATCCGCTGCCTTGACCCCACCGAGGCCTTGCGCTCCCACCATCTCGGAACAGGGGCGGGTCTCTACCTCCCCCTGGGAGACATGCACTGGAACAGCGAGGGCAACCGCGTGGTGGCCGGGGAAGTGTTCGAGGACTTACACGACCTGATCAGGGAACTGGATCCTTGGTCAGGGCAGTGATTGACTGCATCCATTCCTTGAATTTTGGGCACGGAAAGTAAAAGCCCTTACAGCTGTTAACTGTAAGGGCTTGATTTTCTTGGTGGGCCGTGCTGGTCTCGAACCAGCGACTCTCTGCTTAAAAGGCAGAT
>CAZSRS010000033.1:0-49201 GCA_964609625.1 uncultured Desulfovibrionaceae bacterium
TGATTCAGGTCACCCTTCCAGGCGATCCACAGGCCGATGCCGTTGCTCACCATCCGGGACTCGGTGAACCGCGGCAGCTTGTTCAACAGTTTCTGCAGGGCTTGTCCCATGGTCCTTCCTTACAACTCCAGCGCTTCCCGCACCAGTTCAAGCACTCGCCGCGCCTCTTCCAGGCGCCCCCGCTTCAGACACCCTTGCACGTAGATCCCCTGCTTTTTCCGTAAAGCTCGCACCACCACGTCCCTGCGTTCCACGTCCAGTTCCTTGTCGCGCAGCAGGTTGCACAGGGAGCGGATGCGAAAGAGATCCTGTCCCAGCATCTGTGCCGAAAGCTGATCACCCCGCCCCCCATGACGGATTGTCAGGGCCTCGGGCACCAGCCCGATCCCGTGTACGAGCAGCGTACGCAGCCAGTAGTCGTAGTCTTCGCAGGTCCGCAGGTCCGGGTCGAAATCTCCCACGTCGTCCAGGACCCCCCTGGTGAACATTGCGCAGGAAGGGCTGACCAGGCACGTTTCCAGTGCTCTCTCGAAAAAGTCGCCCATCGGCTTGGCATGCTTGCGCATTGGGTTCACACGTCGCCCCCCGCGTATCCAAATTTCCTCTGTCTGCGACACCTGCCAACCCATTTGACGCATCCAGGCGAGCTGGATCTCGATTTTCCGTGGCAACCATTCATCGTCCGAATCCAGCAGGGCCACGTATTCTCCGCGGCAAACCGCAAGACCCACGTTGCGAGCCGCGGCCACACCCGCGTTGGCCTGACCGAGTACCCGCAATCGGGGATCGGCTTCGGCAATGGGCGCCAGCACTTCCAGAGTGCGATCCGTGGAACCGTCGTCCACCACTATGCACTCCAACGCGGTGTGGCTTTGCTTCAATACCGAGTGCACGGCCCGCGGCAGGAGTAGCTCCCTGTCGAATGTCGGGATTATGACTGAAACCAGCATGCCGGCCACGTCGTCGGGTAGCTCTGCAAGGGGCATTCCAATTGAACCGGAGTCCACCGGTGGAACCGTGTCAGACCAAGTGGTTGAGGAGGTGTCCCGAACCAGCGACTTCCAGATAGCCGCTTCCGGTTACCTGGATGTGCCCACCCCCTTGCACCTGTATCTGCCCGCTCCCCTCAACCTGCACTGAACCGGCAGGGCCTGGAGTGACGTGCCCACCCTGGGATGAGATGGAAACGCTCCCTGCTGGGGCGATGGAAATATCGCCAGGGGTGGTTGAAATGATCATGGCGGACTCCGGTGGCAGGCAGGATTTCTCTTTGCAATACAATATAAGGGGCGCGCGCCCTTCTGGCAAGTCGTGTGCCGCCTCCCGCACCCCGGTGAGGCTGTCCGCTGGTCTCTGATTCCTGAATTTTCAGTTCCGTTCCGCTCGATCCACCTTGATCAGGATATTGTCCGCGAAGACCAGGGCCAATACGTCGTACCACTTGTAGATTCCTGTATCGTACCAGGCATAGAGCACGGTGCCGTCGGAGAGGACCTGTTTGCCGCTGGGTTCGCCGTAGTCTTGTATCGCCTGCTGCAACGTGTAGGTCCCCACCCTGGAATTCCAGTCAATGGTAGTTCCACCGCAACCAAGAAAAAGCAAGACAAAACAAAGGACAAGACAGAGGATGATCATGCGCAGGGTTCGAAAATTCACGAACATGGGCTCACTCCCGTCAGGGGCTGGTTGTTGGCGGACGTCGCTTGCCGCACACGTCCGGGAAAGTGTCCGATACCAAGTCGCGACCGAAGAGGGCAACGTGGTATCGCAGGGCATGATGCCGCGCCGCGAGCGAAGCCCGCGTTAAGCCTGGCGAAACCGCGTTTTCTCCAGGCGTGGCAATCATAACACGGGACGTGCCTTGATTGCATCTCGGTATCAAGCGCCGACGCATCCGTTGTCGTCCGTGTTGTAGCAAAGCACGGTTGCCAGGTCCAGCATGAGAACGGGAACACGCTCTCCCGAGCTGGATCGAATCCATCTTGAAATGCCTTAAGAAATCGCCTAAGGCGGACATGCGTATACCATCCCGAAAGCATTTCAGCTCTACCAAGGGGCACATCGTGAGCATATCCGGCAAACGCAAGGGTCTTCTCCTGCTTCCAGCGCTGGTCGTGGGCGTCGTGATCTTCGTCGCCCTGGTCAAGAGCCGCACCCCACCCGAACGGACAGACATGGCCGAGCGCACCCGCACCGTGCGCGTCATCGAGGCCAGGGAAATCTCCCTGACGCCCAGGGCTGTCGGCTACGGCATTGTCGAGCCCAACGTGCACTGGGAGGCGATAGCCGAAGTGAGCGGACGGATAGTGGAGATGCACCAGGAGCTCAAACCCGGCGCCATCATCCCCAAGGGGACGATGCTCTTCCGCATCGACCCGATCGAATACGGCCTGGCGGAATCCCGGGATCAAGCCGACCTGAGCAACCTGGAAGCCCAGATCCGCGAACTCGAGCAGCGCGAGAGCAACTACCGCCGCATCCTCGAGACGGAAAAACGCGCCCTGCAAATCGCCGAACAGGAGTTGGAGCGCCGGCGACTACTCGTGGCCAAAGGCACCATCTCCAAGTCCGAGGTCGACAAGGAAGAAAAAAGCTACCTGAACCAAAAGCAGGCCGTGCAAAACCTGCAGAACAGCCTCGCCCTGCTTCCGGCCCAGCACGAGGCCCTCGAGGCCCAGCTCGAATCCGGCAGGCACAAGCTCCAGGACACCCAACTCGACGTGGGCAAGACCATGATCACCGCCCCCTTTGACCTGCGTGTGGACGAATTGGGCGTGGAACTCTCCCAGTTCGCCGGCATGGGCAGGACGCTGCTCAAGGCTTACGACATCGCCGTGGCCGAGGTGCCGGCCCAGATGCCCCTGTCCTCCATGCGCAACGTGGTGGGAGCGGCCAGGGAACTGGACATCACCAGCCTCGAACACTTCAGCATGGACCTGATCCGCGAACTGCTCGGACTCAGGGCCGTGGTTCGTCTGCCCTTCGGCGAGGAGTCCGTGGAATGGGAGGCTCGCTTCGCACGCATGGGGGAAAAGATCGACCCGCAGACCCGGACCATTCCTGTCTACGTGGCCGTGGATGACCCTTATCGCAAGGCCCTGCCGGGCAAACGTCCACCGCTTGTCAAGAACATGTACGTCCAGGTCGAGTTGCGCGGCAAACCCTGCGAGCCCCGGATTGTCCTGCCCCGTTCCGCCGTCCATCAGGGCGACACCGGCCCCGTGCTCTACCTGGCGGACCAGGAAAACCGCCTGGAGATACGCCCCGTGCGCATCGAGCAGCAGCAGGGCAGCCTGGCGGCCCTGCTGCAGGGAGTGGTGGCGGGCGAGCGGATCATCGTCTCCAGCATCGCCCCTGCCATTGCCGGTCAACTCCTGGAAATCCAGCGTGATACAGCCTTGGAACAGCGGATTGTGACCGAGGCGGAAGGAGAGGTCCCCCTGTAATGAACTCCAGGGAACGTACTCCGCCCCAACCATCCGCATCCGAACCCGGCTTGCGAGTCGGCATCCTGGCTTGGTTCGCGGCCCACCCCACGGCGGCCAACCTGCTGATGCTCATTTTCCTGGCCTTGGGTCTGCTGTCGCTGTCCGAGCAGCGGCGTGAAACCTTTCCGGATTACAGCACCCAGGCGGTGCAGATTTCCGTCTTGTATCCCGGCGCCACTGCCGAGGAAGTTGAAGAGGCCGTGTGCCAGCGCATCGAGGATGCCTTGGAAAATGTCGTCGATGTGGAGGAAGTGCGCAGCGAGGCACGGGAAAACAATGCCCTGGTGGTGGTGGAAATGCGCGACCAGGGCGATTTCTCCAGGTTCCTCACCGAGGTCAAGACCGAGGTCGAAGCAATCGACGACTTTCCAGAAGAGACCGAGGCCCTGGTGATCAAGGAACTCAACAAGACCGACATGGTCGTCTCGGTGGCGGTCACGGGTCCCATGAGCGAAACCGACCTCAAGTTGTTCTGCGAACAGCTCAAGGACCGCATGCTCATGGAGCCTGAAATCACCCAGGTGCTTGTCAAGGGCTTCTCCGACCGCCAGATACGCATCGAAGTCCCGGCCCACGCCCTGCAACAATTCGGCATCTCGATCCAGGACGTGGCCAGGGTCGTGGCGGCCCAGAGCGTGAACCTACCCGCGGGCATCATCGAGACCGGCGAGCGCGACATTCTGGTGCGTTTCGACGAAAAACGCATCGACGTCCACGGCTTCGAGGATCTCGTGGTGCTTTCCGGCACCACCGGCGCCGAACTCAGGCTCGGCGATTTCGCCGAGATCACCGACCGCTTCGAACTGGACGAGGAGCGCATCCTGTTCAACGGCAAGCGGGCCGGCATGCTGCAAATCAACAAGACAAAGGACGAGGACGCCCTGCGCGTCATGGCGGTGGTACGCGACTTGCTAGAGCGAGAACGCAGGCTCTCACCGCCGGGCGTGACCTTCACCATCACCCAGAACATCTCCGACATCGTGCGCGACAGGTTGCAGATGCTCACGGTCAACGGCATCCAGGGCCTGATCCTGGTGTTCCTGACCATGTGGTTGTTCTTTTCCTTCCGCTTCTCCTTTTGGGTGGCCATGGGCTTGCCCGTCTCCTTCCTCGGCTCGCTCTTCGTCATGCAGCAGATCGATTTCTCCCTGAACATGCTGACCATGGTGGGCCTGCTCCTGGCCATCGGACTGATCATGGACGACTCCATCGTCATCGCGGAGAACATCGCGGCGCATCTGGCCAGGGGCAAGAAGGCCCTGGACGCCGCGGTCAGCGGAACCGCCGAAGTACTGCCCGGTGTGCTCTCCTCTTTCCTCACCACCATGTTCGTGTTCGGTTCCATCGCCGTGTACATCGAGGGCGACATCGGCAAGGTCATGTGGGTCATGCCCGTGGTACTCTTGCTGACCTTGAGCGTGAGCCTGGTGGAGGCCTTCTTCATCCTGCCCCATCACCTGGCGCACTCCCTCGGAGGCAAGGAAAACGCCCCTCAAAGCGCCTTCCGCCGCCGCTTCGACGCCGGGCTGGAATGGGTACGTGAAACTATCCTGGGCCGCCTGGTGGATCTGGCCGTTTCCTGGCGCTACCTGTTCATCGGCCTGGTGCTCTCCCTGTTCCTTTGCTCCGTGGGCATGCTCGCTTCCGGCTTCCTGAAAACAGCGGCATTCCCAGACGTTGACGGCGACGTGCTCATGGCGCGCATCCTGCTCCCCCAGGGCACGCCCCTCACGTACACCGAGGCCGTGGCGGAACGCGTGGTCGCGGCACTGGAACGCACGGACAAGCATTTCACTCCCCTGCAACCGCAGCTCGACGGCAAACACCCCAGCCTGGTGAAGGACGTCAGCGTGCAGTACAACCTCAACGCCGACGCGGGTGAGTCCGGTCCCCATGTGGTCACGGTGGTCGCCGATCTGCTCAAGGCCGAGCAGCGCAACGCGACCCTCGACGCAGTGGCCGAAGTCTGGCGTAGGGAAGTGGGAAGCGTGCCCGATGTCATCAGCATCACCTACAAACAGCCTGTCCTCGGCCCCGCGGGCCTGGCCATTGAAATTCGCGTGCAAGGGGAGGATCTGCTCCGGTTGAAACAGGCCTCCCTGGAACTCATGGACTGGCTCCACACCTACACTGGCGTCACGGACCTCCACGACGACCTCAGGCCCGGCAAACCCGAAGCCGTGGTGCGTCTGCGCGAAGGCGCCATGGTCCTGGGCCTCGACGGCCAGGCCATAGCCAGGCAGTTGCGCGCCGCTTTCCACGGCATCACGGCGGCGGAGGTTCAGGTCGGCTCGGAGTCCTACGAAATCGATGTGCGGCTCGCGGCCAGGGACCAAAACTCCCTGGCCGACCTGGAAAACTTCCACATCACCACTCCCGCGGGCAAACAGATTCCGTTGAGCGCGGTGGTCACCCTGCACGAGGGGCACGGCTGGGCCCGCATCACCCGGATCAACTCCCAGCGCACGGTGACCATCAAGGGTGAGGTGGACACCCGATACGGCAACGCCAATGCCATCATAGCCGACACCAGGGCCAGGTTCCTCCCCCAACTGATGGAAAACTACCCGGATCTGCGCATCACTCTCGAAGGACAGGCCAAGGAAGGCCAGAAGACGCAAAATTCCCTGAAAAAGGCTCTGCTCGTAGGCATCTTCGGCATCTTCGTGCTGCTCAGCTTCCAGTTCAAGAGCTACATCGAACCCTTCGTGATCATCCTGGCCATCCCGCTGGCCGGAATCGGCGTGATCTGGGGGCACCTGATCATGGGGCACGTCCTGACCATGCCCGGCATCATGGGCTTCGTTTCCCTGGCTGGTGTGGTGGTCAACGACTCCATCCTGCTGGTGCAATTCCTGAAAATGCGCATGGCCGAGGGGCTGAGCGCCAGGCAGGCCGCGCCCCTGGCCAGCAGGGAACGCTTCCGGGCCATCCTGCTCACCAGCGCGACAACCATTCTTGGCTTGGCCCCCCTGCTGCTGGAGCGCAGCCTGCAAGCCCAGGTCCTCATTCCCCTGGCAGTGAGCATCGTGTTCGGGCTGCTGGCCTCCACCGTGCTGGTGCTTCTTGTGGTGCCGGCGCTGTACACCATTCTGGACGACATGGGGCTCACGTCCACGCACCTCAAACAAACCGAGGAGAACTGACGATGCAAGCAGCACAAGGCGAAATCGGACGGATCTTCGTGCTCCGCCTGGAAGACGGAGACCGCATACCCGACTGCATCGAGAGCTTTGCCAAGGAGCAGAACATCAGGGCCGGACTCTGCGCCATGCTGGGGGGCATCGGCGGCGGCAAGGTGGTGGTCGGGCCCGAAGACGGCCGGGCAACCCCCATCACCCCCATGCTGCAAAGCCTGGGCGCGGTGCACGAGGCCGCGGCCGTAGGGACACTGTTCCGCAACGAGGCCGGAGTCCCCAAGCTGCACATGCACGCCGCACTCGGGCGGGGCGACGCCTGCCTCACCGGCTGCATCCGTCAGGGTGTGGACGTCTGGAAGATCGCGGAAGTGGTTATTCTGGAAATCGTCGGCACAGGTTTGCGCCGCAAGATCGATCCGAATTTCGGTTTCGAGGTTTTGTCCAAATAGATCGTGCTACGGCCCGCACCATGGTGGGGTGCGATCGGCATGCGAATACAGGAAACCTGTGCGCGACGCGACATCGATATCCCGACGCGGAACGATGCACGTTTCCCGGGAGCCCGCTCCTACTCCCCTCCCGGCTCCTCGCCCTGGGCCAGGCGCAGGAAGCGATAGTAGTCGTCGTAGCTCTTGAGCACCAGGCCGAAGAGTTCATGTCCCCGCTCGGTGTCGTGGATGTTCAGGTAGGTGTTCACGCCCTTGCGGAAGGCGATCTGCGGATCCATGCTCTGCGCCTGCTGGCCGATGAGCACCACATTGAGGAGCTGGCGGCGGTTGCCCGGCCAGCGGGCGATCTCATCGAACACGAGCTGGTTGTCCTCGCTGTCCTCGACCAGAAGTACATGGTACTCGTTGAGCCGAAGTTTCAGCACCGCCTCGTGGGCGTCCTGGGCATAGCTTTCATAATAGCCCATTTCCTGGAAATAATTCTGGGCCTCCTCTATCCAGTGTTTGGACTTCAGGGCTATGAACACGATGCGCGCCCCGGGAGGGAATATCTCGGGCTCCAGTTGCGGGTGCCCATGTTCGGGCACCTCGTGTTCAGGTATCTTGCCCGAAGCATCGGCAGGGGGCATGGCCTTGTGCGCCTGGTCCAGGGATTCGCTCTTGTCCAGGACCACGCGCTCCTGGCAATGGGGGCACTTGACCTTGAAACGCGGGGTAGCCGGCAGTTTCTCGTCGGGGATGTTCAGTTCCTTGTGGCAGTTGGAGCAACTGAAGCGCATGGTGTATCCTTCCGGGGTCAGAACCCGTAGTCTTCGTCGATGACCAGTCCGTCGATGTCCGTGACCTTTTCACCCCGCGAGGCTTTGAGCTTGTCGATCATCTGCCCCAGCCGCGACTTGTCCGAGGCCCCGAGCATGGAAGTTTCCTCGGTGATGAACCCCTTCTCGAACAAACCGAAGATGTACTGGTCAAAGGTGACCATGCCGTAGGTCTCGCTGGTGGAAATGACGTTGTAGAAGGTCTTGTCCTCGCGCTCGCCGCTGACGATGCAGTCGGTGATGCGCAGGTTCTTGCGCAGGACCTCGAATGCGGCGATACGTCCGCCGCCGACGCGGGGCAGAAGACGTTGCGAGATGACGTACTTCAGTGACTCCGCCAGCCGGATGCGCACCAGCCGCTCTTCGGCCAGTTCGAACATGCCGATGATGCGGTTGATGGTCTGCCCAGCGTCCGAGGTGTGCAGGGTGCCCAGGACCAGGTGGCCCGTTTCCGCCGCGGACATGGCGATCTCAATGGTCTCGCGGTCGCGGATTTCGCCCACCAGGATGACCTTGGGCGCCTGACGCAGGGCGGCCCGCAGGCCGTTGGCAAAGGTGTCGAAGTCCGAGCCCATCTCTCGCTGGTTCACGGTGGCCTGTTTGTGCGGGTGTACATATTCCACCGGGTCTTCCAGGGTCACGATGTGCACCGGGCTGGTCTCGTTGATCCGGTCGATGAGCGCGGCCAGGGATGTGGATTTGCCCGAGCCGGTGGCGCCCGTGACCAGGATCAGCCCGAACTTCTCCCTGGCCATGTCCACGAAGATGCCCGGCAGGTTGAGTTGCTCGATGGTGGGGACCTTGGAAGAGAGCTGACGCATGACGATGGAGATCGACCCCCGCTGCTGGAAGATGTTCACACGGAAGCGGGAACGTCCCGGCAACTGATAGGCCAGATCGCACGAACCATGGTTGACCAGTTCACGGTAATTGCGCGCGATCTGTCCCATCAACGAATATGCCACGGCCTCGGTCTGAAAGGGCTTGAGTTCCCCGAGATCGGGTCTGAGTTTGACGGAGGTAAGCTTGCCGTGCACCTCTGCCTGCAGAGGTTTGCCGGAGGCAAAGATGATGTCCGAGGTCTGGGGTGCCTGGTCCAGAACCTGCCCGATGAGGTGATCCAGTTGTGAGCGCAGCATGGCCTACTGCTCCGTGAAATCCTCTGGAGGTTTGGTGAGGTATTGGACAAAACGCTTCTTGTCCACGCACTTGTTGTAGGCGTCGTTAGGGTCGACCATCTTCTTTTCCAAGAACTTGCGTATCTCGTCGTCCAGGGTCTGCATGCCCTTGTTTTTGCTGGTCTCGAGCACCGAGTTGAGCTGGTAGGTCTTGTTCTCGCGGATCAGGTTGCGCACCGCGGGAATGCCCAGGAGCAACTCCAGCGCGGCCACGCGACCGGGTACGTCGATACGCTTGAACAGGGTCTGGGAGAGCACGGCACGCAGGGACTCGGACAGGGCGTTGCGAATCTGTTCCTGCAAATCGCCGGGAAAGACCTCGATGATGCGATCGATGGTTTTGGGGGCGGAAATGGTATGCAGCGTGGAGAACACCAGATGGCCTGTTTCCGCCGCCTCCAGCGCCAGCTGGATTGTTTCCAGGTCGCGCATTTCGCCCACCAGGATGATGTCCGGGTCCTCGCGCAGAGCGCCGCGCAAGGCTGCCCTGAAGCTCTTGGTGTCGCGCCCCACCTCCCGTTGGTTCACCAGGCAGTTCTGGGGCTGGTGCACGAATTCTATGGGGTCCTCGATGGTCAGGATGTGATCCTTGCGCATCTTGTTGGCGTAATCCACGATAGCGGCCAGGGTGGTGGACTTGCCGCTGCCTGTGGGGCCGGTGACCAGCACCAGGCCCTTGGGCAGCATGGCCAGTTGCTTGAGCACGGGGGGCAGGCCCAACTGCTCGATGGTCAGAATCTTCTCCGGAATCTCGCGGAACGCCGCAGCGATGCCCCGGCTCTGCAGGAAGTAGTTCACCCTGTAGCGTGCCAGGTTCGGAACCTCGTAGCCGAAGTCCACGTCCCCCGTTTCCTCGAACTCCTTGATCTTTTCTTCAGGCGTGATCTCATAGAGCAGCTGTTTCAGGTCGTCATGTTCCAAAATGCGGAACTTGACGCGCTGCAACTCGCCGCGGATACGCACAATGGGTTGCGAACCGCTGGAAAGGTGTAGGTCCGAACCTCCATTTTCATGCAGCATCTTGAAAAAGGCATCTATCTGCGCCATGACAGACCACTCCTCCGCGCTGGTGTACCATTACCCCATGCCGCAGCCGCCGCGCCACACGCTACACAGGCGGTCAGCTGCTTCCTCAAGCCTGGACACGGCCCCCCGGAACCATGTCCTCACGGCTTTCGATAACGGCCGACGCCGCCCCCCCCTGCTCCACCCCATGGAAGCGGAGCCGTACATATTCAACTGATATCAGAGCAATGTATGAATTACAAAGCTTTTGCAGCCGCGTCAATTGCACGGGGCGCCGTGGAACATGTCCACACGTCGCGCGCGGGACGGCTTCAGCCTTTGTCGGCCAGTGGTCCCAAGGCCTCGACAAGGGGGGCCAAATGGCGTTCATAACGTCGCCAGAGCCCCACCGAGCCCTTGTAGATGGGTTGACGTACCTGGGCCAGGCTGGCGGTCTGCACCATCCTTTTGCTCTTGTAGAACTCCAGGCAGGCAGGGTCGAAATCCAGACCGATCCATTCCAACAACTCGCGTATCACGCCCTCGGGCTCCTCCACCAGTCGCTCGTAATCCAGATGCAGGCACCGTCCCGGAAGCACCGTCTCCCAGTGTCGCATCAACGCGTCATACTCCCGGTAGTACTCGCCCAGGGTGCGCAGGTCGTAGGTGTACTCCAGGCCGAAGTCGAAAACGTTCTTGTAGCAGGAAAGACAGGTATCCAACGGGGAGCGCCGGCAGTGGATCACCCGCGCCCTGGGCAGCCCCATGTGGATGAGTCCCAGATAGAGATAGTTGTTCAAAGTCTTGTCCGTGATCCGCTCGGCGGCGGCAGCCTTGGGAGTGGAGGGCACCACCGTCTCCAGGGCGTCCAGATATTTGGGCGCGGTGTCCGCCGCGGTCTCCTGCAAATACGCGGCCATGCTTTCGCCGTGATCCCTGGGGCGACCCGAGAGATTCAGTATCCTGCCGAAGAGGCCCGTCTCCCCCGCGGCTACCAAGGCCGGATGACAGTCCAGGATCTGCTCCACAAGGGTCGAGCCCGTGCGGGGCATGCCGATGATGAACACCGGCAGATCGCTGTCCAGCCCCTGTTCCTCGCTGCCTGGGAACACCGCGGCCGAGTAGCTCTCCCTGACGCTTCTGAACATTTCCAGATCGTCCTCCGGCGAATAGTTCAGGGAGCGTCGCTTGAGGTCGTTGCCCACGGCCAGGTGTTCAATGGCCCGGTCATGGTCTCCGACGTCCTCGCGGGCCTTGGCCAGAGCGAAATGCAGGTACACGGCGTTCAATCCGGCGGCCGCGTGCCGGTGCTGTAGGGCCTCTTCCATGGTGCGGATGTGCGGGTCTCCGGCGGTGTATTTCGTGATCTTGGCCCGGTTCAGATGGGCCAGTCCGTGGGCGGGTTTCAGGGCCACCGAGGCGTCAAAGGCCTTTGTGGCCTCATCCATCCTGTTCAACTGGGCGTAGAGCAGGCCGAGATAGTAATGGATGCTCGAACGGTGTGGATTGAGGGAGAGGGCATGCAGCAGCGCTTCTTCAGCCTCCTCTTCCCTGCCCATGGCCCGCAGCAGGTACCCTTTGTGGTTGAAAGCCTCCACCAGATAGGGGTTGGCCTCGAGGGCCTCCTCCAGGTCGTCCAAGGCCGCCTCCAGGTTACCTTCGATCATGGAGACCACCGAATGCAACACCATGGTGCGGGGATCATTGGGAGCGACCGTCACCGCATCGGAGCAATATCGGCGGGCGTTGTTCAGGTCGCGCAGGTACAAGGCGGCGTAGGCAGCCTCACGCAGGGCCGGGGCGTGGCGTTTGTCCAGGTTGAGCACGGTGTCCAGCGTCTCCAGGGCCTCCTTCGGACGTTCCAGGGCATTCAAGATCTGGGCCTGGACCACCCAGGCCTCCAGAAAGGAGGACTTGCGGGAAAGGGCTTGCTCCACCTGCTCCAGGGCCTCGTCGTATCGGCTCAATTCCTTCAACACCCTGGCCGCGAGGAGCGGCCCGACGGGATCATCCGGCGCCTGGCGCTCCAGTTCGCCGGCGATTTCCAAGGCATCCTCGAAGCGCAGGGCCTCCACCAGCGCCAGACCGTAAGCATACGCTCCCTGGTTCCCGGCTTGGTCCTGCTCCCTCGCTTGCCCAAGCAGCTCGAGGGCCTCGTCCACCGCGCCCCGTTCCAGGAGCTTCAATCCCTCCTGCATATAGGAGCGGCTGGATCCCTGCTTCTTTTTGAACAGGTTGAACAGTGCCATGCAGACCTCGTGTGGTTTGCGGGGTGCCTGCGCACCACCAAGAATCGATAGCGTCCATGTATCGTGCCTGGGACCTGCTACCGCGAATCCCTACGGAAAACTACTCCCGCTCCGGTGCCTGATGCCCCGCCCGAATCCGGGAGTAGGCCTCGGCCACGGCCTGGGCGCCGAATTCCCGCTCCAGTCGGCGATAAATGAAATGTCCCTCGGCCTTATCCTGATACAGTCCGATAAACAGGCCGTTCACGGCCGCACCTCCTGCCGCCCCCAGCAAGGGGAGCGCTCCAGCCAGGAGCTTTTCTTCCACCACCAGGCTGAAACGCGCGGCGATGCTCCGAATCAGGGTCACCAGGGCGGGAGACGCCTTGAGTCCCGCGGCATCGCCGGCCAGCCAGGCAGCAGCCAGACGCAGATTCTGCGCCAACAGCAGTCTCGTGTTCAAATACTGTGAAGCGACGCCCTCGCCTTTCCGGGCATCGCCACCAAGGGCAAAGACCTCCAGACAGGCCAGCCGGGAGTCCGGAGCGGATAGGTCTTCTCCTTGCGCCCTGGCGATCTGTGCCACGGAGCGTAGGATCAGGGAGGTGGATATGGGCAACTCCACGGCAAGGCCGGGCAGGCCGAAGAGTCCTCCCACTGCGCCGGCGCCCACCACGGCACAGGCGTGCAGCCTGTTCCAGGTGCCTCCCCTGGAACCCAGGGAGCGACAGGCAACGACAGCGGCTCCCCGCATGGCCCTGTATGCGGCCGCGTCCACCTTTCCGCGCACGCCGGCAGGCAGGCGGGCAATGACGAAATCAACGGGGCGCCCCACATACTCTACCAGACGCTGGGAGAAGCTCTCCCGCTCGAGCAGGCGCTCGGCCCGCGCGAGAGCCTGGATATCCTCCGGGCCTAACCGTGGCGGCATGCCGAAGTCCGGGGCAATACGCAGCGCGCCGTGCCTCAGAGTACCCCGTTGACCAGGGCAAAGGCCGGTCCTCCCAGGGGTATGCTCACTCCCTCGGGGTAGAAGCCCCGCAGCACTGCGTTGATCCATTCCCTGGAAGTTTCGATCTGCCGCAGGACCAACTGCCCCCCCTGGGTCTCCTTTTCGGCCTTGATACACTCGTATTCGCCCACAGTGACCTGCAGAGGCTCGTTTTCTCCCTTGAGCAGAACTTCGATACGCATGACGCCTTCGTCCGGAGTCACCTGTAGATTGATCATCTTCCCAATATCCTTGAAGATTGTTTTGTTGAGGTAGATGCTGGCCAGATAGCCAGCACTATTTGTGAAGCAACGTTGCAAGGCATTTGTCATTGCCTGTTCCCTTCCATGAATCCCGAGATTATTGCTACTGTTGAAAATTGTGTCTTCCCCGCGCAGTCACATCACGCATGAGAACGCATGATTGTCTTCCTGAGAGTATAAGAATAGGGCAGATATACTGCTGCCGCCACTGGTGTCAAGAAAGCCCCGGAAAATGCGGGTGGCTTTCAGGAATACCCAGTAGCCACGCCCTTACGGCCAGACTTGCCATTCCCCTCCGGATGGTCTAGCAGGCACTTGCAACGCAACCACGAAACCGCCCGGAAAACCAACACCCATGACCATTCCTTCGAACACCACCCAGCGCCTCCTCGTCGTGGGCGGCGGTCTGGCCGGAAGCGAATGCGCCCTGGCCCTGGCGCGCGCCGGAATCCCGGTCCGCATCCTGGAGATGCGCCCCCTGCGCATGACCCCTGCCCACCAGGGGGGGCAGCTCGCCGAACTGGTCTGCTCCAACTCCCTGCGCTCCGACGACCCGGAATCCGCCGTTGGCCGGCTCAAAGCCGAGATGCGTGCCCTGGGAAGCGCCGTGATGCGGGCAGCGGACGCCACACGCATCCCGGCGGGCAAAGCCCTGGCCGTGGACAGGGAACTCTTCGCCGCGGCCGTCACCCGCATGGTTCAGGAGCACCCGCTTCTGGAAGTCCAACGCAGGGAGCTGACCTCCCTGGAGGAATTAGATCAGGACCCGACACTGGTCGGCTTCGACAAGGTGGTCGTCGCGGCCGGCCCTCTGGCTTCGGACTCGCTCAGCCAGAGCCTCGCCACCCTCCTCGGCCAGGAGCATCTCTATTTTTACGACGCCATCGCCCCCATCGTGAGCACCGATTCCGTGAACATGGACCGCGTGTTCTGGGCCTCGCGCTACCAGCAGCAGCAAGGGGGAGAGGGCGACTACCTCAACTGCCCCATGACCGAGGCCGAATACCACGCCTTCCACCAAGCCCTGTTGGAGGCGCGGAAGGTCCCTGCCCGTGAGTTCGAAAAGGAGTTGCACTTCGAGGGCTGCATGCCCGTGGAAACTCTTGCCGAACGCGGGGAGCTGACCCTGGCCTATGGCCCGCTCAAGCCGGTGGGGCTGGTTGATCCACGCAGCGGCAGGCGCCCCTTTGCCGTGCTGCAACTGCGGCCGGAGAACGCCACGCGCGGCATGCTCAACCTGGTGGGCTGCCAGACCAAGCTGACCTACCCGGAGCAGGAGCGTGTCTTCCGGCTGGTGCCCGGACTGGAGCATGCCGAGTTCGTGCGCCTGGGTAGCATGCACCGCAACACCTTTGTCAACGCGCCCCAGGTCCTTGGACCGTCCCTGGAACTCATAGCGCGACCCTCCATCCATCTGGCCGGGCAGATCACGGGTGTGGAGGGCTACGTGGAGTCCGCGGCCTGCGGACTCTGGCTCGGTCTGCTGCTCGCCGCGCGACTGACCGGGAAACACCTGCCGCCGCCCCCGGAAGAAACGGCCTTGGGCGCGTTGCTCGGCCACCTACGTCGGCCGGCCAAACACTTCCAACCCTCCAATGTCAATTTCGGTCTTTCCCCCGACCTCGCGCAAAAGGCTCGGAAAAAAATGCGCAAGAGCCTGTATGCGGCGCGTGCGGCCGAAAACTTCGACATCTGGCTACGGGAGTGGCGGGACAAAGGCTCTTTGCCCGATCCTGAATACACCCCGCGGTGAGACCCGCATGGGGCGACCGCGGCGATCCAGTCCTGCCGGCAATTTGACACTCCCGCCCAGACGCCGCATGCGGATATCCCGCAGTTCCTCACCCTACTGAACCGCGACAGAGGCACAACCCTGCGGCGCATGGAGCACTGTCGAGCCTGGACCAGACCTCCCTGGTTCACAAGGTGCGCAGGAGCGCGGCATGCCCCTTGCAGAGCGGTGTGACTGCAGGAGAACATGACTCCATGAAGAGCGTCACCAACGCAGGAAGAAATCACCATTTCTGGAGAATTTGTAATGATTCGCCTCTTGCCAAGCCTCCACGGCTGCTGATAAGTCCATGACCACAGCATTATCGATCACGCCCGCCATCTCGTCTTCCTTTCTTTTCTCCTGCGATCTCCGGGCGGGCACAAACAACCCCCATGGAGTCCTGAACTCGTGTTTTCCTCTTCCCTGGTTTCCCAACGCACACCCGAATACAGTCTGGCTTTCTTTCTCCGTTTCTCGTTGCTTCCGCTTCTCGCCCTGACACTGGCGTTTGCCACCGGTTGCGCCACCACACATCGGTCGGCGACCCTCGACGACCCCGCGTCCTCCGACTCCGATGCCGTCTCCAGGCTTCCGGAATTGGGGAACTTCGACATCAACGCCTTCAAGGAAGTGAGCGAAGAGCGGGCCCGGATGGACCTGGCCCAAAGTATCCTCGAGACCGCCAAAACCCAGCTCGGCGTCATGTACCGCTACGGTGGGAATTCCCCGGATACCGGCTTTGACTGTGCCGGCTTCAGCAGTTGGGTCTTTGCCCAACACGGCATCAAACTGCCCCGCAGTTCAGGACAACAACTCAACGTAGGCATCCCCATCTCCAAGGAGGAACTCAAGCCCGGTGACCTGATCATCTACACCCGCCGTCTTGGGTCACGAACTTCCACCCACGCCACCATCTACATGGGCGACGGCAAAATGATCCACAGCCCCCGCACGGGGCGTCCCGTGAGCATCGACGACGCCTTCGACGCCTATCATACCGCTCGTTTCATCGGAGCCCGCCGCGTGATCCTCGACGCCGACGAGGCCAAGGTCTTTGCCCAGCGCGTGCAAGAACACAAAAAGGTCCTGGCCCAGGGCACGGTGCACAAGGTCAAGAGCGGCGACACCCTCTCGGCCCTGGCCCAGAAATACGGCGTTTCCGTAAGCGCTATCATGAGCGCCAACAATATCGCCCGCCCCAGCGTCCTGCACATCGGGCAGAAACTTGTCATCCCAGGTACCGGGGGCGCCGCCACCGCCACGGCCGACGCCGGCCAACCCGCACCCGCCGCGCCTGCTCCGAAAAACTGGGACAAGACCTATGTGGTCAAGTCCGGCGACTCGGTTTGGAGCATCGCCAGGAAGCACAACATCAGCGAAAGCGCCATGCTCGCCGCCAACAACCTGCAGAAGAAACACACCCTGAGCATCGGCCAAAAGCTCAGGGTCCCGGGCTCCGACGCCGTGAAGGACAGCGGCGAGAGCAGGCGCGTGGAGGTCGCGGCCGCGCCTCCAGCCCCGGAGTTTGAACAGGCTGAATCTCCTCAGGCCCGGAAGCAGATCGATGACACACCGCAGCAAAAGCAGACCGAGACAGTCCGCTCCAGGGACATGGCTGCTGCCGCCCCGGATCAGAAACAGGCCGCGCCGGCCCAGACCGTGCGGAAGCTTACGCCCCAGGCCGGCACCTATGTCGTGAAATCCGGCGATACCGTCTGGACCATCGCCAAGAAGCACGGCGTCAGCGAAAGCGCCATGCTCGAAGCCAACAGACTGACCAAGAAAGACGTCTTGCAGATCGGTCAAAAGCTCGTCATCCCTGGAACCACCCCTGTGGCAGCCGTCTCCAGGACGCAGCCCCCCACTCCCGTGCCCGCGGCATCGGGGAGCGTGCTCCGGACCGCGGAATACAGGGTCCGCCCCGGAGACACCATCTGGGCGCTGGCCCGGAAGCACGGCCTCAGCGAGCAGGAACTCCTCGCGGCAAACAACCTTTCCAAGTCCGACGTGCTCAGTCTGGGGCAAAAGCTTCTGATCCCCTCGACCACGGACTGAGCCCTGCGCACGGACATTGGCGCCAGGCGGAGGATCAAGACCCGTCCCTCTCCGCCTTGTATTTTCGCACCGCATTGAGCATTCCCACTGCCTCCGGAAAACCAGGACGCAGATGCAGGGCCTTGTTCAGGTAGATCTCGCAGTTGTCCAGATCCCCCTTCTCGTACAATGTCCGCGCGATGTTGTAGCAGAGGTTTTCGTCGTCGCTGGCCAACTTGTAGGCGCTGGCGTAATAGGAAAGCGCCTGGTCGAACATGCCGTTCTTGCGCAGCTTGATGCCGAACTCGTTGAACAAGTGTTTGTTTTCCGGGGTGAAGGCCTCGTCGAGCTTGACCAGCTTCTTGAGCACGCCATGCGCCTCTTCGTTCTTGCCTTGATCGAGATAGGTCAGCCCCAGACCGAAATTGCCCCGAACGTTTTCCGAGTCGATTTCCAAAGCGTTCTTGAACTCGTATTCCGCGCTGTAGGGCTGCCCCTGGGAGCGCAAGCGCTCGGCCTTGGCCAGAGTCTTGTTCATCTCCCGAATGGCCGGCAGGGTCTGCGTTTTATAGATATCCGGTTCAGGCTGATATTTCTGAATGAAGAATTCGAGTTCCACGATCTCGGCCCGCCCCTGCGGTACCCACTTGTCATTCAAGGGTCTGAGCGCCACCTGTCCCTCTTTGGATTCCTCGGCGTAATAATAGACGGTCTTGTCCACCCTGCGCCGCGTGGCACCCGTACCGATGACGGCGCTCTCGCGGGAGGAAAAAACCCCGCGTAACAACTCCCTGTCCTGTGTCTGGTGCGTATTCATGCACGTATCCGCTCAACGCATAGTATCGGGGTTCTTGCACGGGGAGCGATCCTTCCCGCGCTCGACGCAGGCCTGCAGAGTCATGGGACCCGCAGGGGTGGTCAGCTGGACGAAAAGATCGGTCTCATGCGCCAGTACCATGCCGCCCTGTTCCTCGCCGGTCGAGGCACTACCCGAGACGTGCAGCCCAAGTTCCTTGCAAGACTGGCACAAGTAACGCTCTATGACGGCGAAAAAATCGAGCATCTTCCGAACGCATTCTCCCTCGCACGGTGCGGTCTGTCCGTTGAATCCGCCATGGAACTCAGCGGCAAGCTGTTTGGAGAGGAACGTGATGCAGAGCACCTCTCCTTTCTCAACGGTCTGAACCCGCACCTCGAACCGCAGATCATAGGGCCTTGGTTCCTTGGAACACAATGCCTCGATCTTGAGGAATCGCCCGGAAAAGCGCATGAACGCCTTGCATACGGAGCCGATCATGGCCTCGTATATCGCCTTTTCCTTGAAGTTCCGCAAGATACGGTTCAGGTTTTCCTCCCGCTCCCGCTGTTCTTCCCTGAAGAACTCCAGTTCACTGGAGAACTGCTCCGGAGTGATGTACCCCTTCATCAGCAGAGCCTCGCCCAGGTGGGTGCTGAACACAGTCTGGGCGAAAAGCAGATCGTCGAGCTGTCCTCTGGTGAGCAGCCTGTGTTCCAAGGCAATTGCACCGAAAGGCCTGTCCACACGCTTCTGTTCATCGAAGATGAACACCGTCTGATCCTTGCTCAGGTAGCCGCGCTCCTGGGCGATATCGCCGATGCGTCTGTTGGACTCTTCCTGAAAGGCTATGGCCTCCGCCAGCTGATCCCCGGTGATGATATTCTTGTCCAGAAGATAATGGCCAAAGAAATTCAATCCCTTGAAATCCATGTCTGACTCCCGTTTCGATGTCCAAGACGAACTGCGACTACCTATCGTTGAAGACCACTCGCTTCACTCAATGGCCCCAGCTACAACGATGCACATGTACAAGTCCAGCGCGATGCATTGCATACATTGATGCATCAATTCGTTATATGTCAACCTTATAGTAAGACTCCTCCGAAACATGCTGCGCCTTGCCTTTTCCTTTCCCCTTCTTGCTTATGCCGAGCTTGCGCTGGAGGATTTCCAGGAGTTGATTCGCCAGATTGAAATCGGGTTTCAGGGATACAGCCTTTTCCACGAACTTCAGGGCGGTGACGTAGCTCCCCTTCTCGTAAAGCGTCCTGCTCATGTTGTAGAATAGGTGCTCGTCGTCCTTGGTGAACTGGAACGCCCTGGCATAATACTTCAGTGCCTGGCTGTACATCTTGTTTTTACGTAACTTGATGCCGAACTCGTTGAACAAGTGCTTGTGTCGAGACTCGAAGGCAGCCTTGAGCTTCACGATGCGCCGGAAGACCAGATCCCCCTTTTCCTTCTCCCCCCTGTCGAGATAGGTGAGCCCCAAGCCGAAGGTGGCGCGGATGTTTTCCTCGTCAATGCGCAGGGCATTCTTGAATTCATACTCGGCGCTGAACAGCTGGCCCTTCTTGTAATGCATTTCTCCGCTGGCGATACTTGCGGTGACCTGCTGAATGGCCGGATAGACCTTGGCCATGTAGACTTCTGGCTCGGGAATATAGTCGCTTAGCAATTCTTCCTTGGAAAGATACTGAACTTCACCGGAAGGAACGAAGTGCTTGTTCAGGGGCTGAATGCTCACCCGGCCGCCTTCCAGCTCCTCTACATAGACGTAGAACAATTGTGGTTTTTTCCGCTTGGTGTGGCCAAAGCCGATGGAAGCCTTGACCGTGGTGGAAAACACTCCCTTGACACGGTCCTCTGGACCGTGCTGAATGAGTGAGGCGCTCATTCGAATAAGACCTTCCTTGTCATGTTCCGACATTACCCCCCGTATTGAGATCATAGTCCAGAAATCCATGACCGTCCAGAAGCACGGCATTCAGACGGCATCCCTTTACAGTGGCTCCGTATCCTGGCACCCCCATTGCCAGGGAAACGAATCCTGGTTATTTTCTGGAGTAATGCACGAGAGTGGCTCATTCGTGGCAGGTTTATAAAAAATCCGTTCTCGCGTGAGGCGTCCACTGCCCTGATGCCCTGAGCGGACTGATTGAAAACAGCATGCGCGCGCCAGGAAGGCACGCGAATCAAGAGGGTCTGCGCATCATTGGGAACAATTCGTGCCCTGTCAGGCCGACTGGAAGTATGTCGAAGAGACTCTCGGGCCATCGTGTAGAGGGATGAATGATCCAGGAGAATCCATATTATTTCAAGCCGCAGCACCCCTTGGAGAGCACCGAGGCCTGGAGCAACTGGGACGCGGCTCTCGAATGGCTGGCCGTGGTCGGCGTGATCATAGCGCTGCTCGTGCTGTACAAATTGATCCGCAAACTATTTTGATGCACTTTTTATCAGAGTTATGTAGTTATGGGAGCAAGGTCGCGCGGCAAGGCCTGTCCATCGCACCCGCTGCACAGTCCGCGATTGGGAAGCGGGAGACAGAAGGGAACCGATCGTAACCATTCAGGCTTTGGGCAGGTACGCTGCCGAACCTAGCCGAGGAAATCGTGGAACAACAGCAACCCTCCGTCGACATACTCTTGACCGAAAAACAAACCCTTGAGCGACGCATCGAAGAGTTGCTCGCGGGGCAGGTCTCCCTGGAACGCCTGCGCGACGAACTCGCCGAGGCCAAACTCCAGGCAAAAGCCGTGCTCAATGCCTCCTCGGACACGGTGATGATCCTGGACTCCGTGGGCACCATCCTGGCCGTCAACGAAGCCGGCGCCATGCGCCTGCGACGGGGTGTGGAGGACACCCAGGGCGTCAACATTTTCGACCTCCTGCCCCAGGAGTTGACGGCCAAACGCAAACGCTGGCTAAACCATGCCCTGGAAACCCGCAAACCCATTCAGTTCAAGGACGAATATCACGGCGTCACCTATGGCCACAGGCTGTTTCCCTTTTTCGAGGAACGCACCAACACCACCCGCGTGGCCATCTTTACCCGCGACATCACGGAAAGCGAAAAGGCCCTCAAGGCCCTGCGTGAAAGCGAAGCCCGCTACCGCGCCATTCTCGAGGACCAGACCGAGCTGATCTGCCGCTATCTGCCCGACGGCAGACTCTCCTACGTCAACGAAGCCTATGCCCGTTACTTCAACAAGAACCGCCACGAACTCATCAACCGCAACTTCATCCCCCACATCCCCGAGGAGGACATCCGGCTCATCAACCAGCACATAGCCTCCCTGAGCCCGGAAAAACCCGTCACATCCTTCGAGCATCAGGTGATCATGGAGGGCGGGGAACTGCGCTGGCAACACTGGACACACCGCGCGGTCTACGACATGCAGGGCAGGCTCACCGAGTATCAGGCCGTGGGGCGCGACATCACCCGTCGGCGCATAGCCCAGCACGCCCTGCGCGAGAGCGAGCGCCGCTACAAGAGCCTGTTCGAGGACTCACCCATCTCGCTCTGGGAGGAGGACTTCACCCAGGTCAACAACTTTTTCAACCACCTGCGCGCCCAGGGCGTTAACGACTTCCGTGCCTTTTTCGACGCCCACCCCGAGGCCGTATCCCATTGCGCCGGACTCGTGGAACTGGTGGATGTGAACCTTGCCACCCTCAAACTGTTCAAGGCGCGGGAAAAACGCGAGCTGCTCCAAAACCTGCAGAACGTCTTCACCGAAGGGTCACTGGAAGTCTTCAAGGAGGAACTCATCGCCCTGGCCGAAGGCAAACGGATTTTCGAGAGCGAAACCGAACACCTCACCCTCGGCGGCGAGATCAGGCATGTCTCCATCCACCTTAGCGTGGCCCCCGGCGCGGAGCACAACCTGAGTAAGGTCCATGTCTCACTCATCGACATCACCGAACGCCGTAAGGCCGAGCAGGAACTAAGGGATCATCGCGCCTTCCTCAACCAGATCATCGACACCGTGCCCAGCCCCATCTTCGTCAAGGACCGCGAAGGCCGCTTCGTGCTCGCGAACAAGGCCATGGCCGAACTCTACGGCGCCAGCCCAGCCGAACTTGTGGGCAAGAGCGGTGAGTTCTTCAACCCCAACGAGGACGAGACCTCCATCTTCAGAGCGGAAGACCTGGACGTGCTGGACTCGCAGAAACCCATTTTCATACCCCAGCGTGTGGTCACCAACCACAAGGGGGAAAAACGCATCCACGCCACCACCAAGCTGCCCCTGACGGGCAAGGATCAGGTCCTCGGCGTGGCCGTGGACATCACGGAACGCAAGCAGGCCGAGGCTGAACGCGCCCGCATGGAGCGGCACTTCCGCCAGGCCCAGAAGATGCAAGCCCTGGGCACCCTGGCCGGCGGCATCGCCCACGACTTCAACAACATGATCTTCGCCATCCTGGGCTTCATCCGCCTCGCCCTGAAGCAGGCGCCGGACGAGTCCAAGATCAAGGAATATCTCCTGCAGATCCAGTCCGCCGGCATGCGCGCCTCGGATCTCGTGCGCCAGATCCTTACCTTCAGCCGGCAGACCGACAAGGAGATGAAACCCGTCAACCTCTGCGCCCTGTTCAAGGAAGTGGGCAAGATGCTCAGGGCTACGCTCCCCGCCACCATAGAACTCCGACTCAACGTGGCCCAGGAGTTGGAGGAAGGAAAAGACGTCATCGTCGGCGACCCCACCCAGATCCACCAGGTGCTCATGAACCTCTGCACCAACGCCATGCACGCCATGCAAAACTCGGGGGGTATCCTGGACATGACCCTCAAACCCGTGAGCATCAACCCCGAGAACGCTGCCCACAATCCGGAGCACCGCGTCGGCCAGTATCTGGAACTCGCTGTCAGCGACACCGGGCACGGCATCGATCCCACGATCATCGAGCAGATCTTCGACCCCTTTTTCACAACCAAAAAACCCGGCGAGGGCACCGGCATGGGGCTCTCCGTGGTCCACGGCATCGTCCAGAGCCACGGTGGGAGCATTCAGGTGGAGAGTGCTCCGGGCAAGGGCACGACCTTCCACGTGCTGCTGCCCAGAAAACTTGAGGCGGCCGACCACACGGGCAACGGGGAGTACAGCTGCCCAACCGGGCACGAGCACATCCTGTTCGTGGACGACGAGCCCATCCTCGTGGACATGGCCTACGAGATGCTCACGCAACTGGGCTACAAGGTCACCGCGTTGACCTCGCCTCACACCGCGTTGCAGCGCTTCATGGAAGACCCCAACGCTTTCGATGTCCTGATCACAGACCAGACCATGCCCTACCTCACGGGCACGGAACTGGCCCGCAAACTGCTCGCCATTCGCAAGAATCTTCCCATTATCCTGGTGACAGGCTACGCCGAAACCGTAACCCCAGAATTCGTCAAGAACATCGGCATCAAGGAATTCGTCATGAAACCCGTGGTGGAGGATCAGCTGGCCCGGATCATCCGTCAGGTACTGGAATCCGCAGCAAGGGAGGAGATATGCCAAGGCTCATTCTCGTAGAAGACGACCCCCAGGTACGTGGCATGCTCAGCGAAACCCTGGCCCAGGAGGGCTACGACGTCATCGAGGCGACCAACGGCCGGGAGGCCGTGGCCCTGTTTCGCAACTCCCCGGCAGACTTGGTGATCACCGACATCATCATGCCGGAACAGGACGGCGTTGAGACCATCCACGCCCTGCGGCGGGAATTCCCAGGCGTCAAGATCATCGCCATCTCCGGGGGCAGCGCCAACATCAGGGGCGATTACCTCCTCGGCACGGCCAACGCCCTGGGTGCCGTGAAGACCTTTTCCAAGCCCGTGGACATGGCCGAGCTGCTTGCCTCGGTCAAGGAAGTGCTGGAGCGGTCCTGACCGTTCCACCTCGCGCACGCCCAGACGCAGGAGAACTCATGCCCCGCATTCTCGTAGTGGAAGACGACACGCAAATACGCTCCATGCTCGTGGAGACGCTGACCCTCGAAGGTTACGAGGCATGTAGTGCCGCAAACGGCGTGGAGGCACTCTCCATGTACCGCGAGCGGTCCATTGATCTGGTGATCACCGACATCCTCATGCCCGAAAAGGAAGGGCTCTCGTTGATCAAGGAACTCCACGCCCTGAACCCCAAGGTCAAGGTGCTTGCCATCTCCGGTGGCGCGCCCAGGCTCTCCCCGGAGTGCAACCTCGAACTGGCGCGTATGTTCGGCGCGGTCAAGACCTTTGCCAAACCCCTGGACATCGATGCCATGCTGCGCGCCATTCAGGAGGAGTTGAAGGAGGCGGCAGGCTGAGGCTTACTGCACCTGCAACAGCAGCACCTGTCGCTGCTCGCCCTGCATGAAGCGCGCGGCCACTGCCTCGGCCTCGGAGCGCGTGGCGTACCAGCCCACCCGCACCGTGTGCCACAGCCGGCCGTCGTCCGTGCGCTTGAGGATCACGCTCGCCGGCCAGCCCTTTTCCTTGAGCAGGGCCGCGTCCTTGCGCGCATTCTCGGCTCCCTGGAAGGCCGCGGCCTGCAGGGCGAAACGCACGTCATCTCCTGCCGCCGCGCTTTCCCAAGCACTTTCCGCGACGGTTTCCGCCTGCCTTGGAGTCACGGCGCGCACCGCCACCCAGGCGTCCCGCCCCTCGCGCTCCCGAAACCGCGCCGCTGCCTGTCTGGCCTCCTGCAGCCGGCCAAAGCCGCCGAGTCGGACCGTATGCCAGATACGTCCTGATCTAGGGTCCTTGTGCTGCCCCACATCGGCGGGATAGCCCCTTTCCCGCAACGACGAAGCATCACGCCGGGCGTTCTCCAGATGGATGTTCGAGGATACGATCACGAACCAGGCCCGGGCGCCCCTGTCCGCCAGGACGGCTTTTTGCTTTGCCCCTTGCCTGGCCTTGCCGATCCAGACCCGCAGGTCAGCCGTCTCGCCCAGGAGTTCCTCCCCTGGCACCGCATCGGGCTCGCGCCCCCCGACCACGGAAAAGTCGGCTCGGGCCAACTCCCGCCCCTGGTAATACAGGCGCATCCGCCAGGGGCCGGCCACGCGCTCCCAGTCCGAGGTGAACTGGTACACGGCGTCGGACTGCTGGTCCATGCAGCCCAGAATCTGCATCTGGGTGCTGGTGCTGACCTCGCCGGTCACGGGGTCGCGCATGGGAGGGTGCTCCAGATGCATGGTCAGGGGTACGGCCCTGTTGATGGAAATGCGTTCCGTGAGGCTCTCGGCGCTGGGGGAGGTGCCACGCAGCACAATGCTCATGCCCAGGGCGTGCAGCAGGTCGCCCCTGACCAAGCGCCCGGGGCGGTGCAACCGATAGCGCTGCCCTGGACAGAGAGGCACCTCGGATTCGGGTAAAGGCCACGGCTCCGCCTCGCGGAATTCCCCGGCGCCCAGCACCTCCAGAGCCTCCACCGCGGGCAGGGGCGTGAAGTCCGTCCGACTGACCAGGCCCACGATCTCCTTGGCCTTGAGCGGTCTGGTCCTGGTGGGGTCCCCGACCTCCTTCTTGGCGCAGCCCACCAGCAGCCACAACGGCAGCACCAGGCAGACCAGCCGCGCCCAGGACATCCCAAAGTTGGAACACCCCATTCCTCTGCCCAAGACCGATATCAACCCATCACCTTCGCCATCGAGAATCTCAAACCTTGAAGTCCAAGCCTTCGGCCAAAGTTCTGGCCTGGGGGGCGTCCAGTCCCAAGGCCCAGACCTTGTTCTGCACCGACCACCAGTCCACTTGCAATTCGATCTCCCGGCAGCGCTCCACCATCTTGATGGCACTTGTCCACAATGGCGGCGAACCGTGCAACAGCTGGAGCACGTGCTCCACGACACGGCCACCCACGAGTGCGCGATCCGGATGATCCCTCCCTTCACTGGCCAGGAAGTCGATCAGGCATCCCGTCGAAGCGGCCATCAGCCCATTGGGCTTTTGCGGGACCCCTGGCGCGCCGCCCTGGGGCAGGTCGAATCCCATGACATAGAGCCAGGCCAGCACCGGCCAGAGCCGGACCCAATACTCCCGCCGGTTCTGGGTGGTCTGCGATTCCTGCCAGGGGAGGAACAGCCTGGGCACTGCCCGCAACCGGGCGCACTGCTCTTCCCACTCCCGCTGGTTGGCGTTTTCCACCAGATCCAAGGCCAGTGCCTGGAGCTTGTTCCAGGGCAGGGCCTCGGGTCTGAAGGCCTGTAGTTGCTTGCCTGCAGCGATCGTGCCAGCCTCCGGAACCACCGCGATGACATCCTTGAGCGGATCGTTGCCCTGCCCCCGCTTCCAGCGCCAGAAATAACGGTCCTCCTCCTGCTCGTGTCGCCAGAGCAGGGCCAGTTTTCCTTCCTGCACGCCGGCCTTGGCCCCGTTCTCGCTCCAGACCGAGGCACGCACGCCATGCCAGGACACCTCGCGTTTCTTGCGCGACGGCGCATGCCCCTGGGCCCAAAGCTTGAGCAGGGCCTGGGCGCCGATGCTGTCCGGCGTTTCCAGTCTGGGGCGCACCTCGTTGTAGTAGAGGTCCTTGCCCGTACCCTTGTCCTGATAATTGGACTTGGCGCGCTCCAGCGCGGCGCAGAGCCCTGATTCCTGCTCCTCCAGGGAGGGACCGCCCGTTGCCTGGCAGAGTTCCATGGCGCGCAGGGCGTAGGTCAGGCCGTTGAGCGGCTCGATGCGCGAAATCTCGTCGAAGAACCAGGCGCAACTGGCCATGGAGGCCAACCCCCACTGCTGCATGCCCAGCAAGCGCCAGGCCGTCTGGCGCTCGGCCGCGTCGAGCTTCCCGCGGAACTGCCTCTGGGCAAAGGTCTCCTGATCCAGGGTTCCGGCCAGGACCTTGCCATAGGTCAGCAACGCCTGCTTGGGATCCAGGAACAGGTTCTTGCCTCTGGCGAAGAAATGTTTGTCAAAGCCCAGCTTGAGCCTGTCCAGCCCCTCTCGCAGGGGGCCGCGCCAGCGCTGGTGCCAGCCAGGATGCCCCCCGGTGGTGCAGCCGCAATCCGTGCGCCAGCGCTCCACCCCATGCACGCAGCTCCAGGACGAGGGCTCGTGCAGCCTGACGCGCATGGTTGGGGGGCGCTCCTCCAAAAATGCGGCGAAGTTGGTCAGTCTGATGTCGTCGCGGCCGAACAAGGTCTGGGCCAGGACATAGGCCAGGGCCATTTCGCCGAAGGCGAAGTGGTGGCCATAGGTCTCGCCGTCGGTGGCCAGGGAAAGCAGGCTTGTAGCGGCGCTGCCGCGCTCGCGGAAGTACGACGAGATGCGCTGCCAGAAGTTCTCACCGTTCTCCAACAGGCGCTCGAAGGCCACGGCCTGGGAAAGGGGGCCGTGGTAGAAGAACACCGCCATGCTCCTCCCAGACGGCAGATCCACTCTGTAGGGGCGCGAAACGTCCAGTTCGTACTCGGCCACCGGCGTCCAGGCTTCCTGCTCCAACGGAGCCACGGCCTTGGCCTGACGGGGGGCGAGGATCACGAACCTGACTCCGGCCCTGGCCAGCACATCCAGGCTCGCCGTGTCCACCGCCGCCTCGGAGAGCCACATGCCCTCGGCCGGTCGTCTGAACCGCGCCTGGAAGTCGTCCAGACCCCAGGCTGTTTCCACCTCCTTATCCAGGGGCGAGGCCAGGGGCATGATAATGTGGTGATAAATCTGGGCAATGGCGTTGCCATGACCCCAACGTACCACGCTCTGGGCGTCTCCCTCCTGGACCCTGGCATAGGTGGACGGGTCACCGCGCTCCATCCAGGAAAGCAAGGTCGGACCGAGGTTGAAGCTGATCCAGGCGTAGCAGTTGATGATCTCGATGATCCTGCCCTCTCCGTCGGTACGGCGCGCCCAGGCCAACGGTCCGTAGCTTTCGCGACCGATGCGTTCGTTCCAGTGCAGGCCCGGTGCCGCGCTGCCCTCGGGCAGCACCTCCCGCAACCAGGGGTCCTCGCGGGGGGGCTGATAGAAATGACCATGAATGCAGAGATTGTTTTGCATGGCAGGCTCCTGGGCGTCTTGTAAATCAAATCCGCTGTCGTGAAAAGACCCGCGATCATTGGACAACGCTGGCGAGCGCTGCGTCTACCACGGTTCCTTGCCGTTCCCCTTTTCCGCGCAGGACAAGGTAATGTTTTCCCCGAACCGGTCGAATGAAAGTGTACACCGGCCCCGGCGGTGCCCGCCCGAGAGTACGGGCATCACGGAAACCGGGCCGGAAGGAGACGAACATGGCACAGGTCCTTTCCCTGGCGGACTATCGAGCCAGGAAGTCCTTTGCGACCCAAGGTATGCCCGGGCAACAGCCACATCCACCCCCCGGTGTGCATCCCAACATCCGGGACGGTGACATCTGGAGCCGGGACTATTCCAGCCTCGACGGCCTGCTGCACGGCATCGTCCTGGTGCGGGAGATATTGGACTATCACCTGCACTACAGCGAGGAGTGGAAGTACCACCTGCTTTGCCTGCTGGAATACGTCTACCTGGGACCAGGCGAGGGGCGCTCCCGACGATTCTCGGAAAACGCGACCCTGCTCAAGAGCTTTCTGGCCGAAGAACTGCACCTGGCCAACAAGCGGGACCTGACCCTGGCCATGCTACTGCTCGAACTCATGGACAAGGGGTTCCCCACCTTGAGGCACCAGGAGCACGACGAAAGGGGCGCCACTCCCTGCATGCCCTGACCGCCAGGACAATTCCGGAATCCGCGACCAGGGTCCTGTACCCCCACAGGGCCCTCGCGCCGCGCGATTCCGGAAATCACTCTTTGACCTGCCTCGCTGTCTGACGTATATAATGCCCAGCGGACAACAATTTCCCGAACGCAAGGGGGGCGCATGAGCGAGAACATGAATTCCGACCTCGACCAGTACCTGACCTTCACCCTGGGGCAGGAAATCTTCGCCCTGGACATCGGCTCTGTGCGGGAGATTCTGGACGAGACCAACATCACGCGCATCCCCCGCACCCCCGAATTCATGCGCGGGGTGATCAACCTCCGCGGCCATGCCGTACCCGTCGTGGACCTCCGACTCAAGTTCGGCATGAGCAAGACCCTGTCCACGGTGAACACCTGCATCATCATCACCGAGGTGGAGATCGACAACGAGGCGGCGGTCATCGGCGCCCTGGCCGACTCGGTGCAGGAGGTGGTGGAGATCGAGCCAGAGCAGATCGATCCTGCACCCAGGATGGGAACGGCCATCAATCCCAAGTACATCCGGGGCATGGGCAAGCGCAACGACCGCTTCATCATCATCCTGGACGTGGGCAGCGTGTTCTCCGCCGAAGAACTATCCATGGCGCGCTGCATCAGGTCGGAGGCGGAAATGGCCGAAGCGTGACGTCCAGCGGCGGAACACTTGCCGCTTTTCTGTCGCAACGACAACGGTGTATGTTTGCAATATGCTTGAACGAACGCTTGCCATCTTCCTTGTCTGCGCCCTTGCGGCAGGCCTCTTCGCCTGCCAGGGAACCCGGGTGGACCCCATTTCCCCGGATGTGCGCGGCGTCAGCGTCACACCGCCGCAGATGGTGGGAGAGTCGCGCTACTATTACCAGCGTCAGGACCCCACTACCCGAAAATGGTATCCGACACGGGAGCTGATTCCCGGCTTTGGGCACATGATCTACACCGAAGAGGGCGCAGCCCGACTGGAGCGTGACCTGTGGGACAACCGATGAGTCGCCTTTTCAGGTACATCCTGCTCATGCTGGCGCTGCCGGCCCTCCTCGCCGCATCCGGCTGCGGCAAGGCCTTTCGCCAGGAAGCAGCTCTCATGGTGCAGCAGGGCGACTACGCCGCGGCGGAGCCCTTGCTGCACAAGGCAATCAACGCCCACTCCCTGGACCACAACGCCTATCTCCTGCTGGGGCGGGTCTACCACCATACCGGGCGCGAGGAGCAAGCCCGCCTCGTGTTCCTGCAGATCGCGCGCAACAGACCCAATGCCCTGGTGGAACCCGGCCTGGAACCCGGCTTCGAGGACCGCCCCGTGGCTGAACTGGCCGAGTACTACCTGCAACAACTCCAATCCCCCGGCACACAGGCGCAACCAGCCGCCACACCGGGAGTGGACTCCCTCGAGCGAGAGATCCTCGACCGCCACGGTGCCGGATCCGGTCTTTCAGCCTCGGCGGACGCCATCGACGCCCCCAATGCGGGATCCCTCGACCAACCCCCGGCGCATGGGCTCGAAACCATCCACCACCTCGGAGACGTCACGCAGCCCAAGGGCGGTTACGGCGTGCACGTCCTCTCCTTCAGCCGTGCCCTGAACCTGGAAAGCGGCAAGCAATCCATGCTCGAAAAATTCCCCCAACTGCTCGGCGATAAGCAATTCCGCTCGCAACGAGTGGAAATGCCCGGCAAGGATGTTTACCACCGTCTCTACGTGGGGCCGTGGGGCACGCGGGCACAGGCCGCGCAAGTCTGCGACCGGCTCAAACGCGCCTGGGGCTATTGCCAGGTGGTGGAATTCTGAGATCGCCCCTGTAGCGGAAACTCACCGCAGGTAGGAACTCCAGACCAGATAGGCCAAGATACCCATGTTGGCCAACACCAGCAACACGGTGTAGGCAAGATGCATCCCTGGCTCTTTCTCCAGCTTGCCCAGTGGCTGGCCAAGCTGTCGGGAGCACTTCTTGCAATAGAGATAGTTGGCCTTGATGCTGCGGCCGCAACGGGGACATAATGTAGTGTAAGCCATGGCGGTGACGCTCTCCATATTCGACTACCAGCATAACACGAAGCGCGGGCCATTGAAACCCGTCAGACCCCCTCTGTTCTTTCCCCGATTGGCCTGATCATTGCATTAAATCGATTCGGAAGAATCCTGTAGTGCTGCAACAATGCCCGGCTCCCGCTCCTCGTGGTGTGGTCCGGAACAACAATAGGTGCGTCCATGAGTTCCTTGATCCGCATTCACGCCGGAATCGGCGCCAAAAACACGACCAGTCGCGCGGGGTCCACTCGTGACGTGCGCTCACTGAAGCTGCCCGGGCTGCTGCGCATGGGGTGCGCCAGCCCCTTCCCGCGCTCCAAATTCCGGCCCGACGTCACCTGCGGGCCTTGGCGTCCGGTGGGTGCACAGTGAATTCTGGACTCATGATGACCCTGAATCGGAGGATTCCCATGCGTTATCTCCCCAGCCTGTTCCTGGCCTGCTGCCTGATGCTCGCGACCGGCACCGCCCAGGCCGCGAAGAACGTGCTCGTGGCTGGAGACTCCCTGTCCATCTCCCTTGGGGAGCAACTCGAGACACATTTTTCCCTGCAACCCGGCGTTGCCTTTGTCCGGCACGGCAAGGTCTCCAGCGGTCTCGTGCGCCAGGACTTCTACAATTGGGAGCATGTGCTGGACGACCTGGCCAAACGTAATCGCCCAGATGTGCTCATCTTCATGCTCGGAACCAACGATTTCAAGCCGCTGCACGTGGACGGCAGGAGCCTGGGCTTCGGCACGCCTGCCTGGGACAAGGAATACGCCCGCAGGGTGCAGCGTCTGATCACCATCGCCAGACACTACAACCAGAACAGTGCAATCTATTGGGTCGGCGCTCCGGTCATGGGCAAGCCCGATCTGAACACCGCCGTGGCCCACATCAACAAGGTCGTTGCCGGCCAGTGCCGCCGGAACCAGCACTGCCAGTTTATTGACACCAGCGAGACTCTTGCCGACGCCAAGGGCCGGTATATCGAGGCAGCACCTCTGGAGCAGGGCGGAACAATCAAACTGCGCGCTGCTGACGGCGTGCATCTGACCAGGCAGGGCGCTGCATTGCTGGCCGACCACTCCCTGCGGGCCATCATGCCCGGCACGCGGCCCATCCTCGCCCTGAAGGACCAGAAAACACTCGAAGCCGCAGCCGGTCAGGAACGACCGTCGTTTGTGGTGGCCAATGCCTCGTCCCAGGCCGCGCCGCTTCCTGGCCTCGACCGTTCCGACCCCACGCCGACCGTGGCGGCACCGTCCACCACCGGGACCGAGGTCGCGTTTCGGCCCCGGACCTCGCAGGAAAAGCCCCTGTACACCCTCCAGGAAAGCTCGTGGAGCAACAGAAAGGAAGCCCTGCGCCGGGCCAGACAGTTGGAGGCCAAGGGCCTTGCCGTGCGCGTGGTGGCCGCCGACCTCGGCAAAAAAGGGGTTTGGCACCGTGTCATGCTCGGCGGCTTCAACAGCCTGGAGCTGGCCGTTGCCCACAAACAGGACCTCAGCAGGCGCTTCGCCCTCTCTCACACCATCATCGTCAAAAGCGGCTGAGGATTGCTGGGGGAATCAAAATCCCCCGCCCTTGTGGATCTCCTCGCCCAGAATCTTCTTCGCCTTGACTGAAAAATGGGTATCGCTGCACCAGGCCATGATGTCCGGCAGGTCCCAGATGGGGATATTGTCGCGGGTGCCGGTGGGCGCCCCCAGCAATTCTTCCACCATGGCGCGCATTTCCTTGCGATACGCGGGCTGAAATTTCAAGGCCACGCCGTAGAACTTTTCCTTGAGAAACTGGTAGCGGATGTGAACCAATGGCACGTTTTTGATGCTGAGGTTAGCTTGGGTGGCGTTGCAGTTCAGCTCCACGGGGTTCATTTCCACACAACCATCCAGGGGCTGCAGTTTCTCCACCTCGGATTTCTCCGCACCCCACGGTGTGCCCCGAAAGCCCCAGTTCAAGTTCTCGGCGGTCTCTTCCACCCCCCATTGCACGTCCGCGGCGTAAGCGGCAGACGTCAACACAATTACCACCAGCACGCTCACCGCAATACAGGCCAATCGCGTCAGTTTCATGGACGCCTCGCTATGTAGCAGGGTTCGGGGCCAAGGCAGGGCACCAGGCCCGAGTTCCAGTGTAACCATGTGTGAACCTACTGAAAACACCCGAAGATGACAACCTTGCGACCGCCCTTGTCGTGAGCACATGAACGTGACCGACTCGCCCCCCTCTTCCCTTCGAACACGGAATGCGCTATTCTTGCGACGATACCCACAATGAGGTCTTTTCCAGACCTCACTGTGGGTATAGGGTAAACTGAGGGGGAGGGAAATACCCATGGCCCAGACCAATATCCTTTTGGAATCCGGAACAAACGAATTCGAGATCGTCGAATTCTACATCGAGGAAACAGGCCAAAATGGAGAAACCTATGTAGGGCATTACGGCGTAAACGTGGCCAAGGTGCTGGAAATCATCCGCATGCCCCAGATCACCGAAATGCCGGAAGCCAAGCATCCCTGCCTCATGGGTGCCTTCAATCTGCGTTCACGCATCGTCCCGCTCATCGACCTCAGCGTCTGGCTGGAAAAACAGCGCGAGGATTCCGACTCTCCAAAGGTCATTGTCACTGAATTCAATTACATCATCAACAGCTTCCTTGTCTCGGGCGTCAACCGCATCCACCGCCTCAGCTGGGCCCAGGTGGAGCCCCCGGACGCCCACGTCGCCCACTTCAGCTCGGGCTGCATCACCGGTGTCGTCAAATTCGAGGATCGTATCATCCTGCTGTTGGACATGGAGCAGATCATAGCCGACCTCAACCCAAGCCTGGGCCTGCGCTTGCAAGAGGACCCCCAGACCGAAGACTCGAGCACTGTACGCAGTATCAAGGTTCTGTTCGCCGACGACTCCTCCATGATCCGCAAAACCCTGAGCAGGGGGTTGGAAAAGGCCGGTTTCGAGGTGTCCATCGCCAGCGATGGCAAGATGGCCTGGGACATGCTCCAGCAGATCAAGACTCAGACCGCGGGTGCGCCCATCACGCATCACCTGAATCTGGTGATCTCCGACATCGAGATGCCGGTCATGGACGGCCACAACCTCACCAAACGCATCAAGGATGATCCCGTGCTCAAGGAGCTGCCCGTAATCCTCTTTTCCTCGCTGATCACCGACGCCTTGCGACACAAAGGCGAATCCGTCGGTGCCGACGATCAGATCGCCAAGCCCGACATCTCCAGCCTGACCAACCGCTGCAAGAAACTGCTCTCCGAGCGGCAGGGGATTGAGTTCTGATGGAACACAACCTCACCGAGCGGACAGGAACACCCCTCGGGCACGTTAGCTGTCCACGTTGGGGCATCGCTTGGGGCGCGCCCGGCCTGTGACGTCCCGTGGTCACATGCCGCCGTATAATCCCAGGATTGATTCCAGCTACTCGACCTTTTCCCGCTCCGCCAACAGCTTTTGAAAGCGGATACGCACCTCGCCGCCCCTGGCCATCATCTCGTCGGCCTCGCGATTGCGGCCCAGCTTACGCAAGATGACCGCACAGTTTTCGTAAGCCTGAGCCAAATGGGGGTGGGCCTCGCCGAGGACGAGTTCCCGGATGGCAATGGAGCGGCGGATTCCGCGCAGGGCCTCGGCATAGCGTTCCATGCTGAAATAGAGCACGGCAAGGTTGTTGTGGTCCGTGGCTGTTTCAGGATGCTCCTCGCCCAACAGCCGTTCGTCCAGTTCCAACGCCCGCAGGTACAGAACCTCGGCCTCAACGTACCGACCAAGCTGGCGGTACACGGAGCCCAGGTTCGTGCAGCTGCGCGCCACCTCCGTGTGCTCCCCGCTCCCGAGGGACTCCCGGACGGCAAGGCTGCGTTCATGCATGGCCCCTGCCTTTTCCAGCTCGCCCATCCGCTTGTAAAGCTCCCCAAGGGAGTTGCAGACCCTGGCCACGTCGCGATCCTCGGGGCCGTGCATCTTCTCCAGCAACTGCAGAGCCCGGGCCAGAAAACGCTCCGCAGCCTCTCCATCCCCTCGTTGGCGGCACTCCTCGCCGCGCTTCTCGCACTCCGCCGCAGTGGTCGGCAGGTCAGGCTCCTCGACCGGATGGCGTCCCGAAGACCTTACCGGACCGCCATTCTCTTCAGAAGCCGTGGCCACATCCTGCGTCCGAGGCTCCGCTCTCCCCCGGGTGCACGTGCCGCCCACGGCTGGATCTTGGTCCTGCCGGACATCCAAGCCAGAGTCCAAGGCCACGGGTCCTGACCCGCTCTCTGATCTCCGCCCCAGGCCCAACAACTTGCGGCAGAAGGCAATCAGGGCGGTGAACAGACCTTTGCGCCGACACCTTGCGGGTTGCACCGGCCGGAGGGCATGCATCCGAGCCAAGGCCCGATACATGGCCTGGAACGCCGAATCCTGCTCCACCGCGGGGCGCAGGCGTTCCCGCAAGGCAAATGCCCTGCCAAGGCCCTGCATGCCCCGGCGCTCTTCCATGTCAGGTGGCTGTTGCGTCGCGTCCTCCGCCTCTTTTCGTGACCGGGCCTCGGCCAACAGCGCGAACGCCCGGCCCAGGGGCCCCACGAGATCAGACGCGGCAGGCCCAGGCTCGATTCCCGGCTCAGGCTCGGGTTCCGGCTCCGGTTCAGGCTCAGGTTCCGGTTCAGGCTCGGGTTCCGGCTCAGGCTCGGGTTCCGGCTCCGGTTCGGGTTCAGGTAATGTTTCAGGTGCGGGAGCCGGTTCCAGCCGAAGCTCCCTCTCGGTCTGGGGTTCGGGCACATATTGCGGCTCGGATTCGTGCGCGGGCTCATGCACCCGAACCAGGCCATGATCCTGGAGAACATGCTCCAGCATCGCCAGTACCGGCGGTTCGACGTTGTCCTCTTCCTCATGCAGCAAGGCCTGGAGCTTCTGGAGGGCGGCGCTCCGCTCCTCGTGTGGAAGGAGCGCGCGCAGGTGGAGCCGAAGCAAATCGTGCACGGCCACCTGATCTGCCGCGGCCATGGGCAGCAGCAGGCCGCATTGTACCCCATGCTCCACGGTGGCGGTATCCGCGTCTACGGCACGCAATACGTGCTCTCCGAGCATCTGTGGCCTCTCCAGGGAGGCGGCCAGGGCCACAAGTGAACGCAGTTTTGGATCACCGGTCGTGGCGCGCTCCAGACAAAGGCGCAGCAGCTCCCTGAGTCCAGTGTCCGGGGTGGGGTCCTGAATCTGCGCCTGCCTGGCTCGCAGGCGCTGGAGAAGCCCCTGAAAGGTCCCGGCACGAGACTCACGGTGTTGCACCACCCAAGCGGCCGCCAAGTTCAACCCCAGATGGACCGAACCCACCATCCGAGCCAGCTCCAGACAGGCCTCGCGCTCCTCCTTTTTCAGAGAGCGCCGGGCTGAACGGAGTCGGAAAAAGGCCAGGATATCCTTTTCCGGCGATACCCCCAGAGGTAGTTCCGGGCTCCCGGTCGCAGCATCCCCTGGCCGCGCCAGCCGCAGTACAGCGCCCTTGCCGGCGTCCGCAAGGAGAATTCGCGGCAAAGGGTGGGTCGGGAGGCAGGAATCGAGTACCAGCAGCCAGCGATCATTTTCCTTGAGCCAGGAGGCCAGTGCATGGGCGGACTGTGTCGCATCGGCGGTATCCCGCACGCAACCGAATGCCTGGCAACAGCCTGCGAGTTGCCAGGCAAGGAAAGGCTCCGCCCCATGCTCTAGCCAGAACACGGCGGTATAGTCGTCGGCGTGGCGTTCGATATGCTCAAGGGCGAATTGAGCGGCGCCGACACCGCTATATTCCCGGCACACCACCACCTGCCCTGGGCTTCGCAACAGGCTGTCGAGCAGCTTGCGGTCCTTGTCCCGGCCCAGATAATGCCCTGTCAGCCGCCCTGGTACGAACCAAGGTTTGAGGAGAGGTAACGGTTTGGAGAAATCCTGCATTCTCGGCAAGGAAGGCAGGGGTTCGGCTCTGGGCCCCGCGGGCGTACCCAGCTTCTCGCCCAGGTATACGGCCAATAATTCCAACCCGCGCGCGTCCGAAAGGTGAAAATGACTCAGGGACTGCAACGGCCCCGGGATCACGCCTTGCTCGCGATTGAGCAGTACGGGAACGAATCGGGTCTTGGCGCTTTCCACCGCGCCGGGGTTGAGAATGGCACCCTGCCAATGGCCGTCTTCCTCCTCCAACACGGTGGGAGGGGCGTTGAAGAGCTGGAAATAACGCTGTGTGCACGCCACCAGAATGCAGTCCGCTGTCTCCATCTGCTCCTTGGCCCAGGCCGGCCACCCGCTGGAGGGAAACACCTGGTGCTGGTCAACACGGCAATCCAGGCCCAGTCTGCGCAGTTGATCGCACATCTCGAAAACGGCACGGATGTGCTCAGGGCTGTCAAGACTATAGCTGATGAAGACCTTGGGTGCTGTTTTCCGGTCTTGAAGCTCGTTGGGCATTCAGGCCTCGGCATTGAAAATCCGCGACGGTTCTTCTCGCTGTCGCCGCCGTCGCTCCTATGCGCATGGACCTTGTAGCACCCATGTGCGCACCGCATCAAGTATCACCAGGTATTCGAACTTGCACAAACCTCCCTCTCTGCCCCTGCCATACGTGCCGCTTTCATGGCGCTCCAGTGCACCCGCAGCCTCTTGCTGCATGCTGTAGTGAAAGAACCAGGGGAGATGGAGAACGATGCGTTCGAAAGCACGCCCCTGATCCTGGGCATGACTCGCTGCCCAGGCACAGTTGCATCCATGGACCACGCACGCCGGAGCCACGGTGCCCCTGCACCCGACGCTACGCTCGTTGCGGAAGAGCACCGGAAAACGCCTGCCCTTGGAAACCTCGGTTGCTCCGCGCATATCTCAGGATCTGTCGGCCACCCGCCTGATGTTGTACACTGCGCGGCCGGCTGCGATGGTCCGTTCACCGTCAAGGGCCGGCACGACCATGCAGGAAACCACGGCAACCCTGTTGCCCAGGCGTTCCACATGGGCTCTGGCCTCGATGTCGGCTGCCGGGCCAGGCAGCAAATAATCCACCCGCATGTCCACAGTGGCGATTTTATCGTTCGGGGCGCAGCAGGTCCAGGCCGCCAGTCCACTGCAGGTATCCACCAGGGTGGAGATGAGCCCTCCGTGCAGGGCAGGGCGTCTGGAGTCGCCGATGAACTCCTCCCGAAAGGGCAGCAACAGCCGGGCGTTCCCATGCTCCAAAAGCAGAACGCGCATGCCGAGATATTTATTGAAGGGAATGCCCTCCTCCATCAGTATTTTCAGTGACGAGTATTCAATTCCAGAGTGTTCACTCATGGTCAATTCTCCACATGTCGTTTTCCATTTCTCGGTTCGTTACCTGCAAGGGCCTCAAAAAATGTCGTACACGTCCGTACTGGATTTTCTCGCTGTGCTGGAAGAATCTACGATCTCCAACCATCACGAATCACATGCTTTTTGTTGATACAGACACGACAAAGCGCACCTTCCAGACGCGCGGGGGGAACTAGTCAAGGGTGTTCACTGAAATTACAGGACTTTTTTAATCACTGCGTCTCGCAACCTCTCTTTGACTTGGTTGGACAATATGATTTAACTACCCTGTTGAGTAACTTCAGCGTCACCTGGGAGCCGAACGGCCCGCATCGGCTGCGGCTGAGCTATCCAAGTCAACGCGGCACACTACCCCATCGGGCCTTGGCTGCAAACCCTTGCGCGCGAACAAGCGCGGCGTGGAACGCAACCAGGCGAGGAGGCCTCCATGCATAGGTTTGCCGACATCCGCGGCTTCAAGGTCCTGATCACGACGGTCATCTGTTTCGGGATACTTCTGCTGCCCCCCGTGTTCGGGACATGGCGATGTCTGGCCCAGGAACGCATCACCCGTTTCGATTCCGAAGTCGAGATCTTCAAGGACGCCACGGTCACCATCACGGAGAAGATCGCCGTGGTGGCCGAGGGCGGAGAAATCAAACGCGGCATCTTCCGCTGGCTGCCGACCCGCTATCAGGACCGTTTCGGCCACACGGTGATGGTGGAGTACGAAATCCTCTCCGTGCTGCGCGACAACCGGCCGGAGCCATTTCACGTGGTCACGGAATCGGACAACATCAAGGTCTATTTCGGCAGGCAGTCCGTATTCCTGGACCACGGGCCCCACAGCTATACTTTTACCTACCGCACCAAACGACAGATCGGCTATTTCGACGGCTACGACGAACTCTACTGGAACGTCACGGGCAACAACTGGGCCTTCCGCATCGAACAGGCCAACTGTCTGATCAGGCTGCCCCAGGACGTACCGGTGTTGCAGAAGCACGCCTATACGGGGCGACTCGGTGAAGCCGGTACCAACTACACCACCGGGGTGGACGAACAGGGCCAGGCTTGGTTCAGAACCACGCGCGCCCTGTATCCAGGCGAAGGCCTTACCGTTGCCGTGGCCTGGCCCAAGGGTGTGGTCCACGAACCCACGGCCGGAGAGCGAGCCAGCTATCTGCTCTCGGACAACCTTGACAGTGTTGTTGGACTGGGCGGGCTCGTGGCGGTCTTTCTCTATTTTCTCATCGCCTGGCTGCACGTGGGTAAGGACCCCCAACGTTGGACCATCATCCCCCTCTTCGCCCCGCCAAAGGGATTTTCCCCCGCGGCAGTGCGCTACGTCATGCGCATGGCGTTCGACAACAAGTGCTTTGCCGCGGCCCTTGTCAGCATGGCGGTCAAGGGGCACGTACGCATTGAAGACGTGGACGACACCTACCGCTTGACCCGCCTCAACGACAACCTCGCGAGCCTCTCATCAGGGGAGCGCGCCCTGTCCAAAAAAATCTTCGGCAGTGCGAAAAGCATGGTCCTGAAGCAGGAAAACCACAGCACCATCGGCAGGGCTCGCAGCGCCCTGCGCTCCGCGCTCAAGGGGGAGCACGAAAAGGTCATATTCAGGACCAATGCCGGTTACCTGCTGCCGGGGGTGGCGCTGTCCCTGCTCACCCTGCTTTTCATCGCCCTGAGTAAACACGGTGAAGACAGGTTCCTGACCCTGTTCATGACGGTGTGGCTCAGCGGCTGGAGTGCGGGCTGCTTCTTTCTGACAAAACCGGCCCTTAATGCCTGGAAGGGGCGCCAGAAGCTCAAGGCCATCGGCCCCACTTTCATGGCTCTGGTCTTCTGGGCCATCGCCCTAGGAGGCATGGTGGCCTATATCATAGCCACCTCGCTCCTGACTCTGGCCTGTTTGATCGGGCTCACGGGCCTTAACGTGCTCTTCTACCAGCTGCTCAAGGCACCCACCTTCGCGGGCCGGCGTGTCATGGACGAGATCGATGGTTTCAAGATGTTTCTCTCGGTCTCCGAGCGGGAGCGGCTCGAACTGCTCAATCCACCTGAACGCACGCCCGAGCTGTTCGAGCGCTTTCTCCCCTACGCCTTGGCCCTGGATGTGGAAAACAGTTGGAGCGAACAATTCTCCGACGTGCTGGCCAAGGCCGGAACAGATGGACAGGCCTACAGCCCCAGTTGGTATCACGGTTCCTCCTGGCATCGCGTGGGCGCCGCCGGCTTCGCCGGCGCCCTGAGCGGTGATTTATCCAGTGCACTGTCCACGGCCAGCATGGCACCCGGGTCATCCTCGGGCAGTGGCGGTGGTGGTTTCTCCGGAGGCGGAGGCGGCGGTGGAGGCGGAGGCGGATGGTAGAGTTCGCCTTGCGTGAAGCCTTTGCCAAGGCGCCCACGGGATTGTGTCTGATCAGCCTCGGAGGGCGGCTTCTGGAGGCCAACCCCGCCCTGGCCGACATCCTGGGCTATGAAGATGTCCAGGCCCTTACGGCCGCCGTGAAAGACGTGGGCAGGGATATCCTCCTGTCGCCGGAGCTGTTCGCCACGCTGCTCTCCAGACTCTACAGCGATGGGAACGCCAAACTACCACAAACGCAGGTGCGCCACCGCCAGGGGCGCGAGTGCTGGGTCTGCCTGGACGCCAGGCTTCTACCGCCGGAAACCCCATCAAAAGATGAAAAGGGAGCGCTCCTCGACCCCCTGATCATGCTGGCTGTCACCGACATCACGGAACCCATCGGGCTGGCCAACCATGAACGTCGTGAAAACCAGCGCTACAAGTCTCTCTATGAAAACACGGCAGAGGCGCTGTTCCTCTGTGACGCCGGCGGCACGCTCCTGCTGGGCAACGACGCCTTGGCCAGGCTTTTCGGCTTCGATTCATTCCAGGAGTTCAAAGCAAGTCATCTTACCCTGCCCGACGTGCTTCTCGAACCCACCCGCTTTGGCCAGCTCTTGCAGGAGCTGGGCAGGGACGCCAACGGCTCGCGCTTCGAAACCCAGGTGTTGCAGCGGGGCGGTGGCAATGTCTGGGTAGGCATCAGCGCCAACCTGGCGCACGACCTGACCGGCCAGGCCGCGCTCATCCACGGTGCCCTCCATGACATCAGCGAACAGAAAAGCCTCGAGGCCAGGCTGTTGCGCGAGGGCTACCGCGACTCCCTCACTGGGCTGGCCAACCGGACCATGTTCCTGAACCTGCTGGATAAATCCGTGGCCAGAGCCAGACGTCGCGAAAGCTATTCCTTTGCCTTGGTGGCCTTGTCCCTGGACAGCTTCAGGATGATCAAACAAAGTCTGGGGCGTAGCGTGGCCGAAGAAACCCTCGCGGCAGTGGCGGCTGTCCTGGTGGAGACCCTGCGCACCGAGGATACCTGCGCCAGACTGGGTGTCAGCGAGTTCGGCCTACTGCTCTCCGACGTCTTTTCCGCGGCCGACGCAGTGCGGATCATCGAACGCATCAATCAGATACTGGCAGTGCCGCTGCGTATCCTGGGGCACGAAGTATTCGCCCACTTGAGCTCCGGTATAGTGCTCTACGACAAGCGCTATCAAAGCTCGGAAGCCATGCTCGACGACGCCGACACGGCCATGTATCGGGCCAAGGCCGACCCCATACGCAGTTTTGCCGTGTTCATCGAGGAAATGCAGCACCAGGCAACGGCCCGCTTGCAGGCGGAAACCGATCTGCGCAAGGCCCTCGAGCAGCGCGAGTTCACCCTCTACTTCCAGCCGATCATCTCGGTGCGACGCGGTGAAATCTCCGCGGTCGAGGCCTTGATACGATGGAACAGGCCCAACTACGGCATCGTGCCCCCGGACCGTTTCGTCTCGCTGCTCGAAGAGACAGCCCTGATCCTGCCCGCGGGGCAATGGGTGCTCCGCGAGGCCTGCCGACAGCTCAAGCAATGGCAAGACTTCTTTCCAGCGCACTCCGAACTCGCGGTCAGTGTGAACCTCTCGCCACGGCAATTGGAACACGACTCCCTTCTCGACGACATCCGGGAAGCAGTGGCCACGTCTGGATTGCGCCCCCAGCACCTCAAGCTCGAAATCACCGAAGCCATGTTCATCAAGCATCCGGAAAGAGCCCTGGACAAGCTCCTGCAGCTCAGGGAGTTCGGAGTGAGCATCAGTATCGACGATTTCGGCACGGGCTATTCCTCGCTGGCCTACCTGCACAAAATCCCAGCCGACGTGCTGAAGATAGACAAATCCTTCATCCATGCCATTCGTGCCAATACTGATGGAGAGGCCATCGTACGCGCCATCGTGGCCCTGGCCCACACCATGGGCAAGAGCGTGGTTGCCGAAGGCGTTGAAACATCGCAGCAGTTGTCCTTTCTCATGCAGTTACACTGCGAATATGTGCAGGGGTACTACTTTTCGAAACCACTGCCCCCTTCCGAGATCAAGAATCTCATTGAACGTGGACTTGAACCCTGATAGACATCACTGTACTGTTCTGAAGCAGGCTCGCGGGATAGGATCGCCCATGCGCGCCACCTGGAGGAGGAGGCAACTCGTGACGCAGGACCCTGCCGGCTTGCGGCATTGTTTACAACTAACCGCATTGGACCGTTGCTGTTCAGAACACGCCTGGTTCATTTCCATACCAGCGTCAGCATAAAAACGGATGTTCCGCATGAAAGATGTGAAGGAAACCACCAGCGACAGTCAAATCCAGACCTACCTGGAGAAGCTCGTCAAACTCAAGGAGCGTAAACTGCTCAAGGAAGTTCTGGAGCAGGAAATGCTGCTGACCTTTATCCGCGCCAACATGGAGCGCATCGACGAGTTCCCGTTGCTCGAAACGGAACAAAACGGACTGATCAAGCTCCTGAGTTTTCGCGCCCAGGATCACCCTTGCCAGCAACATGTCAAAGCCTGGCTCAACGACTTCCTCAACAGCCTGACCCACTACTCCAAACCCCTGGCCTCCAGCGAGGGGGACGAGCAGGAGCGCACCAGGGACGAGCTGCTCCACGCGGAAAAAATCCTCATCCAATGCATCCAGGGTGTGGTGTACGCCATCAGCCTCGCCAAGGACAATCTCGGCGCGGCCATAGTCGGCACCTTCGGAGCTGGGGTATTGGGCGATCTGCAGGAAATCACCAAGACCGTCGAGCCCGACGATTCATTCTGGCGCGCGGTCATCGACCGCTTCATCAGGCAGCGTATCGCGGATGGTTTCGCTGAAATCATCAAGGACAAGAAATATACCCTGAGCAAGGATGAAAACCTCTTGGTGCTCAGATTCCACCTGGACCACATCATCCAACTGGGCGGAGGAGGCGCGGTCGAAGTTGAACGCACCCGCATCCAGAAAGCCTTTGAAGAGACTATCACCACTCCTGAAGGTCGTAACGTGTTGCGCAGCATGAAAGAACTCCTGCAGCGACAGAAAAACGAACCTTTTCTTGAAGGCCTGTCACCTGAGCTTCGGGAATTGGCCATGCAGATCGTCTGCATAGATGCCACCGCGAAAAAACTCTGCCAGATGCGTGAAGAGCGCAAGAACACTCCGCCACCCGCGCAGCTCATCGTGAACGACGAGCAAGCCGGCGGCCCTTCACCCATCGCGATGGAAAACTTCCTGGAACGCCAAATTGTGGCCATGACCGTGGGCGCCGGCATGGCCACGAGCATTTTCCGCGCCGACCTGCTGCGCGCGGCCAAGGAACTCAGCGGCCAGACACTCAAGACCTTCGAGGATAGCATCGGCAACCTCGAACGCCCCCGCATGCCTTCGGCACTTCTGCTGCTCCTGGAAATCTACTTCAACTCCTCCCTGCGGGACATGGCCGAAGAAGACGCCGGCAAGCTGTTGATCAGGACGCTGCGCGCGAAACGGGTTTCCAGACAGTCGGTACTTGCCCTGGCCGACAATGGCTTGAATCGCATTCGGCAAAAGAAATTCTTCCGTGACGATCCCTCGAATCCGGACTGCCTCCTGTTCATTGCCAACAACGCAGCTGAATTGCAGAAAATGTTCTCCCTCTTCCAGTTGGAGCAGGATCTCGTTCGAGACCTGCTGACCCTCTGGCGGGAGTCCCTGCCCAAGGTCGAGGTGCTGGTGGCGTTGAACCTGAAGCAACTTGCCAAGGTGACGACCAACCTGCCCCAGCGCGTTGCCGGCATCCTTTCCCGCTTCGGTATCGCCGTTCGGTGACATGTTTTTCCGCCACGGGCAGTGAAAAGACAGCAGAGCGCAATCCCCGAAAAACCGAAGCAGACACATAACTCTGGTTATGAACGAAACCAAAGCCCTGCGCTGTTGACATCATTTCGAACTATCAAGTATAGTGGAGATGTAACCGCGCAGAAGTTCGTGGCCGGAAAACCCGGTACGACGTCATGGTGTCGGAACCGCCCGAAGTTTCACGCTCGGGCGACCAGTGGAGTGGTATTGGAATGTTTCACATCCTGGAGGGGTGGTCGGGTAGATTTGCCCGCAAACGAAGCAATGGAGGAATCATTATGAAAAAGCTCATCGCCATTCTCGGGGCCTTTGCCCTCGTCGTTGCCGTCAGTACCGCAGCCATCGCCGCCGACAACGTCTGTCAGCAACGCAAGGCCGACATCGTTGACGTCGCTCCCAAGAAAGACATCGTCAACACCATCACGGAATGCGACGCCGCCAAGAAGGCTGCCGCCGACTACCTGAGCAAGAATCAATAACACCCGTCTTCGTTTTCACCGAAGCCGGGGGCTACGGCCTCCGGCTTTTTTTTCATCCGCCCCATTCACCCGGCCAACAGTCCGAGTATTTTTCGACGCTCCGCCGGTCGCATGGTCGCGCCGCTGATGACCGATTCCCCATCCCCCTCCGCTTCCGGAGCCGCACAGTCCGCTCCGTCGAAGATCCTGGTCTCTTCCGAGACCAGGACGGACATCGGGCTGAAATCCGAGGCCCCAAGCCCTGAACCCGCGGGGGGGCGCAGCAACAACCCGCCGGACTTCGGTTCGGCCACCAGTTCCATGCCGGGGGCGATACCCAGCTGCCGACGCAGTCTGCCGGGAATGGTCACCCTGCCCTGTCTGTCCACACTGAGTCGCAACATGACATACTCCTCTCCCCGAGCAACCGGGCTAAAAGGCCTCGGGTCCCTGTGCTGCCTCCACAACAGCGCAAGGACCCGAGAATTGCATTGGGCTTGATGTAATTATTGGCATAAAGTCCAAAAAAAGTCTAGAGAAAAAACAATTTCAAAGCGGGTTGGATCCGCAACACGGGCAATGACAAGGCCGGTGCACCCTGATCCAGATTCATGCCTGCCTCGGACTGCACTGCCCACGGTCTCAATCCAGTTGCAGTCTGACCACGTCCTGTGTTTTTAATTGCCGAGGCTTGGCGAGAACGCGATTTCATCAGGTCCTACGCGGGCTTCGCTCGCGGCACGGCATCCTGCCACGCGATACCAAGTTGCTCTCTTCGATGGCAACGAGGTATCAGAATCTGACAACAGGAACTATCCGCTCGGCTGGCTCTTCCATCTCGAAGTAATCGGCCTTGCTGAACCTGAATATGGACGCTACGATATTGCTGGGAAAAGACTCCACGAGGATGTTCATGTTCCTGACGCACCCGTTGTAGTAGCGCCTGGCCATTTCGATGGTACCTTCAATTTCTGCGAGGGCGTTTTGCAGCTCGACGAAGTTCTGGTTGGCCTTGAGATCCGGATAGGCCTCGGCAACGGCGAAGAGCCGCCCAAGAGCCTGGGAAAGCAACCCCTCCGCCCTGGACTTACCGTCCATTTCCTGGGCCTGCTGGGCCTGGACTCTGTATTTTGTCACGTTTTCCAGAAGCTCCCGCTCGTGCCCCACATAGCCTTTGACCGTCTCCACCAGGTTGGGAACGAGGTCGGCGCGTTTTTTCAATTGCACGTCGATACCACTCCAGCCCTCTTCCACCAGATTGCGGTTGCGTACCAGCCTGTTGTAGATGCGAACGAACCAGAGCGCCAGCAAGGCGAGAAGGATGGCACCGGAAACAAAGGTCACCATGGTGAAGCACTCCTCAGTGTTTTCCCATGCCGGGGCACAAGCCCGCGATGCGTCCGGCAATGGCATTGGGTCGGTTCGCTTCCTTCTACCTGCTCCCTGCCCTTCCCGCAAGTAACCATCACCCCTGCTGCCCCTGTAACGCCCCAAGCAGGGCGGCTTCGCATATCCGTGCCAACTGCTTGTAACACAGAGCCGTTCGGGCTATTGCCTTTTTGTGCGCGCACAAGACGATGCTCCAGGTCGTCAGGATCCAGAATAATCAAAACGCTGAACAGGCGCCACGATACATCCGTGTGGGAGCATGGAGTTGCCAATGAAAAAAATGGATGTAAACGTGATCAACCCCTTTCTCAACGCCGTCATCGACGTGCTCGCCACAATGGCGCAGATCACGCCGGAGCCTGGGAAGCCCTTCATCAAGACCAGCAGGCTCGCCCAGGGGGACATCACGGGTATCATCGGCATAACCGGCAAGGACAAGGGGACCATCGCCATCACCTTTACCGAGGCCAGCGCCACGGCCATCGTCGGCAACATGATCGGCGAGAAGGTGGTCGAAGTCGAAGTGCTGCGCGACGGTATAGGCGAAGTGACCAACATGGTCGCGGGGCAGGCCAGACAGGGGCTCGCCGCCATAGGCATGAAGTATCACGCCTCCATCCCCATGGTGATCGTGGGCAAGAACCATGTCGTCAAGCACATCTCCGAGGGACCCATCCTGGCCATCCCCTTTACCACGCCCCACGGCCCCCTTACGGTGGAGGTCTGTTTCGGGAGAATCAGCCCCTACTGACCGTCGCGCCGATTACACGCGCTTAAACGCCAAGGAGGCGGCATGTCCGAGAGCAAGACCAAGCCCGCGAGTGTCCTGACCATGTCCTGCATGGTCACGGGCAACCTCATCGGTGCGGGCATCCTGGCTCTGCCCGTGGAAACTGGGCTGGCCGGATTCATCCCCTCCCTTGCCGGCATCCTGGTCATCTGGGCGCTGATGACCGCAACGGCCTTGATCCTGGCCAACCAGAAAAGCCTTTCCCAACCCTCCGCCGACCTGCCCACTTTTTTTGGACACACCCTGGGCACGGCTGGCAAGTGGTTAGCCACCTGCGCAAACCTGCTCATCCTCTACGGCCTGCTCGTGGCCTACGCCAGTGGAGCCGCCAACATATTGCAGGGGCTCGGGGGCGCGGCCCTCTCCCTTCCCCTGGCCATGCTACTGTTCTTCATCCCGGTCACCGCCGTCACCCTTTTCGGTCTGCGAATCGTGGCCAAGGGCAACAACCTGCTCATGCTCCTCATGTGGGGGGCGTTTGTCATCATGGTGGGCATGTGCTTCCCCCAGGTCGCACTCGAACTGCTGGAACCCATGGACTGGGGCTTTCTGCCCGCCACCCTGCCCGTCATGGCCACGGCCTTCCACTTCCACAACATCATCCCCAGCATCTGCCGCGAGATGCACCACGACCAGCGTGCCATACGCCGGGCCATCCTTCTGGGAACCGGCGCCGGCCTCATGATGAACTTGCTCTGGATTTTGGTGGTCGCGGGAACACTACCCATGGCGGGCCCCAGCGACACCGTGGTCCCCGGCACCCTGATATACGCTTTCGAAAACAAACTGCCGGCCACCATACCCCTGCAGGATATTCTGCGTTCGCCGGTGTTCACCACCGCGGCCGCTGTCTTCGCCCTGGTGGCCATCTGCACCTCATTTCTGGCCAACGGCTCGGCTCTGCTCAGCTTCATTGGCGATCTCGTCGGACCATCCAGGCACACCCTGACCGCCTGCCTCGCCTTCCTGCCACCATTGCTCGTGGCCATCGTGGATCCGAGCATATTCCTGGTCGCCATCGATTTGGTCGGCGGTGCGGGTATTGGCCTGCTCTTCGGCATCCTCCCCGGCATACTGCTCTATCGGCAGAGCAGTGGCTGGCTGCGCGGTGTCGGCGCTTGCATCACCCTCTGCTTCACCTTTGTCCTGCTCATGGAGCTGGGGCAGCAGCTCGGCCTGCTGCACCTGCACCCCTGGGTGGAGCACTGGACTCCGAGGCGTTGATCCCGCTGTACCGCCCAGGGCCTCACTTCCCCAAGGCCTTGAGGACCTTGTCGAACTTCTCCTGCCTGAGCAGGCTGAGGCCGAGCAGAAGAGATACGAACGCATCGCCGGGGCGCGTCCGCTTCACGCGTTCGAACTCCACCTGTGCCTGGACCAACTGCCCCGTGAGATACAGGCAGAGTCCAAGAATCAAACGCGGTGCCTCCTGCTCTGGATTCGCCTTCACATACTCCCTGATCTGCACCACGGCATGTGCGAAGTCTCCCTGCTCAAAGGCTTTCATGCCGTAAGCCAGCATGACGGGCTGCTCTCCCGGCCAGGCAGGGGCGGACGCTGCATCTGCATACGCCGTGGCAAACAAGGCCTCGCGAAGATTAAGCATGCTCATCTTGACACTCCTCGTGCTGAATGATGAAGATAAAAACGTGCTCCGACGCAGGGCAGGAACGATCCCCCCTGCTTGTCCATACACCGGCAGCGGGAAAAAAGCATCAAGAAACAAGGAGGGCCGCCAAGCTCGCAAGGGCTTGGGAGGCGGTCCGAGATGGCGTGGTAGTTCTTACGCTACGGCATGATCACAGGCTTACCGGCCAGACCGCAATAGCCGGGGTCCGAGTCGCTACGCTTGTCCGCGTCACTGAAACGCCACATCATACACATGCTGGCTTGGCAGAAACGCATCTTGTCGTCCTTGGTAGTAAGCAGGGGGCAGTATTTATACTTGGCTTCCTTTTCCGGCACGAGCATGGCTCACCTCCAGATGATGTGGTGGAGGCAGCGTAGCACAACGGACGGCGGGTGTCTTGGGGGAAATCCGGCCGCGGATGAAACCCGACTCGTAGTGCCAATATGTCTTACATTGTAAGAGCACCTACTGCCTACCACACGACTCTCTGTCTGGATAGTGCTCGCCAGCGCCCCTAATTGCCTCTGGGTAAACCCCCGGCTTTGCCGGGGGACTCCCAAAGTTTGACAG
>CAZSRS010000034.1:0-47465 GCA_964609625.1 uncultured Desulfovibrionaceae bacterium
TTCGCCGAGACCGAGGCCACCTCGCTCATGGCCCAGGGCGTGCGCCCCGAGAACATCGCCCTGGGGCTGCACGAGGCCATCGTCAACCGCACCTTGCAGATGCTGCAGCGGGTGCGTTTTGCCTTTCCCCTGGTTTTTGCCGGGGGCGTGGCCCACAACCCCTGCGTGCGGGCGCTTCTCTCGCGCAAGCTGGACGCGCGACCCGGTGAGGAACTGTTGCTGCCGTCGGAACCAGACATGAACGGCGCGCTTGGCGCCGCCATCTGGGCGGAGCAGTTGGGGTGAGGCCCGCTGCCGGAGCGCCAACCGCCCGATTCGCCTAGAAGACACCTGGGGACGTTGACGGCTGTCTCGAATCCTCCCTCACCGTCCGATTATCCTCTGGAGAAAGCGCGCCAGCGCGACGGCCCGACGCCGCCAGGAGTGACCGCGAACCATCCAGGCCATGGTCGTGGTTCGGCGGGTGTTCAGGGCGGTTTCCCACGACGGCGTGAGCATGCGGCGGACCTGTGTCGTCAGGTGGTGAACGTCTCCATAGCGGAACGTGGTACCGAAGCCACGGCGCAGGAACAGTCCGGCATTGGCCAGACGCTCCTCGCCGAGCACGGGCAGTCCGGCGCGCAGATAGTCCAGGATCTTGGACAGGTCGTTGTCGAACGGGTCCGGACCGGCGGCCAGGGCCAGGCCCAGTCGCGCCCACCGCAGGTAGTCCCAGACGTACTCCTCCGGCAGTTCGCCGTGCCACTCAATGCGCGGCGAGAGCTGCCGCGCGCCGCCGTAGAGTCCGGTCTTGTTCACCCCCACCAGGTGAATGCGCGCCGCGTCCCCCAGCAGCTCCGCGGCCTCGGAGAGCATCTCGGCCATGCGCGGTGCGGCCACGGAACCGAGGAACAGCACCGGGGGCGGTCCTGGGGCGTAGGGGTCCGGTCCTGGAGGCGGAAGCGCCTCGGGGCAGCCCGTGGGGATCACGGCGGTGCGTTGCCGTGTTCCGTGGAATGCACGCCAGCGTTGGGTGTTCAGGCGGTTGTTGCAGACAATGCCCCAGGCCCGCTGCCGGGCCAGCTCCTGGCAGGCCAGGAGCCTCTGGCGAAAGGGGGTGTCCCGCTCCGGCAATTGGTGATCCACCACACGCACCAGGCGGCAGACCAGAGGATCTCCGTAGTCGCCCAGAAGCTCCAGGGAGAAGTGGTAGCAGGCCTTGAGCACGTCGAAGCGCCCCGGTTGGGCCAGGACATCCAGAGGCTCCACGGGTAGGATGCCGAGCCGCCCCGGTGCCGGGACCGGCGCGACCACGGTCACCTCCACGCCCAGGCCGTGCAGCCCCAAGGCCAGGGCGCGCAGGCGGACCAGGTCCGCTCCGGCGGCTGGCCGGCAAGGGTCCTTGTGGAACAGGAATCCGACGCGCAACGCCCCCTCCTCTACCCCCCTATTCCCCTGTTCGTGGAAAGGTTTTCTTGCTACACCTACACGCAAGCCTGCCTGGAGACAACGCATGCGCCCCACCATCTGCCTCGTGACTCCTGAATTTCCCCCGGCCCGCTGGGGCGGGCTCGCGCGCACCGCGCTCCGCGTCGCGGAGCACGCCAACGCCATGGGCCTGGACGTTCACGTGCTGCACTTTGGCGTGGGCACGGGCTCGCCCCTGCTGGACGAGTGCCGCATCACCACGCATCGGGAAGGGATCACGCTCCACCATACGACTCTGGGCCGGGAGCCAATGCCTACGGCCGGCCGGTCCGTCTGGGACTGCCCCCATACCCTGACACTGCAAACGCTCTTCGAGAACCTGGAAATCCTGGACAGGGAGCAGGGCTTCGACGCCTTTGTCTCCTTCTTCCTCTACCCCACGAGCTACGTGGTGGGGCTGTACGCCCGTCGGGAGCGCAAGCCGCACGTGGCCTGCCTGGTGGGCAACGACGTGAGGAAGTACTTCTTCAGCCCGGAAAAGGTCGCGGTGTGTCGCCATGCGTTGGAGAACGCCGACAGGATGGTGTTCCTGGCCCAGGATCTGCTGGACTTGGCCGATTGCCTGGCGCCGGTGCGCGACCGCTCCCACGTGGTGTACAACTCCGTACGGCCATCCCCCCTGTATTGGCCAGGACCGGGGCTCGGGTCGCCCTTTCGTGTGGGCGCGGCCGGGATCTTCAAGCACGCCAAGGGATTGCCTTATCTGCTCAAGGCCCTGGCCTTGCTGCGGCGTGACGGAGACATCCGCCTGGAGCTGGCCGGCGAGACCCGCCCCGAGGAGGTGCCCATCCTCGAAAAACTCCTGGAACACCACGCCATTCGCGACGTGGTCACGCTGCACGGCGTGATCGCGCACGAGGACATGCCCGCCTGGCTCTGCGACCTGGACGCCTTTGCCCTGCCCTCCCTCTCCGAGGGCTGCCCCAACGTGCTCATGGAGGCCATGGCCGTGGGCCTGCCCTGCGTGGCCAGCCGAGTGGGCGCCTGCGCGGAACTCATGGAGCACGGAGCTTCCGGACTCCTGGTACCGTGGGGCGATGCCTCGGCCTTGGCCAGCGCCCTGGCCCGGCTGCGCGATGATCCGGAACTTGCCGCCTCCCTTGGCGGTGCCGCTCAGCGGCGCATGGCCCTGTTCTCCTGCGAGCGCGAACGCCAAGGCTGGGAAAGGGTGCTGCGTGAGGTACTGCAATGGTGAACATCGCCGCGTGCAAGGACTATCCGCCCGAGCACTGGCTGCGCGACGACGATCCAGAAGCCGTGCTCCAGGCCGGCGCGCGGCAGCAGGTCCTGACCTACAGCAGGGTCAAAAACGCCTTCCTCTTCGAGCTGCTGGGCGATCTCGCCGGGGCGCGCCTCCTGGACTACGGCTGCGGCTGCGGCTTCTTTGCTTTGGAGGCGGCGCGACGCGGCGCGTCCCTCGTGGTAGGGGCGGATGCCCGCCCCACTGCCTTGGCCGGCGCCGCGCTCCTGGCTCGGCGCGCCGGGTTCGAACAGCGCATGGCCTTTGTCGCTGCCGAGACCGCAGTGTTCAAGACCGGGGCACGCTTCGACGCCATCTGCCTGCGCGACGTCATCGAACACGTGGCCGACGATCTCGGATTGCTGCGCGGCCTGGCTGGATTGCTCGCGCCGGGCGGGCGGCTGGTGCTGGCCACGCAGAACGCCTGGTCCCTGAACTTTCTGCTCGAAGGGGGCGCGCAACGTCTGCTTTTGAGGCGGCGGGAGTGGATGGGCTGGGACCCAACCCACCTGCGCTTCTACACGCCGCGCTCCCTGGCCGCGCTGCTGTGCGAGGCCGGGTTTAGCCCCCAGGGCTGGCGCGGGGCATACATCCTGCCGCACAAGCTGCCCCTGCCGGGACACACGGGGCGTCGGTTCCTGCGCATCGAGCCCCTGGCCAGGGCCGACGCCGTCCTGGGGCGGTTCTTCCCCGCGAGCCGCCTGGGCTGGAGTCTGATGGTGGGAGCCACGGCATGAGTAAAAGCAAGGGGCGCGGTGGATTATCGGACGTCCACCCCCTGCACTCCTTCAAGGCCTGGCAGGTCTGGCCGGGCTCCTACGACAACCCTACGCCGGAAGCCTTTCCCTTTTCCCAGGCGCCCAGGCCGCGCATCGACAGGAGCTCACCCCTGGCCGGCATCGGCTCCTGCTTCATCCGCGAAATGAAGATTCGGCTGCTCCAGGCCGGATACACCTTCCTGGAGGAAGAGAGGGAGGACCCGGCCGCCAGGCACGCCAGCGCAGCCTGGGAGCGGCTGTACAGCCTGTTTTCTGTGCGCCAGGTGCTGGAGTACGCCCTGCTCGACCGCGTGCCCAGGCCGCGCTGGTGGATCACGCCCCAGACCGGCATGGTCCAGGACCCCTACCGCCGCATCGTGCTCTACGACGACCTGGAGCAAGCCGAGGCCGGCTTCGCCGCGCACCGGGAGGCTGCCCGGCAGGTGCTGACCCAGGCGCGGTTTCTGCTGCTCAGCTTGGACTACACCGACATCTGGGAGGATCGGGAGACAGGCGCGGTGATCTGCCTGCCCTCCGGCCCCTACTTCGTGGAAGGGGGCGATTTGTCGCGCTACCAGCGGCGCGCCACACGCATGGCCGAAAATCTCGCGGCCCTGCACGACATCCAGTCCATGCTGCGGAGCGCGAATCCCGAGTGCCGGCTGGTGCTGGTGCTCTCGCCCATCCAGCAGTGGGCCACCTTCCGCGAGGACGCGGACGTGTTCAGCGCCGGCTGCGCCGCCAAGGCCATTCTGCGGAGCGCCGTGGAGGAATTCACGGCCGACAATCCCGACGTATTCTACTTCCCGGCCTTCGAGATGGCCATGCTCCAGGCCGTGACCAAGGAGCGCCCCGTGTTTACCCAGGGCAGGGAGAACTTCCACATCCACCCCGCGCTCTGCGACACCATCGTGCAGGAGTTCATCCGTTGGGCAGGACCGGACGGGTGAATCCTTTTCTCAGCAATGATCATGAATAGTTCTGCCGGTGGGAAAGCTGTGAAGACAGGCTTCCTCCCGACCTCTCGGAAACCAATGTCCTTGACGTTACGGATGCAAAGGAAACGACACTGTGGAATCAAACGGCACGCGGCCTTCACCCCTCCATGCCCACTGCGTACTTGGCGGACACCAGCCGGAGCAGGCCGTCGAGGATGGTCAGCGGATGCGGGGGGCAGCCCGGAATGTAAAGGTCCACGGGCAGCAGATCGCCGACGCCGTCGTTGGTCTCGGGGAATCCGGCAAAGGGCCCGCCCGCGATGGCGCAGGCTCCCACCGCCACCACCACCTTGGGGTCCGGCGTGGCATCGTAGGTCCAGAGCAGGGCGTCGCGCATGTTCCGGGTCACTGGTCCGGTGACCACCACGCCGTCGGCATGGCGCGGCGAGGCGGTGAACTCGATGCCGAAGCGCCCCAAATCGAAAACCAGGGTGCCCAGCACGTTGATGTCGGCCTCGCAGGCGTTGCAGCCCCCCGCGCTCACCTGGCGCAGTTTCAGCGACCTTCGGAAGAGCTTTTGGCGGGCGTTCTCCAAGGGCGCCAGGGGCGGTTGCCCAATGCCCCGCACGAGCAGATCCTCGCGCCGCCGCGCGGCCAAGTGGAAGTCGCCGCCAAAGCGCAACGCCCCGTTGGGGCAGGCATGGGCACACGCGTCACAGAACAGGCAGCGCCCCATGTCGATGATCGGTCCCTGCCGATCCACGAACACCGCACCCACGGGGCAGACCGCAACGCAGGCCTCGCAGCCCGAGGAACACTTTGCCGCATCAACGACAGGCAGCCCCCGGAACCGCTCGGACAGGGGCGGATGCACCTTTGGGAAATCCACGGTCCGGTGCTTCTGCCGCAGCCGTTCGCACAACACCTTGATCATGGCGCTCGCCTAGAGATCGTGCCCGCAGTAGGACAGGTTGAAGCTCTTGTTGCACAAGGGGAAGTCGGAAATCTCCTGCCCCCGGAGGGCCATGGCCAGGCCGAACCAGTTGTGCAGCGAGGGGTCGGTGATCTTGTACCACAGGAAGCGGCCGTCCGGGCCAGTGGCTGCCGTGTGGCAGATTTCCCCCCGCCAGCCCTCGATCAGCGAGACCGCCAGCATGCCGGCCCGAAGCGGCGGCACATCTTCATGACAGGCACCCGAAGGGAGCCGCGCCAGGGTGCGCTGGATGAAAGCGGCGGCATCCTGGATTTCCAGGTTCCGGACCTGGGCGCGGGCAAGGACATCGCCGGTCTCGCCCAGTCGCAAGGGGAAGTCGCCACCGGTGATGCCGGGCGGCGGGAAGAAACGCCGGGAGTCCAGCGGCAGCCCGCAGGCCCTGGCAGCCGGGCCGACCAGCCCCATGCTCCGGGCGTCGCGGGCGCTGAGAGCGCCGATACCTTCGAAGCGGTTGAGCACCGAGGGCGACTCGAAGAGCAGCTTCAAGGCGCCGTTGACGTCACGCATGACCACGCTCAGGCGCTGCGCCAGGTTTTGCGCCAGGGCATCGTCCACGTCGAAACCACTCCCACCGGGGCGTACCAGCCCCCGTCCGAAACGACTGCCACAGATCATGGCGCTCATGTTCAGGAAATCGCCGCGTAGACGGCCGCAGTAGGACAGAGTGGGCAAAAAACCCACGTCGCCGGCCAGTGCGCCGAGATCGCCGGTGTGGTTGGCCAGACGTTCCAGCTCGAGCCCAATGGCCCGAATGCTCTGGCCGCGCGGCGGGGCGTCGCTCCCGGCCAAGGTCTCCAGCAGGGCGCAGCCGGCCCAGGCATGACCCACGCTGGTGTCACCGGCCAAGGTCTCCAGCAGATGAATGGTCCGGGGGGCGGGGCCGCCGGTCAACGCCCGCTCCACGCCACGGTGCTGATAGCCCAGGGATATCTCCAGGTGCAGCACCTGCTCGCCCAGGCACTGGAAGCGGAAGTGCCCCGGCTCGATGATTCCGGCATGCACGGGCCCCACCGCCACCTCATGCACGTCCGCCCCGGAAACCTGGTAGTGCTCGGTGACACATGGCCGGGGGCGCTCTCCGCCATTACCCGGATCATGGAACCGAATGGGCTTGAGCCAGGGGTGGTCCAGGGGTTCGATGCCCCAAATCTCGTAAATTTCGCGCTCGAACCAATGGGCCGAGGGGCACAGCGGCGTCAGGCTCGGGTAGCTCCTGACCGGCTCCGTGGCGCAGACCCACAGCCTGCGGCGGCCATCGAGCGCGACCACGGCCACGAGCATGGTCTTGCCCGCCCCATCGGGCGCGGCGTGCAGAGAGAGCAGACGTTCGCCGGAGCGGATGCGCTCCGCGGTCCGCTCCACAAACGCGACAGCGGGCAGTCGCGGCAGGTCCGTCAGGGCAATGGCCGTTCCGTAATCGATTTCCACGCGTCGCGCCTCCTCAGTTGCCCAGGGCCGAGGCCGCCTGGGACAGCAAGCGGGACAGCCCCTCCGGGATGAACAGGCCGAGGGTCAGCCCGGCCGCAGCCAAGGCCATGGAGGGTCCCACGGTCAACGGACTCTCCTTCCTGGAGCCTGGCAATACAGGCGCCGCCCCCTGTGCCATGCGCAGCACGGGCACGGACATGCCCACGAAGATCAGCGCCAGACTGCCCAGGTAGATCACTGCCGCGCCGTAGTGCGAGCCGTCCAGCAAGGCCTTGAGAATGGTGAATTCACTCACGAAGGCGCCAAAGGGAGGCGAGCCGGTGATGGCCAGGAACAGCGCCAGCCACAGCGCGCCGGTGACTGGCAGGGTCCTGAGCACGCCGTGCACGTCATGGCACGACTTGGTATGGTACGCGGCCATGATGTTGCCTGCCAGCAGGAAAAGCCCGGCCTTGAGCAGGGAGTGGTTCACGGCGTGGAGCATGGCGCCGAAAACGCCCACACCGCCTATCCCCACACCCAGGGCGAGGATGCCCATGTGCTCCACACTGGAGTAGGCCAGAAGCCGCTTGAAGTCACCCTGCCCCACGATGAATACCCCGGCCAGGACCATGGAGACGAGCCCCAGCAAGACCAGCAGATCGCCGCTGAACGAGGCCATGCCGGCGGCCACGCACACCTGGTGCACCCGGAGGATGCCCAGGAAGGCGCAGTTCAACAGCGCGCCGGAGAGCAACGCCGAGACCATGGACGGCGATTCGCTGTGGGCGTCCGGCAGCCAGTTGTGCATGGGCGCCAGGCCCATCTTCACGCCGTACCCCACGAGCAGGAAGATGAAGCCCGCCTTGAGCCAGGCCGGCTGCATGGCCGGGGCGGCCCGCAGCAGGTCGGGCAGGTTCATGGAGCCGCCCTCCCAGCCAACCACGGTCAGCGCCAGGGAGAGAAAGATGTTACCCAGCAGGGCAAGGGCGATGCCCACCGAGCAGATCAGCAGGTATTTCCAGGCCGCTTCCAACGAGCGCTTGTGCCGGTGGAAGCAAATCAGTGGGGCGCTGGCCAGCGTGGTGGACTCCACGGCCACCCACAGCAGCCCGAAGTGCCGGGTGCAGGCCACCAGGGTCATGAAGCCGAGGAAAAAGAGCAGACACGCGGTGAACACCCGCTCCGGGCCGTTGCGGAAGGTGGTCCCCGCCTCGAAGTCCTTGCGCTCCCCCTTGACCTCCACGCCCAGATATCCCACCCCGTAGATCGCCACGGCCAGGAACAGGACGCTGGTCACGCCCAGGAACAGGCTCCCCAGGACATCCAGGTGCAGCAGCCCGTCCCACGCCTCCGCAGGGGGTGTTTGCAAACAGGCCAGGGTCAGGACCAGGTGCGCCAAGCCGGCGCAGACGAGCAGCAACCGCCGGGGCTTGTCCGCGGTCAGGGCCAGGCAGATCAGACCGGTGATCAATGGAAACAGGACGAGTAAAGGCAACATGGTCAATCCCTGAGGGAACAGAATCGGTCTACGTCGATGGACTCGAACGTCCTGTTGATCTGCAAGATGCCTATGCCCATGATGAACACCGCCACGAACAGGTCCAGGAGGATGGACAGCTCGAGCCACGTGGCGCTCTGTTCGGCAAGGGGCGCGCCAAAAAGATAAATGCCGTTTTCCAGGACCAAGTAGCCCACCACCTGGGTCAGGGCCTTGCGCCGGCCGATGATCAGCAGCATGCCGGTAAGGATGGTGGTCACCGCGGCGGGGATCAGCAGCCCTCCGAACGCGCCCACCGGCATGGGCAGACAGCTACGCAGCCAGAATCCGAACAGGATGCACCCCACGCCGCAGGCGATGGACAGGTTGAAGCCGACAAAGGGCTCGACCATGCGCGTCACACGCACCAGCCGCAGGGTGCGCCCCAGGACCCAGGGAAAAATAATGGCCTTGGTGCAGAAGAACACCGCGCACATCACGATCACCGGTACGGTCGTGTCATGACCGCTCCCCAGCATCAGGGGCGTGAGGGAAAGCAAGGCGCCCTGGACGCCGGCCAATTGGATGAGACGAACCATCCGACTCGCCCCCAGCATGACGATGTCCGTGAAGATCAGACCGATCAACACGGCTTCGAGAAACAGGTCCACCACCTACCTCCACAGGCCGATGATCAGGGCCAGGGCCGAACACGCCCAGGCGCTGACCAGCAATTTGGGGACACGGGGCATGCTCAGCCTGGCCATGCTCGACTCCACCACCCCCACCAGCGCGGCCATGACCAGGATCAGCAGCACCGGCAGCCAGAGCCAGGACGCCTCCAGCCGGGGCAGGAACAGCCCGGACAGCAACGCCGCGTAGATCCACAGCTTCAATCCCGAACCATACAGGATCAGGGCCTGGTCCGGTCCGGAGTGGTCCAGGACCATGACCTCGTGGATCATGGTCAGCTCCAGGTGGGTGTTCGGGTCGTCCACGGGGATGCGCGCGTTCTCAACCAACAACAACAGCAGCAAGGCCACGGCCACCAGGAACGTCTCCGGTCCCAGGGTCTTTGGCGCCGAGAACATCGTGGCCAGGGTCATGCCTTGCCCCGAATCGATGGCAGCCAACAGCGTCAGGAACAGGACCGGCTCGGCCAGGGCGCCGAACGCCGCCTCCCGGCTGGCTCCCATACCCTCGAAGCTCGATCCCGTGTCCAGCGCGGCCAGGATCACGCCCAGGCGCGACAGCGTCAGCACGTAGGCAGCCACGATGAAATCGCCCTCGAAGGACAGGAGCCCCGGCCGTCCCCCCAGGGGGAGCATGCCCAGCACCACCAGGGGGCATGCCGCCGCCAGCACCGGCCCGACACGGAAAATCCAGGTGGTGGTCCGGCTGATGACCAGGCCCTTGCGCAAGAGCCGCCAGAGGTCGTAGTAGGTCTGGAGCAGGGGCTTGCCGCGACGCCCTGCCGCCATGGCCTTGACCCGGTTCACCACGCCGAACAGCAGCGGTGACAGCACCAGGGCCAGAACCACGTTGCACACAGCCTCGATGCGCATCGCCATCACCTCAGTTTCCAGATCAACAAGGCCATGAGCGTGACCATGATATACAAGATGTACAAGTTGATACGGCCGTGCTGCAGGGCCTTGAGCGTGTCACACAGCCGGGCCACGAACCGGAACAGCGGATCGAGCAGGAACTCCCGCGCCAGATCGTCGGCGCTCTCTTGCACGGCCCCGGGTCCAGGGAAGAAACCCCGCGGATCCTGGACCTGTCGGCGCAGGCCCGTGGCACCGCGCACCATCCGCGCCAGGGGATGGCTGAAGGAGGACGGGCTGTACTGCATGCGCACCGTGGGCTCGGCATAGCCGCAGTCCCAGGTCCGGAAGCGACGCGTCATACGCGATCCAGGGAGCGTCATGCGCAGCAGCGCGATTCCCGCCACGGCGGCCATCACTCCCGCCGCGACGAGCACCACCCGCCACAACAGGCCCTGGGTTTCGACGACCGCTTCGAGAGGATAGCCGGAAGCCCCGAACAGCGGCGCGGCGCCGGACGCGGCCAGGGAGAAGAGCCAGGGTGCCGCCAGACCGCCCAGGGTGCAGAACATCGCCAGCAGGCCCATGGGGCCGAGCATCGAGCGATTCGGATCCCTGGCCGCCTCGGCCGCCGGAGTACGGGGCATGCCGAGAAAGGCCATGCCGTGCGCCCTGGCGAAACACGCCAGGGCCAAACCGCCCACGCTCGCCAGCCCAGCCAGTCCAGCGATGGCTGTCAGCCGTGCGGACAGCTCCTGGGTCTGCCAGCCGCCGGCCAGGGACAGGTACATGAGAAATTCACCGGCAAAGCCGTTGAACGGCGGCAGTCCCACGATGGCGGCCGAGCCGATGACAAAGCACAGCGCTGTCCTGGGCATTCCTTTGCCCAGGCCGCCTAGCGCGTCCAGCACCGCCGTGCCCGCCACCTTGATCACCGCTCCCACCCCGAGAAAGAGCAGGCCCTTGAAGGCCGTATGGTTGAGCACGTGCAACATGGCGCCGGCAAAAGCCATCAACGCGGCCTTCGGATGACCGGCGGCCTGGGCGGTCAGACCCGCGCCCAGTCCCAGGGCCACGATGCCCATGTTCTCCACCGTGCTCAGTGCCAGCAAACGCTTCAGGTCCTTCTGCACCAGGGCCGAGAACATGGCGTAAAGCGCCGTGGCCAGTCCCCAGAGCAGGAGCAGCGGTCCCTGCCAGGGCTGGAGCGGTCCCAGGAACTCAATGAACCGGAACAGTCCATAGGCCCCGGCGTTGACCAGGGCGCCGGACATCAGCGCGGACACATGGCTGGGCGCGGCAGGATGCGCCTCTGGCAACCAGACATGCAGGGGGGCGAGTCCTGCCTTGGCGCCGAATCCCACCAATGCCAGACAAAAGCATAGCCCGGCCGTGGACGCCGGCAGGACGGCTGCCCCGCTCCGCCAGGCCTCGAACAGAAAGCTCCCTGGCTCCTTGGCCAGCAGCACCATGAGCACCAGCAACACCGCGGCCCCAAGGTGCGCCGCCACCAGGTACACCCAGGCAGCCTCGCGCACCAAGGCCTTCTCGTCGTGGAAGGACACCAGGAAAAAGGGCGCCAGGGACATGACCTCCCAGCACAGGAGGAACAGGAACCCGTCGTCCACCGCGCAGACCAGGGCCATGCCCGCTGCCGTGAGATTGAAGAAGCACCAGTGGGCCGCCAGCGCGAATTCGTGCACTTGACCGAGATAGCCCCGGCCGTAGACCGCGCACAGGGGCGCGAGCACGAACACGGGCAGGAGAAAGAAGCGGGACAGGGCGTCGAGCCTGAAGGACAGCGAGCCGAAAGGCAGGTGCAGCGGCGCCTGGAAGACCTCCACCGTGGAGAACGATGTTGCGACGAGAGCCGCGAGGCCGAGAACGGATCCCACCACGGTGATCGCCGGGCCGAAAGTCCTGGTGATCCGGGACCCGAAAACCAGACCGACCAGGAGCGTGGCCAGACCTCCGAGGAGCAGGACCACGACAGCCGCAAGGAAAAGGAACATGCCGAAACCCTCGAGTGGCGTTGGCGGCCGTCCCTCACGATTTCATAGGGGGGCGGTCAGAAACCGCAGAGCAATATGCCTTTCACCCAGCAGTGTCAACAACTCACGCGGAGCTGAAATCACATTACTGCATTCCCCGCCGCATGCCCAGAAGCAAGAGCGCGACAATCAGTCCGCGTGGGCGCAGACCCGCGCCGGATCGACGCTACCGACCACCTCCACTGTCTGGCGTGCGATTTCCATCTCCTCGTTGGTGGGGATCACGAAGACGCGGACAGTGGCCTCAGGGGCCGAAATCTCCCCGGCGCGCCCACCCACCGCGGCCAGATTGCGCCCCTGGTCCAGGGCCACTCCCAGGTGTTCGAGCCCTACGCAGCTGCGCCGCCGCACCTCGGGATCGTTTTCCCCGATGCCCGCGGTGAAGACCACGGCGTCGCACGGACCCACCACCGCCAGGTAGGCCCCGATAAAGCGTTTGACGCGGTAGGCGAACATGTCCAAAGCCAGTTCCGCGCCCCGGTGGTTATTGGCCCGCAGGGCGTGCACGTCGCGCATGTCGTTGACGCCGCAGATGCCCTTGAGTCCGCTCTCTGTGTTCAGCGCCCGATCGATGGCGGCGATGTCCAACCCCTTGGTCCGGGCCAGGAATGCCGGGATGGCCGGGTCGATGTCCCCGCAACGAGTGCCCATCATCAACCCGGCCATGGGCGTCAGGCCCAGGCTGGTGTCCACGGCGCGCCCCCTGCGTATGGCGGCCATGCTGCAACCGTTGCCAAGATGGATGGTGATGCACGAGGTGTCTTCCGGCGACTTGCCCAGGGTGTGGGCGAGCGCGTTGAATACGAAGCCATGGGACGTGCCGTGGAAGCCATACTTGCGCAGCCCCAGTTCCTCGTACAGTTCGTACGGCAAGGGATAGAGAAAGGAAGTCGGGGGCATGCCCTGGAAAAAGGCGGTGTCGAACACAGCCACCTGCGGCGCACCAGGAATCAGATGCATGGCGGCCTCGATACCGACGCGGTTGGCCGGATTGTGCAGCGGTGCAAGGGGTTCCACCTCGCGGATGGCCTCGAGTACGGCGGCATCCACCCGAACCGGTCGTGCAAAGGTCTCGCCGCCGTGGACCACCCGGTGCCCCACGGCGTGGACCTCGGACAGGTCATGGATGGGGGCGGCGCCGTTCGCCGTAAGCAGGTGAAGCGCCCGATACAGGGCCGCGTCGTGGGCCTCGAACCGCTCTTCCAGGACTTGTCCCGAAGCTAGGGGAGTGCCTGGGTGCAATGTCTGGGTCAGCCGTCCGCCGGGTTCGCCGATGCGCTCCACCAGTCCCGTGGCCAGGACCCTCGGCCCGCTGCCGTTGGCCATGGCGAAAAGCTTGTATTTGAGCGAGGAACTGCCGGAGTTGATCACGAGTACGTTCACTGCTCCCCCCTGTCCGCATGGTTGGCCGTGTTCTGGGCCTGAATGGCGGTGATGGTTACTGTGTTCACGATATCGGCCACGGTGCAGCCGCGCGAGAGATCGTTGACCGGCTTGTTCAATCCCTGAAGCACGGGTCCCACGGCCACGGCCGAAGCGGCTCGCTGCACGGCCTTGTAGGTGCTGTTGCCGGCGTTGAGGTCGGGAAAGATGAAGACCGTGGCCCGCCCCGCGACCTTGCTCCCCGGAAGCTTGGAGGCGGCCACGCCGGGGTCGATGGCCGCGTCGTACTGCATGGGTCCTTCGATGAGCAGTTCCGGAGCCATGTTCCGGGCCAGCTCCGCGGCCTCGCGGACCTTGTCCACGTCCGCGCCGCTCCCCGAGTCGCCGGTGGAATAGGAGAGCATGGCCACCCTGGGTTCCACGCCGAACTGTCGCGCGGTGTATGCCGAAGTCACGGTGATTTCGGCCAATTGTCGGGGGTTCGGATTGGGATTCACCGCGCAGTCGCCGAAGACCAGCACTCTGTCCGCCAGGCACATGAAGAACACGCTGGAGACGATGGAGATGCCGGGCCTGGTCTTGATGATCTGCAGGGCCGGTCTGATGGTCTGCTGCGTCGTGGTGATGGACCCGGAGACCATGCCGTCGGCCGCGCCCTGCTGGACCATCATGGTTCCATAGTACGTGGGATCGGCCAGCAGATCGCGGGCGACCTCCTCGGTAATGCCCTTGGCCTTGCGCATTTCGTGGAAGGCCCGCCAATAGGTCTCGTACATGTCGGAGCTGACCGGATCCACGATATCCACGTCGCGCATGTTCAAACCCAATTGGGAAACGCGCGCCCGGACCTCGGCGGGATTGCCCAGGATGGTCAGACGTGCCACCCCGCGCCGGTGCAGGATGTCCGCCGCCATGAGGATACGGTCGGAGTTCCCCTCCGGGAGCACGATGTGCTTCACGTCGGTTTTGGCCTTTTCGATAAGTCCATACTCGAACATCTTCGGGGAAAGCCTGGTGGAACGCCGGGCCGCAAGCCGCTCGCTCAATTCCCTGGCGTCCACGTACCGCTCGAAAAACCCCAGAGCCGTGGCGATCTTTTTCTGATCCTGCGGCTCGATGCGGCCGTGCAGGTCCATGAGGGTCCGCGTCACCTTGTAGGTGTGCCCCCCAGCCACCAACACCGGCAGGGGCGGGCCCGACCACCCCTCGATGAGCTTGCGCACGTTCTTGTCAGGGGCCATGCCGCCGGTGAGCACCACTCCCGCCACGTGCGGAAAGGCCGAGGACTGACGCGAAGCCAGACAGGCCAGGACGATGTCCGAACGGTCCCCCGGGGTGATGATCAGGCTGCCCTGCTGGATGTAGTCCAGGAAATGCTCCGCATGCATGGCCGCCACCAGGTAGTCCTCCACGTGGGTGGAGAGCATATTCTGGCCGTAGAGCACCACGGCATCCAGCCATTTGGCCACATCGGCGATGGTCGGCCTGCCCAGGGTATTCTCCTCGGGGATCACGTAGACGAGACAGTCGCGGCCTTCCCTGGTGTGGCAGGTGAGCGCGGAGCGCACCTGTTCCGGATCCTCGATCTCGGCCCGGTTGACGATGGTGGCCAGGATGTCCAGCCCCTTGTCCTCGAAGGAATCGATGGTCAGCTGCGTGGACGCGATGATCTCGTCCAGGTCCTTGCCCTGCCCGTTGGAGACCAGGAGCACGGGGCACCCCAGGTTGGCCGCGATCTCGGCGTTGATATCCGCCTCGAAGGCCTTGTCGCCACCGATGAAATCCGTGCCCTCGCAAAGCACGAAGTCGTATGACGACTCCAGCTCCTTGTACTTGGCGAGCACACTCTCGAGGATCAGGGCGTGCTTGCCTCGGTTGATCAGCTCCCTGACCTCGCCCAGGGTATGCACGAAGGCGTCCTCGTAGCGCATGCCCAGAAAAAAGTTGGAAAGGATGAGATTGATGTCGTGGTCCTTGCCGCCGGTACGGGAGCCGCTGATGATCGGTCGGAAAAAGGCGACGCTGCGCACCTCGCGCAGCAGGAGTTGCATGATGCCGAGGCAGATCGCCGACTTGCCGCTACGGGGTTCCGTGGTGACGATGTAAAGGCTCTTGGCCATATGTCCACCTTGTTTCGGATGCTGTGGTGGCCCCACCCGTGTGTGGGCCCGACACATCCGAAACAAAATGCGTGCCGCCATGAATATCGTTTAAAATCAAATGGATACCGACTCGCCTTGACGGTCGGCAGCATGGTGGCCGTCCGAAAGGCCGGACGTGGGCCCTTGAAGGCGGCGCGTAATACCGTCAGGTGCGTGATACGGGCGTTTCCACGATCCCAGACCGAATTCCGAAAATCCGGACAACCTGGATCACGCCGACAGACCGTACTTTTTAAGCAACGCGTAAAGATGGGAGCGGGACAGGCCCGAGACGGCGGTCATGCGGGGAATGTCGCCGGAAGTGTCGCGGAGCAGTGCTTCCAGGTAGGTCTTTTCCACACGGGCCTTGACCTCCTTGAGCGGAGGGAGTTCCGTGTCCTCGAAAATCCCGTTCGAGGGCGTGATCAGGGGAACCGGGGGCTCGCCGGCCCCCCCGGCGTCCACGCCGCGCCGCTCGATCTGCGCCTTGGCCGCGGCTATACGCAGCTCCCGGGGCAGGTGCTTGGTATACAGGGTGGGTTCCGTCCCGCCGACCACCAACGTGCGCTCCAGGACATTGAACAACTCGCGCACGTTGCCCGGCCAATGATAGCCCTCCAGGACCTGGAAAAAATCCTCGGCAAAACCCTTGATGGGCATCCGATAGCGTTTGCACAGGCGGCTCACATGGCTGATACACAGGGGGCGTATGTCCTCGAGGCGTTCTCGAAGGGACGGAATGGCTATTTCCACTGTCTTGAGACGAAAATACAGGTCTTTCCGAAAACCCTCGGCTTCGACCATCTCCCCCAGGTCACGATTGGTGGCCGAGATCAGCCGAAAATTGCTCGTCACTTCCCGTGTTTCGCCAACGGGGCGGAAGCGACGCTCCTGGAGCACGCGAAGAAAGGCCTTCTGGATCGACATGGGCATCTCGCCCACCTCGTCCAGGAACAGCGTGCCCTTGTCCGCGGCCTTGACCAGTCCCGTGGAGTCGCTGAACGCGCCGGTGAAGGCGCCCTTGCGGTGGCCGAACAGGGTGCTCTCCACCAGGCTTTCCATCAGGGCCGCGCAATCCACGACCACGAAGGACTCGGCGGCCCGGAGGCTGTTGGCGTGGATGATGCGGGAAATGCACTCCTTGCCGGTGCCGGTCTCGCCCGTGACCAGGACATTGGCGTCCGAGGCGCTGGCTAGGGCCACCTTGTCGAAGACCGTGCGCATGATCTTGCTGCCCCCCACCACCCCATCCAGGTTCAGGGCCACTGGCGCGGACTTTTCCCGCTTTTCCCCGCGGTATTTGATGGCCCGCTCCAGGGACAGGGAGATGTCCTTGATGGAGGACGGCTTGACCAGATAATCCCAGGCCCCGCCGTTGAAGGCGACCTCCGCGCCATTGGGGTCGCCCTTGCCGGTGAGGATGATGATCTCCGGAGGCTCGGGCAGTTCGTTGAGCGCGGGCAGCAGACTCAGGCCGTTGCCGTCCGGGAGGCGGATGTCCAGGAAGACCACGTCCGGGGCTTCCAGGGCAATGCTCCGCCGGGCCTGGTCCAGGGACGCCGCCGGCAAGGGCTCGTGCCCCATGCGTGCGATGAGACTCTCCATGGTCTCCAGTACGTCTATGTCGTCGTCGATGATCAGGACTCTGGCCACGTTGTCCCTCCATTATTCCAATGCATGGCTGATGGCCTCGGAGATGATCGCCTTGCTGAAAGGTTTCATGAGCACCGCGGTGATACAATCCGCCGCCTCGGCCGCAGGAAACGCGCGCTCCCTGCCCGAGATCATCAGCACCGGCAAGCCGGGGCACAGTTTCACCGCCGCTTTCGCCAACTCCAATCCGTTGGTTCCGGGCATGTCGAAATCCGTGATCAACAGCCTGAAGTCTCCAGGATTGTCGACCAGTTCGTGCAAGGCGCGCTCCGCATCGCCGCAGGCCGTGACCTGATAGCCCAGACTTTCCAGCACGCGGGGGGTGGTGGCCAACTGATCCTCGTCATCCTCCACAAAGAGCAGCCGACCGGTACCCAACTTGGGCACGGCCGTCTCGGCCTGAATACTCTCGGACACGTTGGTGGGCATGGGCAGGAAGACGTCGATGGTCGTACCTTCTCCCGGTTTGCTGCGCAGGCGCACTGCGCCCTTGTGATTCTTGACGATGCCGTGGACCACGGCCAGCCCCAGGCCCGTGCCCTCGCCTTTGTCCTTGGTGGTGAAGAACGGGTCGAAGACCTTGTCCATGATCTCGGACGGGATGCCCGGTCCATTGTCCGATACGGACAGGCGCAGGTAATGTCCTTCCGGTACATCGAGCAGTTGGGCCCAGTCCGCGTCCAGGTCGTCCTCGGCCAGGCTGACCACGATACGCCCCCCTGTGTCGCGCATGGCTTGGTAGGAGTTGGTGCACAGGTTGAGAACGACCTGCAGGATCTGATGCGGGTCCGCGCTGATGATGCTGTCGTGGGAAGAAATGTCCAGGCAGAACACGATGTTGCGCGGCATGGAACGCTCCGCCAAGCTCACCGCCTCCCGCACGGTCTCGGCGATGTTGGCATTGAGGAAGCCTTCCCTCGTGGGGCGGCTGAAGGCCAGAATCTGCTTGACCACACCGCTGCCCCGCCGGGCTGCCTTGATGACCCGCTCCAGATCCCGCCTGCTCGTCCCCTCGGGCAGGTCGAAAAGGGCCAGCTCCGCCGAGTTCAGGATCGCGGTGAGGATGTTGTTGAAGTCGTGGGCCACGCCCCCGGCCAGGGTACCGATGGCTTCCATGCGCTGCGACTGGATGAGTTGACGCTCCAGGCTCGCCTCCCGGGTGACGTTGTCCACGATGCTCAAGGTCCCGACAATGTTGCCGTTGAAGTTCTTCAACGGCACCTTGGTCACCTCCAGCACCACCGGCTCGCCGTGGTCGTCGAGGTTAGGGGCGCGGTGCTTGAGCACGTGCTGGCCCGTGGCGACCACCTCCTGGTCCAGTGCCGTCATCCGCCTGCGGAAGTCGCTGTCCATGTGCACTTCCTGATCCGTGCGGTTGAGCAGACCCTCGGAGCCGTCCATGCCGTAGAAATCCATGAATGAGCGGTTCACGCCGAGGTAGCGCTGCTCCAGGTCTTTCCAGCAGATGTGCAGGGGAATGGTGTCCAGGAGCAATTCCAGAAAGGAGAGCTGCTCGGTGATCTCCTTTTCCACCGCCTTGCGGCGGATCACGCTGCGTACCAGCAGGACCGTGACCGTCATGAGCACGGCCAGGGAGACCATGATCGTCCAGAAGAGCTGCTTGTTCAGTTCGTAGAACGGGCTGGGCGCGTTGATGAAATGGCTCTCCCGAGGCAGCTTCTTCCTGTCGATCTTGCGGGACGTGAGCACACGATAGTCGAAGAGCAGCTCGGACTGTACTTCCTCCTGCACCGGAATGCTCCCCGCCCGTTCCCCGGCGAGCACGCGCAGGGCCAGTCGGGCCACGTCGTGGCCATGGCGCACGCCGCTCAGCAGCGGCCCGCCCACCTCGCCATGTCCGAGCAGGAAGGCCCAGTTGCTGTACAGCGGCACGCTGGAAGTCTGGGCGACCATGCCCGCGAGTTCGTCCGCCGAGTAGTACATGCCGTTGATGTTCATGAACATCGGGATGAAGTAGATCATGGTGTCCGAGGACATGGCCGACACTGTCTTCAAGACGTCCTTCAGGTCGACGTCGCTCCAGAACTCGAAGTCCAGGCGGTCCTCGAAGAACGGAACCACCCGCTGGATCTGGGCTCGGATGGCCCGCCCGGTGATGGTCTCGTCGCCGATGACCACGGCGCGCCCGAGTCCTGGGTGCAGGTCCAGGGCGATCTCGAACAAGGTCTTGGGGTCGATGTTCTCGAGAACGCCCGTGATGTCGCGGCCGCGGATGCTCTCGGGATTGAAGGCATTCACGCCGCAGAAGACCATGGGTGTGTCCGGAAAGAGTTGTTCACCGTAGTCGAGGATGAAATTCATCGCGGCGTCGTCCGAGGCGATGATCACATCGAACCGCTCCCTGGAGAACTTGCGCTCGTAGAGCCGGGCAAGCTCGGGTCCCATGCGCTCCAAGTCGTACTTCTTGGAGTCCATGTACTCGATCTGCAACTCGATCTGTTGGCCGCTCGCGCCAAGGGTTTCCCGGATACCCCGGAAAATGTCGTCCGACCAGGAATAGCCGTTGTGATAGGAGTTGAGATACAGAACCATCTTCTTGCCCTGCCCCCAGCACAATGCCGGCGTCAGCAGGGCAATCGCGAGCACACATCCGAAACACCATCTGAACATGACACCACCTCTCCGGCGGAAACCACCGGCGGGTATTTTTCAGGTCATGACCGCCCCCCTTGTACAGCCTGGTTGTCACCTTATTCAAATAATGGGCCAAGCCCTTCCCCGCGCGGGCGGCATGGTGCCGCGCACGTACAGAGCGGCCCGAGGGGCCCTCAGCCCCTCCCGTGGCTGGCGCCGTGTCGCGGACCGGAGCGCATCCGCGGGCCCTAGGGGAATCCGGAAACACCTTGGGGAATCCTTCTCTACCTTGCCGCTATTCTATTCCATAAGACCCCTAGGGGTAAATCCGTTTTTTCAGACCGATCCAGTCCAACAGACAAGACGGGGTAACCTGCCGTCTCCAAAAACAATAGCCGTCAGCGGCTTGGCTCCGCTCCCCTGGGAAGCAGGCTGAAAGCCCCCACCACCCTCCCTCCCAATCCTGGAATTCAGACAGATGCACAGCCTGGAGTCTGGCCGACGGGTCGTTGCAGCCGCAAAAGCCACCGCCGGACAGAGCCTGCCGGACACTGGCACGCAATTTGTTCTTGCTGTTTTCAATTCCCAAACACGCAGGAGAGACCATGACCCAACGCACAGTGACCATAGACGGCAACACCGCGGCGGCACACGTGGCCTACGCCCTGAGCGAGGCTGCTGCCATCTACCCCATCACGCCATCCTCGACAATGGCCGAGCTGGCCGATGAATGGGCGTCCCAGGGACGGACAACCATCTTCGGCCAGCCCCTGGCCATCCGCGAGATGCAATCCGAGGCAGGAGCCGCCGGAGCGGTGCACGGTTCCCTGGCAGCCGGAGCCCTGACCGTGACCTTCACGGCCTCCCAGGGCTTGCTGCTGATGATCCCCAACATGTACAAGATCGCCGGAGAACTCCTTCCCGCCGTGTTTCACGTCTCGGCCAGGGCCCTGGCCACCCACGCCCTGTCCATCTTCGGCGACCATTCGGACGTCTATGCCTGCCGCCAGACCGGCTTCGCACTGCTCGCCTCGTCCTCGGTGCAGGAGGCCCACGACCTGGCCCTGGCCGCGCACCTCGCCGCCATGGCCTCCAGCGTGCCCTTCCTGCACTTCTTCGACGGGTTCCGCACCTCCCACGAAATCCAGAAGATCCAGATCCTGGACTACGCGGATATGGCCGGGCTGGTGGATCATGAGGCCATCACCGCGTTCCGTGCCCGCTCCATGAACCCTGAACACCCCCACACCAGGGGCACGGCCCAGAATCCGGACATCTATTTCCAGGGGCGGGAGGCCTCCAACCCCTTCTATCTGCGCCTGCCGGACATCGTCACAGCCAGCCTGGACAAGGTGGCTGCGGTCACCGGACGCCGCTACTCCCTGTTCGACTTCTACGGCGTGCCCGACGCCGAGCGCGTGGTCGTGGCCATGGGCTCGGCCTGCGAAACCCTGGCCGAAGTGGTGGACCACCTCACGGCCAAGGGCGAAAAGGTGGGTCTGGTGAAGGTCAGGCTCTACCGTCCCTTTGCGGCTTCCGCCCTGCTGGCCGCCCTGCCCGCCGGCTGCCGGACGGTTTCGGTCCTGGACCGCGCCAAGGAGCCCGGCGCTCCGGGCGAACCCCTGTACCTGGACGTCTGCCAGGCAGTGCTCGAGGCCGAACTCCCGGTGCGTGTGGTCGGGGGGCGGTACGGCCTGGGTTCCAAGGAGTTCACCCCGGCCATGGCCGCCGCGGTCTTCGCGAACATGGCAGCGCCCCAACCCAGGAACCGTTTCAGCGTGGGCATCGAGGACGACGTGACCCACTCCTCCCTGACCCTCGATCCCTCGTTCCCGGACACCACTCCCTCGGGTACCATCCAGTGCACCTTCTGGGGCCTGGGCGCGGACGGTACCGTAGGCGCCAACAAGGAAGCCATCAAGATCATCGGGGACAACACCCCGCTCTATGCCCAGGGCTATTTCGCCTACGATTCCAAGAAGTCCGGCGGGCTCACCGTGTCCCACCTGCGCTTCGGGGAGAAGCCCATCACCTCCACCTACCTGGTGGGGCAGGCCGACTACGTGGCCTGCCACAACCCGGCCTATGTAAACCAGTACGACATGCTCGCCGCGGCCAAGCCCGGCGGCATCTTCGTGCTCAACGCGCCGTGGGACATGGCCCAGATGCAGATGCGGCTGCCTGCGTCGGTGAAGCGGACCGTGGCTGCCAAGAAGCTGCGCTTCTTCACCATCGACGCGGTGAAGATAGCGGCCGAGGTGGGCCTGGGCGGCCGCATCAACATGATCATGCAGACCGCCTTCTTCAAGCTGGCCGGCGTGCTGCCCTTCGAAAAAGCCGTGGAGCTGCTCAAGAAGTCCATCCACAAGGCCTACGGCAAGAAGGGCGAGAAGATCGTGAACATGAACATCCAGGCCGTGGACCGCGCCGTGGACGGGCTGGTGGAGGTCTACTGGCCGGAATCCTGGAAGGACGAAATCGACAGGCCCGAGTCGGAGCGTGACGAGCCGGCTTTCATCGCCACAGTGATGCGCCCCATGCTGGCCCAGCAGGGCGACGCCCTGCCGGTTTCGGCGTTCACCCCGGACGGCGTCTTCCCTCCGGGCACCTCGCAATACGAGAAGCGGGGCGTGGCCATCAACGTGCCCGAGTGGATCCCGGGCAACTGCATCCAGTGCAACCAGTGCGCCTTTGTCTGCCCTCACTCGGCACTGCTGCCGGTGCTGGCCACGGACGGAGAACTGGCCGAAGCGCCCGAGGGTTTCGAGGCCCCGGCGGCCAAGGGCAAGGCCCTGGAAGGGCACTTTTTCCGCATCCAGCTCGCTCCCCTGGACTGCATGGGCTGCGGCAACTGCGCGGACATCTGTCCGGCCAAGGAAAAAGCCCTGGTGATGCGCCCCCTGGAGTCCCAGATCGGCCAGGCGGAGCTGTACACCTTCGGCAGGAGCATCCCCGCCAAGACCGGCCTCGTCTCCAGACACACGGTCAAGGGCAGCCAGTTCGCGCCGGCGCTCATGGAGTTCTCCGGAGCCTGCGCCGGTTGCGGCGAGACACCCTATGTCCGGGTGCTGACCCAACTCTTCGGCGAGCGCATGATCGTGGCCAACGCCACGGGTTGTTCCTCCATCTGGGGTGGATCCGCCCCCAGCACCCCCTACCGGAGCAATGCCGACGGGCACGGCCCTGCCTGGGGCAATTCCTTGTTCGAGGACGCAGCCGAGTTCGGTTACGGCATCGGCCTGGGGCTCCTGACGCGGCGGGAGCATTTGACACGGCTGGTGCAAGCGGCCCTGGCCAACGGTGTCACCGGCGAGCAGCGCACGGCCCTGGAGCAATGGTACGCGGGCAGGAACGACGCCGTCGCTTCCCGCGAGGTCGGCGACCGGCTCAAGACCCTGCTGGCGGGCGAGCAACACGGTCTGCTGGCCGAGATCGCCGCGGCCTCGGACCTGTTCGTCAAGAAGTCCCTGTGGGTCTTCGGCGGCGACGGCTGGGCCTACGACATCGGCTACGGCGGCCTGGACCATGTCCTGGCCTCGGGCGAGGACATCAATGTCCTGGTCCTGGACACCGAGGTTTACTCCAACACCGGTGGCCAGTCCTCCAAAGCCACGCCCACCGGCGCCGTGGCCAAGTTCGCCGCGGCCGGCAAGCGCACGGGCAAGAAGGACCTGGCCCGGATGCTCATGAGCTACGGCTCGGTCTACGTGGCCACTGTGGGCATGGGCGCGGACAAGAACCAGTTCCTCAAGGCCGTGACCGAGGCCGAATCCTATGCCGGCCCGGCCATTGTCATCGCCTACGCGCCCTGCATCAACCAGGGCATCCGCAAGGGCATGGGCAAGACCCAGGAGGAGACGCGCCTGGCCGTGTCCAGCGGCTACTGGCCCCTGTTCCGTTTTGATCCCCGGCGCAAGGAACAAGGACTCAACCCCTTGCTGATCGATTCCAAGACCCCGGACGGCAGCCTGCAGCAATTCCTTTCCGGCGAAAACCGCTTTGGTTCGCTGGAGCGCATGCTCCCCGAGGTCTCCCGGAACCTGCGCGCTGCAATCGAGTGCCAGGTACTGGAGCGCTGGCGGATACTCACTGAAATGGCCTCGGTTCCGGCACCGGCGTCGGAAGACTCCGGCTCCGAAGCCTGCGAGACCGCCGGAGTCGCGGAGACGGCCCGTCCCAACTCGGGCGCGCCCTGTGACGACGGCAGGGCCGGCAACTGATCCACTCCCCTCAACGCAACACGTCAAGGCTATGGCTTGTCGTTCAATTCCACCGACCCCAAGGAGGTCACACTGATGAAACGTGCGTTTGTAATCCTGTTTTCGGCGCTCTTGCTTGCGACCATGGTCCTCCCGGCCCATGCGGCTCGAGAGAAATTCGGCGTGGACAAGCGCCACGATGCGGTCAAGAAGGCCGACGTGAAGCCCTCCACCGAAACCTTCAAGTGGAAGATGGTCATGCCCTGGGACAAGGGGCTGCTCTTCTACGACATCGCGGTCCACTTCTGCGACACGGTGCGCCTGGCCTCGGGCGGTCGCCTGGACATCCGGCCCATGAGCGCCGGTGAGCTGGTGCCGGCCATGCAATCCTTCGACGCCGTGTCCCAGGGTTCGGCCGAGGTGGGCCATGACTGGGCCGGGTACTGGAAAGGCAAGGACGAGGCCTTCGTGCCCCTTGCCGACGTGCCCTTCGGTCTGGACAGCGAAGGCTACAACATCTGGCTGTACGAACGCGGCGGCCTGCAGATGGCCCAGGAACTGTACGGCGCCTACAACCTCTTCGCCCTGCCCTGCGGACAGACCGGTCAGGACATGGGTATCTCCTCCAACAAGCGGGCCACGAAGATGGAAGACTTCAAGGGTATGAAGGTCCGCACCGTGGGCTGGTACATGGACATCTTGAACAATCTGGGCGCCGCCGCCACCCCCATGCCCGGCGGTGAAGTCTACCTGGCCCTGGAACGCGGCGTCATCGACGGTGCCGAATTTTCCGCCCCGGCCATGAACTACCCCATGGGCTTCGACGACATCACCAAGTACTCCATCAGCCCCGGCGTGCACCAGCCCGCCTCCCAGTGCTACGTGTTCTTCAACCAGGACGCCTACAACAAGCTACCCGAAGACCTGAAGTGGATCGTGGACACCGCGGCCAAGGAAACCCAGCTCTGGTCCTACAACTGGATGCAGGGACTCAACGCCGAAGCCATCGAGATCCTCAAGGAGAAGGTGGAGTTCGTGCAGATGGATCCCGAGACCCTGATCGAGTTCCGCAAGACCACCCAGGCCTACCTTGAAGACCTCAAGACCAAGCATGCCAACGCCAAAAAGATTCTCGATTCCCAGGATGCGTTCGTGAAGGAGTTCGAGACCTGGCGCGCCGCCCGCGGTGGCGTGGCCCCCTGGACCTACGAGACCTACATCAGCGGCAAACTGTTCCAGTAACCACCAAACCGGGTGGCCGCGCCTCACCTCCTCCAGGTGCGGCCACCCCCATCCAAGGGAGTGGAAATGGACGCCATCGCCACCTTCATCAACAAGCTCAACGAATTTTTCGGCAAGGCCGGCGCACTGCTGCTGTTGCCGCTCCTGGCCGTGGTCTTCTTCGAGATCGTCATGCGCTACGTCTTCAACGCGCCCACTGTCTGGGGTTTCGAGACCACCCTATTCATCTACGGCCTAAACTACATGCTCGGCCTGGGCATGACCGAGGGGCGGGGCGGGCACGTGACCGTGGACGTCCTGACCATGCGCCTGTCCCCCCGACGCAGGGCGCTTCTGGGCATTATCACCTATTCCACGATTTTTCTTCCGGTCTGGCTCTGCCTGAGCATCTGGACCACAAAGTACGCCCTGAAGTCCACCTCGCTTCTGGAGCGCAACTCCACGAGCTGGAACCCTCAGGTCTGGCCCATCAAGCTGCTCATGGCCCTGGGCGTGATCCTGCTCTTCCTGCAAGGCATCTCGAGCCTCATCCGGCACATCGAAACCTATCGGGGACTCAAGAAGTAGCCCCAGACCATCAACCACAAGGTGCACTCTCATGAGTCCTGAATTCTTGACATTGGCCATGTTCCTGACCCTGATCGTGAGCATCTCCCTGGGGCACCCCCTGGCCTTCACGCTGTGCGCGGTATCCGCCCTGTTCGGCCTCATCGACAACGGCTGGAACGTGCCGGGTCTGTTCGACATCTTTGCCAACAACATCTGGGGCCTGATGGACAACTACACCCTGGTGGCCGTGCCACTGTTCATCCTCATGGCCCAGCTGCTGGACAAGTCCAAGGTCTCGGACGCGCTGTTCGAGGCGCTCTACGTGGTCCTGGGGAGCCTGCGCGGCGGCCTGGGCCTGGCGGTCATCGTGGTCTGCACAGTGTTCGCCGCCACCACGGGCATTGTCGGCGCCTCGGTGGTGGCCATGGGTCTGCTGGCCCTACCTTCGCTCCTGGCCAAGGGCTACCAGAAGGAAATGACCACCGGCATCATCTGCGCCGGCGGCACCCTGGGCATCCTCATTCCGCCCTCCATCATGCTCGTGGTCTACGCCGGCCTCACCGGCATCAAGGAAACCTCGGTGGGGCAACTCTTCGCCGGCGCCATCCTGCCCGGCGTATTGCTCAGCGGTCTGTATATCCTCTACGTCCTGATCCGCTGTCAGCTCAATCCCGAAGTCGGCCCCCCCATCTCCAAGGACGAGGCCGGCAAGTTCACCACAGCCCAGAAATGGGGCATGACCATCAAGTCCCTCATTCCGCCCATCGGCCTGATCCTGGCGGTCATGGGCACCATCCTCGGTGGCGTGGCCACTCCCACAGAGGCCGCGGCCATGGGCGCCATCGGCGCGGGCGTCCTCGCGGCACTGAAGCGCTCCCTGACCTGGGAGGTCTTCTTCCACTCCTGCGTCAACACCACCAAGGTCACGGCCATGGTCATGGCCCTGTTCATCGGCGGCAAGTTCTTCTCGTCGGTGTTCATGGCCATCGGCGGGGGCGACGTGGTCGCCGAACTGCTGACAGAGGGCGGGATGTCGCCGACAATGGCCCTCTTCGTGATGATGTTCATCGTGTTCATCATGGGCATGTTCGTGGACTGGGCGGCCATTTTGCTGGTCACGGTTCCGGTGTTCCTGCCCGTGGCCATGGACCTGGGCTTCGACCCGCTGTGGTTTTCCATGCTCATCTGCGTGAACCTGCAGACCTCGTTCTTGACCCCGCCCTTTGGTTACGCCCTGTTCTACCTCCAGGGAGTGGCTCCCAAGGGTGTGGAGATAAGCCACATCTATCGGGGCATCATGCCGTTCATCGCGCTCCAGGCCATCGGTCTCGCCGCGTGTTTCTTCTTCCCCGGCCTCGTCACTTGGCTGCCGGGCGTGTTCTTCGGAAAATAGGTCCACTTCGGCCATGAGCATACGACGCATGTACCGGATACCCTCTTCCCTGATCCTCCTGCTGCTCCTGACCGCGGTCATCCCGGCCGCGGTCGGGGGGGCGGAAGCCTCCTGGCGGTTGGACGCCGACCGTTTCGCGGCCTCGGCACACGCCGATCTGTCCTGCACGGACTGCCACGAAAACGTGACCACGGCGATGCATCCCAACCCGGACAACGTCAACCGCACCCCCGGCGCGTCCTTTGACCCAGCGTCCTGCTACACGTGCCATCCGGACGTCGAAACGGACGTGGCCAAGGGCTCGCACGCGGCGACTGTGGCGGACACCGCGACACTGTCCAATTGTCTCCTCTGCCACGATCCGCACATCGTGGGAGCACCGGAAACCGCCCCCGCAACACCGCAACCGCACGCCGACGACCAGGCCTGTCTCGTCTGCCACGCCGCTCCAGGCGGCGACACCGCTGACGCGGCCGCCGCGAATCGTTCGCTCTGCTTCACCTGCCACGCCACGCCGGGCCTGGGCAGCGCCACCCCCCTACTGGCTCTCGACGCCTGGAAAAGCACCCCGCACGCCGAGCTGGACTGCCTGACCTGCCACCCAGGCAGCGACGCCTCGCCGCACACGAGCATGGGGCGGGGCGACTGTCTGGCCTGCCACGCGCGCCACCCCGAGGCCACGGCCCACGACGCCCACAGCGGCGTTTCCTGCCAGGCCTGCCACCTGCAAGACGTGATCCCCGTGAAAAACACCGACACAGGGAAGGTGGAGCATGAACGGCCGGCGCGCGGCGGTCTGGAATCCTTGCTCCACGACATGCACCTCGAATCCGGCCAGGGCTGCGAACGATGCCACACCCAGGGCAACGCCGTGGGCGCCGTGGCCATGGTCCTGCCTGCAAAGGGCGTGTTCTGCATGCCCTGCCATGCCGGGAGCGTCACGGCCGCGGACACGGTCAGCCTCCTGACCCTGGCTGGCCTGGGTCTGGGCTTGTCGCTGCTGTTCGGCCTATGGATCAGCGCCAGCGGCGGTTTGAGCATGCTGGGGCATGGACTGGGACGAACCTTGGCAGGACTGTCCACCCTGTGCACCCCGGCCGTCTGCCGCGCCCTGCTGCTGGACGTCTTCCTGCAGCGCAGGCTGTGGCTGCGTTCGCGCGCTCGCTGGGGCATCCACGCCCTGATTTTCTACCCCTTCGTCATTCGCTGCCTGTGGGGGCTCACGGCCCTTGCCGCCTCCCACTGGGTGCCCGAGGCGCAAACGACCCTGGCGTTGCTGGACAAGAACGCCCCCCTGGGGGCCTTCCTCTTCGACCTCACCGGGCTCATGCTGGGCACCGGCCTAGTCCTGGCCTGGCTACGCGGCCGCAAGGCGGAGCAAGGCCTGTTGCCCGGGTTGCCACGCCAGGATCGCCTGCTCCTGGGGCTGCTTCTGGGCATCACCCTCACGGGCTTTCTGGCCGAAGGCATGCGCATGGCCCTGACCCAGGCACCGCCGGCTGGACACGCCGCCTTCATCGGCTCGCTCCTGTCCTGGGTGTTTTCCGGCGCGGCCTGGTTGGACAGGGTCTACGGCTACGTCTGGTACCTGCACGCCATCCTCACCGGCGCGACGGTGCTCTACATGCCCTTTTCCCGACTCATGCACGTGATCGTGGCTCCGGTGGTCCTGGCCGTGAAGGCCGCCAGGGCATCCGGCCACGGGCACCACGAATAGACGGCGGTTCATCCGCCCTGGAGGAACAGAACACATGGACGCGGAAATCAAGAAGCTGCTCATGGAGATCGTGGGCGAGTCGAACTACACCGACCGGCTCATGGACATGGTCTCCTATTCCTACGATTCGTCCGAGCACAAACACCGGCCCGAGTGCGCGGTGTGGCCCACGAGCACGGAACAGGTCGCCGCCGTGCTCAGACTGGCCAACGAACACGGGATTCCGGTGACGCCGCGCGGCGCAGGCACCGGCCTCTCGGGCATGTGCGTGCCCTCGCGCGGCGGCATCGTGCTCGACCTGAACCACATGAACCAGATCATCAGCGTCAGCATCCCAGACCGCTTCGCCGTGGTGCAGCCCGGTGTGGTCTACGCCGACCTGGACAAGGCCCTGGCTCCGCACGGCTTCTTCTTTCCACCGGATCCGGGCAGCGGCAGCGTCTGCACCCTGGGGGGCAACGTGGCCACCAACGCCGGCGGGGTCAAGGGCGCCAAGTACGGCACCACCCGCGACTACGTGCTCGGCCTGCAAGTGGTGCTGGCCGACGGTCGAGTCATGCGCACCGGGTCCAAGACCATCAAGTGCGTATCCGGCTACGACCTCACCCGACTCCTCGTGGGCTCCGAAGGGACATTGGGCGTGGTCACGGAGATCACCCTGAAGATCAACCCCCGCCCAACGGCCTCCAGCACGGCCAGGGCCACCTTCGCCACGCTGGAGGACGCCGGCCGCGTGGTCACAGAGATCATGTCCTCTGGGATCATCCCCAGCGTGCTCGAAATCATGGACCGTCCCACCATCCGGGCCATCAACCAGAACACCGACTTGGCCCTGCCCGAGGTGGACGCCATGCTCCTGGTGGAGACCGACGGCTACACCCAGGTGGAGACCGCGTACCAGATGGACAAGATTATCGAGGTCTTCCAGCGGAACAACCCCCTGGAGATCACCCTAGCCAGGAACACGGAAGAGGCCGCCACGCTCTGGAAGGCGCGCAAGACGGCCTACGCGGTGCTGGCCAGGATTCAGACGCACTTCGCCCTGGAGGACGTCACCGTGCCCATGGGCAAGGTCGCCGACCTCCTGCGCGGCATCGGCGAGATAGCCGCCCGGCACCAGCTCCAGATCGCCACCTTCGGCCACGCCGGAGACGGCAACCTGCATCCCCAGATCCTGTTCGACGGCTACGACCCGGACCAGGTGCGCCGCATGGAGGCCGCGGTGGCCGAGCTGTTCCACCTGGCGGTGGAGCTTTCCGGCACCCTCACCGGCGAGCACGGCATAGGTCTGGCCAAGGCGCCGTTCATGCACCTGGAGCACGACGAGGCCGCACTCTGGGCCATGCGCGCCATCAAGCGGGCCCTGGACCCGAACAACATCCTCAATCCGGGCAAAATGGCCCTGGAGGTGGAAAACTGATGCAAGCCAAGTACGACTTCGCCCGCAAATACAGGGGGGACATCCTGCGCTGTTCCCGCTGCGGCTACTGTCAGTCGGTCTGCCCCTGCTTCGGAGCCACGCTGCGACCGGCGCTCAACGCCCGGGGCAAGATGCTCCTGCTCAAGGAGGTCATGGACGGTGAGATCGAACTCTCCGACGAACTCATCGAGACCTTTTTCCAGTGCACCACCTGCGGCGCCTGCCACGAGAACTGCCCCTCCGGGGTCAATGTGCCGGAGATCATCAAACAGGCGCGCAAGGACCTGGTGCACATCGGCTCCTGCCATCCGGCCTTCACCGGCATGAACCAAGTGCTCAAGGAACACACCAACATCTACGCCGAGAGCGAACCCGCCGACCTTGATCGGGAGCGGGGGCGCAAGGCTCCCTTTGTCTTCTTCGTGGGCTGCGTGGGCTTGTTCCGCGAGGAAGACGCCACTGAGGCGGCCCTGAACCTCCTGGACCGGCTCGGCCTCGACTTCACCCTGGTGGACGAGGTCTGCTGCTCCGGCGTGCTCGAGGACGTGGGCTTCTCCCTGAACCCGGACCTGGCCTCCCGCAACGTCAAGGCCATTCTGGACACCGGGGCGCATACGGTGATCACAGGCTGCCCCTATTGCTTCCGGACCTTCAAGAACAAGGCGGAGTACGCCCCGCTGCGCGAGGCCGGCATCACCGTCACACACATCTCCCAGTTCCTCGCGGGTCGCGAGTTCGATGTGCACACCGACAAGAAGGTCACCTACCACGATCCCTGCGATCTGGGGCGGCACTGCGGCATCTACGAGGAGCCCAGGGCCACCATCCGCCGTATCGCTCCGAACTTCGTGGAGATGGAGCACCACCACGCCAAGAGCCTGTGCTGCGGCTCCGGCGGAGGCGCGCGCGGCGCCTATCCAAAGAACTCCATCGCCATGGCCAAGAACCGTCTGGCCGAGGCTGTGGCCACTGGCGCGCAGGTGCTGCTCACCGAGTGCGGCTCCTGTGTGCACAACCTGTCCAACGCCAAGACGCGCAGCCAGAAGATTCGCATCGTGAACACCGTGGAGTTTCTCAACGAACTCCTGGAAGACGCGGAATAGCCCCGCACAATCAACAGCAAGGAGATTGATTCGTGGACATTAAAGGTTACAACATGCCCGAGGACCTCTTCTACGAAGAAAACCATTACTGGGTGAAGCCCGAGGGCGATCTGTTGCTCATGGGCATGGACGACTTTGCCCAGCGCCTGGCCGGGGAGATCGTCTTCGTGCAACTGCCCGACGACGGCAAGGAGATCAAGAAGGGCAAGAAGTTCGCCAAGGTCGAATCGGGCAAATGGCTGGGCAAGGTGGTGGCCCCGGTGGACGGAACCATCGAGGCCGTGAACGAGGCCTTGGAGGAAAACCCCGGACTCGTGAACCAGGACTGTTACGGCGCGGGCTGGATGTTCAAGATCCGCCCCGCGGACATGGGACAGGTCCAGGAACTCATCACGGGTCCCGCGGCCATCGAGACGTGGCTGGTCGCTGAAATCGAAAAATTCGCGAGCCAGAGTTGATATGAGCGCCCCCGCCTATTCCCTGCGACAGTGCCTGGAGACCTCGGCCTGTACCGGCTGCCTGGTCTGCGCCGACGTCTGCCCCGCGGTTCGGGCCGCCCGGGACGGCGAACTCTCGGCCGTTTACCGCATGCGGGCGCTGCGACGCATCCTCGGAGCCAGGGCCGGCGGTTGGCTGGCCCGGCTCCTGCGGGCGCGGGACCTCGGCGACGAGGAATGGGAGCACTTCGCGGGCACGGTCTTCCGCTGCACCCTGTGCGGCAACTGCGAACAGGCCTGCCCCTCGGGCATCCACCTCAAGGACTTGTGGATAGCCCTGCGCCGCGACCTGACCACCTCGGCCCGCTCCCCGAAGAAGATCGGCATGATCAAGAAGAACCTTTTGTCCAGCCGCAACGTCTTCGACGAGGACAACGAAGAGCGCGCTGACTGGACAGAGGACCTGAAGGACGAACCCGAGGACAAACTCTGCCGGGAGCGCGCCGAGGTGGTCTACTTCACGGGCTGCACCGCGGCCTACTTCCCGGTGGCCCAGAAGATTCCCATCGCCCTGGCAGAAATCTTGAACAGCGCCGGCGTGGATTACACGCTGTTGGGCGCGGACGAGTGGTGCTGCGGCTTCCCCCTGCTCGGTGCCGGCCTGGGCGACCTGGCCCAGGAATTCATCACCCACAACCTGGACGCCGTGGCGGCCAGGGGCGCAAGGACCGTGGTCTTCGCCTGCCCCTCCTGCTATGCCATGTGGCTGGAGCATTATCCCTACAAGGAACGCGGGCTGCGCATCATGCACGCCACCCAGTACCTGCGGGAGTTGGTGCGGCAGGGCGTCGTGAAGCTCAAGGAGCTGGACTTGGCCGTGACCTACCACGATCCCTGCGACCTGGGCCGCACCGCCCACGAGTATGACGCCCCGCGGGAACTCATCGGGACCATTCCAGGCCTGCGCTTCACCGAGCTGCCCAACAACCGCGAGGCCTGCAACTGTTGCGGCGGGGGCGGCAACCTGGAGATGGTCGACGCCGGACTCTCGGCCGACATCGCCAAGGCCAAGGTGGAGGAGGTGCTCTCCACCGGTGCCCAGGCCGTGGTCACCTCCTGCCAGCAGTGCGTGCGCACCATGCTCACCTACGCCAAACGCAACAAGGTGCCGCTGGAGGTTCTGGACATCACCCAGCTCGTGCGCCGCGCCCTCGAGGAGTGAGTATGCGCGTCTGGAGACTGCTGGACACCCCGCCCATGTCCGCCGCGGAGAACATGGCCCTGGACGAGACCCTGGTGGAACTCAAGGGCCGAGGACTGAGCCCCGATACCATCCGTTTCCTCCAGTTCTCGCCCAGGTCCGTGCTCCTGGGGTATCACCAGGCCTTGGACGAGGAGATACGGCAAGGATACTGCGAGGACGCGGGCATCGAGATCAACCGCCGCGTCACCGGCGGCGGGGCCGTGTTCTTCGACGAGAACCAGCTCGGCTGGGAGGTCATCTGCGACAAGGCCTTTTTCAACCTGACCCTGCCCACCCAGAGCCTTTTCCGTACCCTCTGCCGGCCCGTGGTCACGGCCCTGGACCGGCTGGGCATTCCCAACGCTCAATTCAGGCCGCGCAACGACATCGAGATCAACGGTCGCAAGATATCCGGCACCGGCGGCACCGAGTCGGGCGAGGCCTTCCTGTTCCAGGGCACCATGCTCGTGGATTTCGATGTGGACACCATGCTCCGCGCCCTGCGCATCCCTGTGGAAAAGCTCAAGGCCAAGGAGATCGACTCGGTCAAGCAGCGCGTCACCTGTCTGGCCTGGGAATTGGGGCGCACTCCGGACCTGGCCGAAATCAAGACCGCGGTGCGAGCCGGTTTCGAGGAGCACCTGCGCATCCGGCTCGAACCCGGCGGCCTGACCCCCGCAGAACAAGAACTGTTCGCGGCCAAACGCGAGGTCTTTCACAGCCCGGCCTGGATCGACCGGGTCAAGCCACGCTCCGGTCGGGAGGTGGTGCACGCCTCCTACAAGACCGAGGTCGGCATGGTACGGGTGACCATGGCCGTGGACCTGCCGCGCAACCGGCTGCGCGAGGTGTTCCTCACCGGCGATTTCCTGTCCTTTCCTCCGCGCGCCCTGTACGATCTGGAGGCGGCCCTGCGCGGGCAACCGTTGGAATCCGCCGGCATCGCCGACATCGTGCGGGGATTTTTCAGCAGCGGCCGCATGCGCATCCCAGGCATGGGCGCGGAAGACTTCCTCATCCCCTTGCGCCAGGCCCTGGAAAAGGTGGCCATCACCAGCTTCGGCCTGCCCCTGGAGCATTGCGACCGCATCAGCGTGACCAACGGCAGTTTCGCGGAGGTCCTGGCACGTAGGCCCTCGGTGCTGCTGCTGCCCTATTGCGCCAAGCTCACGGGGTGCGCGCTGCGTTACGCCAAGGGCTGTCGCCGCTGCCACGAGGACGGCTGTACCATCGGCCCGGCCTGGGACCTGGGACTGGAGCGCCGCATGCGCGTGGCCTCGGTATGTAGCTTCGAGGACCTCTGGTCCGAGTTGACCAGGATGAAGAATCGCGGCGAAACCGCCTTTGTGGGCTGCTGCTGCCAGCCCTTTTTCGCCAAACACGTGGACGACTTCCAGCGAGCCGGCGTACCGGGCATCCTGGTGGATATCGACAACACCACCTGCTACGATCTGGACCAGGCTCGCGAGGCCTATGACGGTACTTTCGAGAGTCAGACCAGCCTGGACCTGGAACTACTGCGCAACATCTTGAACGCCGGCGCGACTGTCACGCGGGCCTAGGAGAACAACCATGCACAACCATCTGCTCTGCGGCAAGGATATCGTGGAACTCGACCTGCCGGATCACGCCGTGAACATCGAGATGGAGCCCATTCCGGCCCTGCCCGATCCGGTCCAGACCATCGCCGAGGCCCTGGCCGCTCCCATCGGGAGCAAGCCCCTCGCCGAAATCGCCAAGGGGCGCAAGGACGCCTGTATCGTCATCTCGGACATCACCCGCCCCGTACCCAATGAGATCGTCCTGACCCCCATGCTGCGCATTCTGGAGGAGGCCGGCATTCCCAGGGAGAAGATCACCATCCTCATCTCCACGGGCATGCACAGGCCCAACCTGGGCGAGGAACTCAAGTCCATGATCGGACAGCGGATCATGGACAACTACCGCGTGGTCAACCACTACTGCCAGAAGGCCGGGTCCTATCGCGAAATCGCGCGCATCGACGGCGCGCCCATCGAAATCTGCAACGAGTACCTCGACGCGGACCTGAAGATCCTCACCGGGCTCATCGAGCCGCACTTCTACGCCGGCTTTTCCGGCAGCCGGAAGTCCGTTCTCCCCGGCATCTCCAGCTTCGAGACCATGAAATTCATGCACTCCTACAGGGTCATCGACCAGCTCAAGGGCGTGAACTGTCAGCTGGAGAAAAACATCTTCCACGACTACGCCATGCGGGTCACGGAACTGGCCGGCGTGGACTTCATCCTCAATGTGGTCATCAACCGTCAGCGCAAGGTGGCCGGCGTCTTTGCCGGGCACTACGATCTCGCGCACCGCAAGGGCTGCGAGCTGGTGGCCAGGCACTCGCTGATCTGGCTGGACAAGCCCGTGGACCTCGTGATCACTTCGGCCGGCGGCTACCCGCTGGACTCCACCTTCTACCAGGTGAGCAAGGCCCTGACCTGCGCCAAGGACGTGCTGCGTCCGGGTGGCACCGTGGTGGTGACCTGCGGCTGCCACGAGGGGCTGGGGAGCAAGGAGTTCTGCAAAATCATGTGCACCATGCCCACCCCGGAGGAGTTCGACAGCCACTTCTGCAAGCCCGAGAACTTCGTCATCGACCAGTGGTGCGCTCAGAACATCTACCAGGCCCTGGCCCACGCCGGGAGCGTGTACGTGCATTCTCCGGGCCTCACGGCCGAGGAAATCTCGGCCTTCGGTGCGGTGAAGATCGACGACGTCCAGGCCACGGTGGACGCCCTGTTGCCCACCCATCCCCGGCTGGCCGTGTTTCCCGAGGGTCCCTACGCCGTGGGCAAGGTCCGCGCCTAGGCGGGCAGGGAGAGGACATGCGCACCATCCATTGCGATGTGCTGGTGATCGGCCTCGGGCCTGCCGGCTCTTCCGCCGCCAGGGCGGCCGCTGCCGCCGGGGCCGAGGTCCTGGCCGTGGACCGCCGCGCGGTGGTGGGGGTGCCGGTGCAGTGTGCGGAATACATCCCCGCCCCCTTGGTGGGTACCCTTGGCCTGGGCGGGGACTACGTGGTCCAGGGCGTCGCGGGCATGCGCACCATCCTGCCCGACGGCACGCAGCGCTTGACCAAGACCCCCGGCTACATCATCCGCCGTGACAGGTTCGATCAGAAACTGGCCAAGGCCGCTCGGGACGCCGGCGCCACCCTGCTGCTCTCCACCAGCGCCAGGGAAATGGCCGACGACGGCGCCGTGCTCCTGCAGGACAAGGACGGCGCGAAGACGCGGGTCGAGACCGGAATCGTCGTGGGTGCGGACGGTCCACGCTCCGTTGTCGGCAAATGGGTGGGGGCGCAAAACCGCAACCTGTTGCCCGGAGTCCAGGCCACCATGCGCCTGGCAGAGCCCCTGGAGTACACCGAGGTCTACCTCGACCCCTGCTTCCACGCGGGGTACGGCTGGTGCTTTCCCAAGGGCGAGCTGGCCAACGTGGGCCTGGGCATCCGACGCGACAAGGCGCTAACCTCCAGTCCAAACGAGCTGCTGGAGGCCTTCCTGGAACGCCTGCGCCGCGCCGATCGGATACAGGGCGAGCCCGTGGCCCACACCGCGGGCTGGATCCCGGCCGAGCCGGTACGACGTGCGGTGTACGGCAACGTGCTCCTGGCCGGAGACGCCGCCGGTCACACCCACCCCATCACCGGAGCGGGCATCTTCACGGCCGTGACCTGCGGCGAAATGGCCGGCCGCTGGGCAGCCAGGGCCACGGCTGCCAAGGATCCCGCGCTCCTGGCCGGATACGAGGAAGAGTGGCGCGACTTGCTGGCCGACACCCTGGACCATGCGGCCCAACGCCGCACGCTCATGGAAGCCCGCTGGGGGGACTTCGACACCATCATCGCCTCCTGCTGGGTGGCCTTCAGGGAATACCATGCCCCGGCCTCCTGAACTCCTGGCCCAGGCAGGTGAGCTTACCCGACGCCTCCATGGTCGGGAGATCACCTTCTACCTGCCGGGCATGTTCAACCTGGACGGCCGCCGCGGCCGCTATCCCGCCGTATCCATCACCAACGGATGCGCCCTGCACTGCGAGCACTGCCAGGGGCGTATCCTCGCGGGCATGCTGCCCGCGCACACACCCGCGAGCCTCTTGGACACCTGCCTGCGCCTTGACGCACGGGGCCAGCACGGAGTGCTGCTCTCGGGCGGTTGCGACGAGGCCGGACGTCTGCCCTGGCAAGAGTTTCTGCCCGTGATCCGCGAGATCAAGGAGCGCACCCGCCTCCATGTCTCGGTCCACTGCGGCCTGGTGGACCGGACAACGGCCGGTGAACTCAAGGACGCCGGCGTGGACCAGGCGCTCATCGACGTGGTGGGCGACGACGACACCTACCAACGCGTCTGCCACGTGCCCTTCGGTGTGGAGCGCATCGAACGTTCCCTGGAGGCCCTGGCCTTGGCCGGACTGCCGGCGGTGCCGCACGTGGTCTGCGGCCTGGACCACGGTCGCATCAATGGCGAGTTCGAGGCCGTGCGGATGATCGCCTCCTATCCGGCCGAACAGCTGGTCTTCGTATCGCTCATGACCCTTCCGGGCACGCCCATGCGCGACGTGTCACCGCCGGACGCCGAGGCCGTGGCCGAGATCATCGCTTGGGCGCGGCTGGCCATGCCCAGGCTGCGCATGAGCCTGGGGTGCGCCCGTCGCCGGGGCGATACCCTGCTGGAACTCCTGGCCATGGAGGCCGGCGTCAACCGCCTGGCTCTGCCCTCGGACGAGGCCGTGGCCCATGCCCGTGGTCTCGGCCTGATGGTGCGGTATCAGAGCACCTGCTGCTCCGTGTCCTGGGATCTGGCGAAAGAGGGCTGGGAACTCTGAACCATGAAGTATCGTACCGTCCGGCATCGACATACGGGACGAGGGGCGATGACCCGATCACAAGCCGCTATCATACTGGAGTTGCAAGCATGAACACCGAATGCCCGCAGGAAAGCCCCCAATACCTTCGCATGAGCCTGGCCGCCGCCATGACCCTCGGGTTCCAGCCCGGCCTGTTCTACCGAGACGCCCGCCTCTACTGCGTGAACCTGCTGCTCACCTACGCCTCGGGCTGCGCCGCACGCTGCTCCTACTGCGGCCTGTCCCGCGAGCGTAGCGCGTCCAACGGTAAGAAGAGCTTCATCAGGGTCACCTGGCCCACCTACCCCCTGGACGAGATCATCGCCGCCATGGCCACCCGCCTGGACAAGGTCAAGCGGGTGTGCATCTCCCAGCTCACGAACACGCGCAGTATCAGGGACTCCATCACCGTGTGCCGCCGCGTGCGGGAAAACTACGACATCCCGGTGTCCATGCTCATCTCGCCCACCGTGACCTGCCGCAGCGATCTCGAGGCCTTCAGGGCCGCGGGCGCGGACAAGATCGGCGTGGCCCTGGACCTCGCCACACCACAACTCTTCGACCGCCACCGGGGAGCTGGCGTGCACGGACCGCACTCCTGGGACACCTACATGGAGCGCTTGGCCCAGGCAGTGGAGATCTTCGGCCCCCGCAACGCCGGCGCGCACTTCGTGGTCGGCCTGGGCGAGACGGAACAGGAGATGTGCAGGGCCATCCAGACGGTCCAGGACATGGGCGGTTGGACCCACCTCTTTTCCTTTTTTCCAGAAGCCGGATCCGCCCTGGAGAACCACCCCCAGCCGGCCATGGAGCACTACCGCCGCATCCAGCTCGCGCGCTTCTTCATCGACAACCGTCAGAGCAGAGAAGATGCCTTTTCCTACGACGCGATGGGCAGGATTCTGGACTTCGGCGTGACACAGACGTTGTTCGACAACGTCGTGGACAGCGGCGAGCCGTTCCGTACCAGCGGCTGCCCCGGTTATGACGGACAGGTGGCCTGCAACCGCCCCTACGCCAATTCGCGACCCGGCCCGGATATCCGCAACTTCCCATTTCCGCCGGAACCCGGCGACGTGGCTCGCATCCGCTGGCAGATGCACCTTCCCGGCGGCGTCGAGGAGCCTGAAGACGTCTTCGAAGCCTTCTCGAGCCCGGCATAGGCCTTTCACGCCGCCACGCGGCACAAGGAGCCACACCAGTGCACATCAGTTTTCCGGCCAAGATCTACACCCTCGCGCTGGGCATCCTCCTGCTCTGCGTGCTCAGCCTCACCCTGCTCAACACCCTGGTGACCCGCCGCTCCCTGCAAGCGCTCGGCCGGGACACCGTGCTCACCGCCGCGGACTCGCTGCACAACACCCTGGCCCTGCAGCATGACCTGCTCAGGGGCAGAACAACTACCGATGTGGCCCTGCTGGAAAAAAAAATCAATGATCTCGGGTCGATCATGGTGGACAGCATGGAAGAGGTGTCCTGGCAGGTACACGACGCCTCGGGCAAATCCATGAACACGCTCACGGCTCCGGCGGTACTCGCCGGCTCCCTGGAGCTGTCCGACGACTGGGTGGTGGACTTCGTGGGGAAACTCACCGGCGGCGCGACCTCGGTGTACCAGATTCTCGACAACGGACTCCTGCGTCTGGCCACCACGGTCGGCACGGCCAACGGCGGCAGGGACAGGGGGCTGCTCCTGCCCAGGACGTCCCCACAGGGGAGCGCCATCGCTACCAAAAAAGCGGAGGTCTTCTTCGATACCACCGACGGCGGCATGGCCCTGACAGCGGCCATGGTCGCGAACACTTCCGGAGGACAGCCGGCGGTGGTCCTCACCGCCAGCCAGGACGTGCTCACCGAGGGCCTGCGCCGCGCAGTGCAGGACGTGCGCGCCGCGGGCAAGGGTTGGGCCTTTCTGGCCGACCAGACCGGAACAATCCTGGTGCATACCGACACCGGCCTGGAGGGGCGAAGCCTCACAGACCTGGGGCTCGCCCAGGACTCCCTCGGTCAGGGCCAGGGAGCGTTGTCCTTCGAGCATGCCGGCGTCCGATACCTGGCAGCCATGCGCTCCTTCGAGCCCTGGAACGTCATCGTGGGCGTGGCCATCGGTACTGACGAACTCCTGGCAGAGACCAGCCGTGAGGCCCTGACCTACGCCGGCGGCGCCTCGCTGGCTCTGCTGCTCCTGGCCCTGCCGCTCATCACGCTGTTCATCCGGGGCTTGTGCCGCCCCTTGACGTTGCTCGAGGGCTACACCCGACGGGTGGCTGGCGGCGACTTCGCGGCCACGGTGCAATACCCCGTGCAGGACGTCATCGGCCGCACCATCGGCGCGGTGTCCAGCATGGTCACGCAGCTCAAGGAACGCCTGGGGTACACCCAGGGCATTCTCGACGGCATGGTCGTGCCCGCCCTGGTGGTGGATAGCGGGCACCTGGTACGCTTCGTCACGCCCCCTTTCCTCGCCCTGCTGGAACGGGGCGGAGCGCCCGAAACGTACCACGGCCGCCCCCTGTCCGAAGTCCTGGGGCTGAAACTTCCCGAGGAGTGGCTGCGCGCCGACCAGACCTGCGGGCAGGATATGCTGCTGCACACTCCCACGGGGCAAGAACGGCGGGTGCTCGCCTCTTTCTCCAGGCTCCGGGACATGGACGGCCGCGACATGGGTGCCTTCTGCCTGTTCCAGGACATCACCGACCTGCGCTCCCAACAGGAGCGCATCGAGGCCCAGAATCTCAGGCTCCTGGATGTGGCCGGCGATATCGCCAGGGCCGCGTCCTGCATCGAGGAGGCCACCGGCCGCATCGGCCTCAGGGTGGGCGAAGTACGCCAGGGCGCGGTGTCCCAAAGCACCCGCCTGGACGAGACCGCCTCGGCTGTTCAGGAAATGTGCGCCTCGGCCCTGGAGGTAGCCGGTAACGCCGAATCCGCGGCCCGACACTCGGAGTCGGCCAAGCACCGCGCCGAGGACGGCTCCCGGGTGGTCACCCAGGCCCTGGAAGGCATCGAATCGGTGCGCGACGAGACAGAGTCCCTGCGCCAGGGAGTCGACGAACTGGGCGAAAACGCCAAGTCCATCAACCAGATCCTGGGGGTCATCCGCGACATCGCGGATCAGACCAACCTGTTGGCCCTGAACGCCGCCATCGAGGCTGCCCGCGCCGGAGACGCGGGGCGCGGGTTCGCGGTGGTGGCCGACGAGGTACGCAAGCTGGCCGAAAAGACCATGGCCGCCACTCACGATGTCGGCGCCAAGATGGGTACCATCCAGCAGGGAGTTGAGCGCACCGTGGCCGGCGCGCGCAAGGCCGCGGAACTTGTGGCCCGCACCACGGAGTTGGCGGCCGGTTCCGGGCAGGCGCTCGTGGAGATCGTGGAGCGCATCACCCAGAACGCGCTCCAGGTCGAGGGCATCGCCACGGCCTCGGAGCAGCAGTCTCGCGCCACCGAGGAGATCAGTCGGACCATGGGCGAGGTCAACGACATCGCCCTGCGCAACAGCCAAAGCATGGAGGACGTAACCCAGGCCGTGTCGTCCCTGGAGGCCATGGTCGAGGAACTCAAAGCCCTGGTGGCGGCCCTGCGCTCGGTGCGCGATTGACCGCCCGCGGCCTGTGCCGCGCGTTCCTGGTCACCCTTGCCTGCTCCCCGGCTGCGTCACGTTGTCGAGGATGAAGCGCAGTTCCGCCATATCCACGGGCTTGGACACGTACTCGTCCATCCCCGCGGCCAGGAACTTCTCCCTGTCTCCGACCATGGCATGGGCGGTCATGGCGATGATGGGGATGTTCCGGGCGCTTCCTCCCTGACCGGACCTGATGCGCCGGGTGGCCGTGACACCGTCCATGACAGGCATCTGAACGTCCATCAGGATGCAGTCGAAGCTCTCCCTGCTCACGGCTTCCAGAGCCTCTTCCCCGTTGTCGGCGCAGACCACCGTGGCACCCTCCTTTTCCAGCATCCAACGCGCCATGCTCTGGTTGATGGGATCGTCCTCCACCACCAGTATCTTCAATCGCAGCGGCGTGAGCTGCCCTTCATGAGACCTGGAGCCCGCGTGACGTGGCGTGGCGTCGACCTTTTCAACCTCCCGCGCCGGCACCCCCACGACGATCTCGAAATACACGGTGGTGCCCTGCCCCACCGCGCTTTCCAGACGCACGTCGCCGCCCATGAGTTCGACCAGGCGCTTGACGATGGAAAGTCCCAGCCCCGTGCCTCTGTCCTTCCCGGTATACGAACCGTCAACCTGCATGAATGGCTGGAACAGGTCGGTCATGCGCTCCGCGGGGATGCCCATGCCGGTGTCGGCGATCGCTATATGGAGTTTCAGCCTGTCCTGCCCCACTGTCTCGCCGGCCGTGATCGTGAGGCCGACCTCGCCGCTTTCGGTGAACTTCACGGCATTGCCGATGAGGTTGTACAGCACCTGCCGGATGCGGCTCGCGTCACCCACGATGGTTGATGGCACCGTCGGCGTGATGTCGATGTTCAGCCGGATTTCCTTCCGCGCGAGCTGATCCTTGAAGATGCCTTGCATGGAGTGGCAGAGTTCGGACAGGTCAAAGGCGCTTTCCTTGATATCCAGTTTCCCGGCCTCCACCTTCGAATAATCGAGAATGTCGTTGAGCAGGTTCAGGAGATTTCTGGCCGAGTTCATGGCGATGTGGACGTATTCGCCCTGCTCGGTATCGAGGATGGTCGTCTGCAACAGCTGGAGCATTCCCAGGACCCCGTTCATCGGCGTCCTGATTTCATGACTCATGGTGGCCAGAAATGCGGACTTGGCCTGGTTCGCCGCCTCGGCCTTGGCCTCGGAGCGTTTGCTTTCCGCCTCGCTCCGCGCGAGATTCTCCATGGTGATGGTATTGCGCAACGCGATGGCCGCAAGGTCGCCGAACGCCATGGCCGTGTCCTTGTCCGCCTGGGTGAAGCCGCCTGGCTTGTTCGCAATGCCCATGATGCCCATGGTCCTGCCACCCAGAACCAGAGGGGCGAACATCACGTTGTCGAGCCTGACATGCCCCTTGGGCATGTACCGCATCCACTCGCTGTGCGAGAAATCGTTGTCCAGGGCAGGCTTGTTCGTTTCATAGGACACAGCCCGCAATCCCCGGATGGGCATGGGCAGGTTGGGGTCCACAGTGCAGGGGCGGCCGCCGGACTCCAGAAACAGGACCTCGTTCTCCTGTCCGTCCACGGACAACAGGGCCACGTATCCGGCAGTGGCGCCGATGAGTCGTGCGCACGAATCGAAGATATGCCGCGCCGCGGTTAGAAAATCCTCGACTTCAAGCACCGCCTTGGAGGCCGCGAGCAGTGCGTTGAGCTCATCGGTCTTGCTTCTCGATTCCTCCAAAGCGGCACAAATACGGATTTCATTGACCTTGCGCTCTTGGATGAAACGCTCCTGCTGGACGTTCTGATAGGCAATGGACGAGAGCTGATTGGCAAGGGTGAACAGGACCCGCGCCACCTGCTCGAAGCGATCGCGGGACATGGCCGGTACTTCGCGGAAGGCCTCGACCACGGCTTCCTCGTCGGCCTCGATCTCCCTGGCGTAGCCGCGCATCTGTTCCTCGGTCTGGGTGGTGTCGCGCACCTGGCCGATGAGCCAGTTGGCGATGTGGCGACCGCCGACCGAGATGCCCGCCCCCGCGTCCCAAAGTCCGCCGCTCATGCAACGCTGGACCGTGGGGCCTGCCTTGGAAAACCGTCCGATGGCCGCGTCGGATTTGTAGCAATTGGCAAGGCCTTTCGCTGTCTTCCGGATTATCTCGCTGCACAGACGACAAAAATTGCTGGGAGCGGTGATGGGGGTGCCGTCCGGATTGGTGATGATGGAGGCCACCCCTGTGGCCTGGGCAAACTCGTCCTGCAGGCGCTGGATGTCTTCCAAAGTGAACAGATCCTGGAAGCGGATGTCCTCCCGCTCCAGGGGCGGTGTCCCCATTGCACCGCGCCTGTCTGGATCTTCCGTACCGGCCACGGATGCTTGCACCGCCTCGAGCGCCGCGACCCGTGCGCGTGCCTCCTGCAACTCGGCAATGAGCTGGGCTCTGTTTTTCGCGGAATCCAGCATGGCGACTCCCCAGGAACTTCTGTAGAACGATTCACTACTCACCGACAAAGATGGTATTGTAGTATGCGACAAAGCCGGGACGGAATCAATGGAAGATTGCAGTTTGCCGGCCTTCGGTCTGAACCGGCACCAAGGCCGCAATGGCCTTGCCTGGATTGGGATAGGATTATCTTGAATGCCGAAGTGGAGGTGCTCCTCCGCCACCAGCTGTGTTCAATGAGCAGATGACTTGAGGCCTTGAACGCATCTTCCATAGTGATGAGAGGGCGAGAGCAGATGCAACTTCCTGATAGCAGTTGTAGGCATTCGGCTTTCTGTCCTCCAGTGACAACAAGCCGATTCCACTTGCCGTGCCGAGGGGTCCAATCGAGAAACATGGCTGCCACTGCTCGAATGCCTGATCCAGAGCACCTTTCAATGCCTCTTGCCAATTTCACCCCTGCGTTTCCGTCATGCACTCTTCGAGGGCCCTGAGCAGCGCATCCATCTCCATTGGCTTGGCAATATATCCGTTCATGCCCGCCCCCAGAAATTTCTCGCGGTCCCCTGCCATGGCGTAGGCCGTCATGGCGACGATCGGGGTGTCGGCCTTGTCCTCGCCCGCCTCTCCGGACCTGATGCGCCTGGTGGCCTCCATGCCGTCCATGATGGGCATCTGGATGTCCATGAGCACCACGTCATACGCGCCCTTCCGGAGAGCCTCCAGGGCCTGTTGTCCGTCCTCCGCCACATGCACGGTACAGCCGATCATTTTCAGCTGTTTGACAACGACCATGGCGCTCAGGGAATCGTCCTCGGCGAGGAGAACCATGCGCGGCCTCTCGAACGCGGCGCTCGCGACCGCGGTCGGCGGCTCCGGCGCGATGCGACCTTCCACACGGGCGAAGGGGAGGCAGACATAAAAGGTGGAACCGACGTTTTCCTCGCTCTCCACGCAGAGTTCCCCGTCCATGAGCCGTACCAGGCTCCTGACGATGGAAAGCCCAAGCCCGGCACCCTGGAACCGACGGGCGTAGCTACCTTCGACCTGGGTGAAGGGTTCGAAGAGATCGCCGAGCTTGTCTTCGGGGATACCGATGCCGGTATCGCTGACAGAGAAGAGAATTCTCTGTTCACCGCTGTGTCGGCCCCGCATGGGATGGACCGCGACGGCAACCACTCCGGAGGTGGTGAACTTCAGCGCGTTCCCCACGAGATTGTTGAGAATCTGCTGCAGCCTGCCGGCGTCGCCCAGCAGCGTTTCAGGGACATCCTCGCCTATGGTGAGGGTCAGCTTCAGGCTTTTTTGTTGGGCAGCGAAGGCAAAAAGCTGTTGCACCACGACAATCGTGGCGACCACGTCAAAGGGGGCTTGCCTGATCTCCATCGCCCCAGCCTCGATGCGCGACAGGTCCAGGATGTCGCTGATCAGCTGCACCAGTCGCCGGCAGGACTGGATGGACATCTCGGCGTACTCGGCCTGATCCGATCTGAGACCAGTGGTCTGCAGCAGTTGCAACATGCCCATTATGCCGTTGATGGGCGTGCGCATCTCGTGACTCATGTTCGCCAGGAACGTGCTCTTGGCCTTGTTCGCCGCCTCGGCCTCGTTCCTGGAGCGCCACAAACGCTCCTCCATCTCCGTACGGATACGGCTGTCCCGCTCCAACGAGGAGGCCATGGCGTTCAGGGAGGACTCCAGTTGGCCGAGTGAGCCGCCGGCCTTGGTCAGATCCGCGCGTGCGGTCATGTCCCCCTCGCCCAGCCTGCGGGCCAGGGAGACCAGCCGGTTCAGCCTGTCCACGATACCGAACTTCCCCACGTACCAGGCGAAAAACGAGGACAGGAGGATGGAGAAGGCCAGCCACCACAGATAGCGCAAGGTTACAGCGTCGGCCTTGGCCACCACCACTTCCCGTGGGATGCCTACAAATATGTTCAGGTATGGGGTCTGACCAGGCCCGGAGGATAAACGTCGGACCGCGAAGACCCGCACAACCCCATCGGAGCCGACGGTGGTGAACAGCCCTTCGCGCTCGATGGTCAGCAGATGTTCCCACGCGCCGGGAGCGATTCGCCCCCCCACCGGATTGGTGTCCCTTTCCGGGTAGTGGTACAGGCGGATTCCTTTGTGGTCCGCCAGACCCACGAATGATCCGGGCGGAAGCTCGGCCTGCTCGAATATCCGCGAGTAATCCTGAAGGCGGAGCGAAGCCAGAACAACGCCGATGGTCTCGTTCCGGTCGTTCTTCACGGGCAAGGCTACCGGCAGTATCGGGATCTTGCTGACCTTGCCGATGGCGTATTCCCCCACCGAGAAATCGCCTGTGGCGAGTGCGCCGATGATTTCCTTGCGCTCGGCCAAGTTCTGCCTCGTGAATTCCAGTGCCGAGGCCAAGGCCTCGCCGTCCGGAGCGATGAGCGCGAAGTTCACGTAAATGGGATTGGCATTGAGATAGTGCCGGAAAAGCGCGTTGCAGGCCTCGATATCCAGATCCTGGACCAGGGGCGTGGCGGCCAGGTTCGCCAGCACCTCCTGGATGCGGCGAATCTCGTTCTCCTGGGTGAAGGCGAAGTACTCCGCCAACCGCATGGTGGTGCCTCTGGCATGTTCCATTTCGTCCTGGCGGCGTTCCACCCCTGACACCAAAATGATGGTAAATACGGGCAGAACGCCCAGGAGCACCACGAGAACCAGGTTGAACCGCAGCGAACTCGGGAGTAAACGCTTCACCCTCATCCCTCTCCTGGAATCAGGCCCTGACGAGAACTCCATCCGTCGGATGATGCAACGGCCGTGTTCTCGTGGAAACCGTGTAAAGGTTTCCCGCGGACTTCCCGTTCAGCGATGTCCTGGTCACCCGGTCCACTCGCAAGCTGTTTTCCGGTCTTGCGATGGTCGATGCGCATCGCCCCCCCCTTGGCTGGCTGTTGAAGAACAGCCCGCGCGCGTCATGAAAACGCGGCGACATGCCACGCCGCGAGCGAAGCTGGCGTAAGTCTTGCGAAACAGCGTTTTCGTCAGACCGTTGCAATGGAAACACACTGTGTTTTCATTGCACCTTGGTATGAAAACGTCAAGGAAGGACTTTCTATCTTTTGCTGCGTCCAACCTATCCAAATACTGCCGCCTCGCCCCCACGGCTCCCCTCGCGATTGTACGTGAGCTGGAACGTTTACATCACGGTCTTGTACCGACTATATCCCTCCCCTTCCTTCCGCGCAAGAGCAGTAGGCGAAAATACCGGATAGTCTGCCACGTTGCACCCCGCAATCAAGGAGAGACCACACTGATGCCCCGGCAAAGATGGGATGGCATCAACGATCATGCCAGGGTGTTCGTCCGGATGTGCAGCAGGGCCGGGCAGGTGCGCGCGCCGGACGCGATTTCCACGCAATGCACGGTTCGCCAGGTGAGTCATGCGGGATTGCAACAGACTCTTTCCACATCCCCAATAAGAAGCTGTGGCGGTCACCATTCGTAAGGCGTATACGAAAGCGTCTAGCGGTTGCCGCGCTGAACCCAGGTTCGACAGTGATAGGCACATTTTCGCCGTTTTTTGTGCATAACATCC
>CAZSRS010000035.1:0-46436 GCA_964609625.1 uncultured Desulfovibrionaceae bacterium
GCTGTGATTATTTATGAAAATAGCAAAGAAGGGAAGATGTGGCGAAAGTCCTGTCGGTGAACCGCAAGGTTACATTTACTGCAACAATGACCTTACCGGGTGGAATATAAATAAAGGGGCCAGCCAGAATTCCTAGATAGCCCCTAAAATCTATTCTGTTTTGGTGACCCCGGCAGGATTCGAACCTGCGACACCCAGATTAGGAATCTGGTGCTCTATCCTACTGAGCTACGGGGCCGTAAACATTCTTTTTACGTTGCAAGGGCTGTGTCAGTCAAGGGCTCCTGCGCAGTTTCTGTCGTTGACATGTGATCTGTCCGCTCGGTTTGCCTCCCTGTGCTCCCTCCTTCCTGGAATAATCGGACGCGGAGCAGGCTGCGGTGTCCTCGCGGTAGCAGTGCACGTAGGCCTACAAAGCCGGAGGTCACTGCCAGTTAGACCCCCTTTGCTCATGCCCTGGCCACTTCGCTCCCGGCGGACTCCAGCTTCCGCCCTGGTGGCAGGCGTCTGTGCTCCCTGACTTGACGGACACGTTATCCAAACCATCTTCCAGGCCTGGGTGTTTACAACTCCGGCACAAGACATATACTAGGGGGGCATCATCAACACACGTTCAGGAGCGCTCCATGCACAGCCGCACCCCCCTTGCGGGCTTTCTGGCCCTTTTTCTGTACCTGCTGCCCCTGGCCTGCACGGCCCAGGAGTTGCCACAATTCGCCGACTTGGCCGACAAAGCCGGACCCGCCGTGGTGAACATCAGCACCGAATCCGATGTGGAAGACCCCGGCGGATTGGGCGAGATGTTTCGCTTCCGCCAGCCAGGCTCACCCTTCGAGGACTTTTTTCGGCAATTCGAAAAATTCTTCAAAATGCCGGACGACGAATCGCCCAAGAGCCGCCCCCCGCATAAAGAACGCTCCCTGGGCTCAGGCTTCATCATCTCCGATGACGGCTACATAGTCACCAACAACCACGTGGTGGACGCCGACGTGATCAAGGTCAACCTGCAGGGGCACAACAAAGAGAGCGAGTCCTTCACGGCCACCGTGGTGGGGCGAGACACGGAGACCGATCTGGCCCTGCTCAAGATCGAAACCGACATGAAGCTTCCGGTGCTGGAATTCGGCGACTCCGACGCCATCCGTGTGGGCGAGTGGGTCATGGCCATCGGCAACCCCTTCGGCCTGGACCACACAGTCACCGCCGGCATCATCAGCGCCAAGAGCCGCAACATCGGTTCGGGCCCCTTCGACGACTTCATCCAGACAGACGCCAGTATCAACCCCGGCAACAGCGGCGGCCCCCTGCTCAATCTCGACGGCAAGGTGGTGGGCATCAACACCGCCATAGTGGCTTCAGGCCAGGGCATCGGCTTTGCCATCCCCAGCAACATGGCCAAGCGCGTCATAGCCCAGCTGCGCGAAAATAAGAAAGTCTCGCGGGGGTGGATCGGCGTGACCATCCAGGACGTGGACGAAAACACCGCCAAGGCCCTGGGCATGGACAAGCCCGCGGGCGCCCTGATCTCCTCGGTGCTCAAGGGGCACCCGGCGGAAAAGGCCGGCGTCAGGACCGGCGACGTGATCCTGGAGATCGACGGCCAGGAGGTGGCCGACTCCAACGACCTGCTGCGAAAAATCGCGGCCCTCAAGCCAGGCGACACTACCGAACTCGCGGTCTGGCGCAAGGGGCGGCGCATGTCCCTGGACGTGACCCTGGGCGAGCGCGATATCGAAGCCCTTGCCGAATCGCAACAGGAAGAGGAGCCTGAAGTTGAAAGCGCTCCTGCCAAGACCAAAGCGTTAGGAATGAGCCTGCGTCCGGTGCAGGAAAACGAGGCCGCGGCCCTGGGCCTAGACAAGGCCAGAGGCCTGCTGGTCACTGAACTGGACCCGACCGGAGCCGCCGTGCAAAACGATCTGCGCGTGGGCGACGTGATCCAGGAAGCAAACCAGGAGCCCGTCAACAGCGTGGCCGACTTCGATAAGCTCGTGGAACGCGCGGCCAAGGACAAAGGCGTGGTCATGCTGCTTATCAAACGCGGCAAGCAGAACCTTTTCCGCACCATCCCCCTGGAGTGAACGGAGAAATATGCTATTGTAAGGGGGGAGGCCTGTGCGAGGCACGGTGTCCCCCCGACCGTGCCTCCATTCCGCCAACAACTCGAATACTCCCACCATATGAGGACTAAGATGCTCGATGCCGTAAAGGTGCTCACGCCCCGCGAAATTGTTTCGGAACTGGACAAGTTCATCATCGGCCAGTTGCAGGCCAAGCGCATGGTGGCCATCGCCATGCGCAACCGCTGGCGTCGTCAGCAGCTCGACCCCGAGCTGCGCGACGAGGTGGCGCCCAAGAACATCATCATGATCGGCCCCACAGGCGTGGGCAAGACCGAGATCGCCCGCCGCCTCTCCAAACTCTCGGGCTCTCCCTTTTTCAAGGTCGAAGCCTCCAAGTTCACCGAGGTGGGTTATGTGGGGCGCGACGTGGAATCCATGATCCGCGACCTCATGGAGATCGGCGTGGGCATGGTCAAGCAGGAGGAGATGGCCCGCGTGCGCGTACGCGCCGAAGGTCTGGCCGAGGAGCGTCTGCTGGATCTGCTGCTGCCCGGCGTCCCGGCCCGGAACATTGCCGACGAGACCGCGGAGCCGGAGGGTTCTGGCTCCACCCGCGAGAAGATGCGCAAGCTCCTGCGCGAGGGCAAACTCGACGACCGCATGATCGAGGTGGAGGTCACTGCCCAGAGCCCCCAGGTGGAGATCATGGCCATGCCCGGCATGGAAGACATGGAGATGCAGTTCCGCGACATGTTCAGCAAGGTCTTTCCCTCGCGCAAGAAACGCCGTAGCATGCGTGTGGCCGAGGCGCGGGAATACCTGGTGCAGGAGCAGTGCGACCGGCTCATCGACATGGACAAGGTCACGGACATGGCCAAGGAGCGCGTGGAACAAAGCGGCGTTATCTTCCTGGACGAAATCGACAAGATCGTCAGCCGCCCCGAAAGCGCCAGGGGCGCCGACGTCTCCCGCGAGGGCGTGCAACGCGACCTCTTGCCCATTGTTGAAGGGTGCAGCGTGAACACCAAATACGGCATGATCAAGACCGACCACATTCTGTTCATCGCTGCCGGCGCCTTCCACATGTCCAAGCCATCGGACCTGGCGCCGGAGCTGCAAGGTCGCTTCCCCCTGCGCGTGGAGCTGGACAGCCTGGGCAAGGAGGAGTTCCTGCGCATCCTCACCGAGCCTAAAAACGCACTCACCAAGCAGTACAGTGCCCTGCTGGCCACGGAAAAGGTCAGCGTCGAATTCCTGCCAGACGCCTTGGAGGAAATCGCGGCCTTTGCCGAGCGCACCAACCAGGAGACCGAGAACATCGGCGCCCGCAGGCTTTACACCATCATGGAAAAGATCCTCACCGACCTCTCCTTCGAAGCCCCGGAGCGCCCCGGCCTGAAAGTGAACATCGACCGCTCCTACGTGCGCGAGAAGCTCGGTGATGTTCTGGAAAACCGCGACCTGGGGCGTTACATCCTGTGATCTCTCACCACGTTGCAAACCCTCTGGACCCGACCATGGACCAATCACCTCCGCAGACAAATGGAAAAAAGCGTTCGAGCGTTTCCAGAGCGGACCCGACCATGGACCAATCACCTCCGCAGACAAAGGAAACGCACATGGAAAAGGGAAAGCGCGTCGCGCGGCTACTCATGGAGGCCCTGCCCTACATTAGGAATTTCCACGGCCAGAGCGTGGTCATCAAGTACGGCGGCCACGCCATGAAGGACGAGGAGCTGAAAAAGGCTTTTGCCAAGAACGTGGTGCTGCTCAAGTACATCGGCGTGAACCCCGTGGTGATCCACGGCGGCGGACCGCAGATCGGCCAGATGCTCAACCAGCTCGGCATCAACAGCCGATTCCACGAGGGCATGCGCGTCACGGACCAGGCCACCATGGACGTAGTGGAGATGGTCCTCGGGGGGCGGGTGAACAAAGAGATCGTCAACCTGCTGAACCTGCACGGGGGCAAGGCCGTGGGGCTTTCGGGCAAGGACGGCTGGCTGATCAAGGCGCAGAAGCTGGAGGTCATGTCCTGCGGGGTCAATGCGCCGGAGCTCATCGACCTGGGGCGCGTGGGCGAGGTGACCCAGGTGCAGACCGCCTTGCTGCGCTCCCTGGAACATGAGGACTTCATTCCGGTCATCGCGCCCATCGGCGTGGACGAGGAAGGCGGTACCTACAACATCAACGCCGATTCAGTGGCCGGAGCCGTGGCCGCGGCCCTACGGGCCAAGCGGCTGGTGCTGCTCACGGACGTTCCCGGCGTGCTGGACAAGCAAGGGCAGTTGGTCTCCTCCCTGAGCATGCCGGCCGCGGCCATGGCCATCGGCGACGGTACCATCCAGGGGGGCATGATCCCCAAGATCAAGTGCTGCCTCGAAGCCCTGGACGCGGGCGTGGAAAAGGCCCACATCATCGACGGCCGGGTGGAGAACTCGCTGCTGTTGGAGCTGTTCACCAAGGGCGGCATAGGCACGGAGATCGTACGGCTGAAGTGACGCGAGGTGGGACAGCATATCCCGAGAGGTGCTGCAGAAATACTCACGCCACCAAGCAGACCCGGTCCATGCCGTCGCGTTCGCGGATGTAGACGTTGACGTGCTCCCCGCGGGTGGTGTCCACCTTCTTGCCCACGTAGTCGGGCTGGATGGGCAGTTCGCGGTGGCCACGGTCCACGAGCACCAGGAGTTCCACCAGCTTAGGGCGACCGAAGTCGAGCACGGCCTCCAAGGCGGCGCGGATGGTGCGCCCCGTGAACAGGACGTCGTCCACCAGCAGGATGTCTCGCCCCTCGATGTCAAAGGGGATGTCGGTGTGATTGATCATGGGCTGGAGGTCGAGGCTGGTCCAGTCGTCGCGATAGAGGTTGATGTCCAAGCGCCCCAACGGGAGGGAGCGCCCCACCTTCTTGTCCAGGATGGCCTTGAGCCTGGTGGCGATGTCCGCACCGCGGCGCTGGATGCCCACCAGTGCCAGGTCCAGGCATTCGCCGTGGACCTCGACGACTTGGTCGGCCAGTTGCTCGAGGGTCTTGCGCATTTCCGCGGCGGTCAAAATGTCTTTGCAATCCTTCATCGTTCCCACCATGTCCTCGTGCATTCAGGCCCAACAGCACACCGGCCAGCGCAAGGTCTGTTCAAAAGGGGAGCAAAAAAATACTATAGCAAATCGTCCCCCCCTTGTCTTCCCTTTCTCTCCCAGGGATTCCCCCGGAAAGAACGCAGGAAAAACACCACGATACACTGCGGGGCAACGTCTTGCGCACTACCGGTAGCCACGACTGTTGCGGATCCGGCATGCAGGATCAAGCACCGAGGAATGAGGAGCGCGCCATGGTACCGTCAGAGCGGGGCACACGCTCGGCAAGGTTGCTCCCGCACATGGTCTTGTAGGCCACGAGCGCCTGACGCAGGTCGTCGACGTTGCCTACGGCCTTGTCCGGGCAGTCCCTGCACATGGGGGAGAGTTCACCGGTAAGCAGTTGCCGCCTCAAAGCGCGGTAGGGTTTGCCGTTGACAATCTCGGCCAGGGTATTGCCGTCGTGCAGCCGTCCCAGCTTGTGTTCACGACAGCAGGTCCAGACCGCGCCCGAGGCCTTCACCGTCAGGGAGGCCCAGGGGTCGAGGCAAAAGCGGGTCATGCCCGGTCCAGGGATCTTGCTGCCCACGTCGCGCCCGGCGCTTGCCGGCCTCGCCACTGGGGGCGCGGCTCTGCGCTCGGCCACCTCCATGAGCATGGGTTGCATGTGGACGCCTCGGCCATGCCTCCTGGCCAGTTCCACGGCCATGGACAGCCCTTTGAGCGCCTGGAGCAGCTGCGGGATCTCCAACCAGAAAAGGGGCAGTATGCCTACGCCCCTGTCCGGGATGTCGTATTTGGCCATATTTACGAAACCGAAGGACGACACGTCGTGGCGGATGCCCAGGGCCACCAGACTGGGGAGGTCAGCGGCCACGAGGTTCGAGACCACACTGTTGAAACCGAATTCCGGGGGCCTGGCTCCCCTGCTTTGGGCCACGTCCCGTATGCGGCCCATGGTTTCGAGGATGCGGTCGAGGTCAGCGCCCCGGCGCAAGATTCGAAACAGTTCCCGGTCCGCGGTGTCCACGCTGACGGTGATCTTGGAGAAGCGGGAAAGCGTCTCGATCTCGGTGTCCGAAAAGTGCTTGGCCAAATTTGTGGTCAGGGTCATTTCCAGGCCGCGATCCAGCAACACGTCACAGCAGTGCTCCCACCCCTTGAAGCTGGTGGTCTCCCCGTGACCGAAGGCCGAAAGTCGGAGCACCCCCATGGAAACAAAGGAGTCCGCCACGGCATCGAAATCGCTCAGGTCAAGGTCCTGACGGACATACCCCTGCCCGTTCGATTGGCAGTAGATGCACTGGATGTTGCAACCAGTGGTGAATTCAATGCTGGCGTGATCCAGATAGTGTGTGGCCAAAAGGTCCATGAGCGCCTTGCCGCCTGCTTACGTGGGCAATTGATTCCCTGTCGCACGGTTCAAGATCATTCTTGCAAAAAGTGTGCATAATCAACCTTTGTTGCAAGAAGGAACATAAGGTGATACCCCGCCAAAGGCGAACGGGGAGGAATCTCGTTCCCGACGATATGATACGGCTCGGGGAAGACGGCATTCAGGTTGCCACGCGCGGGGCGTCGGCAAACGTTCGAACCAGGATGGCATTACCTGCCTGGAACATTACAAGGTTATTCCTGCACAACAACGTGCCGCGTTCCCAACTCTTTTGAAAAATCCAATACAATTGATCCAGATCAATTGACATACTCCCGAGCTGCCCTTATCTACGTTTCATCCCGAAACAATGGAGGAATACATGTTTGAATTGACGGCCAACGCCAAAAAGGAACTGGATGCATATTTCGCGAACAAAGAAAAAAAGCCGGTTCGCATTTACCTCGCCCCCGGAGGCTGAGCGGGTCCCAGGCTTTCCTTGGCTCTGGACGAGCCTAGCGACAACGACGAAATCTATTCCAACGACGGATATACCTTTTGCATCGAAAAAACCCTCGCCAAACAGGTCACCTACTTGCGGGTGGACATCACCTACATGGGCTTTGTGGTGGACTCGGACCTGCAACTCGCCTCAAGCGGCGGTTGCGGCTCCAGCTGCGGCGTGGGCGGCTCCTGCGGCTCCTAGCGCGTACATCGCTCACAACCTCACAAGCGGTTCCCTCTCGCCCCGCGCTGGAGGGAACCGCTTTATCGTTCCATCCACGCACTGACGCCTCACGGATCACTCAATGCCCGGCATTGACGGTGCCAACCGACTTCATGCCAAGATACAATCATAGTACGTCCTGTGTGTTGATTGCATCGACCTGGCGAAAACGCTGTTTCACCAAGCCCTACGCGGGCTTTGCTCGCGGCGCGGTGTCCTTCCGCGCGAAACCGAGTCGCGTTCCGCGACGCCAACTTGGTTCCAATCTGGTTTTACAGCACGATATGGACACAGCGTGCAATTACTTACTCCCCCTTACCTGTTTTTCATCCCAGTATTATGGAGGAATACATGCTTGAATTGACGGCCAACGCAAAAAATGAACTGGATGCGTACTTCGAGAAGAAAACCAAGCAGTCTGTCCGCATCTACATCGCCCCCGGCGGCTGTGCGGGCCCCAGGCTTTCCTTGGCGCTGGACGAGCCGAACGCCAACGACGAAACCTACGTGGCGGACGGCTACACCTTCTGCCTTGAAAAACCCCTGGCCAAGCAGGCCACCTACCTGCGGGTGGACATCACCCACATGGGCTTTGTGGTGGATTCCGACATACAACTCCCTTCCGGCGGTGGATGCGGCTCCAGCTGCGGCACGGGCGGCTCCAGCTGCGGCACGGGCGGCTCCTGCTGCTGCTAGCCTGGACAGCGTTTCACTACAACGCGGTTCCCTCCACAGTCGGATGGGAGGGAACCGCTGTAGAGTTCCGTACGCGCATGGACGCCCTGTAACTCAGTCAAAGATCCGCTTGTCCAGCAACTGGGGGGCGCCTTCGTGCAATTCCCCGACCTCGACCAGCAGGAGCTTGGGCCGCAGTTTGAGCTTGTCCTGAAAAGCCTTGGCAAAGCGCTCCTGGTCCAGGACGTCGTTGAGCACCAGCCTGACCGCGATGCTGTCCTTGCCACCTGGGTTCTCCACAAGCACCTGCCAGCGCTGGATGGCTGGAAAAACCTTGCAGACCTCGGCCACCTGGCTGGGGTAGATGAACTGCCCCTTGACCTTGGCCGTGTCGTCCACCCGCCCTAGGATTCCCTGCAACCGGCAGGAGGTACGGCCGCAGGCGCAAGGTTCCGTGACCAGCCGCGAGAGGTCGCCCGTGGCCAGTCGCACCAGGGGGTAGGACGTGGTGAAGGGCGTGACCACCACCTCGCCAATATCGCCGGGGGGCAGGGGCTGTTTGGTCTTGGGATCCACGATCTCCACCCAGCAGCGCGAGGAAAGGTGCATGCCGCCCAGTTGCGGACACTCGTAGGCGATGCAGCCCACGTCGGCCGTGCCGTAACCCTGGCGCACCAGCATGCCCAACTCCTGCTCCAACTCCTGGCGCAGGCTCTCGGGCAGGCGCTCGGCAGCCACAAAGGCCACTTGCAGCTTGAACTCGCGGGCAGGGTCGCCACCCTCCTCCCTGGCCTTGTCCTTGATCACCTTGAGGTAGCTGGCCATGCCCACGAAACCCGTCACTGGCAGCTTACGCATGAGTTCGATCTGCACGGCCGTGTTGCCGGGGCCGGCGGGGATCACGCCGCACCCCAGCATGCGCAAGGGTTCTTCGAGCATCAGGCCCGCGGGCGTGAGGTGGTAGCTGAAGGTCATCTGAACCAGATCGCCCCCGCGAAATCCCGCGGCAAAGAAACCCTCGGCCCACCCCCAGTAATCCTCTCCTCTGCCTTCGGGATCGAAGATCGGCCCCGGCGACTGATAGATGCGGGACAGTTCCCCTGGGGGGCAGGCGAGCATGGCTTCCAGACCGCGCTCCTGCTGCAGGGAGATGATCGTCTTCTTGTTCAAGACGGGAATGCGGGACCACTGCTCCAAGCCCACGATGTCCTCGGGCGTGAGTCCGGCGCCTTGCATGCGTTCCCTGAATTCGTCGGAGTGCTCCCAGGCCGAGGCCAGCACGGCCTGCATGGCGTTCCACTTCCGGTGGCGGCGCTCCTCCGGGCTCAGGGTTTCGAGTTCACTGTACGTACCACTGCTGCGTCGCGTTTCTGCCATGGCTCCTCCGCTGAAGATGGTAACGGGGCTGAAACACGCCCATGTTCATCTCGTTTCGCCTCATCCGCTTGTATACTGTTTACGCCAAGCGTCCAGAAAGACGATGGCGGTCTCGATCTCGGACAGCTTCCCCTGCTGCTGCCTGAGCGCCCAGACCAGGTCGTCGAAGCCGGCGTCTTCCGGCAGCTGGAGTCTGGTCAGGAGATCGCGCACCTCCCGGCGAACATCCTCGGGCAGCACCTCCAGGGCCGCCGCCGCGTCGCCTCTGACCTTGGGCCAGTTCTCCACGCGCGTCTTCACGAAATCCAGGAGCGTCCGCATCCTGTGACCGTAGGTGTGCTCGCGCAGGACGCGCTCCCTGGCACGCGCGGCCATGGTCGCGCGCTCAACTGCGGCCTCCGGGCCGTGAAGAAAGCGCTCGATCATCTCCCGCAGCTCCTGCATGCTGGAGAATACGGCTAGTTCATCTTCGGCGAACAGCTCGGGCAGAAGACTCCGCCGGTCCGCGAGCTGGAACGCGGCGCAGGAGGCCAACTCGAAGGTTCGAGGATTCACGAAGTCGCCCTCGACGACCACCGCTCCCGGCTTGACGCTGGAGTGCAGGTTGAGATTGACCTTGGTGGCATTGAAGATCTTCACGGCCTCTTCGGGGGCGATACGCCGCCCCTGTCGTTGCAGACGCGGGGCGAGCATGCTCTCCCCTTCCCAGTCGCTGCCCCAGAGCTTGAAGTCCAGGTGCAACAACTGGCGGAAGGCCAGCCGGCGGTTGGGGTAGCCCGCGCCGAGAAAGGAGACGTCGGCGCCGTATTCCCGCTGCTCCGCCGGACTCAGCTCCACGGGGCAATGAAACTCCGGGTCCGCGGCCAGGGGCAGGTAGAGCACGTTGGGTTGCCCGATGGTGGCCAGTTCCTGAAAAAACGGTTCCTTTTGGATCACGGCAAAAATGTCGTAGAGGGGGGCATAGGCGCGCCAGTAGGTGAACAGCCGGAAGTCCTCCACGAACCACATGGCCGTGGTCACGCCGTCGCGGCGCAGACGGTTCAGGGCGCCGCGCGACAGGGGCGCCTGGGCCAGGGCCAGGACCAAGTCCGGGGCGAATGTCTCCACCTTGGCCAGCACGGCCTGGGACAACAGCTGCAGGTAGCTGTTCTCCAGGTGTTCGAGACGCTCTCCGGCGATGCGCAGCCCCTTGAACGCGGTATAGGCACCATGGAAATCCGGCGCCTCGAAGACCTCCACCACGTGCCCCAATTCTCTGAGGGCCTTGGCGCAGTACCGCCCCACGGGCAACGAGCCGCCGTACATGGGCAGCACCACCAGCAGACGCGGATTGGCGCTCATTCTCCCCTCACTCCTGGTTTGCGGTTTTCCGTCATCCAGTCCCGCTCGAGACAGAGCGCATGCAGCGTATCCCAAGCTGCATGCACGTCCTTAAAATGAGGACCAGCCTCCTGCCAAAGTCCCTGAACCGCCGCGAGCCAGGACCGCCGCGTGGCCCGCGCATCGGCATGAGGGTCCTGCCCCGCCACCGGGGCCAACCACTGCCCCAGGGCGTCGAAACGCGGCTCCAGGAGTGTCAGGTCCGGGGGCAGGTTCCGGGCCTGCCCCGTGGCCAAAAACCGCAGCGTCTCCCTGCGTCGGAAGGGCTCAAGGCAGGCCAGTTCATTGTCACAGGGGCGGCTCTCCACGCAGGGCGCGCAGTCCGGAGTGGCCTGCAAGACACTGTGTCCCTCGCCGTAAGGGCCGGTCTCGAAGGCCCAGGCCGAGGAGAGGAAACAGGCCAGCACCGGCACGCCCAGGTGTGCGGCCAAGTGCATGGTCCCGGTGTCCGGGGTGAGCACCAGGTCCAGCCCGACCATGGCGTCCACCAAGCCCTGCCAATCGGTCCTGCCGCTGTGGTCCTCGCAGATGCCGGCAAGGGCGGAAGAGGCGTGGCGCAGCAGTTCCCTGGCAGCCTCGCGCTCCCCCATGCCACCGAACAGAAAGACCTTTTTCGCGCCCCGCGCCTTGGCCAGGGTCTGGATGATGGGTGTCAGGACCTCGGGAGGCAGGGAGCGTCTGGCGTTTCTGCCGGCGAGCACCACGCCGATCCCCCTTCCACCGGGGGCGGCAGAGGGGTTGACCGCGCTCCCGGCCACGGCGGGAGCCCCGGCAGCGTCCAACCAAGCCCAATAGTCCACTAGGTTGATGGGCGCAACGGTGCGGCGCCGGGTCCATCGGAATGCCAGTTCCGCCCAATGGTCCATGAGTGGTTGTCCGGCCGCGAGCACGTGCCCTCGCACGCGTTCGGGCTCGAACAGGGCACTCAGGGCCAGACTCAGGCCGGAGTAGTTCAGGTTGTAGATTTCGTCGAAATGCTCCCCGGTGAGCCGTGACAGGGCGTTCCTGGCGGTGTGGAACACCGTGGCCAAGTCCTGCCCCGTACTGTGCCCCGCCAAGGAGTGGACCGTCACGCCTGGATAGAGAATCCCGGCCAGGGGCGCGAGGGATCCGTCCAGGCAGAGATGCACCTCGCCACGCGTATGCAGGCTTTTGATCAGGCGACCGGTCTGCACGAGGTCGCCGAAGCGGGCGAGCTGGAGGATGAGGAAGCGTGGCATGGCCTATGGTCCGGGGCGGTATGAAAATGTTCGACGCTCCGGCAACCTAGCCCATCACGGGCAACAGGGCAAGCGGATCAGGTGCCCCCCGACTCGCCCGAGTCGCCAGAGTCATCGGAAACGCCAAGTCCCGTGGCCGGGGCCGCCGCGACCCGCGCCCTGGCCAGCCGCTTTTTCAAGGCATGGGCGCCCCAGTATAGTCTGGCCCTGAGGGTCTGGTTGACAATGACGTAGGTCAGGCAGGATTCACGGGTATGATGGAACTTTTCCTTGTACCCGTAGGAAATGGGGAAGGAGTTCAGCAGGGTGATCCCCTCGCGGTGCTCGTAGAGATGCTGGACCATGGCCACGAAGAGGATGTTGGACGGCGAGAAATAGGCGTAGGAGTCGAGATAGGCAGCCCGGATGAGAAGGCAGACGTCGTTTTCCACAAGTCCGATGAACCCGCCGATCCTCTGCCCGTCGGCATGCAGAAAGCCCATGAACAGTCGGCCATGCTCACTGTACGCCCTGCACAGGTCCTTGCAGTATTCGCGGTATGCAGGCGCCTTTTTCAGGGAGGTTCCCTGCGCGCCTTTCCAGCCGCTGTCCTCGATCTCCACGAATGCGTCGTACTGCGCCAGGGCCTCGGCATCGTGCAGAAATTCGATCATGAAGCCGGGATGCCGGCTGATCCTGTTCAGTTTCTTCTTGTAGTCCCTGGAGGTGTTCTTGGAGAGAAAGGTCTTCAGATACCATTGGAAATCGTTCTCCAGGGTGACGCAGTACGTGGGCTCCGCCCGCACATCCCTTACCAGGCCGGGCTCCGCCGCCAGTGCCTTGTCCAGTTGCTGGCGCGCCGCTTCATAGGTGAACAACCCCTCGATGAATAAAAAGTCCCAGGACAGTGTGCCGGTGCGCAGGGCTGCCAGGAAATCACGGAAAAAGGTCTCCCTGTGGCTCTCGAGCACCAGGGGAGTGCAGATGTTCAGGGAGATGTTGTACAACGTGCGCAGTATCCTGGCACCTTGGCGCCGTTGCATGAGCATGGGGTAGAGGCCGACGCAACGCCCCCCTTCTCGAAGTTGCAGGATCAAGGGACTGTCCTTGCAGAAACACTGGTACCATTTCTGGATCATTTCATGATGATACAGTGGCCCAGGCTCCACGCCGGCGCTTTGGAGTTCACCCAGGGCCGACCGCAACGAGGCAAGCTCATAGCTCCAGGCAAGGGTATAAGTTGTCATGAACATCTCCCTGGTTCTGGCTGCGGGACCGGGCGGGGAAGACCGCCATGACCCGAGTCCGAAGTTTCACCAGGCATCGATACGCTCCTCCGGGGAGCGAGACAAGGCGCCTTCTTCCAATCCAGGCCTGAAAATGGTTCTGGATTTGCCGGGCATCTTGCAGTAAACCCTGGCGCATGAAGCTCTTCGGAAAGGAAAACAAGGCACGGCATCTGAAGATCATCATCGTGGGTTGCGGTGAGGTAGGATTCCACATTGCCCAGCGCCTTGCCCAAGAAAACAAGCAGGTGGTGATCATCGACCGCAGGGACGAGGCGCTCAAACGACTGGCGGAGTATGCGGACGTCCAGACCATCCAGGGCTCGGGTTCCAGCCCCCGCATCCTGGACCAGGCCGGCATCGCCGACGCCGACATCCTCCTGGCTGTCACCGACAGCGACGAAACCAACATCATCGCCTGCCTCTTCGCCAACTTTCTGGCTCCAGACGTACTCAAGCTGGCGCGCATCCGCAACGAGGAATACACCCTGTACAGGGACGCACTGTCCAAGGAGTTCCTGAACATCGGCATGGTCATCAATCCAGAAGTGGAGGTGATCAAGACCATCGACCGCCTGATCACGGTGCCCGGCGCCAGCGAGTACATCGAGTTCGCCCACGGCAGGGTGGTCATGGTGGGCATACGCGTCGAGCAAGGCCCGCTGGTGGGTCGGCCGCTCCCGACGCTGCGCGCGGCCATGGGCGACATCAGCGTCATTGTCGGCGCCATTGTCCGCAAGGAACGCCTGATCATCCCCACGGGCCTGGACTCCATTGAACAAGACGACCTGGTCTACTTTGTCTGCGAAAAAGAGAATCTGCACAACATCCGCACCGCCTGCGCCTGTGATTACGGCCCCATCCACGACGTGCTGATCATCGGCGGCGGCAACATCGGACTCAAGCTCGCCTCGGCCTTCGAGACCCGCGGCTACCACACGAAACTCATGGACCGCCACGAGGAGCGCTGCAACCTCCTGGCCGAGAAGCTGAACAAGACCATCGTGCTGCACGGCGACGGCACGGACCAGGATTTCCTCAAGGAGGAGAACGTGGGCGCCATGGATATGGTGGTCTCGGTCACGGGCGACGAGGAGACCAACATCCTCACTTCGCTGTTGGCCAAGAACCTCGGCGCCAAGCGGACCATCACCCGCGTCAACAAGACCGCCTACCTGCCCCTGGTGCGCGCCATCGGCATCGAGCACAGCGTCAGCCCCAGACTTTGCGCGGTCAACAGCATCCTGCACTACGTCAGGAAGGGCAAGGTGCTGACCTCTGTGTCCATCAAGGGTGACGAGGCCGAGGTACTGGAGGCCATCGCGCAGGCCAATTCCGACATAGTGAACAAGCCCCTGCACAGTCTCGGCTTTCCCAAGGGCGCCCTGATCCTCTGCATCATCCGCGGCGAACAGGTCATCGTGCCCAGAGGCGACAGCATCATCAACCCCCAGGACCGCATCGTCATCCTCGGCACCAGAAAGGTGATCCCTGCCGTGGAGCAAGCTCTCATGGTCAAGCTGGAGACCATCTGAAGTGCACTTCGGATACGCCATGTACGCGGTGGGCGCCGTGATCTGCGCCGTGGCCCTGACCATGCTCTTCCCCCTGGGGTACGCCGTTGCCTGCGCCGACGGCAGCGCACCCCCCCTGCTCGCCTCCATGGTCCTGAGCCTGATCGTTGGAGGCGCCCTGCTCCTGGCCTTCCGCACCAGGGAAACCAGGATAATGAGCCATCGCGAGGGCATGGCCGTGGTAGCCTTGGGCTGGATAGCCGCCGGACTCTTCGGCGCCCTGCCCTTCTACTTTGGCGGTGTCTTCGACACCGTGGTGGACGCGGTCTTCGAATCCGTCTCGGGCTTCACCACCACCGGCGCCTCGGTGCTCACGGACATCGAAAGCCTGCCCAAGGGCCTGCTGCTCTGGCGCAGCCTGACCCACTGGCTGGGGGGCATGGGCATCATCGTGCTCTCCCTGGCTATCCTGCCCTTTCTCGGCGTGGGGGGCATGCAGCTCTACAAGGCCGAAGTGCCAGGACCGACGCCGGACAAGCTCAAGCCTCGGATCAAGGACACGGCCCTGCTGCTCTGGAAGGTCTACGTGCTGTTCACCATCGCCCAGACCTTCCTGCTCATGCTCGGGGGCATGAGCTTTTTCGACGCCGTGTGCCACACCTTCGGCACCATGGCCACGGGCGGATTCTCCACCAAGAACGCCTCCATCGGCCATTATGACAGCGCCTACTTCGACTGGGTGATCATCCTGTTCATGTTCTTGGCCGGGGTAAACTTCACCCTGCACTACCAACTGCTCAGGGGCAAACCCAAACATATGCTCAACAATCCCGAGTTCCGCTTTTACTCGGGGATCATCCTCGCCTTCACACTGCTCACCTTTATCAGTGTCCACGGCAGGATCTACGACAACATTCTCGACACGCTACGCTACAGCGCCTTTCAGGTGGTTTCCATCTGCACCACCACGGGCTATGCCACGGCGGATTACGAACTATGGCCCTTCCTGCCCCAGGCCTTGCTGTTTTTTCTCATGTTCATGGGCGGTTCGGCCGGCTCCACCGGAGGGGGCATGAAGTGCATGCGCCTTTTGCTGCTGCTCAAGCACTCCTATCAGGAGCTGATCAAGCTGGTGCACCCGCGCGCGGTGAAACACATCAAACTCGGGGGGCAGATCGTCAAGCCCGAGGTACTCTCCGGCATCTGGGGATTCATGGTGCTCTACCTGGGATTGTTCATCCTCGCTTCGTTCATCATGGCCGCCCTGGGCCTGGACATCCTCACCGCCTTCGCCTCGGTGGCCGCCTGTATCGGCAACATCGGCCCCGGCCTGGGCAGCGTGGGGCCGGCAGAGAACTACGCCCACATCCCGGCCCTGGGCAAATGGGTCCTGTTGTTTTGCATGCTCCTAGGGCGGCTGGAGATCTACACGGTGATCATCCTCCTGGTGCCCGAGTATTGGAGAAATTGACACGCCCTTTCTTTGTCGCTCGAAGCGTCGTGAGAGGAAAACCCTTTGAAATGAGTTCTCTCGCGCGCACTCTCCCTTTCGAGGGCATGTCACGAGCCTTTTGCGCAAGACGACCGTGCCGGATTCGTCGACCTCGTGGAATTGGGCACACTCCCGGCCAAATCGATGCCGATCACGCTGATCTCGCGCATGGGATGGCTCCTTCAAAGGTTTGATGGTTCCTTGCGGCATACATCGCATGATGGTACGGGGCCATCCCATCAAAGCGGACAAGGCGGACTTGGTTTGCAGAGAGAAGCAGGTGAAAAGGTGAGCTTTGTATCCCGCGCTTGTATCCCACGAGAAAGGGGTTGCCCGTTTTTCACGTGCAACCCCTTGAATTTGCTGGTCGGGATGACTGGATTCGAACCAGCGGCCTCAGCGTCCCGAACGCTGCGCTCTAGCCAAACTGAGCCACATCCCGATGTAAAAGAAAAAAATAAACATTTCTGAAGCTCTTGGCAAGAAAAAAAACTCAGGCTGCTTGTATCACACCCTCCCCCAGGTGATGGGACTGCGCGCCATCCGTCAGCGTAACTTCGCGGTTGACCGGCCACTTGGTTATCCCTTCGGTGCATGCGGGATACGCACAACCTGCATGCTGCATTGCGAATCCTGAAAAAACTCTGTACGATAATATCTAAAGGCAGGGTTCGAGAAGAAAATCCGGACCAGGCGCAACCAGCCCAAGGGAGCCATGACCATCACCGTTGGAACCGGCGGCCTCCACCTGGCGATGCAGCACGAACCTCAATACTACACTTGGGACACAAGTGATGTACTTGTGCCATGGAGTTGTGTAAATATGGCGTCTGGGGCATATCCTGATTAGCAGTACGGCAACCGTTCGATTGAATCGTACCTGTTGTCTGTTTCATCGGCTGTTGCCGTGAAAATGCATATGGTTGTCCGTTTTCAGAAAACATCGTTCGTGGTACGATGGTATTGGAATAGTAAGGGTCGCGCCGACAAGGATAAGGCGGGGGGGAAAGTATTGGGGCGAAAACCCGCCGTTCGGCTGAGCACATACCCGCACCGGGAAGAAGACGCCCCTCTTCCGGGCGAAGGGTGACAAGGAGACGATGGTGATCAGCGTAGTGGTGGTCGATGATTCGGCGTTCATGCGCAAAGCTCTGAGCACTATGCTGGAGAAGGACCCCGAGATTCATGTGGTCGCGAGCGGAAGAAACGGGGAGGAGGGGCTCGAGCTGATCCGACGGCACGACCCAAACGTGGTGACGCTCGATATCGAGATGCCACGTATGGACGGTTTGACCTGCCTGCGTCATATCATGATGGAAATGCCACGCCCCGTGCTGATGGTCAGCTCCTTGACCACCGAAGGCGCCGAGGCCACGCTCAAGGCCCTGGAGTTGGGCGCGGTGGATTTCATTCCCAAGCAACTGTCCAAGGTTTCCCTGGATATCGTCAAGATAGAGGAAAACCTGCGGGCAAAGGTCAAGGAGATTGCCCGGCGTAAGTTCAGACGGCCGGTGGCCGCGCGGCCGTCCACGGCCCGGCCGGATGCCGCTGCCTCGCTTCGGAAAGTTCGTCCGGCACCGGCTCCAGGCTCCCGTGTGCAGCGCGATATCATCGCCATTGGAGTTTCTACTGGCGGCCCGCCTGCGGTACAAAACGTCTTGTCCAAATTGCCCACTGATTTTCCGGCAGGGATCATAATCGCCCAGCACATGCCCGAGGCCTTTACCGGCCCTTTTGCCAAGAGACTCGACGGCATCTGCAGGATCACTGTGAAGGAAGCCGTGGATGGAGATCGTTTCATGCCAGGCACGGCCTATGTTTCTCCAGGGGGCAAGCATTTGTTGATCACGCAGAAGTCCGGCCGCGTGGAGCTGAAAGTGTCCACGGAGCCTGCCGATGCTTTGTACAAGCCCTCGGCGAACGTGTTGATCGACTCGGTCGCCACGGGATTCGGTCGGCGCGCCGTGGCGGTGATCCTCACGGGCATGGGCAGTGACGGCCTCGAGGGTGTTCGGGCCTTGAAGACAAATGGGGGGCGTGCGTTGGCGCAGAGCGATTCCACATGCGTGGTGTATGGTATGCCCAAGGCCATCGTGGATGCCGGTCTAGCCGATGAGATCGTTGACATCGATGATATGGCGGAAGCCATCAATTCTAATCTGTATGTTCGATAAAATGCAAAGAGTGTAAGCTATGGCGAACTTGCAGGAAGTCATGACGTTGTTGCAGAGCGCAGACCCCGAAGAAATCCGCGAAGGCGCCTTTGGAGCGGGAGAAGGAAAGTACGCGGATTGTATCCCTCTGCTGGCTGGACATCTGGGCAGCCATAATCTTGGTGTTCAGGAAGCCGCGGATCATGCCCTGCGCAATATAGGCGGACAAGCGACAGTGCACGCCGTTGTACCCTTGTTGCGTTCCGATGACGCCCCTGTGCGCAATTTGGCCATGGACATCCTGCGCGAGGTGGGAGGGGAGGACATTCAGACCCTGACTGATCTGCTCAAGGATGAAGACCCTGATATCCGGATCTTCATGTCCGACATTCTGGGAGCAACCGGCAATCTCCTCGGCGTGGAGCCCCTGTGCAAGGCACTGCTCAAGGATCCTGAAGTCAATGTGCGCTATCAGGCCGCTGTGAGCCTGGGCTCCTTGGGATACAAGCAGGCGGCAACCTGCCTGAACAAAGCCATGAACGACGAGGAGTGGGTGCAGTTCGCCGTGATCGAAGCCCTGACCAAACTCAGGGACGAATCTTCCGTGAATGCCCTGATCAAGGCCATGGACAAGAGTTCAGACCTGGTCTGCTCCATGATCGTGGACGCCCTTGGTGAAATGGGCAACATCAAGGCCGTGCCGCCGTTACTCAAGCACATGGACAAATCGCCCTCCGCACTGCGCAACAAGATCGTCAAGGCCGTGGTCAAAATCCTCGGAGGCAAATCCTTGACCCTGCTCACCGGGCAGGAACGGGAGTACTTTAGAATCTACGCGCTTTCCGCACTGCACGACGAAGACACCGAGATACAGGACGCGGCAGCTCTGGGACTGGGGTTCGTGGGTGGAGAACAGGCCTCTGCCGCCCTGTTGGAACTCGGAGAAAGGCTCGATCCCCACGCTGACCAGGAACGCATTGACAATCTGGCCCAATCCCTGGCCGATATCGGCATTACCCAGGCCCTGTCCAAGGCCTTGATCCATGGAACGTGGAAGGCCGGCATGATTGCCATCACCGCCTTGCGTCGCATGGGCAAACCCGAGGGAGCCGTGCTGCTTTGCGAGCATTTTTGGGAGAAGGACCTGGAAATGCAGCGGGCCATGATCGACGCTCTGGTCGATATCTCCGCCCCCGAGCATGGAGAGTTTTTTGCCGATCTCCTCCAGCGCCACAACGACGGCCACGTGCTCAAGGGCGCCATGCGCTTTCTCGGGCACAAATGCCGTTGCACCGCCCAAGGGGACAAACTGTTCGCCCTGCTTGAACACCCCTATGACGATGTCAAGGAGGTGGCCCTGGAGGCCTGTGTGGCGGTGAATGGACCAGAGATGACAGCGCGTTTCAAGGAGCTGTTTAAGAGCCCCGAGCCCATCCACCGTTTCATGGCCACCTACGCGTTGGGGCGTCTCGGCCCTTTGGAGAATATCGATGAACTCAGACTCGCCCTGGAGGATGAAGTTCCGGATGTCCGCAAAGTGGCCATCGAGGCACTTTCACCGGTATGTGACGAACTGGGCGACGATTTTCAACTCCTGCTGGACAGGCTCAACGACGAGGTCAAGGAAGTCCGTTTGGCCGTTGTCCAGACCCTGGGGCACTCAACGTTGAATGGCGTGCTGGACAGTCTGCTCATCGCCCTGAACGACGAGGACGACTGGGTGCGCATCCGTGCCGTGGAAGCGTTGGGACAACGCAAGGAAAGCAGTGCCATACCAGAGATCGTGCCCTTGCTCTCCACGCCAAACACCCTGGTGACCCTCAAGGCTGTGGAGGCGCTGGGCAACATCGGCGGCACCACGGCCTTTCGGGCCTTGTTGGCGATGGTGGACAACGAGAATCCGGAACTGGCCGAAGCCGCGGAAGAGGCTCTGGCACGCATCAAGTACGCCCAGGTCGAGGAGGAATAGATGGCAGCTCTGTTCTCCGATACCATCAGCATGCGCAAGAGCGACTCCATCACCCTGCGCAAGGCCATTCCCATCAACGACGAGGAATTTAGGCAACTTCGTGACTTTGTGTACGAGCAGAGCGGCATCTTCGTCGCCGACAACCGGAAATACCTGCTGGAGAACCGACTGGCCGGCAGGCTCAAGGAACTCAATCTCAAGAGCTTCGGAGAGTATTACTACTTCCTGCGTTACGACACCAATAAACGGCAGGAGCTGAACAAGCTTTTCGAGTCAGTCACCACCAACGAGACCAGCTTCTTCCGCAACCCGCCGCAGCTCAAGGTATTTCAAGACAAGGTCCTGAGCGAGGTATTGCTCGCCCAGCGGGAAAAGGGTCAGAAACGGTTGCATATCTGGTCGGCAGGCTGCTCCACCGGTGAGGAGCCCTACACATTGGCCATCATCCTACTGGAATCACTGCGTACCGAAATCAGTGCCTGGAACATCAAGATCACTGCCAACGACCTGTCCGAGGCCGTATTACAGTCAGCCCGTCGTGGTGTGTACAGCGAGTATTCCTTGCGCACCACTCCCAAGGAGTACATAGACAAGTACTTCACCAAGGAAGACGTCGCCTACAAGATCAAGCCCGAGGTCAAGCGTCTCGTCAGCTTCGGACAGATAAACCTCAGCGACAGGGTAGCCGTGAAGCGTGTGGAGCGCTCCCAAATCGTTTTTTGCCGCAACGTTATCATTTATTTTGACGACGACATGAAGAAACGAGTCATATCATTGTTTTACGACAACCTGTTCCCCGAAGGGTACCTGCTCATCGGTCACTCGGAATCACTGCACAACATCAGTCGAGCATTCACACCGGTGCATCATCCCGGCGCAATTGTCTACAAAAAAAGTTGAGAAGTCGCTGGATGGAGTTCACGAGGCAGAAGTGGGAATCATCATTCCGATAGCGAATCAAAAGGGAGGCGTGGGCAAGACCACGAGCACCCTCAGCCTGGGAGCCGCCATGGGTATCCTGGGAAAGCGTTGTCTGGTCATTGACTTGGACCCCCACGCCAGTGCGACCATTCACCTGAAGTTTTATCCCGAGCGCCTGGAGTATACGGTCTACGATCTGTTCACCAGAAAGGAAGAGGAGTTCCCAGAACTTTGGCAGCATCTGCGTTACAGTGCCCCAGGAGAGCATTTCGATTTCGTACCTAGCCACATCCGACTCGCTGAACTGGAGATGGACTTGCGCGACCGCCCCCATAAAGGAGGCATTCTGCAGCGTGCATTGGCTCAGATCAAGGACGAGTATGACTATGTAATCTTGGACTGCCCTCCGCACGTGGGCATTCTCCTGGTCAACGCCCTGGTGGCCTCGGAACTGTGCGTGGTGCCCATCCAGACCGATTTTTTGGCTCTCAACGGGCTCAGACTGCTCTTCGACACCATGCGTACGCTGAACCGGGTGCTGCCCGACCCCATCCGATATGGCGTGTTGGCCACCATGTTCGATCAGCGTGCGGGAGCCTGCCGTCGGGTCATGGAACTCTTGCAAAGCAAGATGAGAGATCGCATGTTCAATACTATCATTCACATGGATACCAAGTTTCGCGAGGCCTGCGCTCACGGCAAGGTGATATTCGACATCGCGCCCGGCAGTCGCGGCGCCCGGGAGTACCTTCAACTGGCCAGGGAAATCCATAAGCTATGAGCAAGACACCCGAAGAGTATTTCCAGGAACAGGAGTTCCAGGCCGAGCCCCAGGTGCAGGAAGAGGGCTTGACTGAAGCGGAGCGGGCCTTCATCGAGAAGTACGTCGGTCTGGAGGACGCGGACATTCTCGAGAAGCTGGGCATAGACGCTCCGGCGGAAGCAACGAGCGTGCCCATTCCGGAGCCTGTGCTCGAGCCCGAGCCGGAGATCGAGCCTGCGCCCGAGCCGATTCCAGAGCCTGAACCAGAAGTGGAAGCAGCGGTCCATGCCGAGGGAATTGCCGCTCCCGAGGCAGCCGAGGCTCTTGTCCCTTTGGAAGAAGTTCCTCTGGAACGGCAACTGCAAAAGCGTGACGACTTGCAACTGGTCAGCTTTTTCGTTGCAAGAAACGAATATACCATGCCCATTCAGGCGGTACAGGAGGTGGTACGGGCAATCAAGCCCACCCAGGTGCCGGAAGCACCCTCTCATTTGGCGGGGCTCGTCAACCTGCGCGGCAGGGTCACTCCCGTGATCCGCCTGGACGTGCTCCTGGGCATCGAGCGCGCCGAAGAGGAGCGGGAACGCATTGCCGCGGGCGAGACCGTGGACAAATTCATCATTGTCTGCCGTAAAAGGGGTCTACAGGTGGGGTTGCTGGTACGCGAGGTGGCCACCATGTACCGGGTATCCCAGGACCGTATCGAGTGGAACATAGAGTCGATAATGGGGGGCAACATTGAATATGTCACGGCACTAATGCGACGCGAGGACGACATCCTCGTGGGAATCCTGTCGATCGACAGGATCGTGGAAAAGCTCTTGAAGCGGTGAGGAGGAGATGATGCCCAAACACATTCTCATAGTGGACGATTCCAAGACCGTGCGTAATCTCGTTGCCTTCATCATGAAAAAGGAGGGCTTCAAGGTCACGACGGCTGAAAACGGCCTGGATGGACTCGAACGTCTTTATTCGGCAGAGAAGATCGACCTCATCGTCTCCGATATCAACATGCCGCGCATGGACGGCTACACGTTCATCAAGACCGTGCGGGAGCAGGATGCCTACAAGGATATTCCCATCATCGTCCTGTCCACGGAAGGTCAGGAAAAGGATATACAGGCCGGTCTGAACCTGGGGGCGAATCTGTACATGGTCAAGCCTGCGCAGCCAGAGAAGATGTTACGCAACGTCAAAATGCTTCTGGGCTGACAAGGCACAACAGAGGTTTCCAATGAATCAGGATTTCAACGATCCGGAATTATTCGCTGATTTTATCATCGAGGCCAAGGAGCATCTGGAGACAATCGAGCCCAATCTGCTCGAGTTGGAGAAGACTCCAGAGAACCTGGACCTATGCAACGCAATTTTTCGCCCCATGCACTCCCTCAAGGGAGCCTCCGGGTTTCTCGGTCTGAACACCATCAACCGTCTTGCGCACAAGGCCGAGAGTATCATGGAGGAGTTGCGCAAGGGAGCCATGGCCGTCACCTCGGAAATCATGGACGTGATCCTGACCTCCACCGACGCACTCAGGCAATTGGTGGACAACCTCGAAGTCACGGGCAGCGAGGGCGATGTCGACGTCGAGCCCATCATCGCCACCATCGAGGCCTTGCTGGCCGGCGAACCGCAAGGCACGGTCCAGGTTGCCCCACTCCAGAATGACGCGCGGGCCGACTCCACCACGGCCAAGGAAGAACCTACGCCCCTGCTGGACAGCGCACCGCGAGATACCCCGGAAAAAAGCCAAGACGCCCCCGACAATGCCCTGCACGAGGAATTGACTCCGTACTCCTTGACCACATTCGGCGAGGGACATCTCAACGACTTTTTGGAAGAAGCGCATGAGATCATTTCCGACCTCAACAGTGGCCTGTTGGAGCTTGAAAAGGATCCGACAGCCGGGGGAGAATTGGTCAACGACATCTTCCGCTATTTTCACAACCTCAAGGGCAACAGCGGTATCATCGGCTTCCGCGAACTCAACAGCCTGACCCACGAGGCTGAAACCCTGCTCAATCGCGTCCGCAAGGGGGAAATGCAGCCCTCCCACGCACTCATCGACCTGCTTCTGTCAGTTGTGGATTTCATCGAAGCCCTGCTGGGAAAGGTAGACCCCAAGAGCGGCATGGTCACGCCGCTGAATATCGACAAGCTCGTCGCGGCGTTGCAGCGCGTCGTGAAAAACGGGATCGTGGACCTGCCTGGCAAGGAACGTGCGCAGACCGCGGTGGAGGCTCACGCCGACGAAGACGTAAGCCTGGAAAAACTATGGGGTGACGCTGTCAGCTCGGTGTTGACCGAGGAGCGCGACAACGGCATGCGGGAGGAATCTCCACCTGCCGCGACGAGGCAGGAGCCGGAAACGCCCCCCACGGGGGCGGTGAAACCCGCATCTCCACCCGCACCGCCGGCCGAGTCGGGGCCGACCTATGACCCCGAGGACGTGGCCGTATTCAACAGCACCGTGGAGCAACAACTCGACCACATCGACATGGCCCTGCGTGAACTTGCCAAGGACAGCTCCCAGACCGATTTTGTAGACGGGCTGTTCCGCTCCCTGACCACGCTACAGAATTCATCGGGTTACATGGGGCTTGAAGAGTTAAAAATCTACGCCGAGCGCACGGCTAAGCTCGTGGATCAGGCGCGCAAGACCGGCATGGATTTCGAACCGTTGTTGGACATCATGCGTCAGGAAGCCTCCATCCTCGGTGACATGTTGCACAAAGAGGTAGAGACACTTCAAGCAGCCCTGCAGCCACGGGAAGCCGTAGCCGAGGAACCCGCCGCCGTTTCCGAACCAGACGTGAAACCCGCAACCATGCCTGAGCTTGAGGCTGAGGCTGTCGCGTCCGCACCGGCAGAGGCCGTGGTGAAGGTGCCGGAAAAAGCGATACCCCAAACGGTGCGGGCTCCCGCCAAGGCCGAAACCAGACCCGTTCCACCCAGGCCGCGGGCCGAACCCGAAGCCAGGACAAAGCCGCAGCCCCCAATGGAAAAGCCGGAGACACGACCGGCGCCTTCTCCGGCAGCCAACTCTCAGGCCGCGGCACAGCAACAGAAGACCAAGGTCTCCTCGACCATCCGCGTGGATCATGAGAAGCTCGACCACCTCATGAATCTCATCGGAGAGCTGATCATCAACCGCAACCGCTACTCCATGCTCGCCAAGGCGCTGGACGAGGGCATGGACGTCGGCGAGATCGCCGCCAGCCTCACAGAAACGACCTACGCCATGGCGCGCATCTCCGACGACCTGCAAGACACCATCATGAAGGTCCGCATGGTGCCGGTGCAGACCGTATTTTCACGATTTCCAAGGCTTGTCCGCGACCTCAGCCGCAAGAGCGACAAGCAGGTGGAGCTGATCACCGAAGGCGAGGAGACCGAGCTGGACAAGAGCGTGGTGGAGGTCATCGGCGATCCCTTGGTGCACTTGATCAGGAATTCCGTTGACCACGGCATCGAGCCCGAGGATGTACGCATCAAGGCCGGCAAGAATCCCGTGGGCAAGGTCTGGCTGCGGGCATACCACCGAGGCAATTCCGTGGCCCTGGAAGTCGAGGACGACGGCCGGGGCATCGACCCGGAAAAGATGCGCCAATCCGCGGTGAGCAAGGGACTTCTGCTCCCCGAGGAAGCAAAGAGCCTGGATGATCGCGAGGCCCTGGAGCTGATCTTCGCACCAGGTTTTTCCACCGCCGAAAAGGTCACCGACATCTCGGGCCGCGGTGTGGGCATGGATGTGGTGCGTACCAATATCAAGAATCTCAAAGGCAGCGTGAACATCTCCTCCGAGGTGGGCAGAGGTACCAAGTTCATCCTCACCTTGCCGTTGACCTTGGCTATCATCGACGCGCTGATGGTCAAGGTGGCGGGTCAGACCTTCGCCATTCCGCTGGACGCCGTCTCCGAGACCACCAAGATCGAGGCTTCGCGTCTGACCGACGTGAACAACCGCAAGGCCGTGACGTTGCGCGGCGAGGTGCTGGGCGTGGTGGACCTACGGGAACTCCTGGAAATGCCTCCGCGTGAAGAGACGGAAATACTCGCCGTGCTGGTCATTCACGACAATGATCGCCGTTTGGGCATCATCGTGGACAATCTGCTGGAGCGTCAGGAGATCGTGATCAAATCCCTGGGAAGTTACCTCGGGGACCAGAAAGGCCTCTCCGGCGCCACCATCATGGGCGACGGCAGCGTGGTGCTGATCCTCGATCCGCATGAAATTTACATCATGGCCACATCCAAGGCCATCTGATTCGCGTTTCACCGCAAGCGTACCATGACGCCCGCAGCCCTGCGGGAATCACCACTTCCCCTGGTGCATCGATCAGGGAGTTTCCTTTTATTGTCCAGTAATCGTCGCAGGTGTTCCACCCGCGTCACACTCGATTCATGTACGTCCGGAAAGGTATTTTTCATTGGCAAAAAACCCGGGTTAGGCTATTCAGGCGGAAACCGCTTTCTCTCACTTCACCTGTTTCACTAAAGGGGGTACTATCGTGAAACGAGCACTGATCCTTTCCCTGTTCTTGGCTTTCCTTTGCTGTTCCTGCATACCTTCCGGCACCAGCGTGATACACTCCGCCGCTTCCGTTCCAACCGCGTCCCAGCCTGCCGCCACGGCCGACACCGGCCCCAAGGGAACGTCCTCACCCACCACGTACCGCAATACGCTGCGCAACTTCCAGATCACCCTGCCCGCGGGGTGGGAAGTGATCGAGGATCCCAACGCCGAATCCATCAGTATCATGAAAGTCGGCACCCCCTTGAATTTCAACTGGGGGCACGAACAGATGGTGCCCAGCTTCCCCAGGGACGCCGCCGTGGACGCCGGGCTCAAGCAGGACAAGGAGCGCGTGACCATCAACAAGCTGCTCGAAGCGCGCCGCCGCGACGACGGCAACATCAAGAAGGGGTGCGGCGTCATCGGCTGGGAGCAGACAGAGGCCCCGCAAAAAAACGGTTTCCAGAGGATCATCTGGCAGTGCTACGACGGACAGAATTATTACATGAACTTCATGGCCGCCACCACCAACGAGAACTTCGAGGCCGCTCGCTCCGAACTGCGCCAAATCATGGACTCCATCAAGTTCTGCCAATAGGGGCGATTCACCCTCCCGATCCATTTCCTGGATCAGGGCGCTCGTGGGCATCCTCTGCAAGGCTGCTCAAAATGATGGATCTATCCACGGGCAATTGACGACAAGAGCTGCAAACCGGGGGCGAAAGCCCCCTTTCCATTCTCAGGCACGTCCGGCCGCGCCCGCTCCTTGCAATGTTCTCTCAGTGGCTTGAACAACGCGTCGATACGGTGTATCGGTGTGTTCACGAATTTCGCAAACCCCCAACCCAGCATGGAGCGCAATATGGATTTCGTCATGGTCTTCATCGGCTTGTTCGCGGTCTTAGGCGCACTGTTCTACATCAAAAAGAGCAGCTGACGCCCCGGCACTGCCCGGCCAACCCGCCACTTCACTGCATGCGCACGCCTTGGGCGCGCGGAGTGCTTCGATCCGCCCCTCCCGGAACAACCAGTTTTCGCGCCGGCCCTGAGCCGGCGCTCACTTTTTGTCTGATTTCCGACACACTGCTTGCCGCGGTACCCTCAGTCCCGGTGCCTGCCTCTGCTTCGGGCTCTCGGCATGCTTGTTGCTTTGCTGCTGGAAACCAACAGACACGCCCATGGCCGACCCTGGGCAAAACCGGAGGGCCACATGAACAAGACCGCACCGCAATCCAGCCAGATGGACGAAAACCAGATACTGCTCAAGATCAAGGAAAATCTGCGCAAGGAAGTGCTCAGCGAGGTCAGGAATGTGGGCCTGCGACGCAAGCTCTTTTCCGAATACTACGACCTGGCCGGCGCCACCAGTACCCTCCTGGGCATACTCCAGAAACACGGCTTTGCCCAATCCCTGGGGGAGCAGGATCGTCAGAACTATGACAAGCTCATGTCCCGCCTGAGTTGCTGCGGCCTGCGCACACAGATCCTCCTGGAGCAGTCCAGCAGCCAGGAATACGAGATGCTCCTGAGCAATTTCGAGCCTGTCACCGCGCTGCCCAACTAGATGCTATCATTGGAGAACTCGATGAACACCATCGACACCCTACGCACCGGCATCAAGGACTTGGCCCGGAAGCAGGAACTTGACTCCAGACTCCCTGTCTCCCCGCGCGGTCAGAACTTTGACGAGGAGAATCCCCTGGATCGACTGGACCAGGACAGCGTGAGCCTCGCGCCCTCCTCCTTGCGCCGGTTGCAGGCCTCCATGGCCAAGGATCCCGCCCTAACCCCGGACGAAGCCCAACAGGTGTTGGAGGGGTTGAGCAACACCCCTACCGAGGTACTGCGTCTGCTCCACGACGACCTCGATCCGGCCCGTGTCTTTGCCTTGCTCGGCATGGACGAGTGACCCGGAATCCGACCTTCCTGGTCGGTGCAAGCATTGACTTGCCCTGACCCTGCCTTATATTTCTTTTTCCACACCAGGCCTGGAGCGTATCACGCTCCGGGCCTTGACGCATGCGGCGGCTCTCGGAAACGACTGCCACGCAATACACTAAGGAGTATGCAACCATGACCAGCCAGATCAAGACCGTTTTGCTGCTCGGCCTGCTCACTGGCCTGATCATCTTTCTCGGCGGTGCCATGGGGGGCAGGGCCGGGCTGTTCATCGCCCTGATCATGGCCCTGGTGATGAACGTAGGCAGTTACTGGTTCTCGGACAAGATCGTGCTCTCCATCTACAAGGCCCGTGAGCTCTCCCCACAGGACGCCCCGGCCCTGCACCGCATGGTCGACGAACTCTCCAGGGAGGCCGGCATACCCAAACCCAAGGTCTGCATCACACCCCAGGAGCAACCCAACGCCTTTGCCACGGGGCGCAACCCGTCAAATGCCGTGGTGGCCGTGACCCAGGGCATCCTCAGGCTGCTCTCGGCCGATGAACTACGAGGCGTGCTGGCCCACGAGATCGGCCACATCAAGAACCGCGACATCCTCATCCAGACCATCGCCGGCGTCATGGCCTCGGTGATCATGTACCTGGCCTACATGGCCCAGTGGGGCGCCATCCTGGGCATGGGGCGCAGCGACGAGGACAGCCCAAACCCCATCGTGGCCCTCTTGCTGGCGCTCATCGCGCCCATGGCGGCAATGCTGATCCAGATGGCCATCTCCCGCTCCCGCGAATATCTGGCCGACGAGACAGGCGCCAGGCTCTCCCACAACCCCCTGTCCCTGGCCTCGGCCCTGCAGAAGCTCCAGGCCTACGCGCAACGCGCGCCCATGCGCTCCGGCAACGAGGCCACGGCGCACATGTTCATCGTCAACCCCTTCAGCGCCTCGCGTCTGGCCGGTCTGTTCAGCACCCACCCCCCCATGGAGGAACGTGTGCGCAGGCTGGTGGCCATGGCCAAGTAGTATTGCTGATTGACATCGAGACCGGAAAAGCGCGCCATGGCCTATGGCGCGCTATTCTTCCGCAACGTGTCAGTAGCAGTGAGGATCGCAGAACTTTACGTATTCCTTGAGTTCCTGGGCAAACTCCCCCAGCACATGGATGAAAGCGTATCCGGGATCGACCTTGTTAAGATACTGCAGGCAGATCCCATTACCACACTGTTCGGCAGGACCCGCCCAAGCGAAAAAGAACCCCATGGCCTCGAAGGTCTCGCACATCCAGAGTGTGGCCGGGTCTTCCAAAGGTAACAGCAAAAGAATACTCGTCAGGCCATGAGAGCACGCCTGATGCAGTTGCGCGGCGATTCGTGCCTTCAATGCCTCTCCATATTGCTGCACTACCATCCAGGCCCACCCCTCTTTCAAGTCCGCGACTGTAGTGAGAAGCCCCTCTGTTTCGAGTACTGAAGGTAATGTGTCGGTTGCCGCTAATCTGACCGGAACACCCAAGTGTTCATAGATTTTGAGGATCATGTCCTTGTGTCGGGGCGGAACGTACAATTCCACTTCCCGAGGTGGGGTCAGAAGTCTAAAATAGACCATGTTGCCAATACGGCCGGGTGTGTCGCCGTCCACCCTCCGCCACTGCCGGGAAGCAGGACTGGCGGCCAGAAGCAGCCCTGCCGGTGAAAATCCCATGTGCGACAGACTACGCTGGGAATGGACATGGTTGGTCACAGCCAGGGCCAGGAGCGTTGTCACACCCCGCTGAAGGGCATCCTCCATGAGCAGGGCCGCGATCTTCGTGGCACAACGCTGCCCACGATAGCGGGGACTGACAAAGCCATAGGTCAACTCCTCTATCCAACTTCCGGGTTTGGTGGCGACAAGTGCGCCGTGCCCAGCCAGCTCGCCATCCAGGCCTTCGACCACTGCGGAAGTCATCTCCCCTGACCGGAGCATCTCCCGAATCCGTCGCGGGTAATAGATATGCTCATTGAACATGAGCGCGTCGTGGGCATGCAACGCGAGCCTTGCAATACTCTCGGCATCTTCCACTTCAGCCAGCCGTATGGCCAAGCAAACCGAATGGTGCGGAACAGGCTCTTCAGACGGAACAATCCTGTCTGGTTGCACCGACGTTGCTGGCAGAAACTTTTCCATGCGCAGTTTCCGGTGACCGGAATCACTTGTCGAGAAGCTGACCTTGTCCATCATCCTGTCGATAAACAGATCACCCAATCCCGACACATCCGCGGAGCGCACGGCATGCGTCGGATCATATCCAGGCAGTTCTTCCCTCTCCAACGGCAAACCACGAGAGCGTAAAACCATTTCGATCCCCAGCGAAGTACGCTGAATCCTCAATTCCACCACATCGCAGGGTCCGCCGTAACCAAAGGAAATGGCGCCGGCCATTGCCTCTTCGGCCGCAAGGCTGATCCGCTCGGCATCCTCTTGTGGAAAACCAAAGGTGCGGGCACATTCGCCGGCCGCGAAGCTAGCTATGGGAATGAAGGCCGCTTCGGCCGGCAATCGCAATTCCACTGGTGTGTTTGCAGGCATACTGTTCCCCGACGGGTTGCACACGAGGAGCGCTAAAAAACTCTGCCCCAATAACTCCTAAACATTGTAATATGTTCCAGCCAGGACCTCAAGGAATTCTTCGCAACAAGCACTACCGCAACTGCGCACCACATAGTGGATTGGCCCCTTCCCCTAGAGCCAGTAATGTCGTATCTCGCAAAAAAAAATCCGAAATCAAGACGCTGGAATAGTTTTTTATTGAATACCCCACGACATACCGCTACAGGAACGCTCATGCACATCACCTTCGTCGGTGTCGGCGAAGCCTTCGACCCTAACCTGCCCAACTGCTCGGTACTGGTGGAGACAAGGACCGGAGGCGTGCCCCGCACCATTCTGCTGGACTGCGGCTTCACCGCGCCCTTTGCCCTGTTCCGCGCCCTTGCGTCAGACGCAGGCACGCGCAAGGCCCTGGACCTGGACATGGTCTGGATCTCCCACTTCCACGGCGACCACTTCATGGGCCTGCCCGCCCTGCTCCTGCGTTTTTATGAAGAAGGGCGTGTCAAACCCTTGGCAATCGTGGGACAGACCGGCGTGGAGGACGTGATCCGCCAGGCCATGGATCTGGCCTACACCGGCCTACGGGAGCGCTTCCAGTACCCCATTGTCTGGCACGAAGCCACCCCAGGCGTGTCATTGTCGCTCCTGGGCCTGCGGCTGGACTGCGCGTACAGCGAGCACCCCCGGCTCAATCTCTCCCTGCGGCTCGACGATGGCGAGCGCTGCATCCTTTACAGCGGCGACGGCCGTCCCACGGGGGAAACCCTGGCCCTGGCAGCCGGTGTGGACCTGGTGATCCACGAGTCCTTTTCCATGGAGCAGGACACGCCGGGGCACGGCACGGTGCCGGGGAGCATCGATTTCGCTCGCCAGGCAGGGGCCAAGGCCCTGGCTTTGGTGCATCTGCGGCGCGACGTACGGCGCGAAAAAAACGAGCAGGTACGCTCGGCCATGAACCGTGCGCACCTGCCCGTATACTTGCCCGAACCGGGCGAGGTCCTGACGCTCTGAGGAATTCCCGCCCCTCGCTACACGCCCAAAACGTAAGCGAAGATCAACGGCGCCACGATGGCGGCGTCGGAGTTGATCATGAATTTGGGTGTGTGGACGTCCAGTTTGTACCAGGTGATCTTCTCGTTGGGCACCGCGCCCGAGTATGAGCCGTAGCTGGTGGTGCTGTCGCCGATCTGGGCGAAATAGGCCCAGAAGGGAGTGTCCTCCAGTTCCAGGTCCTGGATGAGCATGGGCACCACGCAGATGGGAAAATCACCGGCAATGCCCCCGCCGATCTGGAAGAAGCCCACCGGGGTATTGGCCTTGGCCTGGGTCGTATACCACTCGGCCAGATGCTGCATCTGCTCGGTGCCCGACTTGAGCGGGAAGTGGTTCTTGACCTTGCCCTGCATCACGGCCGCCACGAACTTGTTGCCCATGGTGCAGTCTTCCCAACCCGGCGCGTAGATGGGGATACCCATGTCCTTGGCAGCCAGCACCCAGGAGTGCTCCCTGGGAATCTGGAAGTGTCGCGGTACCTCGGGGTGATCCAGAACCTCGTAGAAATACTCCCAAGGGAACTTGCGCACGCCCTGCTCGGCAGCATCACGCCACAGCTGCACCAGTATGTGCTCTACCTGGAGCATTACCTGCTCCGGAATGCAAGTGTCCGTGACTCGGTTGAAGCCCTGATCCCGCAAGGCCAGTTCGGCTTCCGGGCTCAGGTCCCTGTATTCGGGCACGAGCTTGTATTCGGTGTTGTTGAAGAGGTTGAAAAGGTCCTCCTCCAGGTTCGCGGCCGTGCAGCACACGGCATGGACCTTGCCCTGGCGGATCATCTCGGCCAGGGTGATGCCGATCTCCGCCGTGCTCATGGCGCCGGCCATGGTCAGGAACATCTTGCCGCCCCTGTCCAGAAGATCTTTCCAGGCCTTGGCGGCGTCCAGGGTTTCCCGCGCATTGAAGTGTTTGAAGTTGCGTTCCATGAACGCGCTTACCGTCGTCACTGTTCCTCCTTGGTAGAATGCTCGTGGGCTGTCAGTCGAACATGTAATGCTTGCGCACGGGCTTGGATATCTTCCAGGTGCAGCGCATGCCCTTGGGAAACGTGACCAGGTCCCCCGCGCCCATGCGCACGGGCTCACCTGCCTCGGGCGTGACCGTGACCTCGCCCTCGAGGAAATAGCAGGTCTCCCTGTCGTCGTAGGTCCATGGAAACGTTGAGATCTCCTTGGTCCAGATCGGCCAGGTGAAGACCTGCAACGCCTCCAGATCATCCTGCCGGGCCTGACGCACGATGCTGATGTCCATGCCACGCTCCTGTTCCGTGTTCCACGTAATCCGCTAACAGCCCGACATCAATTTATAAATTTGCTGGAAGTAATAATCTAGCACCAGCCTGCGTGAGCTGTCAAACGGCTGCACGCCTTTTCTCCTGCCGTCAAGACGGGATGATTGGTTCCAGATTCAATGAGTTACCTCCAAGTCTCCCGGAACGGCCATAATGACCTTAACTTTTCCAGCGGCTTCAGATAAAAAACCGAAAAAATAACGCCTCCGAGGTACCTCCCGGCATGACGAATGAAAACACAGCAGAGCGCACCTGGTTTAAAAGCTACGACCCCAATGTCCCCCGGCACATCAATTACGACGAAATCCCCCTCTTTGAACTGCTGGATCGCGCAGCCAAGGAGAATCCCAGACGCACCGCCATCGTCTTCCGCAACTGGAAGATCTCCTACGCCAAGCTCAAAAAACTGACCGAGATCGCGGCGGCCAATCTCCGCGCCCATGGCATTTCCCAGGGCGACCGCGTCTCCATCATGCTGCCCAACCTGCCCCAGACCATTATAACCTACTGGGCCGCGCTCAAGGCAGGGGCAGTGGTGGTCATGACCAACCCCCTGTACATGGAAAAGGAGCTGGTCCACCAGATCGCGGACTCGGGTGCCCGCTACATGATCACCCTGGACCACCTCTGGCCCAAACTCGATGCCCTGCAGGACAAACTGCACATCAAGAAGTATTTCATCACCAGCATCTCCGACTGCCTCTCCTTCCCCCTGAACAAGCTCTACCGCTTCAAGGCCAAGCGCGACGGCCTGAATCTGGACGTACCCTACGCCCAGGACAAAGGCGTCATCCGCTGGAGCACCTTGCTCAAGGGGCGGGAGAAAATCCGCATTGTGCCGCCCCACCCCAGGGAAGACCTGGCGCTGTTGCAATACACCGGCGGCACCACGGGCATCTCCAAAGGGGTCATGCTCACCCACTACAACCTCACCGTGAACGTGCAGCAGTGCTGCGCCATGCTGCACAGCCTGGGCAAGATGGGACGCAAGGAAAGCATGATGGGCCTGCTCCCCTATTTCCACGTTTATGGTCTCACGGTCTGCCTGAATTTCGCCACGGCCATCGGCGCCACCCTGATCCCCTTCCCCCGCTACGTGCCCAAGGACATGCTCCAGGGCATCAACAAGCTCAAGCCCACCATCTTTCCGGGTGCGCCCTCGGTCTACCTCTCCCTGATGCAGCAAAAAGACATCGGCAACTACGACCTCTCCTCCATCGACTACTGCATCTCGGGCTCCGCGCCCATGCCCGTGGAAGGCATCAAGCGCTTCAAGGAACTGACCAACGCCGAGATCATCGAGGGCTACGGCCTCACCGAAGCCGCCCCGGTCACCCATCTCAACCCCCTGGAAGGCAAGCGCAAGCCCGGCTCCATCGGCCTGCCCTTTCCAGACACGGACGTGCGCATCGTGGACATGGAACTCGGCACCGTGGAACTCCCACCGGGCAAGATCGGCGAGATGGTCATCAAGGGCCCCCAGGTCATGAAGGGCTACTGGAACCGCCCCGACGACACCGCCAGCACCCTGCGCAACGACTGGCTCTACACCGGCGATATCGCCTGCATGGACGAAGAGGGGTACTTCACCATCGTGGACCGCAAGAAAGACATGGTGCTCTGCGGCGGTTACAACGTCTACCCCCGCGAAATCGACGAGGTGCTGCACGAACACCCCAAGGTCAAGGAGGCCGTGGCCGTGGGCATCCCCCACCACTCCCGAGGCGAAATCCTCAAGGCCTACGTGGTGCCCGTGGACGGTGAAGAATTGGACAAGAGCGAGATCATCGCCTTCTGCCGCCAGAAACTCGCCAACTACAAGGTCCCCAAGCAGGTGGAGTTCCGCGCCTCCCTGCCCAAGAGCATCGTGGGCAAGGTGCTGCGGCGCGAACTACGCCTGGAAGAGGAGCAGAAGCTCGCCAAACGACATGGGAAGTAAGCCGGGGGGCGGATGAGGACGGCGGGCAAGGGGGAGCACACATCAGCCCTGGCCACGACAAACCTCCACCCAGCGCCGCAGGAAGTCTGGAACTCGGCGAGGTAATCCGATCACTCTCCGCGCATGGCCTGCCGCAGGACCTGGGGCTACCCGCGGTAATCCAACACCGTGAACAGTGAGTGCCCGAGCAGCACCACGAAGAGCAATCCCCCGCCGATCAAGGTGTTCGTCGGCACGGCCTCGCCCACCACTGCCCAGACCAGCAAGGGCCCCAGCACCATCTCCAGGAGCATGATCATGTTCACCTCGGGCGCCGGAATATGGCGCGGCGCCCAAAACAGCAGCGAGAACGACACCGGCAGTACCACCAGACAGAGCAAGGCCAGCATGGACGCCCCCCCTTCCGGAACAACCGGAACCCCGGCCAGCGGCAGGCTCACCAGGGCCATGAGCACGCCGCCGAGCGCGATGGCGGGCAGCATGTCCACCTCCTGCTTGCGCCGCACCAGCCCGAAGCTCACGGCCATGCACATGGCCTGGAGCAGGGCCAGGAAATCCCCGAGAATGGTTGCCTGCTCGCCCCCCAATCCCCCAGCCACGATGAGGCCGATGCAGCCCATGGCCGCGAAGGCCGCCAGCCAGGTACGCAGGGGCAGATGCTCCCTGTTCACCAGCGAAGAGAACACGGCGCCGAAAACCGGCGCCGAGCTGATGATGGCCAGGGTGTTGGCCACGCTGGTCAGGTACAGGGAGGAGATGAAAAGCAGGGAACTGGCTGCGTAAAAAACGGCCGCGAGCACTCCGGTCTTGCCCACGGCCAGGAAGCTCTTCGCCACCTTGCCCCTGGACAGTACGGTCACCAGCACCGTCAGGACCAGGGCCATACCCGCACCGCGAAAGAACTGCAACGGCCACTGCGGCAGATCGAGCAACCGCACCAGCAGCGTGTCCGGGCTGAGGATGACGACCCCGGCAACGGCCATGAGCACGCCCTTGAGCTGCGCGTTCATGCAGGAGAAAGCCCGAAGTCCGACAGTCTGAGCAAGCCGCGGCAAAGGGATAGGGAATCAGCGCCTGGGATGTCTACGACCAACGCCCTACTCCGCCGGCTCCAACAGTTCCAGCATGGCCTTTCTGATGCCAGTGCGGTCGATGCCCGTGAGTCGGCGCAACTCCTTCTGCGTGCCGTGCTCCACAAAGGCGTCGGGCAGGCCCAGGCGGCGGATGACCTTGCCCCCCTCGGCATCGGCCAACAGACCGTTGTCGGCCATGAACTCCAGCACCCCGGAGGAGAACCCGCCGGCCAGCACATTTTCCTCCAGCATCAGGATGCGATGGTGCGCCGCGATCAGCTCCCGCAACTGGGCCTCGGGCAATGGCTTCACGAACCGGGCGTTGCACACGCAGATGCCCATGCCATGCTCCCTGGCCAGTTCCTCGGCCACCACCAGGGCCGGCATGACCCGGCTGCCGATGGCCAGGACCAGAAGATCGCTCCCTTGCAAGAGCACCTCGGCTTGCCCCAGGGGCAGGGGCTCGGGATCGTCCGCCAGGGGCGCGCCCATGCCCACGCCGCGCGGATAGCGGATGGCCGTGGGGCCGTCGTGCCGCAGGGCAGTGACCAGCATGCGCTGCAACTCGGCCTCGTCCTTGGGCGCCATGATGGTGATGTTCGGAATGTGCCGCAGAAAGGAGAGATCAAAGGCGCCGTGATGGGTGGGGCCGTCCTCGCCCACCAGGCCGCCGCGATCCAGGCAAAGGGTCACGGGCAGATTCTGCAGGCAGACGTCGTGCAGCACCTGATCATAGGAGCGCTGCAGGAACGTGGAATAGATGGCCACCACCGGCCTGTACCCCTGCACGGCCAGCCCACCGGCAAAGGTCACGGCGTGCTGCTCGCAGATGCCCACATCCACGAAACGCTCCGGAAAACGTTCGCCGAACGTGCTCAGGCCGGTACCCTCGGGCATGGCCGCTGTGATGGCCACGATCCGCGAGTCCTTCTCGGCCATGCGGCAGAGGGTGTCGCCAAAGACCTTGGTGTAGGACGGAAGCTCCACGTCGGTGCGATACTTCCTCGCAGCGCCGGTCTCGGGCTCGAAGGAGCCTACCCCGTGGAAATAGGTGGGATTTTCCTCGGCCGGGGGATAACCCTTGCCCTTTTTCGTGAGCACGTGCACCAGCACGGGCGCCTCGATGGACTTGACCATATTGAAGACGTCCATGAGTTCTTCGAGGTCGTGCCCATCGATGGGGCCGAGATAGTTGAATTTCAAGGCTTCGAAGAGCATACCGGGCGTGAAGAAACCCTTGAACGAACTCTCGAAGCGGCGCATGTACCCGGCCAGATTGTCGCCCACGCTCGGCAGCTGCTTGATCAGGTTCTCGCTCTCCTTCTTGAAGCGCCGCAGCCACCCCTTGGCCAGGCTGCGGGACAGAAAGGACGACAGGGCGCCAACGTTCCTGGAGATGGACATCTCGTTGTCGTTGAGTACCACGATGAGGTCGCGCCCCATGTGCCCGGCCTGGTTCAGGCCCTCGAAGGCAAGACCCGCGGTCATGCTGCCGTCGCCGATCACGGCCAGGACCTTGTTGCGCTCCTTGGCCAGATCGCGGGCCATAGCCATGCCCAGGGCCGCAGAGATGGACGTGGAGGAGTGCCCCACGCCGAAGTGGTCGAAGGGGCTCTCGCTACGCTTGGGAAAACCGCTGATGCCGCCGAGGGTGCGCAGGGAGTGGAAGCGCTCCAATCGCCCCGTGAGCAGCTTGTACACGTAGGCCTGGTGTCCCACGTCCCAGACGATTCTGTCCCGCGCCGGATCGAAGCAGGAAAGCAGGGCGATGGTCAACTCCACCACTCCCAAGGAGGGGGCGAGGTGGCCGCCGTTCCGGGATACGGTTGCTATTATGCGCTGCCGCAGATCACCGGCCAGGGCGATCTTCTGCTCCAGGCTGCTGGAGGCGAGTTCCACATAGGTCTGGATGGTGGACAAGGAGGCATCTTGCGGTGAGACGCTTTGTTTCTCCAACTCCTCGGTCGATAGGATTTTCTTGTCTGGCATTGGGGAATCTCTAAGCTCGAGGCCGGGCTTGCGCCGTCCCTCTCCGGTTTTCGTTCCGGGCGGGACTGCGGAGAGCTTGGGCGGGCTGATTGAATGCTTTTTCTGATCCATGGAACCGCCATCTGTACCCAAAGACAGCGCCATGGGCAATGCTTGCACGATTCGGCACAAGCCAATGCAGCATACGCCGCTCAGCAGATGCGGTCCACCACGAACTGCGCAAGCCTGACTAAAAATGCGGCGTCTTCGCCGGCCAATCCACGCAGGGCTGCCACTGCCTCGTCCACGTGCTCCTGGGCCAGGACGCGGCTCTGTTCTATGCCCATGAGGCTGGGGTAGGTCGTCTTGCCCTGCCCCTCGTCGCTGCCCACGGGCTTACCCAGATCCTTTTCATCGCCCACCACGTCAAGGATGTCGTCCACGATCTGAAACGCGGCACCCACGTTTTGTCCGTAATAGCGCAACTGCTCCACCTCTTCCCTGTCGGCGCCGGCCAGGATGGCGCCGCTCACGCAGGAGCAGGTGATCAGCGCCCCTGTCTTGCGGGCGTGCATATCCCTGAGTTGCGCCAGGGGCACGTGCCCCTTGCCGGTGTAAAGCATATCCAGGGCCTGCCCCCCCACCATGCCGGCGGCGCCGGCGGCCCGGGCCACCTCGGCCAGGGCGGGCAGTACACGCCCGGCGCCCAGGTCGGCAGCTGTAGAGGCCATGAACACGAAGGCCTCGGTGAGCAGGCCGTCGCCAGCCAAAAGAGCCATGGCCTCGCCAAACTGCTTGTGGTTCGAGGGCTTGCCCCGCCGCAGGTCGTCGTTGTCCATGGACGGGAGGTCGTCATGCACCAGAGAGTAGGTGTGGATCATCTCCAGGGCGCAGGCAAAGGGCAGGGCTTTGTCCCGTTCCAGGCCGAACAACCCACCGGCCGTGAGACAAAGCACGGGGCGCAGCCGCTTGCCCCCGGCCGTGAGGCTGTACTCCATGGCCTGCAACAGTTCGCAGGGATAGTGCCGCCCCTTGAGACAGCCGCGCAGGTACTCGGCCACGGGCTCGGCCCGTCTGGCCAATTCCTCTTTCACCGTCAAGCCGTTGTGGTCCTTGGTCGCCATATGCTTCACTCCCCGCCCTGCTCTTGGAGGTATTTGTCATCCGGAACAAGAGGCGCGGGGCCGTCCGCGCCGCGTAGCGTGACGTCGTACCTGGCCTTTTCCAACTGCTCCCTGCATTGCCGCACCAGGCTCACGCCTTCCTTGTACAGCTCCATGCTCTGCTCCAGGGGCGCGTCCTCGCGCTCCAAGGCTTCCACGATCTGCTCCAGGCGCTGCATGCGCGTGGCGAAATCTTCCTTTTTCCTGGCCATGTTTCCTTCCATAAGTGTTGCACAACAGTCATTCGTCCTGGGAATGCCTAGCACAACCGCCCCCAGCGGGACAATCCCTCAGGGATCCTCTGGGCACGCCCCCAAGAACAGGAGCATGGGGTCCACAAGCTGGCCCAGGACGCTGAGGCCGAAATGGACGTGCGGGCCCGTGACGCGTCCCGTGGCGCCGGCATGGCCGATCACGCCGCCGGCCTCCACCATGCTGCCGGGGTCCACCAGCAACCTGGAAAGATGAAAATACATGCTGACAACGCCCTGGCCGTGGTCCAGGTATACGGCCTTGCCCGAGTAGAAGTGCTCATCGGCGAGGATCACCCTGCCCCTGGAAAAAGCGCGCACCGGCTCCCCTTCCTGGGCGTCGAAGTCCACACCGTTATGCGGGGAGCGTGGCCGGTCGTTGAAAAACCTGCGTAAGCCAAAGACACTGGTGATGCGCCCCGGCACGGGGCGCACAAAGGGGCACTGCCAGAATCGTTGTTCGTTTACCACGTTTTTGGCTGCCGTCACCGCCCTGCCCTCGCGCCTGATTCGCTCCTGGTCGCTCTTGGACAAGGCTGAGAAGCGACTGCTCACCGTGAGCCGCTCCTCTGGAAAACTCTTGCCAATGCGGCGGATGCCGTGGCTGAAGGTCGTCTCCTCCACCCCGTGCACACTGGCGCTCCGCACCACCACCCGCAACTCGAAACGTGAACCCTTGAGTCGCTCGCGCAGACTCAGGCCGAGCAAGGCCGTGGCCGAGTAGCCGCCTCGATGGTGGTACTGCGTAAGGACGACCTCCTTGCCCAGCCAGTGCGCCCGCACGGACAGCATGGGCCTCGGCGAATAGACCGTGGCGAAAAAGGGCTCGCCTTCGGCCACCCCTTCCGGGCACTCCAGCCGCGGTACCGCTTCCTGGGCCGCGGCGCCTCCCGGCAGTACGGCACACAACAGCCCCAAACAGATCCAGACCGCGAGGCTGCCGCGCATCAGTACCTGGCCTCACTCGCTGGTCCCTGGCCGCACGTCCCTGACCTCGACGCCGAGCACCCCGTCCCGCAGGGAGATGTCCAGCAGGTCGCCCGGCGCCGCATCACGCACGCGACGCAGCCGGCGGCCGCTTTCACGCTCCCGCACCAGGGCGTAACCACGGGCCAGGGGGCGTTCAGGGTCCAGTGCGTCCAGCGATAGACCGAGCCTGTCGAGGCATGCGCCGGCGCGCTCCAGGCGACGCTCCACTGCCTGGCCGAGCCTGGCTTCCAGGTTATCCAGATCACGCCCCAGGATCGAAAAACGTTCGGAACCAAAGGCCCGCGCCAAGCGGTTCTCCAACTCTGCCAGTCGGGTCTGGCCCTGGCGCAGCCGCCAGGCCTGGGCGCGCTCCAGCCGCTGGGTCAGGCCGGCGAAACGCTCCGCCGCGCGCTCAAGCCGTTGCGCCGGAGAGAACCAAACCAGAGCCCTGGCACAATGCTCCAGCCGGGCCGCAGCCTGTTCTAGCTTTCGGGTCAAGGACCGAATCAGCGCGGTCTCGCCCCGGTCCAGGGTCTGCTCCAGGGTCTCGCGCTCCTCGAAAAGCAACTGCGCCGCATGACTGGGAGTGGCGGCGCGCAGGTCCGCGATCATGTCCGCGATGCTGGTGTCCACCTCGTGGCCGATGCCCGCGAGCACAGGCAGCCGCGAGGTATACACGGCCTCGGCCACGGGCGCGGTGTTGAAGGCCCAGAGGTCCTCCAGAGAACCGCCCCCCCGGATGAGCACCAGCACTTCGCCCCAGGCATCGGCATTGGCCAGTTCCATGGCCTGGGCGATCCGCGCCGGGGCTTCCTCGCCCTGCACCAGGGTGGGGTAGATGCGCACCTCGCCCCCAAGGCCGCGCTCGGCGGTCAGGCGCAGGAAGTCGCGCACGGCGGCGCTGCCTGGGGCGGAGACCACGGCCACCCGCACTGGGTTGCGCGGCACGGGGCGCTTACGCTCCTGGGCGAACCAGCCCTTTTCCGCATAGCCGCGCTTAAGCGCCTCGAACTCCAGGTACAGCCGCCCCAACCCCACGTCCTGGACCATCTCGGCGATGAGCTGATACTGCCCGCGCGGGGGGTAGACCGAGATGCGCCCCCCGCAGAGCACCTCCTGGCCGTTCTCCAGCCTTTCTGCCGCATTCCCTGTCGCATACAGTTCCGGGTCGAAGACCTCGCCCGTGAGCGGGTCGAAACCGTCCCGCGTCAGGCCCTGCGTAGGACTGCCCCCCTTGCCCCGCGCCTGGCTGGCCTTGAACCAGACCACGTTGACCAGAGCGTTCTCGTCCTTGAGACTGAAGTAGACATGTCCCGAGCCGGGGCGCGCCAGGTTCGAGACCTGCCCCCTGACCCAGAGAAAGGGAAAAGCCTGCTCCAGATTGTTCTTGATCAGCGCGGTGAGCGCGGTGACGGAATAGATGTCTGCCATGTCCCTGTAGTCGGCGCCCTTGTGCTCAGTTCTGGTCCAGGCCCCAGCCGGCGCGCACCTGCCCGCGCCAGGCCGCGAAGGCCTGGGCAAAGTCCTGCACCGGCAGCTCGGCCCGCTCGCCCGTGCGGCGGTCCTTGGCCTCGATCACGCCCCTGGCCAGGGCCTTGCCCCCGGCCACCAACTGCATGGGGCAGCCCACCAGGTCGGCGTCCTTGAACTTCACGCCGGGGCGCTCGTCGCGGTCGTCCAGCAGCACATCCACGCCGGCTCCCTGCAGGGCCGCGTAGAGTTCGTCGGCCCTGGCGCTGACTTCCGCGTCCTTGGGGTTGAGGTTGAGCAGCAGCACCTCGAACGGCGCAACCGGGGGCGGGAACACGATGCCGTTCTCGTCGTGATTCTGCTCGATGCAGGCTGCCACGATGCGCGAGACCCCGATGCCGTAGCAGCCCATGACCATGAACTGCTCCTTGCCGCTCTCGTCCAGGAAGGTGGCATTCATGGCCTGGGAGTACTTCAGTCCGAGCTTGAACACGTGCCCCACCTCGATGCCGCGGGTCAGTTGGATGCGGCCGCCGCACTTGGGGCAGGGGTCCGCCTCAGTGATGGTGCGCAGGTCCACATATGCCGTGACCTTGGCGTCCCGGGACAGGGAGAGGTTGACCACGTGGGCGTCGCTCTTGTTGGCGCCGGCCACCCAGCCGTCGTCGTGGGAGAGTTCCAGGTCCGCATACATGCGCTTGACCGAGAGCCCGGCCGGCCCGGCAAAGCCCACGGGCGCGGAACTTGCCGCCAGGACTTGACCCGGCGTGGCCAACTCCAGGGAAGTCGCGCCCAGCAGGTTCTTGAGCTTGACCTCGTTGAGTTCGCGGTCGCCGCGCACCAGCGCGGCCACGATCTCGCCGTCGGCGTCGAAAAGCAGGGTCTTGACCACCCGCTCCGCCCCCACGTGGAGCATCTTGCAGACCTCCTCCACGGTGTGCGCGCCCGGCGTGCCCACCACTTCCATGGGGGGGCACTGGGCCGGCTCCGCCCCCTTGTCCACGCGCACCGGCGCTTTTTCCAGGTTGGCCGCGTACTCGCAATCCGCACAGACCGCGATGACGTCCTCGCCGGTCTCGGCCAGGACCATGAATTCATGGGAAAAACTGCCGCCGATGGCCCCGGAGTCCGCCTCCACGGCGCGGAAACGCATGCCCATGCGCCGGAAGCAGCGCGTGTAGGCGTCGTACATGGCCTGGTAGCTCACGTTGGCGCCAGCCTCGTCCTTGTCGAAGGAGTAGGCGTCCTTCATCACGAACTCGCGGCCGCGCATCAGTCCAAAACGGGGGCGTATCTCGTCGCGGAACTTGGTCTGAATCTGGTACAGGTTGACGGGTAACTGCCTGTAGGAGCGGATCTCGCCGCGCACCAGGTCGGTGATGACCTCCTCGTGGGTGGGGCCCAGGCAGTAGTCGCGGTCGTTGCGGTCCACGAAGCGCAGAAGCTCGCGGCCGTAGACGTCCCAGCGGTCGGTCTCCTTCCAGAGATCTCCGGGCTGGACCATGGGCATGAGCACCTCCATGGCGCCGGCGCGGTTCATCTCCTCGCGCACCACCCGCCCCACCTTTTCCAGGGCGCGCAGCCCCAGGGGGAGGTAGGTGTAGATGCCCGAGGTGAGCTTGCGGATCATGCCGGCGCGCACCAACAGCTTGTGGCTGACGACCTCGGCGTCGGCGGGCGCCTCCTTGAGAGTGGGAATGTAGTACCGGCTCCAGCGCATGCGTGTGTCCCCTTGCGGCGAATCTCGATTACAGGTTTTGGTTGCGGCGCTCCCGCAGGAACGCGTCCAGCTCGTCCATGAACGCGGGCAGGAGCCTGTCCCGCCCCTTGACCTTGCGCACCACCTCGCCCTTGCGGAAAATGATGCCCAGCTCGCGCCCCCCTGCGATGCCGATGTCCGCCTCCCTGGCCTCGCCCGGCCCGTTGACCACGCAGCCCATCACCGCCACCTTGAAGACCTCGGTGACGCCGCGCAGCCGCGCCTCCACCTCCTCGGCCAGGGTGATCAGGTCGATCTCGGTCCTGCCGCAGGTGGGGCAGGAGATGACCTCCGGACCGCGCTCCCCCAGGCCAAGGGAGCGCAGAATCTCCCAGGCCACGGCCGGCTCGGCCACGGGATCGTGGGTCAGGGACACGCGCAGGGTGTCGCCGATGCCCTCGGCCAGAAGCACGCCCAGGCCCACGGCGCTCTTCACTGCGCCGCGCACCAGGGTGCCGGCCTCGGTGACGCCGATGTGCAGGGGGTAGTCGCACTGCCGCGCCAGCAGCCGGTAGGCCTCGATGGTGTGCAACACGGAGGACGACTTGAGGGAAATCTTGGTCTGGTAAAAACCCCGCGCCTCGAGCAGGCGCACGTGGCCCAGGGCGCTCTCCACCATGGCCTGGGGCGTGGGGGCGCCGTACTTCCTGAGCAACTCCTTTTCCACGGAGCCGCTGTTCACGCCCACGCGGATCACCGCGCCGTGGGCCTTGGCCGCGTCCACCACCTTGTCCACGGGCGCGGCGCCGCCGATGTTGCCGGGGTTGATGCGCAGGCCCTTGAGCCCGGCCTCCAGGGCGGCCAGGGCCAGGCGGTGGTCGAAATGGATGTCGGCGATGAGCGGCACCGGCGCGGCATCGTTCAGGGGGCGCAGGGCCGCGGCCGCGCGCTCGTCCAGCACTGCCAGGCGCACCAGGCCGCAGCCGGCCTCGGCCAGGGCCGTAATCTGGGCCAGTGTGGCCTCCACGTCCCTGGTGTCGGTGTTGGTCATGCTCTGGACCACGATGGGCGCACCCCCGCCAATGGGAACCCCGCCCACGTCGATCCGCCTGGTGGCGCGTCGCTGTATGCCGTGCACTGTGGTCATCTCCTCGTCGTCCATGCGTGCTGGCTGTCTACGCCATTTTGCCTGCCAAGCCAAGAGCGGAACGCCCTTTGTCGTTCGGAGGAGAGGAAGGCAGCAATGATGCACAAACAACTGAATAGGATGGGGATTGCGGATGCGGGGGAAGGTTTGAACGAGCCGGTCGGCTGGAAATGACCGCGCCCTGGGGCTCAGGCAGCCTGGACGGCAACCTCGACCTTGAGCCCGAGCACGGCGGCGGCCGCTTCCAGATGCTCCCAGCGGGAGTTGTGCCACAGGTCCAGCAGACGCCGCACGGCCTTGGGCGAGGTGCGCAACAGGGAGGCCAGCCGAACCTGGCTCACCCCTTGGGCACGCATGGCCTGGTAGATCGCCAGCTTGAGCACGGCCATGGCCGGCAGCTCCACGGCCGGCTCGCCCGGACTCATCGCGGCGGGAGCGGGAATGTCCTCGCCCTGGGACATGATGTGGTCGAGCATGGTCAGCAGCGCGTCCTGCCCCATGGCCAGGGCGTCGGCCTCGTTGGCGCCGAAGCTCAGCACACCGGGCACGTCCGGGACCGTGACGATACAGGTATCTCCGTCCGGGGTGAGGGTGGCGGGGTAGCGCATCAGAGTACCTCCTCTGGGTCCAGCCCGAGTTGCTTGCAGATTTCTTTGCAAAAATCAGGATTCATGTCCGGGCTGTGGTGGGAGCACATACCATAGGTCAGAACTGACCCAGCGGCAAGGAGGAATATAATTCAACTATTACGAATAGTAATGGCGCACATTCACTGATGCTTTGACATGAGTTTATTTTGTATGTAATATAAAAAGAATAGCTGCAATATATTCACATCTACTGGGCCATCTGACTGGCTGGTGGGACTTTCTAATACGGTGAATGCGGAGGCTGCATGAATATCGCAATCCAAAAAGAATATGATCGATGGACAAAAATTGTTGGCCCCTATGATCCATACACTGGAAAAGTAACAATTGGACTTCACGAGGTTTTACAGGCTCATTTTTTACTGGTAGATTATTTTTCCAAAACTGGAGAAGGCCTCGGTGGGATAGGTCCAAAAGATATAAACATGTTGCACTCCGCACTAGGAAGACAATTTGTACAGTTTGGTGGTAAGCCTAAATGGAGTGATAGGATTGATATTTGTGCAACACTCATGTATGGCCTAATAAAAAATCATCCATTTCACGACGCAAATAAAAGGACTGCATTTTTAATTTCTCTCTTGCATATGCAGAAAATTGGTAAAACTCCGACTGTTTCCCATAAAGAGTTTGAAGACTTTACTGTAGCAATAGCTGACAACACGCTTGCGACCTATGCGCTTCATCATAAAATCAAAAACCAATGTCAAGACTTCGATGTTCATATTATTTCTTTCTTTCTAAAAAAGAACACTCGCAACATTGATCTCAAGTCTAAAGTAAT